>NZ_JQZV01000009.1 GCF_000769115.1 Porphyromonas canoris | reverse complement strand
ATGTAGAGGTCGGCAGTTCAAATCTGCCTGGGACTACGAAAGGACTTCAACCGGCGGGATTGGAGGGACAACAACGAGATAATTAACTCTTAAGGGGGGATTAGCTCAGCTGGCTAGAGCACCTGCCTTGCACGCAGGGGGTCGACGGTTCGAATCCGTCATTCTCCACAAAACAAAGAGAGTCGCAATGTTATCTGACATTGCGACTCTCTTCTTTTATACTCTCTTTCTACTCTTAAACTCATTAAGTTTCTGTTTAAACATTTAATTTTATTATCTTAGAAAAGGATATTCAAATACGAGCTACATATCCAATTCTTGATTCTCTTTAATTAAGTATCTGAAAATAAATCAGATAATTGGAATAAAATTCTCCCTTTGTCGTCTATCTCTACATTTGACCTGCATTTATTTCCCAAATTCTCTCAGAAATAGTTCCATAAAATCTGATTATCAAATTATTAGAGTTGTTGTCGACCTTCCACTCTTTTTCTATTATTATAGAACGACAACTTTTCCCTAAAATTTATCCCCTCTTTCTCTTCTCTATCCCTTTGTTTGCATCACTTTTTTCATGTAATTTTACGGCTATCAATCGTACCTTAGTGGAATTAAAACTCTGTTCGACATTATCAGTTATTTCTAAAACGCTTACTATCAATCGTACCTTAGTGGAATTAAAACCACTACCATATTATTTTATATTTTTCGGATGATTACACTATCAATCGTACCTTAGTGGAATTAAAACTTCGCTCGTGTCTCTCCAGTTGTGGTACGTCCCCAGCTATCAATCGTACCTTAGTGGAATTAAAACTCTCCGCGCTGCGCTTAGAGATCTCTGCGTCCTGTTTGCTATCAATCGTACCTTAGTGGAATTAAAACTGCTCGTCGGGGGTAATCATATAACCTTTATCGCCACTATCAATCGTACCTTAGTGGAATTAAAACTTACCTGCAATCTGAAAGAATTTCGATAGAAATTCTATCAATCGTACCTTAGTGGAATTAAAACTTTATGTACATTCGCTTTAGTTTCGCCCCCTTTGCTATCAATCGTACCTTAGTGGAATTAAAACTTCGGTGTTCGCCTCTTCGCTGTACACCTCTGCAAACTATCAATCGTACCTTAGTGGAATTAAAACACGCTTCAAGCATAGCTATAACGCCATCTATCTTATCTATCAATCGTACCTTAGTGGAATTAAAACGCGCTCGTGTCATTGACGATATATTTATACTCTCTTTCTATCAATCGTACCTTAGTGGAATTAAAACGATGCGGAGCCGTCTCGGTGCTTGTTGTGCTCAGAACTATCAATCGTACCTTAGTGGAATTAAAACGTGGTGGAGTCGGAGTATCGCACAGGCGTCAAGGCACTATCAATCGTACCTTAGTGGAATTAAAACGCCTGTCAGGTTCTCTTTTCTGTCGCTCGCTGCGAGCTATCAATCGTACCTTAGTGGAATTAAAACTCGAGCATCGACGCGAAGCTCATCTTGCTCAACGCTATCAATCGTACCTTAGTGGAATTAAAACAAGGACCCTAATATTTTGTATTGATTATGAATCCTTCTATCAATCGTACCTTAGTGGAATTAAAACCCTCGTGCAGAGCGGTATAGACGAGGCGGTTATATACCTATCAATCGTACCTTAGTGGAATTAAAACAACTCAGAACACATGAAATACCTAATAGATATTCCCTATCAATCGTACCTTAGTGGAATTAAAACTCTACCTCTTCGACAAAAACGGAAACAGAGGTATCGCTATCAATCGTACCTTAGTGGAATTAAAACGTAGCCGTCCACGACGACCGAGATAAGAGGCGTGGGACTATCAATCGTACCTTAGTGGAATTAAAACATGTGATGTAGAACAGTAACATTATAGCGGTATATCCTATCAATCGTACCTTAGTGGAATTAAAACCCGTGATGCGCTTTAAGTCCTCGACAGAGGGGGCAGGCTATCAATCGTACCTTAGTGGAATTAAAACACGGAGGCAAGCTGACGGAGAACGTAGTGCAGGCTATCTATCAATCGTACCTTAGTGGAATTAAAACATAGCTGGACGAGTAGAGCACCTAATAAAAGTGTTATCTATCAATCGTACCTTAGTGGAATTAAAACAAGAGATTACCTCGTGATGCAAGGAAGAGTCGTCGTCCTATCAATCGTACCTTAGTGGAATTAAAACATTATATACCTCAAGGTTGGAGCCTGGTTCGGGATGGTCTATCAATCGTACCTTAGTGGAATTAAAACGCTATTGGCTCCGATGCTCTGATGGATGAGAAATTTCTATCAATCGTACCTTAGTGGAATTAAAACTGTTCTTCAACATCATGCTCATAACCATACAAATTCCCTATCAATCGTACCTTAGTGGAATTAAAACAGAGGATTTTCAGCAGTACCCACTAACTGGTCAACACTATCAATCGTACCTTAGTGGAATTAAAACATTCCTAGAAAATCTTCAATAGCCATATTATAGGACTATCAATCGTAATCTATCAATCGTACCTTAGTGGAATTAAAACAGAGGATTTTCAGCAGTACCCACTAACTGGTCAACACTATCAATCGTACCTTAGTGGAATTAAAACGGCGTATCGCCGTCTATTACATCATAATATCTTAAAACTATCAATCGTACCTTAGTGGAATTAAAACGAGAGCAAGAGTTTTTCCTTGAAGCGTTGTAGCTTTCTATCAATCGTACCTTAGTGGAATTAAAACGACGCTCAACGCCTGTCCGAGCATCCTTTATCTTGCTATCAATCGTACCTTAGTGGAATTAAAACGAGTAGAGATTATGATCTTGGAGCCGACCGGGATCTTCTATCAATCGTACCTTAGTGGAATTAAAACGATGTCGTTTGCGGTTCTTTCGTTGACGAATTGCAACTATCAATCGTACCTTAGTGGAATTAAAACGCTGACACTCTTTCTAAAAATGCGCCCCCCGTAAATTCTATCAATCGTACCTTAGTGGAATTAAAACTACTTTTGTCTGTTCATAATGTCCACCCCATCGGATTCTATCAATCGTACCTTAGTGGAATTAAAACTTTTTGAGGGCTATAAAAAGAGGCTCTATTGTGAGAACTATCAATCGTACCTTAGTGGAATTAAAACCCTCCGTCTTACAAGAAATATCTGCGCTCCCTTTTCTTCTATCAATCGTACCTTAGTGGAATTAAAACCCTCGAAAACAAACTCATCCTGATAGACCCAACAGACTATCAATCGTACCTTAGTGGAATTAAAACAGTAGTTGTTTTAATTCTGCTGCACCGCCTACAAACTATCAATCGTACCTTAGTGGAATTAAAACTCGCTTCGCGCGACTTCTGCGCGACCTCCTCCGCTACTATCAATCGTACCTTAGTGGAATTAAAACTTCGGATGCTCAAACACTTCAAGGGCAAACACGCAGCTATCAATCGTACCTTAGTGGAATTAAAACCACTTAGGGTCTATATTCGATACTCCGAAGACCACGCTATCAATCGTACCTTAGTGGAATTAAAACATAGACCCAGTTAAGGCTTCTGTCGTGTCTGCCCTTACTATCAATCGTACCTTAGTGGAATTAAAACTAGCGTTCAGCAAGCTCCTTTTCATCAAGAACTTCCGCTATCAATCGTACCTTAGTGGAATTAAAACTACTGTCACACTTACCGATATAACTTCAGACACAGATCTATCAATCGTACCTTAGTGGAATTAAAACACCTATGCGACAGAGCTTGATGCTTCAAAGAGTACTACTATCAATCGTACCTTAGTGGAATTAAAACGCTGAGGTATTTAACCACAACAGCGGCTATCTCGACCTCTATCAATCGTACCTTAGTGGAATTAAAACCTGTGGTGCGGCTGGCTGGACATGGAAGGACTGGACACTATCAATCGTACCTTAGTGGAATTAAAACTTGCAAAGTAAAAATAAAACACCAAAACAATAAAGCACTATCAATCGTACCTTAGTGGAATTAAAACGTTGTGCAGTTCGGAGCGATCGACGTAGGGAGAGATACCTATCAATCGTACCTTAGTGGAATTAAAACCTGCTTGCCCGTGTTGCATTGCCCGGCGTGCGAACAACTATCAATCGTACCTTAGTGGAATTAAAACGAAAAAGGAAAGTACTTGTGGATGAAGGTGCGGACGCCTATCAATCGTACCTTAGTGGAATTAAAACTGGGTGGAGGCACGTCTTGGGTACACCCTTGACGGGCTATCAATCGTACCTTAGTGGAATTAAAACTTACAGCGAAGAAAGCGGCGGAGACAGGGTAGGCGCCTATCAATCGTACCTTAGTGGAATTAAAACTTCTCTCTCGAACAGGTTGCACAGGTGCTGCGATTAGACTATCAATCGTACCTTAGTGGAATTAAAACCAGCAGTGGCAAACATCAATATCAGGTCAAGCATTGCTATCAATCGTACCTTAGTGGAATTAAAACTTCTTCTCCGGGCAAAATATAACGGCTCGAAGAGAGCTATCAATCGTACCTTAGTGGAATTAAAACTCGAGCGACGATTCTTCCGAAATGCTCGAAGAATAGCTATCAATCGTACCTTAGTGGAATTAAAACACAGTCCATGCCGTATTTTGTTCCGTGATGCCGTCAGCTATCAATCGTACCTTAGTGGAATTAAAACTCTGGCATTTCGTGAATCTCTGCAACGCAGGAACCCTATCAATCGTACCTTAGTGGAATTAAAACCAGAGCAAGAAGATCCTCGAAGAAGCCCTGGAGAACGCTATCAATCGTACCTTAGTGGAATTAAAACCTATCCGAATCTTGAATACTTAGAGAGCACCGCCAGCTATCAATCGTACCTTAGTGGAATTAAAACCCTCACCCCGAAAGATGTGTCTTCCCTTGGCAAGCGGCCTATCAATCGTACCTTAGTGGAATTAAAACTACACCCTGCCTCGTGTGCCGTACAGCGCGTATAGACCTATCAATCGTACCTTAGTGGAATTAAAACAGGGGTGCGCGTGCAGGAGGGTAAAATATCTTACATCTATCAATCGTACCTTAGTGGAATTAAAACAAAATCAAAAAGATTATATTTGATGGTGGTATCGGTTCTATCAATCGTACCTTAGTGGAATTAAAACTAAAGGGCTGTTCAACGGTACGATAG
Organism: Porphyromonas canoris; assembly: GCF_000769115.1. Lineage (GTDB taxonomy): Bacteria > Bacteroidota > Bacteroidia > Bacteroidales > Porphyromonadaceae > Porphyromonas_A > Porphyromonas_A canoris. The sequence goes on along the minus strand of NZ_JQZV01000009.1, from coordinate 114,424 downwards.
CGAACAAGGGCTATCAATCGTACCTTAGTGGAATTAAAACGCTAAGAGTGCGGTAGCTATCAAGATTTGTGTAAATCTATCAATCGTACCTTAGTGGAATTAAAACTTGTGGGAGGGGAGGTCTGCGAGGTGTGCAGTGCGTCTATCAATCGTACCTTAGTGGAATTAAAACCCTGTTGGTTGTCCTTAACGCGGCGATCATCGTGTCTATCAATCGTACCTTAGTGGAATTAAAACATTGCGGATGCTAAACATAATAACCAAGAGCTTATCTCTATCAATCGTACCTTAGTGGAATTAAAACTCCGACATTATCAGTTGTTTTTGAAGCGACTTCGTACTATCAATCGTACCTTAGTGGAATTAAAACTTCGGGAAAAGACCTGCAAAATGGATAGAGCTTCCCTATCAATCGTACCTTAGTGGAATTAAAACCAAGCCAGCTCCGCGATCTTACCTTTCTGTCGGCGAACTATCAATCGTACCTTAGTGGAATTAAAACGCCGGACTCGCTGTGGTACATTGAAAAATAGAAACGCTATCAATCGTACCTTAGTGGAATTAAAACGCTCCATTTCATCTGAGAGCAACAAAAAGGCTCTTCTATCAATCGTACCTTAGTGGAATTAAAACCTTCTGTATAGACTTCGTATGTGTACTTCTTTTCGTTCTATCAATCGTACCTTAGTGGAATTAAAACATCTCATCTTTACAGATGCGGACGGCAACGAGGTGGCTATCAATCGTACCTTAGTGGAATTAAAACCAAGGCTTGTAACGAGGAGATCCTTGTCACCATATTCTATCAATCGTACCTTAGTGGAATTAAAACTTGCCCGTCCTCGTTTTTGACCTCGACCCTCATGTAACTATCAATCGTACCTTAGTGGAATTAAAACTCACAATATCCACCCCCTCGTTAACAGTGTCCGCCCCTATCAATCGTACCTTAGTGGAATTAAAACTTGCGAATGGGCTGAGTTCCAACGAAAAATACTTGACTATCAATCGTACCTTAGTGGAATTAAAACCTATCCGAATCTTGAATACTTAGAGAGCACCGCCAGGCTATCAATCGTACCTTAGTGGAATTAAAACATGCAAAGGGCAACAAGATAGACTTACAACCGACATACTATCAATCGTACCTTAGTGGAATTAAAACTCGAGATAGAAAGTGCGGGATTACGCGCTGTACATCTATCAATCGTACCTTAGTGGAATTAAAACATTCTGCTCTACTTGATGATGGTGATGATTATCCCACTATCAATCGTACCTTAGTGGAATTAAAACTGTGGCGTTTGCTACGATTGTATTCGTTCTCGTAGACTATCAATCGTACCTTAGTGGAATTAAAACAAGTCCAGCCCGACTATCTGCCCCTTGTTCGTTGTCTATCAATCGTACCTTAGTGGAATTAAAACAAAATAATCTATCAACTTTTGATTTGAGAAACGAAACTATCAATCGTACCTTAGTGGAATTAAAACATCACGATCGAGGAGATGGTGGACGCATTCTGGGTCTATCAATCGTACCTTAGTGGAATTAAAACGTATGGCATCGTAGGGGAACATTGTCAGCATGAATTTCTATCAATCGTACCTTAGTGGAATTAAAACGCCTTTGCGCATCGATATTCAGCTCAATAGCGAGCTCTATCAATCGTACCTTAGTGGAATTAAAACATGCACCGCAGAGCACTCCTCGAAGCGAAGCTGCGAGACTATCAATCGTACCTTAGTGGAATTAAAACCGAGACGAGGGATGAGTCCTTCTATGGTCTCGTCGACCTATCAATCGTACCTTAGTGGAATTAAAACAGCCAAGAACAATTCCATGCTCATCGGGAGTAATCACTATCAATCGTACCTTAGTGGAATTAAAACAAATAAGTTAGAAGCGAAACAAAGTTAAGCGAAAAACTATCAATCGTACCTTAGTGGAATTAAAACTCCGACCTTGCGAGTACGACAAGGCGATTAGAGATTTCTATCAATCGTACCTTAGTGGAATTAAAACCTATATAATGTAACTCAAAACCTCCGCCATCATACACCTATCAATCGTACCTTAGTGGAATTAAAACGAGAGTGAAGATTTTGAGGCGCTCGAAAAAGAGCTCTATCAATCGTACCTTAGTGGAATTAAAACCACTCAAAACGGAGGAGGTGTCCGACAAGGACGCCCCTATCAATCGTACCTTAGTGGAATTAAAACTACAGACTCAAGGGCTGAAGGTGTGCAACTCGGATGGCACTATCAATCGTACCTTAGTGGAATTAAAACAGTATCTGGTGATGTCGATCCTTGTTCTCATAGGAACTATCAATCGTACCTTAGTGGAATTAAAACACAGACGCAGGTAGCGTACGACACTCTCGGAGAGGGCCTATCAATCGTACCTTAGTGGAATTAAAACCGTAGAACTGGAACAGCCCACGAGCGCGGTCGTCCCTATCAATCGTACCTTAGTGGAATTAAAACGCATTAGATTAGTTATAAATCCTGTATTCACGATACTATCAATCGTACCTTAGTGGAATTAAAACATCGCAACTGTCGAGGAGTGCAAAACCATAGCAGACTATCAATCGTACCTTAGTGGAATTAAAACAGAATCCCGTTTGGGAGTTGGAGTATCCGGGTATACCTATCAATCGTACCTTAGTGGAATTAAAACCGGCGAGTCCGGCAGGTACACGATATTGTACCCTCTACTATCAATCGTACCTTAGTGGAATTAAAACACACCTCTTTATATGTCAAATGAAGATTTTCCATAAACGCTATCAATCGTACCTTAGTGGAATTAAAACATCGGCTCTTTTCATGAGCCATAGGGCTACTGCAAGCTATCAATCGTACCTTAGTGGAATTAAAACATACCCACAGCGCGTGTTCGGACTCGGAGATAGGGTCTATCAATCGTACCTTAGTGGAATTAAAACTCCCTTTTGCCTCCATGGTGCTCTCGTTGGTGGCACTATCAATCGTACCTTAGTGGAATTAAAACTGTCGGTTACGAATATTCTCAGCGTAGCGCGAGAGGTCTATCAATCGTACCTTAGTGGAATTAAAACTACAGGCGCTTTATCGCTTTCGCCTGTGCGCCTCGCTATCAATCGTACCTTAGTGGAATTAAAACTTACAGCGAAGAAAGCGGCGGAGACAGGGTAGGCGCTATCAATCGTACCTTAGTGGAATTAAAACCTCCAGCAGGTCGTGCAGGGTAGAGCCTGACCCCCCCTATCAATCGTACCTTAGTGGAATTAAAACGAGTCTTCTTATCGAGAGCAATACAGACGGGAGGTGTCTATCAATCGTACCTTAGTGGAATTAAAACTAAACGAGTTAATCTCCGTGCGCTTGCTGTCGATTACTATCAATCGTACCTTAGTGGAATTAAAACTAATACCCTTTCGGAGAGCGGGAGCTGTCATGCACACTATCAATCGTACCTTAGTGGAATTAAAACCCGTAAGGGGATGCGGGAGAGGTCGCAACACGCTGTCTATCAATCGTACCTTAGTGGAATTAAAACTCTTGTACATCACCTGCTCGTAATCGTACCCCGATGCTATCAATCGTACCTTAGTGGAATTAAAACCCCTTTCTAAAAATGCTAAAATGCGATACCGCGATACTATCAATCGTACCTTAGTGGAATTAAAACTCTCTCCTCTTGGGTGGATGCCGAACACGTGGGTCTATCAATCGTACCTTAGTGGAATTAAAACGCTAAAGAAGCAATTTGAGCGATGATAGCAACGACTATCAATCGTACCTTAGTGGAATTAAAACTTGCTACGATGCTTGCGTTTGTGAATACGATATAGCTATCAATCGTACCTTAGTGGAATTAAAACAAACGCCTTTCACACCACTCTCTAAAGCTACGGCGCTATCAATCGTACCTTAGTGGAATTAAAACACGGGGTCGGAGGTCGCGTGGTACAAGTCGGATGAGGGACTATCAATCGTACCTTAGTGGAATTAAAACTATATATATGCCGAGTCTTGGCGTATCTGAATGGTTCTATCAATCGTACCTTAGTGGAATTAAAACATTTTCGCCGTACCATCGTGGTACAGAGCGGTGCGAACTATCAATCGTACCTTAGTGGAATTAAAACGTTGCAAACTCTTCATATTCAGCAACATAGCAGGGTCTATCAATCGTACCTTAGTGGAATTAAAACGTCTGCGCGTGTTGCTGTCTCCGTACAGGTGTTTTACTATCAATCGTACCTTAGTGGAATTAAAACAGTACTTTAGTCGTGTCGATCTCAAACTCCGTCTTACTATCAATCGTACCTTAGTGGAATTAAAACACCCCATTTCGAGAAATAACGCGGAGTAGGGGTGTTCTATCAATCGTACCTTAGTGGAATTAAAACGAGGGCGTGAGCTATCGTATCTTTAGACACCCCTACTATCAATCGTACCTTAGTGGAATTAAAACACGATCAGTCTATGTCAGAGTATATGGACAAAATAACCTATCAATCGTACCTTAGTGGAATTAAAACGTAGAGCGTCTTAAAGATGTCTTCCCACTCTGTCTCCTATCAATCGTACCTTAGTGGAATTAAAACCGGTTTCGTTACTTCTCCCGTCGGTTTCTCTATCTGTCTATCAATCGTACCTTAGTGGAATTAAAACATTATGCACAGACTGGATTACTATGTTCGTTATTATTCTATCAATCGTACCTTAGTGGAATTAAAACGAGATTAAACTAGCTGCAATTAAAGGATTCATAATCACTATCAATCGTACCTTAGTGGAATTAAAACCATCAAGGCTTTCTGCCAGCCCTTCTGTCGAAATACTCTATCAATCGTACCTTAGTGGAATTAAAACGTTGGTATTTGATTGCACGGTTACCGTCTTCTTGCCCTATCAATCGTACCTTAGTGGAATTAAAACAATTGATAGCCACTATTGAAAGGCTATTCAAAGAAGCTATCAATCGTACCTTAGTGGAATTAAAACAGCAACTCGCGCCCGAACGCATTAAGCCTATCGACTATCAATCGTACCTTAGTGGAATTAAAACAGCTTATCACCCCCGAATGCCTTAAATGCACCTACCGCTATCAATCGTACCTTAGTGGAATTAAAACATGCAATAGCATCCATGTTCAATAAAGGAGCGGGAACTATCAATCGTACCTTAGTGGAATTAAAACCTCTTTCCTATCGGTTCGTTTTTGTCTTTCATATCTCTATCAATCGTACCTTAGTGGAATTAAAACGATCGGGCAAGACGACGACGGCTAAGAGTTTTTCGACTATCAATCGTACCTTAGTGGAATTAAAACGTCATATCGGTACCATATTTGGTTCGTTTCTATTTCTATCAATCGTACCTTAGTGGAATTAAAACGTCGTTCTTTATTTTTTCGTCAGAACGAGATACAAATCTATCAATCGTACCTTAGTGGAATTAAAACCTTCAAACATGACGGAGTAGTCGATCGTCCCATCGTTCTATCAATCGTACCTTAGTGGAATTAAAACAATAGGGAGCTTCTTGCACATATAGCACTTAAACAACACTATCATCGTACCTTAGTATCTTCGCTATTATTTGTTAGCATATTTGCTTTTATTGTTTCAAGTTTTTATTCTTCTCTGAAAATCAATGTGTTATCTTCATCTCCTACTTCGATGTAGAAGATATTGTAGTCTTGTATCTTGTTCAAGAAGCGTTCGTATTTTTCTTTTTGCTCATCTGTGAGACTTGTGTCGAAATCTTGCTCAAAATCTTCATCAAAAAGAAATCTGAAGAAGTTAGAATCAGATTGAGCTTCAAGCTCTATATACTCTTTTAGAGAAACCTCGTGAGTGTTAGTTTGTTTCTCGTAATTCTCTTTTAGAATTTTGATTTTGTTGCTGTTAATAGTTTTCATTGCTGTTTTTGTTTTTAGGTTTATACTTGTGTTTCATCTTTGTACTGCAAAGGTACGCTCATTTTCTGAACTATGCAATAGATAATTCAGAAAATACACTTATTTAACTTTATTTAATACACTTATGTTCTGTACTCATTATTATATAGTAGTATATTTGCAGTATGGAAGAAGAAATCGTAAAACTCAGAATAAAAGAGATACTTAAGGAGCGAGGTATGCAAGCGAAAGACCTTGCTGAAAAGCTTGGGAAAAGCAAGTCGTATATCAGCGATGTGATGAATTGTAAGAAAGGTATATCTATATCCTCTCTTACAGATATTGCTCGTGCTCTTGATGTTGAGTTTCGAGATCTATTTGCGTACACGCATAAAAGCGAAGTGATTGGAGTCGTGAGGGTAAACGATGAGACTTACACAATAAACAGCATAGAGGATATTAAGAGGCTTGCAGAAAGCCTTTAATGTTTTGCTACAATCGAACTTTGAGAGGAATTAAAACAACGGGCTATGGAGACCGCTCGTGCGACCTTTTAACTCTATCAATCGTACCTTAGTGGAATTAAAAGAAATCAAACAGTACTCGCTTGGCATACCGTAAGATCCGCCAGCGAGTCATTTTTTTATATAAAATCAGAACAATAAAACAGGGACGAAAGTACAACGCTCTCGCCCCTGTTCTATAATAGCCCGATCTGGAAGTTGTGTCAGAAAGGTCTCTTCGGTATTCTTGCCTTGCCTGTTGCGCCTGTCAGGGCGGTTTTAATCTTCTTCTTGAGGTCTTCTACCTTTATCGTCCACTCCGGCTTGAGGTGTGCATAAGTGATGCTTATCCAGTCTTCTACAGCTCTGCATACAAGATACTCATGTATAAGTGTTTGCAGTAGATTTGCTGTTGTGATGGAGAATTTGTCATGCACGTTCATTGTTACATGATAAGACTCCGGAACATGGAACTCATTAGTGTATTCGCTCTTGTCGTCCACCTCATCCTTTGTAATTCTGTAGAGTAGTTCTACAACCTCATCAAACGCAAGATTCAGTACCCTTGTAACCCTGTCAATATTCCCATCTTGAGCAACATCTATGGTCATGTGTCTTGCGTTTTCTATCTCTTCGCTGATTACCTGCCCCTGGACGTAGCAATAATTAGAGATGTCGTACAACAGAGCCTCACGACCGAAGCAGTATTGCAGCTTCTTCTTCCCTGCCTGTATCTCTAAATCACGGGGTATGTATATATGATAGCTCATTGTTATTATGACCTCACGGGTCTTTTTCTCTGATGTATAGATCTGATAAGGTTGTGTACGTTCTCTTGAGACTTCGCGAGATACGTTGCAGAACCTTCTTTGTTCGTAAGGTCAAACCAGTCTGCTATTGATTTGTTAACTATGTACTGATGCGCCTCTGTTGCGATTGTATTTGCGGAAGCGGTGTTATAATTCTCCGGCATGGAGAGCGCCAAAGTGATATCGCTACTTGAAGAAATCAGGTTGTTTGAAGCAGTTGAGCTGCTATCTTCAATGTATTCAGATAGTATTGATCTGAGTTTGTTATAGTGATCTCCGATACTTCTAAGTATTTGATTTAGTTCTTCTTCGTCATTGTTGGCCTGCATATATGCAGCTTTGTCATGATTCCCATCGTCTCTCTTCGATCTACCTGTCAAAAATGTTTTGTTCTGTATGTCATAGATCATCTCTGAGATGTGTAGTGTAATCGTTAGATTTTTTCGTGCCATTTTATTCTGTTTTATATTGATACTCGTTTTGGCTTTGCTCTGTAATATATGAGAGCCTTAATTTCTTTGAGTTGCCCAAGTGCTTGTTGTACGTAAGAAGAAGCAATATTCTCTTCTTTTGTCATTGTGAGCCATCTGCTTGATATAGAGTTGATAAAGTAAGAATATATAGATGTCTCTATGCTGCTTCTTAGGTTTGTGTCGAAGTTCGACGGCATAGAGAGCGTGAGTGTGTAGTTGCTTGAAAGATCCACTTTCGATGTTACCTTTTGAGTGCTAACTTCTTTTATGTACTCTTTAACCACCTGAGTGATCTCATCGCAAGTGCTGACCCAAAATGTCTCAAGCATCAGCCTGTCTGCATCAGATGTAAATACTTTTTCGTATGTGCTTTCGTCGTTCTTCGCTATATAAGACGTCGTCTTCGAGACCTCTTCATAGACAGACGTCTTTTTTATTGTTATGCTTATCTCTTTCATTATTCGTTATTCGTTATTCGTTGTTGTCTGCTTTCGATAGTTCAACGAGTTTGTCTTCTATTGTTTTAACCTTGATAGTTTGATCTTCAAACTGCACACTTTGCAACCTGGGTGCGCAGTATGGAAGAATTGCGACAAACGTTCTGCAATAATTTACTTCATCAAGAGCGTTCATTCTCTGTATAAATGTTTCCATGTTATTATCAACAAAGTCCTTTATCATAAGACGAACCTCTCTTGTGATAACATTTTCAGATCCTTTTTGTCTCCCTCCTCTTCTGACGCCTTTTTGTTTCGTCTCTTTGCTATTATCCATCTCTCGATTAAATACTTACGAGTTTAATATCTGCAACACTTCTACAAATATCGTATCGTACTTTCGCTCTTAGATTACAGATATTAAATTCATATAAGTATATGTTACCAATCGCAATTGGAGCCGGAATGTCCGTTCTTGGAAGTGTCCTCGGCGGCGTCCTTCAGGCAAATGAGATGAGAAAAGCGCAACAAGATCTTGAAAGCAGAAAGCAAGCGAATAAAGATCTGTTCGATAGAAGGTACAATGAGGATGCAACTCAGAGAGCATCTGCTCTCAGAATGATCAACATGGCTTCTGACGCTATCCGCAACAGATCTAACAGGTCGGCAGGGGCTCAGGCTGTAACGGGCGCAACGAATGAAGCAATAGCGCTTGAGAAGGAGACCGCCAACAAGGCTATGACAGATGTCGTTTCTGACATTGTGGCGCAAAACGATTATAGAAAAGGTGCGCTTGAAAGAGCCTTCTTAAATAGAGATGAGGCGTTCAATGCTCAGGTCGCTCAGATGAAACTCCAGAGAGCGCAAGGTGTTGCTGATGCTGTGAGAGGTGTCATGAGCGCCGGTGCTTCTTTTGCTGCCAATCCGCTCTTGTCGAAAGGAGGAAAGCAATGAGAACGATAGACGCAATAAGCAAAAGAAGAACATCGGTCCGGCAGGATTCCGGCACTGAACCCAAGCAAGGAACTGCGATCTCAGCCCCGACACTTCAACCCATATCTACTGCTCCGGCTATTCTGCCAAAGGTGGAATCAGATGTTGTTGTGAAAGCTCCAAGCACAAAGATGTCCTACCAGGATGCTATAGATATATTAAATCAAAACCACGAAAAGAAGGAAGAAGAGATTGCAAAAAGAGAGGGCAGGAATATGCTGCTTGCTTCAATAGGCGATGGCATATCTGCTCTATCTAATCTATTCTTTGCATCTAAAGGAGCATATAGTACATACGACCCTCGTAATAGCCTCTCCGGAGCTCTACAACAGAGATATGATAAATTGAAAGCTGAAAGGGATAGAAATAGAGATGCCTATATCAACTATTCTTTGAGAGCTCGCCACTTCGACGATCAGAGAGCAGATCAGGATAGACGCTACAATCTTGCTACACAAAGAGAAAAACGAGATGCACAAGAGCAAGACGAGAGAATGAAAAGGGACAGAGAAAACCAAATAAACAGGGCTGCCCTTGATTATTATAAGATAAACGCAGCCAAATCGGATGCTGGCAGAAAGGAAGTGGAGGCTGCTTATCAGAAAGATCTGTCGCAGAGTCAAATAGACAGAAACAGGGCGGCAGCGTCAAGCAGCAGGGCTTCTGCCACTAATAGCCTGGCAAGTGCGGAGAAACACAAAAAGGGTAAGACGATATCTATCCCGATAGACGGAGAGATTGTTGATATTGAGGCAGGTAGGATCAATTCTGCGACAATCGGGAAAGGTTTTGCAGACTTAGGTCTCAGCGATGAAAGAGAGGTCAGGTCTACACGAGAGAATCCATATCAGGGCAAGACGACCACCGTATCTCGAAGAAAACTTACAGACGACGAAAAGCTTGTACACATTATAAATGAAGCAAACAATGGAAATGAGAGGGCGAGAGAGTTTGTGTACAAACTCGCCGGGAAAACAAAACCTAAAGCAACATGGAGATGGTGAAAGCGCAAGATAAAGAACTGAAAAGAATATATCAAACACTGTCGAAGAATTTCGATGGCATAGGATCTGAAGATGAGTTCAAGAAGAGAATGCAAGATGAGGGTAGCCGAAGGAAAGTCTTCGACTACCTTAAAAGCATAGACGGTAGTCTGAAAGACTTCGACACATTCTCTGATAGAATTGTTGTCCGTCCCAATCTCAATATGAGAGTATCTAACGAGTATGGGGAGGAGGAATTTCTGCCAAGGCGAGGAAGTAAAACAACCATACAAGATAATTCAAAAGACGGGTCCCCTTCTCAGAGAAACAGCACTCCCATAAGACGATTTGATGAAGGTTTTATGCAGGGAGGTAAGGCGCTTATACAAGGTGGGAAGGCGCTCGCAGGAGAGACTGCAAATCTATTTACCGGATCAAGCCGTGATGCCTCGGAGGCCATCAAGGTGTTGAATGATTTTGACGCTCTTGGAATAGACATAGACAGCTACGAAAAATCTTTGGGTGCCAAATTAAAGTATAGAGACTATCTGTACAGCAAAGCGCGCAGGGAGTGGGGGGATATGTCTAAAAAAGATAGAGGCTTTATATCTGAGGCTTTGTGGCGCATCAGCAACCCGGAGCCACAGAGATACCAATATAACAAGGAAGATAATAAGGGCGCCATTAAAGCTCTGAGGAAGGCAATAGAAGAGTCCGGAGGGGACAAGAAGAAGGCGATCGAGATACTATCAAAGTGGTCTAAAGACGAGACATGGGGTGATAAGATTATATCAGAAGCGGGCAAAGAGCTTTCAGAGCAGAGACCGGTAGAAGGCGCTGCATGGTTTGGCAGTCTTTATCTCTTAGCTATTCTGCCGTTTTCGAGCTTTATATGTAGAAGGCGCTGCATGGTTTGGCAGTCTTCTCCCCCAGATGGTGCCCAATATAGCGGCCGTCGCAAGTTCATTACATCCTGCCACGAGACCTCTTGCAAGGCCTCTTGCGCAGATAGGAATGGGCGGTATGACTGCTTCTGCGGCAGGACAAGCAATGGCGGAAGCCAGACAATATAGCGAGCAAACAGGAAAGAATATAAGCGACAAGGATGTTTGGAAATCCGGCTTCACATCCGGAGCCATTGAATATGCAACTGAGAAGATTCCCCTTGATTATTTCTTCGGCTGGCTAAAGAAGCCTGGAGTTAAAAATAGCATCGGGGATGCTGTCGGTAAGGTTGTTGCGGATAATCCCACAGCACGGCAAGAGATGTCTAAGCTTGCAGAAAAAGCAAGCAGAGAGCTTGGAGCGGATGCTTTTGGGAAGAAAACATTACTGCAACTCGCTAAAGATTCAAGTGTTGAGGGTGCGAGTGAATTCGCTGCTGAATACCTTGGAGCATTTGTTCCTGTGATATATCAAAACCCGGAAGATTATCCTACGCTTAGCGAGGCACTACGCAATGGATTCGAGGGAGCAAAAGCAGGTCTTTTCATGGGTGGCGTTATTGGGGGGCCTAATAGGATTGCTGCCAATTACGTTAACAAAAAGAGACGACAAGCACAGGGAGAGGTTCATGTGGTGGAATCTAAGGATGGGAAGATATCGGAAGTCTTAGGGCTTGACAAGGACAATAATTTGATTGTTCAGGATGCTGATGGCAACCAGTCTTTTTTAGCGCAGAGCAATATTGCAGAATATACCTCTATCCCTTTTGAGCAATTCAGCAAAGGATTTTCCGATCAGGTAAATAATATTGCAGAGAAGAGCAGAGAAGAGGGGTATAGCATAGAAGATCCTACTCAGAAAAATCAAGCAAAGATGCTCTATGATAAGAGCAGAGAAGGAGTAGAGTCTATTTGGGGAGGAGATCCGGATGAGGAGCTGTTGAAATATGGCAATACGCCTGCAGAGCAATTGCAATCATTGAGTGAATCGGGAGCAGACGAGAAGACCATACAGGCAGTATCCGACTATATCAATGCTCGATCCGCATACGAAGGTATGATTGATAAAGTCATAGAGAGTGTAGACCTGAAGATTGCTCAAGACAGAGAGACGATTCAGTCTAATGCCAATAAAGATGGTAACGTATATTCCGCAAAAATACACGGAAGAGATGAGACTGAGTACTATATCGTTGGTGGGGACATTCATCTACTCGAAGACGGCAGCGGAGATGTAGATAAAGAAAGCAGCAGCGGAAGCGTTGTTGTTAAAGATTCATCAACAGGAGCGCTTGAGATGGTCTCTATAGATCAGCTTTCAGGCGTACAATCTACGCCCATTGAAGATCTCCTTTCAAAGCTTGAAACAACTGTTCGACAGAATGAAATGCAAAGGCTTGCGGGAGAGATAGATGGAGATCTGCCTTTCAATCCCGGAGATGTGTATGAGATAGATGGACCGGATGGCAGTACAAGTTCTGTGCAAATTCTTCAAAGCAATCCGGATGGATCTGTTGTTGTTTCTGATGGACACAATCAAGAGGTTGCCAAACGAGAGGATGTGCAGGCGCTTGTTGATCTGAAGAAGAGAAACGACCTATTCGGAAGAGCAAAAGACGAGGGCAATGAATCCCGGATGCAATACGAGCCGGGGGATGTTGTACGGCTCGGTGATGGAATTGAGGGGGAAGTCGTTCGTGGAGAAGATGCGGATGGCAATATACTTGTAAGAGTAGAGAAAGATGGGCAAGAGTCGGTCATTCAGTACCCATCAAAAGACATCGGAACGACTGATGTAAAAGATTCTGCTAATGATGTTTATATCCCTGATAAGATCGAAAATGAATCTGACTCAGAAGAACAAAATAAGATAAAGCCTCCTGTTGATAAAAATGGAAATATAGATTATGACTCCATTGGTGATGCGCAGATGTACGCAGATGCTCTTGTGTCTGAATTTCCGGACGACGTATCTCTGCAGTCCGAGATTATCAATGATGAGGTGGATAGGATTCAAGCGCAGATAGATCATATTTCTTCTCCTGAACAATCGAAAGGGAAAAGGAGGATTGAGATAGAGAGAGAAAAGAAAGCCTTGAAGGAGAGACTCCGAATGCTCAAACAAGCAGAGGAACTTCTTAATCCTAAAGATATTCAAGAGGATGAGACATCTGTTAGTGTTGCAGAAGATATAGATGCCTCGGAAGACAAACAGCAAGGCGATAATGAATTAGAGGATGAAGTTCCTGTTTCTCCTTCTATAGAAGAGATGAGGGAGAGCATAGATACCAATCCCTCCGAGGCGCAGAAAGAAGCCGGCAACTATAAGAAGGGACATGTCAAGGTGGATGGATTTTCTATTACAATAGAGAACCCTAAGAATAGTGAGAGAAGCGGAAAAGACAAAGATGGAGCGGCATGGAGCGTAACCATGCAAAATGACTATGGATATATACTTGGAACCAAGGGCAAAGATGGAGACCATATAGACATATTCTTGTCCGACTCGCCGGAGGAGGGGTCTGTCTTTGTTGTAGACCAAATAAAAGAAGACGGATCTTTTGATGAACACAAGGTAATGTATGGCTTCTCCGGTATAGAGGAAGCCAAGGCAGCATACTTATCCAACTATTCACCCGGATGGAAAGGTCTTGGCAATATAACAGAAGTTTCTAAAGAGAATTTTAAGAAGTGGATAAAGTCATCCAAAAGAAAGACCAAGCCGTTTGCGGAGTACTCTTCTATGAACAGGGAGGAGAAAAATCCGGACTATCTAAACGAGTTGGAAGAGTTCAGAAAACAGACGGACACGAGCGGACGGACGAAGATAGACGAGGCAGCATACGATTCTGAAGAGTTGTACGCTCCTTTATTGGTTAATGGGATGCCGTCAAAATTGGCTGTATTAACGGCGGTATCAGACAATATAACAGACCCGGCTATTCAGATTGCCGTCTATGACTATTCTGACGAAATAGATGAAAAGACAAATGAGGGATGGCAGAAATGGGCAAACCTTTCAGATGAGTATAATAGTGGAACCAAAGCCCCCGACAAGGCAATAGAACGAGGAGATACAGGCTCATTGGGCTTTAGAACGGTAGATGCTGCTTTGGAGTTTGCAGATTGGTTTGAAAAGAAAAAGGCTGGTAGTATCTTGTTTAGAGAGGGTCAGACGAATGTTTATTCCGACGAGGAGCGGAGCATAATATCTAAAGCAAAGGACGAGGGGATATTTATGCTTGCTCCCAATGGCAATCCTACAAATCTCAATGAAAATCAGTGGGTGCAAGTTCGTACCAAAGCTTTCAAAGATTGGTTCGGAGATTGGGAAAAGGTTGCGAGGGTTGAGAAGTTGCGCAAGAGCAGTCCTGTGTCAATATCAGGCACGGAAATAGAGGCGAGCAAAGATCTCAAGCAATACAAGAAGAACGCGTTTGAGTACGGCAAAAGCTTGCAGGGCGTCTATGTCAACCGGGACACAGGCAAGAAGATAAGCTTACAGCGAGGTCGCAAGCGAGGTGGTCTCAATGAGGTCTTGCAGCATGATTACAAGAACACTGAGCACCTCCAGAGCATAGCGGCAATTCCAGGTATCATTGAGAATGCCATCTATATTGACAGCGCAGACAACACGGATAGAAAGGTCAATGCTCAATCATTCGACTATTATGTTGTAGGGATACAGATCGGCGGCGTTGATTACACCGTCCGTGCGGTTATGGTTAATACCAAGAGCGGTGAAACTTACTATGATCACAAGTTGTCAAGTATTGAAAAAGGAAAGCTCCTTGACCTGATAGCAAGACAAGGAGCCTACAACAGCGATTTTGGCACAACGCCCGACACGAAGTCTACTATCGCTGATCTTTCTAAGGTCAAAGATACAAAACTTGTTTCTCTTTTGCAAACCAACACCTCAAAGGTTGTCGACGAAAATGGAGAGCCAATGGTGGTGTATCATGGAACATTATCGAAAAGTCTGACAGAGTTCAGCAAAGATTTTATAGGCAGTCGTTATAGCTTTGATGATAAAGGGTTCTTCTTTATCAGTAGCAAGAAAATCGCGGAAGATTATGAGACATCAGAGTTTGATTCTTCTCAAAAGGGAGAAGTTGTTGATGCCTATGTGGAGCTGAAGACTCCACTAATAATTGATGATAATTGGTGCAGGAAAAACGGACTTGGCAAAAACATATTCAAAGATTATGATGTAATAGGTTTTTGGGATAGTTACCAATCTTTAATTATAGAAGAGTCTGAAAACAATGATGGTGTGATCATTTATGATGGGAAGTCCTCTATGGTTGTTGCTTTTGAACCTAACCAAATCAAGTCTGCCTCAGAGAATGTCGGTACATTCTATTCTGAAAATCCAAGCATACTATTCAGAGAAAGCGATACGCCGCTAAGAGAGTCTGAGGAAGATATCTTCGCGAGAGGTCAATTATCTGATAATATTCCTGAAGACTTCGCCTCTGTACACTTCGCCTACGAACCCGGACTTAGACACATATATGCTAACCCGGAGGCGTACGACAAGTTGGAGGCGATGTATAAAGAGAATGGCGGATATTTGGAAGAAGGGTGGGAATATGAGTTCTCGCCTGAAGATTTTACCCTGAAGAAAGGGTATGTGTGCTGCAAATCTTCAAATGAGTATGAGTATCCTGCTATGATCCCAGGAGCCGGTGATGACAGCTATTGCGTATTCTTCGAGGGTGAAGAGGTCGCAAGGATATATGATGGTGTCGTGGCAAAGGTTGGCAAACTGCTTGATGTCTGGAAAAGGCAAAAGGGAGGGAGCTACGAAAAGATGGGTGTGCAAAACCCAAACACCGAAGGTAAGGAAGTTAGGTCTAGAGATGCAGACTTATTAGACAAGGAATATTTTGACGCTGTGAACGCAGGAGATCTGGAGACGGCGCAAAGACTTGTCGATGAGAGGGCTGAAGAGACGGGATATACTCTATTAGATGATTACAGAGACGGACATCACGCGCCATCTTCAGGTGTAGAAAAGGAGGATTTTTCAAACATTGAGGTCCTGAAAGAAGATGTTGAAGAAAATGGAGGAGATACCAATCTGTTTGCCGTTGCTCATGGTGTGCACAATCAGCCGGATGATTACTTCTCAGATAGAGGGGCAAGGCTCTATATGTATAATGACACAGCAGGGAGGGAATCTCAAGCCGCTATTGGTAGTGTTATTAGAAATATTCAATACCAACTAAAGAATAATGGATCTGTAACAGATATGCCGACAATAACGGTGTATCGTTCTGTCCCTTCCGATGTAAAAGACAGCCTGTTGCAAAGCGAAGGGCAGTGGGTTTCTCCCTCAAAAACCTACGCAGAAGCACATGGAGATGCTCGATTTGGAATCGGGAATCACAAGATCATAGAACAAGAGGTCAGAGCAGATCATCTTTGGTGGGATGGGAACGATATCAGAGAGTGGGGATTTGATGATGGAGAAACATACAGATATAAGAATACTTCTAATAATGTAAAGAGGCATGATGCTGTAGTTAGAGATGATGCCGGAAATATAATCCCTTTGTCGAAGAGATTTGATGAAAACAATTCAGATATCCGCTTCCGTCAAGGTGCGAACAAGGGAGCCGGTAACAACGCAGAGCGGATCGAGCAAGCGGTAAAAGAGCTTGCAGAAAAGCTTGGAGGAAATATACGAATCGTCAAAGATGTAAGAGAGATCAAGAGCCTCAACAAAGGGACGGAGATTCGCATGCGACGAGCAAAAGGATGGTATGATCTGTCTTCCGAAGAAGTCGTTCTACTGCTTGAAAACGCCACAAGCGAGGCAGATGCGAGGGCTACTGTTTTTCATGAGGTGGTTGGTCATAAAGGTTTGAGAGAGTTGTTCGGTGATGATTTTGATGCTTTCCTTGATAGAGTTTATAGTCAAGTCTCTGTTAAATCGAGGGAGCGTATCAACGAGAAAGCAAAGAAAAAAGGCTGGGACTTCCGCGTGGCGACAGAGGAATATATGGCAGAACTCGCAGAAAGAGGTTTCTCCGATAATGAGGAGCATTCTTTTTGGAGGAAAGTGAAAAGCCTGTTCATGCAACTTCTGGACAAGACGAGTGTTAAGCTTGGATTCTCTTTGACGGACGATGATCTCAGGTATATTCTGTGGCGGAGTTATAAGAAGATGACCGATAAGAGCTTACTTGCGGAAGTGGACAATGTCTCTATGAAAAACAAACTTGGTATAGGCACTTTTCGACAAAAAGGTAGAATACCGGAAAATAACTACCGGGATGAAGAGAGACCTGTCGCCGGAGTGGCGAGAGAGTATTACGAAGAGAAGGTCAAAGGTTTCGGATATAAGATGATGGAGGGATATGTGGATCATTCAAGGGGACTGTTAAAGTTTCAGGAGGCTCTTGAGAAAGAGCACGGCAAGCCAATCGAGGCTTACGAAAATGCCTATCTCGGTCTTAACAGGTTGAGCAGCGTTAATACTTTTGATATGGAGGATTATATGCTTAACTATTTCAAACCTCTCGTGAAAAGCGTTGCCGATGTTTCCGATAAGAGCAAAAGCGGATATAATGATCTTTGTAACTACCTCATCGCAAAGCATGGTCTTGAGCGCAATGAATATATGGCAGAAAAGAAAGCTGTAGAGGCATTGTTCAAGGGTAAAGATGTAGATTCGGAGTTGGCAAGAAAAACAAAAGAGAGCCTCTTGAATGAGAAGGAGGCTCTAAAGAAGAAGCTTGAAGACAGAGAGATTTCTACTGCAGAGTTCAGAAGAGATCTTGAAGACTTGAGGCATAGATGCCTCCCAAGGTATAGGAGATATAGAGCTATGGACCACTCAGGACTGTCGGCCTTAACCGGCGACACTGTAAATTTTGAGTCGTTATCCAAAGACCTTGTTTCGGAGTACGAGAAGGGACGAGAGTCGGAAATACAAGGATTATGGGATAAGATTAGGTCTGCGACAGGCGAGACTCTGAAGAAAGCATATCATAGCGGCCTGATCAGTCGTCAGCAGTATGACCACATAAGTGGGATGTATCAGTAAGTTATTATTATCCACATTACTGTCCTAGAGGGCGACCAAATCGGAATACCTCGACCCTGTCTCACAAGCAAACACAAATAGGTCTCGGATAATTACAGACAGCCCTTTAAGATCAAGGTTGTACAAACGCTCTATCTCATCATCGGACGAAGCAACCGTTGTAACCTCCTCAATGCCCATCTTGTAGTCCGAGTAGTCTCTGCGGACATCATATCCATCACGCTTGAGGCGATTTAAGGTTGAGATGATTGCTTGTATTATTTTGACGACCGTGTTGTGTCTAAGCTCATAGTTCTACCGCACAAAAGAAAAGAATGCTTTGACCAGCAGATAGCTGAAATCACTATTATTCACCTCCGTACCTATATAGGCTTCGAGGTATTTGGCGGTGTTGCGCAGTGTGCTTTTCATGCTCGCTGCGCACCTTCTTTGCGAGGAGGAGATATTCAAATAAGCATATCTGTCAGAAAATCAAAATAATAAGTCTTCATAAATAGGAAAGGGATTACGACTTGTCTACGAGCGAACTTCTTTCATTAATGATGATTACTATGTGCCGATATAATAGAAATAGAATCTATGTTTCAGATCAGCAACAGACAACGATTAAATCTTTCAAGGTTCTACTTGCAGGGTGTGGCATAGGAAGTAATATAGCCGAGGCTCTACTGCGCCTCGGCTTTGAGACAATTACGCTAGTTGATTGAGATATTGTTCAAGAGAGTAATCTAAAGTGCCCAAATTATATGCTTTAGCTTTTTTAGTATATAAAATTGTATGCCCGTATATATAAAGAGTTATATTTACGTAGTAAAACAAGAGGAGATGAGAATAAAGGATGTCTTAAAAGAAAAAGGTATGACCTATCAGATTCTTGCAGATGCAATGGAGGTGTCTTTGCAATCTGTCAAGAGGATGCTTAACGCAGAATCCATTACAACCACAACAGCCGAGAGAATAGCCAAAGCAGTCGGGGTGCCTGTGTGGGAGCTTTTTGTTAAAAGGGAGGAAGTTATAGGAGAAGATCTGATAGCACTTGTCTCCCATAAAGGGAACTACTATAAAGCGGAAACAATATCGGAGCTTGAAAATATAGTAGAGTCAATAAAAAGCGATAACGGGCTTGTAGAAAGCCTTTAATATCTCTATATTTGCGACAAATCAAATCTTGAGAAGAATCAAAATTCCTGTTAGTTGATCTCTTTGTTGATTTGTCCTTTGATTTATCAATCGTACCTTAGTGGCAAAAATATAAAGGATATTGGCTATATCTGTTGTTCTATCAATTGTGTATTAATGATTTGAAAGAATAGAGAGAATTAATCTCTAATTACTTGACAGCATAATGTTATCCTTGAGGAAAGATGATATTTGATTTTTTGCACAGATAAGTCAGGTCAAGAAAAATTTTTATGGATTTTCTTTTCTACCTTTGTACTCTTCTAATTACAAGGATTTTGAACAAAAGATAAAGGGAAATATGAGCAATTATCTCAGTAGTGATAGAAAAAAAGTAACAACTCACAGACTGCTGGAAATGAAACAGAGGGGAGAGAAGATAAGCATGCTTACAGCTTATGACTTCTCTTTCGGTGGATTGATAGATGAGTCGGGCATGGATGTTATTCTTGTTGGGGATTCTGCCTCTAATGTCATGGCTGGGAATGTTACTACTCTTCCTATTACATTGGATCAGATGATTTATCATGGTAAGAGTGTTATGAAAGCTGTAAAGCGTGCTCTCGTTGTTGTAGATCTTCCGTTTGGCTCTTATCAAGGAAATTCAAAGGAGGCATTGCACTCTGCTATACGTGTGATGAAAGAGACGCATGCCGATGCTATTAAGATGGAAGGCGGTTCAGAGATTACCGAGTCTGTTCAGAGAATTTTGTCGGCGGGTATTCCAATAATGGGACACCTGGGACTTACTCCTCAGAGCATAAATAAATTTGGCACGTATGCTGTTCGAGCAAGAGAAGAAGCCGAAGCCGAAAAGCTTCTTGCTGATGCGAAACTTTTGGAAGAATTGGGATGCTTTGCTCTTGTGTTGGAAAAGATTCCGGCACAACTTGCCAAACAAGTTGCAGAGAGTGTAATGATCCCCGTTATTGGCATTGGAGCAGGTGCCGGAGTAGATGGACAAGTACTTGTTATGCACGATATGCTGGGAATATCTCAAGGGTTTTCACCAAGATTCCTTCGTCGCTATGCCAAACTTAATGAAGTTATTCATGAAGCATTGAAAGCTTATATTGAAGATGTGAAAAGCAGAAACTTCCCTAATGAGAATGAGCAGTATTAACTGTCTATAGAAGTAGATTGATGGTAGATTTTATTACGATTTGTGACTATCTAGGCACATTTGCTTTTGCTATATCCGGTATCCGATTGGCTTCTGCGAAGAAGTTTGACTGGTTTGGTGCCTATGTTGTAGGTTTTGTTACTGCGGTGGGTGGTGGTACCGTTCGAGATCTTTTTTTGGGTGTAACACCTTTCTGGATGATACAAGAGTCATATCTTATTATCTCTTTTGTGGCTTTGCTTTTTACCGCAATTTTCAAAAAATATCTGGTCCGTATGCAGAATACGGTTTTTCTTTTTGATGCCATAGGGCTGGGATTGTTTGTTGTGGTTGGTGTTGATAAAACATTGGATTTGGGTTTCCCATATTGGGTTGCCATTATCATGGGAACTATCACCGGCTTTTTTGGTGGAATGACTCGTGATATCCTTATAAATGAGATCCCTCTCGTTTTTAGAAAGGATATTTATGCTCTCGCATGTGTCTTAGGTGGGCTTATTTATACAATTTTGGTGAGTATAGGTGTGAACTTAGGGCTTACCCAGTTGTTGTCTGCTCTTAGCGTAATTGTGTGTCGTGTTCTTTGTGCTTGGTTTAACATCAGCCTTCCTGTACTAAAAGGGGCAGAAGAACAGGAGCAGAACAAAGACCATCCGGATAAAACACCTTTTATATAATGCTGTATAGAAGCCAATTCTGATCACTCAAGAGTTGAAATAAAGTTGTATCTTTGTTTCCTATCATTCGGGAGGATAACTTCCGATAAGTGTTTTGCTTTTGAGTCTCTAAAGAAAAAAGAATAAAAAGATGCAAGTTGGTTTCAATAAACCATCAGTATTGCTTATTTATACAGGTGGAACTATCGGTATGATAGAGAATAGTGAAACTGGGCTTTTAGAAGCTTTTGACTTTCACTACTTGGAGGCACAGGTCCCGGAGTTAAAGCGTTTTGGATATAATATTTCATCCGTCTCTTTTGATCCTCCATTGGATTCTTCTTCAATGGATCAATTTTCATGGATAGAAATAGCCAAAGTTATAGAGAAGAACTATGACATTTATGATGGCTTTGTAGTATTGCATGGAACAGACACGATGGCTTATACTGCATCTGCTCTTTCTTTTATGTTGGATGATTTGGCTAAGCCTGTGATATTGACAGGGTCTCAGCTGCCAATAGGGAAGTTGAGGACGGATGGTAAGGAAAATCTTATAACATCAATAGAAATAGCTGCTGCTAAAAGGGATAATGGATTGCCTTATATTCAGGAAGTTTGTGTCTTTTTTGAAAACAAATTGATGCGAGGAAATCGAACAACCAAAATTTCAACGGATCATTTTAATGCTTTTGACACACCGAATTTTCCTCCTCTTGCTGATGTCGGAATAAATATACACTATTCAAAGGCAGTAAGAAGTGCAAGTTTATTGCCATTGAATGCACCATTAAAGATTTCAACATCAATGGATGCCAATGTTGTTGCACTAAAGCTTTTCCCAGGAATAACTCCCATTGTAATCGATCAAATACTGAGCATCCCAAACCTTAAGGGCGTTGTCATGGAAACTTTTGGCAGTGGTAATGCTCCTACTCATGAGTGGTTCTTATCGGCCTTACGTAATGCGATAGAAACGCGAGATATTGTCATTGTAAATGTTACCCAATGTATTATGGGGGCTGTTGAAATGCGTCGCTATAAAACGGGAAATGAACTTTCAGAAGCAGGGGTTATAAGTGGAACAGATCTCACCTTTGAAGCTGCTCTATGTAAGTTAATGTATCTCTTGGGTAAAGGACTCCCTATGGATGCGGTTAGGAAACTTATGCAGGAGCCATTAAAAGGGGAAATAAGTTTGGATTGACGAAGCAAACTTAGGAGAGATAATAGCATTAAGGTGAAACAATCAGCTGACTATATTACATTTTTTAGCATAGGAAGTGGCAGCAGTGGAAATTGTTACTTCTTCTCGTATTTTGGAACATCTTTACTCATAGATGCCGGGCTTAGAGGACGAACGATCGCAGATGCTTTGAAAGACAAGGGCATAGATCCGACCTCTCTATCCGGAATCTTGGTGACACACGATCATGCTGATCATGTGCGCGGAGTAGGAGGTATTGCTACGAGATATCATATGCCTATTTACGCTACAAGAAAAGTAATGCATGCTCTAATCACAAGTAGATATATCCAAGAAGATATTACAGGGTATTTGAAACCGATTGATCTGAATAAGGCCTTGGAAATAGGGTCTATTAAGGTTCATGCTATTCCCATCCCACACGATAGCACGGACAATATTGGCTATATGATAGAGACTCCCGTAGGAGTGTTTACTTTGATGACGGACATAGGAGATGTTACACCGGAAGTTGAGGGTGCTATAAGACAAAGTAACTTCCTTGTGTTTGAAAGCAACTATGACGAAGAGATGTTGAAAGGAGGCAAATATCCTCAATTCTTAAAGGAGCGTATCACCTGTGGTACAGGACACCTTAGCAATACGAAAAGTGCTGAATGCCTTGCTTGTAATTATCACTTGGATATGACTTTTATAGCTCTCTGTCATTTAAGCAAAGATAATAATCATCCGGATCTTGCATACAAGTTTGTAGAGCATCGCTTGTTTAGAGAAGGAATAAGAGTGGGTAAAGATTTAGAACTAATGGTGCTCAAGAGGAGCATTCCTTCCGAAAAGCTTTTCTTGCGTCGTGGAGAACTTCCCATTAGAATCTTATGACCCAAAAAGATATAGTACCTTTGTTTTTAGTTAATGTGAGAAAATGAAGCATTTCCAAGAGTATATAGTTTTTCTGTTGGGTATCCTTGCTCTGATCTTTTGCGGTGGTGGCTTATCGGCTCAGACTGTTGCAGAAGTTTTTATTGACGCTCCGGAATCCGCTTTCCCCGTGCTTTCCTTGAATAACAAGAAAGATCTAATAGATCGTTATGAAGCAAGGAAGGAGAAAGAAGAAGTAGATTTGGAGGTAGAAAATGAATTTAATGGTAAAAGTAGACTCCTTTATCTGAGTGATGTGAGAATGGTTGTTGTACTGGATAAGCACTCTAAGATAGAGCTTTGTATGCTTCCGGTAAAGGGGCAAAAAGATCCTTTGATTGCTGTTATCAGAACATCTTTAATTTCTCCTGAGCATTCGGTTTTGTCTTTTTATGATGTGTCTTGGAAGAAAAAAGATAAAACTCTTCATGAGCCATCATATTCTTTTGAAACATTCATAAAGAACAGTTCTTCTAAAGCTACGACACAGGGCAAGCTCGTAATGTCTCAGCTTGCATCCATAACAAATCTTCTTACTTTTATAGAAGATGAAAGAGGGAAAGTTGGTCTTTCTGTACATCTTACGGGTATAGATGATTCTTCTCTTGAGAGTGAGGAGAGTGTGAGAAGCCTATTGAAAAGCGAAAAAATAACATTTTGGTGGAATAATAAGAAGTTTTTATAGAATAGAAATAGCGACAACATATGCAGAAGAAAGCTTTAGTTTATACCATAGTTGTAGTGGCTGCCATAGCTTTGGGAGTGGCAGGTTTTATCCTTCTGAGACAAAATAATGAGCTCAAGGAGTTCAAAGAGCAGATGATACTGGATAGACAACTTCTTGAAGAGGAGTTTAACGATCTATCTATGCAGTATGAAGGATATAAATTCACAGTGAGTAATGACTCCCTATTGAAAAAACTTGAGGGTGAGCAAGCAAAAGTACAGCGCTTGATGGAAGAGTTGAAAACCGTTAAGAGCAATAATGCAAAACGGATTGGAGAACTCAAGAAGGAGTTGGAAACACTCCGAAAGATCATGCGACACTATGTACAGCAGATAGACTCGTTGAACAAAGCAAATACGGAGCTTAAAGAAGAGAATACCAGAGTCCGCCAGCAGATATCTCAAGTAACTACCACTGCTCAGAGACTTCAAGCCGAGAAGACTGCCCTGAATGAGCAGGTTCAAAGAGCCAGTAAGCTTAGTGTTTCGTATATTGCAGTCTCTTTATTGGATAAGAAAGGTAAAGAGACCAAAAAGATAAAGAAAGCTGCTCAAATCCGTGTTGTTGCAAATATAGATCGTAATGTAACGGCAGAAGTAGGAGAGAAGACTATTTATGTTCGTATTTTGAAGCCTGATGGAGAAATACTGACTTTACATGATGGCACTTTTGCGTATGAAAATGGAATGCTTGAATATTCTATGAAAAGAACTATTGAGTACGATGGAGAACCTGTTCAAGTAACTCTATTTTGGGATATCAGTGAATATCTTTTGGAGGGAAATTATAGGGCAGATATCTTCTCGGATGGTCATTTGATAGGTAAGAAAGCATTTAGAATAGAGTAAAACATTTTCTTATGGAAGTATTTGATGGAGGATGGGGATTTTTTCTCATCTGTATAGTATCCCTTGTTACTATATCTAATCCTTTGGCTGTTATGCCGTTTTATCTTTCTCTTACAAATGGGTTAACCCAAAAGGCTAAGGGGCGAGTTATCGTAAAGGCTATAACAGCTTCTATTGTAACACTCTTGTTTTTTGCATTTCTTGGACCTCTTATTTTTAAGGTCTTTGGAATATCCATAGATGGCTTTCGTATTATTGGAGGAATTATCTTTTTTAATCTGGGATATGCAATGATGAACGATGCCGGCAGTAGGAGAAACTCTAAGCTTGTTGAAGATCACGATACGGAAAAACAGGAGGACACAGATAATATCTCTATAATTCCATTAGCCATTCCTATTTTGTGTGGTCCCGGTATGATGACCAACGGAATTTTACTTCGAGAAGAGGCAGATACTAATGGAAAGGTAATAATATTGGTCGGGACTATCATACTGTTTTATATTTCGGCTGGTCTGATCTTAAGAACATCAGAACGCATAACTGTTTGGCTTGGAGAAACCGGGAATAAAGTTCTCTCTCGAATTATGGGCTTGATATTGATGGTGATAGCTGCGGAATTTATTATAACAGGTGTTAAGCCGATTTTGACTGAAATTATTAGAACAGCTGTTGGCAGCTGATTTTGTGAATAGAGTTTTATGCAAGAGTTTAAGAATATTCTCCCCACAGAAAAAGAGCATCCAAAGACCCCATGTTATGTCATGGAGGAGGAGAAGCTACGTTATAATCTTTCCCTCATAAAAGATGTTGCCCAAAGAAGTGGAGCAGAAATAATATTGGCATTCAAGGCTTTTGCTCTTTGGAAATCTTTTCCAATATTTCGAGAGTATATCAAATCAAGCACCGCAAGTTCCATATTTGAGGCTCGGATGGGGTATGAATATATGGGATCTTCTACATATACTTTTGCTCCTGCATACAAAGAGGATGAATTCGATGAGATTTTGAAATATAGCGATCATATTGTCTTTAACTCTCTATCTCAGTTTCAAAAATTTTATCCTCTTGTGCAAAGCTATGGAGGAACACACTCTTGTGGTATTCGTATCAACCCGGAATATTCTACGGTAGGGACCGATTTATATAATCCTTGCGCTCCGGGTTCACGATTGGGTGTATTATCTTCTCAGTTGCCTCAAGAACTTCCCGAAGGGATAGACGGCTTTCATTTTCATTCGCATTGTGAGAGTAATTCTTATGATTTAGAAGAGACTCTAAAGCATGTGGAGGAGAAGTTTGGAAAATATCTTCCCGAATTAAAGTGGCTTAATATGGGAGGAGGACACTTGATGACTCATGCGGAGTATGATGTTGAACATTTGATTACACTGCTGCAAAGATTCAAAGAAAAATATCCGAATCTAACGCTTATTTTAGAGCCGGGAAGTGCTTTTGCATGGCAGACCGGCTATCTGAAGACTCAAGTATTGGATATTGTCGAAAATAGCGGAATAAAAACTCTTATCATAGATGGTTCTTTCACTGCTCACATGCCGGATTGTCTTGAAATGCCGTATCAGCCACGTGTTCGTGGAGCGGAGATCGGGGCATTTCCGGAGAAAGGATATGTGTATAGAATAGGAGGCAACAGCTGTTTGAGTGGAGATTTTATAGGAGATTGGACCTTTCCTCAGGAAGTTAAGATTGGAGACATTGTCTTGTTCGAGGACATGATTCATTATACTACTGTAAAGACGACAATGTTTAATGGTATTCCTCATCCAAGTATTGCTATTAAGCATACAGATGGCACGTTTGAGATTTATCGCTCATACGGATATGAAGATTACTTGAATAGGATGTGTTAGGCAGTTAAGAAGATATTAAAGGCAAAAAGGGATAGAGTTATGGGATTATTTGGTTTTTTTTCAAAGGATAAGAAGAAAACTCTGGATGAGGGTTTGGAGAACACAAGGTCCAATGTCTTTTCTAAGATTGGTCGTGCAATAGCCGGAAAAAGTACGGTTGACGATGAGGTCTTGGACGAATTGGAAGAGATCTTGGTAACATCTGATGTTGGAGTAGAAACCACTCTGAAGATCATCAAACGTATAGAAGAACGCGTTGCTCAAGACAAATATTTTGGAACCAACGAGCTGACCAAAATACTTAGAGGAGAAATAGCTGCTCTATTGGAAGAGAACAATTCCATGGATGGCGAAGCATTTTCTCTTCCGAAGGAAACAAAACCCTATGTTATAATGGTAGTGGGGGTCAATGGTGTTGGAAAAACAACGACGATAGGGAAGTTAGCATACCAATTCAAGTCTGCAGGATATAATGTCGTTCTTGGTGCAGCGGATACATTTAGAGCCGCCGCTGTTGACCAGTTGGTTATTTGGGGCGAAAGAGTGGGAGTGCCTGTTGTCAAGCAGCAAATGGGTTCGGATCCTGCTTCTGTCGCTTTCGATACACTCTCTTCTGCAAAAGCCAGTGGAGCAGACGTGGTTATCATAGACACAGCCGGCAGACTTCATAATAAGGTCGGCTTGATGAATGAACTTACCAAGATAAAGAACGTCATGAAAAAAGTTGTACCGGATGCTCCTCATGAAGTTCTTCTTGTTCTGGATGGTTCCACAGGTCAAAATGCGTTTGAACAAGCAAAGCAGTTTACAGCTGCAACGGAAGTGAATGCTTTGGCTATAACAAAGTTGGATGGAACAGCCAAGGGAGGTGTCGTAATAGGTATTTCAGACCAATTTAAGATACCTGTAAAGTACATAGGATTGGGAGAAAAAGTTACCGATTTGCAGCTTTTCCGTAAGAAAGAGTTTGTGGACTCTCTCTTCGGTGAATAACTCTCAAGGAGTATATAAGAGATTCAATTTGAATGAGAAAGAATAGAGTAGATATCATAACACTAGGATGTTCTAAAAATCTCGTAGATTCAGAACTGCTGATGCACCATTTTATTACGGTGGGGTATCAGGTCTTTCATGATCCTGAGAGGGTTTGTGGAGAGATCGTTGTTATCAATACTTGTGGAT
The DNA here is from genome assembly GCF_000769115.1 of Porphyromonas canoris. Classification (GTDB taxonomy): domain Bacteria; phylum Bacteroidota; class Bacteroidia; order Bacteroidales; family Porphyromonadaceae; genus Porphyromonas_A; species Porphyromonas_A canoris. Next base: position 86,614 of record NZ_JQZV01000009.1, on the reverse strand, counting down.
TTATAGGAGATGCCAAGGAGGAGTCTATCGAAACTATTCTTAGAATGGTAGAGGCAAAGAAGCAAGGTGCCATAGGACAGCTTTATGTGATGGGTTGCCTCTCTGAAAGATACAGGGAAGAACTGAAAAAGGAGATCCCGGAAGTTGATGCATATTATGGAAAGTTCGATTGGAAGAACCTTGTCGGAAATCTTACCAAGGCTTTTCTTGTTGATGCTTCGGGTCTTAGGAAGATCACCACACCACAGCATTATGCTTATGTGAAGATTTCGGAAGGGTGTGATAGAGCTTGTTCCTATTGTGCCATTCCTCTTATCACCGGTAAGCACAAGAGTAGGAGTATAGATAACATCATAAAAGAAGTTACATCTCTTACCGATAGTGGTGTAAAAGAAATTCAGCTCATCGCTCAAGATCTTACTTATTATGGAAAGGATCTTTACAAGAGAGCTGCTTTGGCAGACTTGCTAAGAGAGCTATGTACCATAGACAGACTGGAGTGGATACGTTTGCACTACGCCTATCCTACACAGTTCCCTTTGGATATTTTGCCGGTTATGGCAGCAGAGGATAAGATCTGCAACTACTTGGATATCGCTTTGCAACACGCTTCAGACAATATGTTGAAGATTATGAGAAGAGGTATCTCGAGAAAAGAAACAGAAGCTCTTCTAAGTCGAATTCGGCAAGAAGTTCCGGGTATTCACATCCGTACTACAATGATGGTAGGACATCCCGGAGAGACAGAGTCGGACTTTGAAGAACTCTTGGATTTTGTCGCAGCACAAAGATTTGAACGCATGGGAGCTTTTGCATACTCCCACGAGGATGACACATACTCTTGGAAGCACTATAAAGACGATATCCCCTTGAAGATAAAGAAGGATAGACTATCCAAACTAATGAAGTTACAAGAGGGTATTACTTTTGATAATGCTCAACAGAAAGTAGGACAACAGCAAAAGGTCATTATAGACAGAGAGGATGCAGAGTATTATATCGGTCGTACAGAGTTTGACTCTCCTGATGTCGATCCGGAAGTGTTAATCTCTAAGCAGGGAGACTTGTCCATACCGTTGGATATAGGGCAGTTTTATAAAGCTGATATAGTAGATACCATAGGGTTTGACCTTGTAGCGGAGATACGAAACAAAACATAAATGGACATTGTGGCATGAACACATACGGGAACGAATCTCGCCCCATACGCTTATGGGTGCACTGGCTTCAGACTACGCTTCTTGACGGAAATCCTTTTTGTTGGGAAGGTGTAGGTACTCTCTATGTGAAATGCGAAGATGAGTACATCGGTGTTTTAGAAGACACTCCATACCTTTTCCCTCCTCATATTGCTCTTGTTTTCGAGCCGGCCGGAGAGCTTATCTCTTTTCTTCAAAAGAGAGACTTGTCCCTTCTCTCATCGTACTCTCAACATCATACGGCTCAGCTGCTTTTCGAGATTTACTCTACATTCTCTTGCAAAGAGTTTGCCCTTGATCTGGAAGAACACACTCGCTCTTTCTTGTCTCTGCTTTTAGAGGGGAAAAGTGCGTACCAAGAGGGATTTGGTACACTCTCTCTCTGTAATGCTTCTGAAGGTAGCACTCTCGATTTCTCCCCTGATGCCTCTTTTGTCAAGCGACTTCAAAAACCTTTTGAGGCTTTTGAACCAACCATACTAAAGTCTGCCTCTTTATTCCCCGATCTTTACATCAAAAAGATATCCGATATTCATATCGAAACACCGGTTCAAACATTTTCTATTCCTCGATTTATACCGGAAGAGAAAAAGGTTGAAAGCGGTAGTTTCGATATTTCTGTTTTAGGGCAAAAAGATACACCCTCTTCTTCGGAACAAGGGATTGATGTTGTACCGGCTGTGCAAAACAAGAAGAAATGGTCTCCTGCCTTTTTGTTTATTCCCATACTCCTTCTCTTGCTTGGAGGTATTATGTTTTGGTATCTGAACTCTCATAAGGAGACAGTCCCTGAAACGCTTCCCGCTCCTCTTCCACAAACAGAGGTGGTAGAGGCTCAAAAGGTAGATGCCGAACCGGAAGAGCAGACAGACAAGATGCTTCCTCTTGCTGTGGAGACAGTAGAAAGAGGCACCACTTTAAGTGGATTGGCACAGAAACATTATGGGAATGTTATCTTTTGGGTCTGCATCTACATGGAGAACTATTCTGTTATATCGGATTACAATAATGTCCCTCTCGGACAAGAGCTCAAGATACCTCCTTTGGACAAGTACAAAATGAAAGGAGATAGAGCCGAAGATATATCCCGATGCCGAAGAATCGAGTACCTCATCTACTCCTCCCAGTACAAACCCGGCGATGAGAACGATCTCTAAAATACTTACCACACTATAACATACAATATCTAAAGCCATATCCAATGTTTACTCCGGAACATTTTCTTCTCGTAGGATCTTCACTCATCATATTAGGACTCATTCTTAGTCGAGCCGGCTTCAAGCTGGGCGTACCTGTACTGCTTCTCTTTTTAGGAGTTGGTATGTTGGCAGGAGAGGAAGGACTCGGTATTAGTTTTAACGACACCAAGATAGCACAGTTCGTCGGAGTAATGGCTTTAACGGTAATCCTTTTTTCAGGAGGTATGGATACCAACTTCAAGGATGTAAAGCCTCGTCTGAAAGAAGGAATATCTCTGGCTACGGTTGGGGTCTTGCTTACAACACTGCTTACAGGAACGTTCATATACTATCTCTTTCAGCTTGAGTTCATGCCCATCCATCTTACCTATGTACAATCTTTGCTTTGTGCTGCGGTAATGTCCTCTACCGATTCTGCTTCTGTATTCTCTATCTTGAGGACGAAAGAGATTACGCTGAAACAGAATCTCCGTCCCACACTGGAGTTGGAGAGTGGAAGCAATGACCCTATGGCATATATGCTTACAGTGATACTTATTCAGCTGGCTTCGTTAGGTGATATAAGTACTTTTGAAGCAGTGTTTGACTTTTTCAGACAGTTTATCATTGGTGCTTTTGTCGGTTGGGGAATGGGAAAGATAGCCGTTTGGATGGTCAATAGGATCAATCTCCCCAATCCTTCTCTATATCCCATTTTGTTATTGGCATTTTCGGGGCTGATCTTTGCTTCTGCATACGCATTTAAGGGCAATGGATATCTGGCTGTTTATATCGGAGGGCTCATCGTAGGAAACTCTAAACTCAAGTTTCAGAAGTCTGTCAAAGGATTTTTTGATGGTTTCGCATGGCTTTGGCAGCTTATTATGTTCCTTACGTTGGGGCTGTTGGTCGTTCCCTCCGAACTCTTCCACGTTGCCATTCCGGCGATACTCATAGCCCTGTTTTTGATATTTCTTGGGCGCCCTATTGCTACATTCTTGACCCTCTTACCCATAAGAAGCTCTTTGAGTAATAAGGCAAGACTATACGTCTCATGGATGGGTCTTCGTGGTGCTGTCCCTATTATCTTTGCCACCTATCCCTTGGTTGCAGAAGTTCCTAATGCCACTACTATTTTTAACGTGGTTTTCTTCATCACTCTGCTTTCCCTCATTATACAAGGCTCTACCGCTACATGGATGGCAGAAAAGCTCGATTTGGTGGATGAACCGGTGCAGAAACGAGTATTTGATGTAGAGCTTCCCGAAGAGATCAAGAGTGCACTAAGCGAGATTATTGTTACGCAAGAGATGCTGGCTTATGGCAACACTCTCACAGATATACCCCTTCCACGCCATACACTTGCAGTGATGGTATTGCGTGGAGGACACTATTTTATACCAAGCGGAACTACCGAACTCCAAGTGGAAGACCATATCCTGCTCATTTCGGACGACCAGGAAGCTCTCTTGGCATACTATGAAGAGACCGGAATAGCTCCGTATAGAATGGAAGTAAACGAATAACGTTATGACCAGATCTACTTTACTTGCACTTTTTCTCTCTTTTCTCTTTCCTTTTTTCTCCTCTTCTGTTTCTGCTCGCAATAGCAAGGGGACGTTTGTCGTGGTCATAGATCCCGGACACGGAGGCAAGGATGCCGGAGCGATAGGAGCCGTTAGTAAGGAGAAAGATATTGTTCTCAAAGTAGGACTAAAAGTAAGAGAGCTTCTACGTAAGCAGGATCCCGGCATCGCTGTTTTGATGACTCGTTCCACCGATGTATTTATCGGTCTCAACGAAAGAGCAGACTACGCCAATCGTAACCATGCCGATCTTTTCGTCTCAATACATGCCAACTCCGTAAAATCCAAGTCGGCACGAGGAATAGAAACTTATACTCTCGGTCTCGCTCGCTCGGAAGAGAATCTTCGTGTAGCGATGAAAGAAAACTCCGTTATCCTCAAAGAGGATGACTACAAGACAAAATATGAAGGTTTCGATCCCAACTCCACGGAGAGCTATATCATGTTCGAGTTCATGCAGAATAAGAACATGGAAAGCTCCATCAAGCTGGCTCAGAACGTGCAGAAGAATTTGGTTGTTGGAGGACGTAGGGTCAATAGAGGGGTTAAGCAGAATATCTTTCTGGTTTTGCGCCGTACATCCATGCCGAGCATCCTTATAGAGTTAGGATTTATATCCGATCGGCAAGAAGAGAGTTACATGAACTCCGTAGCCGGTATAGACGAAATGGCGCGTTCCATATCCTCTGCGGTGATCAAGTATAAGCAGGATTTAGATAAAAAGCTTTCCGCTCAGTCTGCGCAGTCTGCACCACAGCCGCCTGCGGAAGAGGTGAATGCTTCTACCAAAACATCTGTTCACGCAGAAACACAGAAAGCATCCGCTCCGGAAGGGGAGAAGAGATACCGCATTCAGATCCTTACTCATTCCAAAAAGATAGATCCGTCAGATGCTCGCTTCAAAGGGTATGGACAGCATCTCAAATGTTATCGGGATGGCGACCAATACAAATATACTCTTTACGACTTTGCCTCTCAAAAAGAGGCTTTGGAGCAACAAAAGAAGCTGAAGAAAGTTTTTAATGGCTGTTTTATCGTTACCTTTGTCGGAGATAAAAGGGTAGATTAGAATTATCGTTGTATTTATATTAAGCAAAACTGTATGGAAACACTCAACAAGAAGTCGCAGTTGTTAAGAATCGGAATTGTAGGACTCATTGCATTGGTCATTCTCTATTTTGGACTCAACTTCTTAAAGGGACTGAATATATTCAGTCGGGAATACGTGTACTATACCAGTCTGCAAAATGCCAAAGACGTTACCGTATCCACTCCCATCCTCATAGACGGATACCGGGTAGGCTTGGTTACGGCTGTGGAGTACGACTACAAAGACTTCACAGGTACAAAGGTCGAAATGTCCATAGATAAAAATCTGAAGATACCCAAGAGCAGCTACGTCATAGTCAAGGGTAACCCTTTAAGTGGAGCCGAGCTGGTGATTGTTCGCACCGGTACTACCGATTTTCATCAACCGGGTGAGAGGCTGAACAGTAAAGCCACAACGGATATTCTTTCTCAGTTTACCGACGAGCTTCTTCCTAAGTTGGCAGGGACGATCAACAGGATAGATACTCTTCTCATGGGTATTCATACCATTATTGACAACGGGAATATTCCCGAAACACTTGGTGAAATACATGCCACCTCTATCAACTTGAACCAAACCGTACGTACGCTCAGGCTCTCCATAGACAAGCATCTGCCCGGAATGATGACCGATTTCAGAGCCGGAGCAGCCTCCATAGCCGGCATAACATCCAAGCTCGACAGCCTCGACTATGCCGCTACTTATGCAGAGCTTCAACGTACCGTAGAGCAGCTTCATCAGCTTACCCGGAGACTTCAACAGCCCGACAATACACTCGGACTACTTCTCACAGACAAAAGGCTCTACGAACAGCTCAACCGCGTAACCCTCTCTGCCGACAGTCTTCTTGTGGACATCAAGGCAAATCCCAAGCGCTATGTGAAGTTCTCTCTCTTCTGACAACAGGAGATCGAGCTGCTCCTTTCTTAGGAACAATCTTTTAAGGATATATAAAAAACCGATTCGATTTTGGTCGAATCGGTTTTTTTATTGTCGGGACAGATAAAAAGATACCTTTGAAAAGGTCTCAAAAAGAGGATCTGTCCGCTCTATTACAGCCATTGAGCCATGAAAGCATCCATCTCTTCCGCCTTCTCTTCCAGCCTTTTGAAAAACTCAAACTGAGCCAAAGAGCGTTGCAGATTATGCTTCGGACTCTCTATCTTGTAGTAAGTATCACCATTGATATAGTCTGTCAAGAAGCGCACGGTCTGCATATAAGTAAGCAGTCTTCCGCCATAAGGTAGCAGACGGATCTCCTGAGGTGTTAGAAATGCCTGCGCACTCTCCATATATCCACGAGTGTAAGCCTCGAATATAGGCATATTGACGCCGATCTTCTTAAGCTCCGGTTCATCTTCTCTGCCGGTATTCACTGCTGTACGGATGAAGTCGCCTATATCGGAAAGAACAAATCCCGGCATAACCGTATCGAGATCCACCACGCAGAGCACCCTCTTTTCATTCTTATCAAAAAGGATATTGTTCACCTTCGTATCGCAATGGTTGGTACGCATCGTGAGCTTACCCTCTTCATACAGTCTCTCTTGAATGCACATCTTTTCGGCACGGCTTTCAAGCTCATCCACCAACCACTGTACCTCCGACAGTCTGCCCGCTTTATCCTCTTTCACTGCATCCCTTAGCTGACCAAGGCGAAACGTCATGTTGTGGAAGTTTGGAATGGTATCGCCCAACACTCCGGCAGGAATATCTGCAAGCATCGCCTGGAACTCACCGAACGCTTTACCTGCTTCGTAGGAAAGCTCCGGAGTAACAGCCTCGTAGCTCACGCTGTCCGGAATAAAGAGGCACACGCGCCAGTAGCTCTCGCCATCGAAATAATAGTTTTTGCCATCTTTGGTACGGAAAAATGTCAGCACCTTTCTGTCCAAATCTTTCTCTCCTCGCTCCGACAGTTTCTTGCGGATATGCTCCGTAACTGCAAAGATATTGTTCTGAAGCGTCTCCACATCCGTAAAGATCAGATGATTGATACGCTGTAAAATATACTTGAACTCTCCATCGGACATCCTCACTCCGAGAGTGTCATTGATGTGTCCGTTACCTACGGGCACCACTTCCACAACCTCTCCCTCGATAGGAAAATGCTGAAGAATAGACGCATAGTCGGCTCTTATATTCGTCATAAATAGAAGGGTTTATAAGGGTTTACTAAATCTTTTGTGTCCATAAACACGCGACCATAAAGATACTATTTTTTCTCCGTATCTCTTCCTGTATCTTCCTTGCAGCACTCCTTTCTGTTTTTGTTTACCATACAACACTCCCTACTACCGAAGCCCGTATCTTCTTCACGGCATTTCTTCCTGCTTTTGTCTATCCTACAACATCCCCTCTACCGAATCCCATATCTTCCTCACGGCTCTCAATCTCGCTTTTGTTTCCCTTACAACACTCGCCACTACCGAACTCCATATTTTCTTCACGGCATTTCTTCCTGCCGTATAGCCGTTCAGAAGTTCCGATAACCCTGTTCACATCTTTCGTTAAACGGGATAAAGAGTTCAAATCACGCCTTGACTTCCAAAACTCACGCCTTGATTTCTCAAAACCCAAGCCTCAATTTCCAAAAATCTACCCTTGATTTTCACACCCCATGCCCTGACTTCCGCAATTATTTACTTTTAGACCTATTTTTATTCTTGATAAAGAATATTTATAAATACGCTTACACCATTTTTTCTTCACTAAGCACCACAAGAGCACTTCTCTTCATCTCTTTCCTAAACTGTATTTTCTCTCTTTTGCGAGCTGTTATTCTCTTTATCTATTTTGTTATTAAATGATTAAGCCATTCTTTTATCCTTTCGGATAAACTTCTTGTGAAGCAAACCGAACGATCTTACAATCTTCATTATAATAATCTCATTGTTTTATGATATGGATTGGAATATTAGTATTTATTGGCTATATTTGGAGGAAATAAAATCCCCGAAATACATTTAATAATTTATGAAGATTAAATTAAGCATATCCGGAAATAATAGTTTTGTCCCTTTTGTTCATCAACCATTACTTGTTGGAACCATTCAAAAATGGTTGGGAGATAATGAATGGCATGGGAATAAATCGCCTTTTAGTTTTTCTCGACTTAGAGGAGGACGAGCGGTAAAGGGTATGAACGGAATGATGTTTGAATCCACCGGGAGCCTTATCATAGGTACTCCATACAAGGAAGTTTTAGATAGATTCGTAGATGGAATTTCTAAAGATCCAACCATGTTCAATGGCTTAGTAGTCCAAGAAATATTGGTCATGGGAGATCCTGATCTGTCAGGTTGTGATATATTCTATCCGGTAAGCCCCATTTTGTTGAAGCAAAAACAACCGGAAGGAGGATACTCTCATATTATTTTTTCAGATAAGGAAGCAGATAAGGTGCTTACAGAATCACTTCAAGCAAAACTCAGAATGGGGGGGCTTGAAGACCCTTCTGCTTATGCGGAATTTATTAGAGATAGCGGAGGGGCTAAGGGGATGCTCATAGATTATAGAGGAGTTAAAAATAAAACGAGTTGGTGTCCGATCAGAATCGTTGGTAAGCCGGAGACAAAACTATATATCTGGAATATAGGAATAGGACACTCTACCGGTATAGGTTTTGGTTGTATAACAGACAAATAGATTATCAGTATGAATACAACAGAAAAAAGCATAAATCTTGAGATCCTTCGGGATGTTCCGGAACTTACGGATAAGATTCAACTCATCTTAGAACCTCTTGTCCCTCTTTCAATGGTTTCAGAGTTCCCGGGATCTTACTATAAAACTTTGGACGTTCCAAGTAAAAAAATGCTATGCGGACTATTTGAAAATATTTTCGGATGGCATTTCAGTCCTAAGTGTAGGGAAGATATAATTAAGGAGATCTCCAAAATCAGAAAGAAGAAAGATAAAGCATATAAACACGAAAAGTATGACTATTCTTCAAGCTATAAGCCACTTCTAATGGAACATTTTGATATTCTTAAATGTGAGATAAAGTCAGAGGGTGAAGTGATAAAGTTTAATGATTTTTGGAAAAGGCAGTATAGGAGAGGGGATGCGGGAAAGACACATGTGGGTGGATGTTCCAGTATGGATTATCGTGTAATTAAAGATCTTGAAAACATTGTTAAAGATCCAAAGTTATTTGAGACAACAAAAGGATATTTCCCTACTTACTATACAACGCCAACCAATAGAGAATATGTGGATATTGGAGGTCGTTACGTGATAGATCTTAAGGTTTCACCATTTCTCAGAAAGCTCTTGCTTGGGTCTTTGGATAACAACATGGGGTATTTAGGAACAAGTGAAGGTTGGATAAATATTAAAGTTGGATATTATGAAAATAAATGAACATCCTCTCATTAAATATGCAGAAGCTCTTCTTTTATTTAGAAAAGAAAATTCTGCCGATGCAAAAACAGAGGAGCTGTCTCTTTTAGAGGAGATTAGACACTGTAAAAATCGTTTTCGTCTAATGCCTAATGAGGCTTGGGAAGGAAAAGAAGACGTTCCTTATGACTATATTGCAAAAGAGAAAGGAAATACGGAAAAGGGAGTGTTCCTTTCTCCTAGCATTATGTCTACTGATATGCTTGCTGGTAATGTGTGGAAGAGTCTGAGTGCATACGAAGCGACCTTATGTGAGTCAGATTGTGATCTTGAAAAGATGAAGGAGGTTGTGATGTCTGAAATACCTCTTGCCGGAGAATTTTTGGGGTTTACTGAAAAAGGAGGAATAACAAGAAGTAAGCCTAAAGCTTCTATCAAAGAGAAAATCTTGGGTACCATAGCGACTACGACTGATCTGAAGCCATGTTGTCAGCACGAAGGAAGTAACTTTTGTATTATACCTGATCTCTCTGCTGAGCGAATGCTTGACTTCATATATGTTTTTGATAGAATGATGAGACAGAGAACAGAGGGATTATTTAAGGGAAGAGTAATCAAGAATAAACCCAAACGTCCGCTTCTGTATCGTGGAAATTATCCCGGAGCACCGAAAAGTTTTGTGATGAATGGAATATCTTTACTCGCCGCATTGGGAGAAATGACAAAGGATTCCGAGTGCTCCATTCGGGCAGAACGTGTTTTAGACGCTCTCAAATCTGCTGATATTTATCTGATACAATATGGGGATGCAAAGCCATTTTCGTATAATCATTATATTATAGAATTGGCGAAGCAAAAGCAATTGCGTGGCATAGTTGATGGGATGTATTACTCCAGACTTTACAAGTGTGGAAAAAGAATAGCACAGAAGTCTGTTAGTATTGAATATGAACGTTTCGATTTTGCGTTGTCTCGTTTTTTACACTTGTTTAATTCCTCATCTTTCAAGGATTTTATGGTATTTAGAGCAGAATATCCTGTTAGTGCAGAATTATTATTTAATACATATTTTATAAGGATAAAAAAAATGGATCAGAAAGTAGTGGAATCGGCAAAAAGCCTTGGACAATGGCTAAATAAAATAGCCTCTAAGGTAGCTTTTAAGGAGCTGGAAAAAACCAAAGGTTCTCCAAACTATTGGCAAAAGTGGGAAGAGATAAAATTTAAGACCTTAGTTGAGTTAGAAAGTTCGATATTTTCAGCTAAAAATGGTCCTGCCATGATTGCTCAAATCTTGACAAGGGCTGGTCGAATTTCAAATACAGATGCTCCTTTTGAAGCTTCTCTGTTTATTGAAAATACAATTATTGGAAACATCCCATTGGATAGTGCCAAGGATATTCTTATAGCTTTTTCTCGAATAAAAAGTGAAAAGCAGTCAATGGAGCAAGAAGACATTGATGACGTGGAAGATGATAGTGAAGATCTAAATAACGCATAAAAAAGAAATGAGATGAATATTACAGGAATTTTGGTGTCTATAGTAGCACCCTTTGAAAACCATATTGCTAATGGTGGAGATAAGCTGTTGGGTAATGCTAATTCTATTAAAAGAAGACCCGACGGTAGAGTCTATGTTAGTGGACAAATGCAGAGACATGTTTTGTTTTCCGCAATGGATAGGCTTAATATGGTAGATCCGGAAAGAAAAGATACTTTTCTTTCCAATGCTGATGGTATTACTTCTTTGGTCGAAAAAGACTTGCGTGCTGATCTTGGAGGTTTTATGAATCCTAGTAAAGGAGGATATACAGATCGACGTATTGCACCTCTTTCTGCAACTTATGCAGTCTCTCTAAATGAAAGTAATGTGGGGAGAGATTTATTGGTGAGGATAAAGTATGACGCCAATGCCAAGGAACAGGCTATGGCGACTAAAGAGTTCAGTGAACGGGATTCTATGTTGATGAATTTTCATTTGGATGTAAGTGCTCTAAGTATATCCAAATTATTTAATTATGAAGAAACATTAAATGTTGGAGTTAAATACGTCAAGCATGCGACCGAGCAAGAAAGAAAGAGAAGAGTAAAGCTTTATCTGGAAGCAACCAGAATGATGAATGACTATGCAAATCAAGCAAGAAATGCTATTTGTGGGGAACCGGAAAAAGTATTTATTGTTTTTGATGAACATTTGAGTAGAAAGGCTATGAGATATTTTAGTGCTGATGAGCAAGAGAGAAAGAATATTATAGCCGAACTGGATAGTAGAAATGCAAAGTATTTTATAGGAGACGATAAAACAGAGAATAGCGTCAATAAAGCATATAGTGACGCACTTGCTTTCTTAGAAGCAAATAATCTCTTTGATCCTTCTGAAAAAGATGAGAGGGGAAATGAGATTATAAAGAAATATGAAGACATATTCAAATAGGGTAAATATATCAGAGGAAAAATCCAAGATTTTGGCTAAACCTTCGGGAATCACATTAGAGGAACATACCTCTAATGTGGTTCGTGAAGGAGAGACTATTATTGCCATATTGCCGGCGACTAAGGAGAAATATCATAGCTTTAGTGGAGAAGATTTCTCCAGAAGATTGGAGTGGGCTTGTAGACATCATGACGAAGGAAAGAGAGAAAAGTGTTGGCAACAAGCTTGTTGGAAAGACTATGAAAACTTTGTTTTGTGGTTAAAAAAGGAACAGACTAAATCTTTTTCACAGTACCAATTAGAGAGAGGAACAGAAGTAGGAAAAAATCTCCGTATGGTGGGAATCCGTCACGAGATTTCTTCCATAAAGTCCGTTCAGAAAAAATTTCCTCTTTGGCTTAAGGTCGCCATTGGAGCACACCATGGAAAATTGGGATTTCGATATGAGGAACGATGGAAACAAGAGGCAGGAAAGGAGATTTGGATAGAGTTCTTGAAGGAGTCTAATAATATTTCAGAATCAGGTGATACTGAAAAATTAGCAATAGAGCATTATTGTTATGCAGGTCCAAGAGGTCTTTTAAGATTAGCCGATCACAGAGCGAGTGCAAGAGAAGAAGGTTTGGATGTTGTTGATATTTCTTCTTTTGAGTATTCCTTTCCCTCAAATTGGGAAAAACGCACTGTCCAAAAACTTGTAGAGACAAATTGGAAGAAAGACTTTCTTTTAGTACGTGCTCCCACAGGGGCAGGAAAAACAGATGCTGCTTTACTATGGGCTTCCAAACAGATAGAAAATAAGAGAGCCGATCGATTGGTGATTGCAATGCCAACCCGGTTTACATCTAATGCTTTAGCTATTAACATTTCTAAGACACTTTCTGATACAGGGTTGTATCATTCGACATCGTGGCATGTAAAGTATCAGAGTGCTGTAGAGATGGGACATTCTAATGTGCAAAAAGAGCGAATGACTCACCAATTAGCTAGGTATTTAGCTACTCCTATAACTGTCTGTACTATAGATCATCTGTTAATGGCATTAACACTGAGTCGAGAAGATCATCATCTTATTGCTTTTAATCTTGCTAATTCTTGTTTGGTGGTAGATGAAGTGGACTTTTATGATGATTTCACACAAGCAAATATTAGAGTTTTGTTAGAACTTTTGAGCTATTGGAAAGTTCCTATTCTCATGATGAGTGCTTCTCTTCCAGACTCAACTCTTTCAGAATATCGTGAACTTGGATATTCTAATGCAGAGCTTATTGAAGATGATTCCGATTATCAAAGGGTCAGATTTTTTATAAGAGACATCCAGAAGAGAGAGGGATTGGAGAACATTGAGAATACTTTACAAATAGCATTGGAGAAGAAGACTGCTATTATTTATGCCAACACCGTAGATAGGGCAATAATGTATTACGATTGGTTTAGGAGTAGAGGGGTAGGAGTAGAGGATGTTGTACTGTATCATAGTAGATTTTCAGAGCCGGATAAAAAGAAAAAGGAGGAGCTTCTAATAGAGATGCTTGGGCGAAATGCTTGGGAAAAAGGAGAGGCAAAAGGATTTGCTATTCTAACCCAAATAGGAGAAATGAGTATAAATATAAGCTCTGATATTATGATATCGGATATATGTCCGATAGATAGACTTACTCAGAGAGCGGGGCGACTCTGTCGTTTTGATAATAATAAGATAGGAGAACTTTATATTATAGTTCCTCTAAAGAATGGTTGTATGTACCCGGCTCCCTATGGATCTTATGACAACAAAACAAAGAGTTGGAAAGCTTGTGATGCACTAACAAGTACAATAGATCTGATCTCTAAAGATTGTTATTCTGCGCAAATGCTTATTGATTTGGTCAATAAGGTATATTCAGAAGAACGTAGATATTCATTTGAAGCACAAGATAATGCAAGAAAATTGAGAAATTCATTTCGAGATAATTGGATGATCAATCCCATGAATAATCCGGAGAAAGAAGATACAAACAATGATTTCTGGAAGTCTCGTGATATATCTCCACAAGAGACTGTTTATGTAGAACGTCCTCCTAAAAAGTACTTTTCTTCACGCATGGAATTTGAAATATGGAAATTGTCTCATTCGGTAGATATTCCCATATACATGTTTGAAAAAGGAAATAAAACTCATATGATAAGTCAAGAAAAGGTTGTCATAGGAGAGCAAGATCTGAGTATTTTTGTTGTAAATACAGGTTTTTATTCTTTTGAAAAGGGTATAGATCTAAAGGAGTCAGATGTCTTTTTATAGTCTGTTGGATGTCAATGTTTATCACCGGTACTCATTTCAACTACTATTTAGTCTGTCACAGAAAGCTGTGGTTATTCTCTTCCGGGATCACTATGGAGCATACATCGGATCTTGTGTACGAAGGAAAGTTGATTCATGAGAATAGCTATCCGCAACGATCCTTGCGGTACGAGGAGTTGGAGCTTGATGGCATAAAGATAGACTACTACGATGCTAAAAACAAAGTGGTACATGAGATAAAGAAATCGGATAAAATAGCACCTGCGCATAGGCTTCAGCTTCTTTACTACCTCTATGTCCTCGAGCAGAATGGAGTGGTCGGTGCAACCGGGATATTGGAATATCCGAAACTCAGACGGCGCGAGGAGGTTTTGCTAACGGATATGGACAGAGAGCAGATACGGGAGATTGGAGAAGAGATAGAAAGAATAATAGAGAGTAAAGAGTGTCCTCCTGTGATATCATCTAAGATATGTAAGAATTGCAGCTACTACGATTTTTGTTTTTCCGGGAAAGAGTCAGAGCAGTTATGAAGAAAAGTTATTATCTATTCAATCCGGGAGAGTTGTCAAGGAAGGACAATACTCTTCGCTTTACTCCCATCGAAGAAGATGGCAATGGTATTGAGCATTTCGGACAGCCCCGATACATTCCGATAGAGGGCATAAACGATCTTTTTGTCTTTGGTTCTCTGAGGGCAAATAGCAGTTTATTCAACTTCCTTGGACAGAATGGCGTGGATGTGCACTTCTTTGACTATTATGAGAACTACACCGGATCTTTTATGTCAAGAGACGCTTTGCTTTCCGGTAAGATGTTACTGGCACAGACCAAAGCTCATCTGGATTTTGAGAGACGCCTGTCGCTTGCCAAAAAGTTTATAAAAGGAGCTGCTTTCAATATGCAGAAGAATCTCAGCTACTACAATAACAGAGGGAAAGATGTGCAGGATATCATAGATCAGATCGCGGCTCTTGCTTCACATTTGAATGCTGCGGACTCCATCGAAGCCGTTATGGGCATCGAGGGAAATATCAGAATTGCCTACTATGAGGCTTTCAATACCATCATAGATCATTTTGAAATGGGAGCAAGAAGCAAGCAACCACCCAGAAATGAAGTGAACGCCCTTATCTCTTTTGGTAATATGATGTGCTACTCCCAGTGTCTGAAGGCGGTACATCAGACGCAACTCAATCCCACCATCAGCTTCCTCCACACTCCCGGAGAGCGACGATACTCTCTCTGCTTGGATATCTCTGAAGTCTTCAAGCCGATACTTGTGGATAGGACGATATTTAAGGTTTTGAACAAAAGACTCATTCAGGAGAGACATTTCGATAGAAAGCTGAACAGATGTGTTCTTAATCCAAACGGGAAGAAGATTTTTGTTCAGGCTTTTGAGGAGAGACTTTCCGAGACCATCAAGCACAGAAGGTTGGGGCGTTCCGTCAGCTATAAACATTTGGTAAAGTTGGAGTGTTACAAACTGGCAAAAGATCTGCTTGATATAGAGGAATACGAACCATTTAAGATGTACTGGTGATGTATGTGATCTTGGTATATGATGTGGGAGAAAAGCGAGTGGCAAAGATGCTGAAGCTGTGTCGGAAATATCTCAACTGGATTCAGAACTCCGTGTTTGAGGGAGAAATCACTGAAGTAAAGCTTCTCGAACTCAAAATGGAAGCGTCTGATATAATGGACGAAGAGGAGGACAGTGTTATCATCTTTTCCTCCCGACAGCACCGCTGGTTGGAAAAAGAGATAATAGGAAAAGAGAAAGCCTCTGTGGATATCTTCTTATGACACGGCTCAATGTCTGTTTCTGCTCCTCTTTTACTCTATTATTGTAGTTTTCGGAAAGGGATTGCAGGTGTTGATTCTCATAGAATAATAAATCTCCGAATGCTATTATGGTTTTCTGTTATCGGATTTGCTCAGCTTTTTATTCTGGATTATAGACTTTTAGATAGCTTTTGCTTTCTGTTTTTATCTGCTTTTCTCGTAAATTTGAGAGTATCAATTGAACTTTAGCGGAATTAAAACTTCCTTGCTTACCATTTGAGTTATAATTATTTCTACTTTCAATTGTACCTAAGGGGAATTAAAACTAATCGAACAGGTTCTTTATTACTCATTTTGTTGCTCTATCAATCGTACCTTAGTGGAATTAAAACACGGTTAGGTTGTCTGGTAGGGAACTGATCTGCGTTCTATCAATCGTACCTTAGTGGAATTAAAACAAACAAGATGAGTATTAAGTTTAAGAAAGGGAATGACTATCAATCGTATCTTAGTGGAATTCAAATGCAAGATATGCGTTCGTTGCAAAAGTTCTTCTTGCTCTATCAATCGTACCTTAGTAGAATTAAAACGCAATCTAATCTGTAATCCTGAAAAGCTCCACGCCAATATCAATTGTACCATACAGAATTGAAATGGAGAGAGGGTAATATCTTTATGATTGCTTTAATTCTTCTTGACTATACCCTCAACAGCTCCAAATTTTTCCTTGAATCCCTTTGATCGTGTTTGCAAGGCTGCTTTTATCGGTGTTTTCATCCCAACATCAAGATGTTTAATCTTTTAGAGCTGTGAAGAGAGTATTTTTGTACTTTTGTATGACCATATTTGAGAGTGGTATCGGTATCTCTAAAAATGGGAATAGTATGAAGTTAAGACAGATATTTTTTGTGGTAATCTTTCTGTTCGGATTGCTTTCCTGCTCCGGAAACAGGCAGGCGAGCAAGACTTCCGAAGCGGTGCCTGTGGAGGCTATGTCGGATATGGCTTCCTCTGTAAAGAGCCTGGCGATAGATGCGGATGGCAGCGATGTCAAGTGGACCGGCTATAAACCGACCGGTAAGCACTGGGGGGAGGTGAAGATAGCGAGTGGAGAGATCCGGATAGACCCTAAGACTCTTTTGGTACTTGGCGGTAAGATTGTGCTCGATATGAATAGCATAGAGGTGGACGACTTGGATGATAACTCTCCGGATAAGGTCAAACTGGAGACGCATCTGAAGAGTGAGGACTTTTTTAACGTGAAAGAGTTCCCGGAAGGTCTCTTTGAAGTTACCGGCAGTGAGCCTATCGAAGGCTCTAAAGCTCAGATGTTGTCCGGTAATCTGACCCTGAAAGGGGAGACGCTGAATGTCTCTTTCCGTGTAACCGTAACCAAAGGAGGTGAGGGCGAATATGAAGCCATGAGCGAAACCATCGTATTGGATCGTACAAAGTGGGGGATTAACTATGCTTCCAAAAACATCTTCAAGGATCTGAAAGATAACTTTATTGATGACCATTTCGAGGTTGTTCTGGAGATAGAAGCAAGATAGACTTTGCGGTAACCACTTTTAGTGAGGAGAAAAGAAATAGCGAGGAGAGTGTTTAAGATTTTTGGACACTCTCCTCGTTTCTGCTTCCTGCCGGGTCGGACTCTTTATTTTTATATATTCCATCCCATTTATCAGCCCGGATTTCCCCTGTTTCTATTTGGGTCGAAGCTGTTGTTTTTAGAGCAGAACCGAAATGTTAAATCGGCTTGTTTTATTTACACTTATTTGCTTTCAGGGATAGGAAAAAAGCTGAACAGATTCGGTTTTTCAACTAAACGTATTCAGATTTTTTCTGAATACGTTTACTGTTTTCATTAAACACGTTTATTGATTCCTCTGAATACTTTTAATGGATTGCTTAAACGTATTTAGAATTTTTCTTGAAGTGTTGATTATCAGAGAAATAGCTGTTTTAACGGTTTTTGAACGGGATTTTATATGATTTTATCATTAGGGAATATTTACGATTGAGGTATTTATTTTTAACGAATATTGGCTCAAAAACAGCCCTTGAAAACGATCGGAGGGCAGTTGAAACTTATTTCCGAGATTTTGTGTATTGCCTTGTTTTCCAGAGTGATATGGTCTGCTCAAGATTTTGAGAGAATGAACTCAAGAGAAAGAAGAGAGTCTTGGAAGAGGAAAAACAGCTTTCTGTTTTTATATAAAAGTGCACATGAAAAAAGCTCATCTTTAAGGAGAATATCCCCAAAGATGAGCTTTCCCATTGGTTATACGAGTCTTTTTTCTGATCAGTATCTGTAAGTGACGCCTAACAATATTTGGTGAGACATCTGTTTCATATTACCCCCCTTGGATGGGAAGACATAAACGTTATTGTCTGCCTTGTAGGAAGATGAGGTGAACGGATATGCCTTAGCCGAACGAGTGTTGTTTACATACGCCAAGTCCAGAGAGAAACCATTCTTGAATGCGTAGCCGATACCGAGTGTGTAGTACTGATTTTTTCCTTTGGTCAGGATAAAATCGGACATTGTTCCGGATGTTCCGACATCTTCTTTGAGTCCGTTTTCGTCTTCACCCAGTACATCGAGATCTTTAATCGGGTTGGAGTAGATGGCCGCTCCTCCTCGAATAGAAAACTGACGTGTAGGTTTAAGTTCCAAACCGAATCTATGGCTTGTTACCGCTCCGTAATACTCTTTGATGTATTGGTTGTTGCTGTTTTCGACACCATTGTCAAACTTCAGTCTGGTCGAGCCTGCATTGGAATAGTCAAAGTCATACGTTACAACTCCATAACCTCCCAAGTAAATCATGGCACTGGCTGTGATAACACCGGGTCTGATCAGAGAGTATTGGGTGTAGTAGTCTTTCGGAGTGCTATAGCTGAACGGGCCTTTATCTTTGTCGTATCTCCAGTTGAAACTTCTGGCTTCTGCGATATACTCATCCTTGAGTGCCAAGACTTGCGGAGTAAGATAAGAGACGCCGATACGACCGAAATCACCAAGACTTATAAGTGCTCCGAAAGTGGCACTGACGCCTTGACCGGAGGTGTTGAGGTGATTGCTGATTTCGAGATAGTCGTTAGAGGCAGCTCCTTTGTAGTCGCTGTAGTTGTCCGTATAAAACTTATTACTATCGAATGCCTCGCCATAGTAGGTTTTCTTATTGTAGTTGATGCTATGCAGTCTGAGCGTTGCCCCGAAGTGCAGATACTCTCCGGAAGAGAATCCAAGAGAGAAGTCGAAAGACTTATCCGCGCCTCTCTCCTGAACTTTAAGCGTGGAGTGGTCCGGAGCAGAACTCAGATTCTCGTAGATGAACGTGCTGCGATAACGGTCTGTACCATCTACGTGTTCTATGAGACCTGCATTCTCGGCAAAAATAGGAAGCCATTCGTAGCCGGAGTTATAAGGATTGTTTTTCTTGGTATCCTGAATGGCAGCAGGAGGTATCTTGTATGCCATTCTCGCCGCATAGTCTGCAATGGAGACCGGCATACCGTCTGCTTCCATGCGATAAGCGCGTCCGAACTCTTTGTCTCTGTTGTAAGAGAATGAGAGATTCACACCACGACCCAATCTGGTCGAGGGTAGCACAAATGTAAAGTTGTTTAACGCTCTCGGCCTGTGAGTGGTAGAGATACCGGTCTTGGTATTCATACCCCACTCGGTAGCAGTGTTGAGATTGCCGAATCCGAATGTTCCGTGTATGATGTGTGAGGTGTAGAGGTTTACACCAGCGGGATTGATCCGTATGGCAGAAGGGTCTGCTCCCAATGCTCCGACAGCTCCACCCATACCCATGGATCGGGCTGTACCATTGAGAGCACGCTCTGTAAGGTTTTGAGCATCCCGCTCATTCTGTGCCTGCAAGCCTGAGAAGGAGCATAAGACAAGCCCCAATCCCAGCATTCCTTTGATACTATATGATACTATTCTTTTCATCAGTGTTTCTCTTTGTTGTGAAAGACTATAAGATCAAGACGCTTTATCTTCTGCCGCGTCCGCCTCCCGAACCGCTGCCGGAGTTGTGATTTCCGCCTCCGGAAGAAGAGTTGGATGAACCTGAACTGCTACTGCGTACAGAAGATGAGTTGGACGACGATGAGGACGAACCGCTTCTGTTGTAGTAGTCGTAAGAGGATCTTGATCGGTTTTCATAGCTTCCGTAGTTGCTGCCACGGTTATAGTCTGTTGCTCCCGAACGTCCACTGTTGCGATACACTCCTCCTCTGCCACTGTTGTAGTTAGGATCATTGCCGCTGCGATACCTGTCGAGCGTGCGACCATAATCCTGACCATAACGTGAACCTAAGGAAGAACCATCGGAGCTGTATCTGCCTCTTATGTTATTGTTGCTGCCATAGCCGGAACGTCCGGTGTAGGAATGCGTTTTAGGAGTAGAGTAGTAGCCTCCGTATCCATAGTAGTCGTATCCGTAGCTATAATCGTAGAAGTAGTGCGGACGATATGGGCGGTAGTAATAGCCACCCCAATAGTCGTAGCCGTAATACGGACCACCCCAACCCCAATAATGGTGTCTCGGATAGCCCCAGAAGTCCCAATAGGAGTCGTACCAAGGATAGTAGTACCCGTAATATCTGTAATATGGATAAGGATATCCCCAGTCTCTCCATGGTCTGTAACCGAAGGAGATGTTTATGGAGACATTGTTATAGTCGTCGTAGCCGTAGTAGCTGTCTGTCCATGGGTTGTAACGGACATCGTCCACGATATAAACATCGGCATCGCTTAGCACTACCGTGTTGTCCGAATGGAATCTTTTGATTCTCTTGGAGTATTTTCCATTTGTTCTCGGACGTTTTTCCCCTTCGAGTCTATCGAGGTTGGCTTCCATCTCTTCGGATGAAATGCCTTCCCATCCCTTTCCTCTTCTGTTGTAATAGTCTATGAGATCGCTCTCGTAAGTCTCTTCTTTCTTGAGTTGCAACAGCCTTGCTGCTCGCTCTTCTTCCAGCTTTTTCCTCTTTTCTGCTTGTCTTTTGAGGTACTCAAGATGTTCCTTTTCTTCTCTTTCCTTGAGCTTTTTCACTTGGGAAGGAGTCAGATAGGCGTCATCTTCATATTGGGCAACAGCAACCGAGCTACCCAAAAAGGCTGCCAACAGGGCAACAAGTAAAAATTTCGTCTTCATGGTTGTTACTGTTTTTATGTATTGTTTATTGATTATCTTGTTTCTTTTTGGTGGATAAGTGGGCTGTTTTGTGCCTCTTTTCCGCACGAAATATAGTGATTATTTCCGAGAAACCCTTGATTCCATCTATTTTAACCTGCTTTAGACAAGGTAAGGTATTATTTTAATGAAAAGAGTGAAGCAACAAAAAACACTCCCGAAAAAGTACTTGCCTCTTTTCGGGAGTGTTTTTAGGTTTTTATTCTTGGAAAGACCAATAATCGACGTTTCTTGCTTGATCTATTAGAAAGCAAAGTAAGTCAAGATAGCAACAAGCAGAGCCAAGATCGCGTAAAGCTCCGGGAATACTGCCATAACAAGGCTGGATACCATAACATCGTGTCCGGAAGCCAATCCTGCAATACCGTTAGCACACACTTGCGCTTGTCTGATAGCAGAGAAGAGAGCCACTACACCAAGAGCAAGCCCTGTGGCAAGGATAGCCCATGCTTGTACAGAGGTGATAGCTTCTGTAAGGAATCCTTTTGCAAAGAAGAATGCCAAGAAACCGTAGATACCTTGAGACGATGGAAGGGCGGATAGTGTAATGTATGAAGCCATCTTTGTAGGGTCTTTTTTCATCGCTCCTACCACTGCATTACCTGCGATTGTAATACCGACGCTACTTCCAATACCGGAGAGGATTACCATGAAGGCTATACCGAGCCATCCTAACATCAAATTCATTTCCATGAGATAATCGTTTTATTTAAGTGTTTATTATTTTGTTTTTATCTGTAATATCTGTTTGTACAAGAAGATTTCTTACTGCCCTTCTTCCGTGTTCAGCTTTTGAAGAGGCTTGTACTCGACTCCTCCTCCCTCATAATCGGAGTTATTAAAGTACTCTACGAAGATGAGACGTATCGGGTGTACGAATGCTCCGATGAGACATAAGCCAAAGTTGATGGCATGACCGAGAGCCAATATAATAAGCATCGGCAACCATTTAATATATATAGGTAGTCCCCCGGTAACCTGCATGGCAAGATCGTTGAACACACCACCGAGAATACCTCCGGCAAGTCCGATCGCAAATAGACGGATATAGGATAGAGTGTCTCCTAATAGCCCGGAAGCTGTATTGTAAGCCGTCCAAACTGCACTACCGACATTGATGAGCGGATTTTTACCGGGAGAGTTGAAGAAGACAATGAATATTCCGAAGAGTGCGAGGAGTCCATATACGGCATAAGTTACCCACTGAGGAAGCTCTATTTTCAGCATCGGAAGAGAGAAAAAGAGTACTCCGGTGAGTATCAGAAATGCCCATGCAAACTGCGATACGGAATATTTGAGTCCTTTTTGCTTGGTCGTTTTTACCGCCTTTATGACTTTCGCAAAGATGATCTGTACCAATCCCAAAGCAATAGCAATGATCATGATATTATCTTGCGATAGGAAGAAGGCTTTGAAAGGAGCTAAGAATGGAATATTGACATACTGCACGCCAAAGAATGTTCCCATGAAGAACGACACTATAATGGTTGCTCCTCCAAGATATTGCAGCATAGTCATCATTGCCTGCTTGTCCGGAGAAGACTTTCTTTTTATTAGTGTGGCTGCAAGAAGCAGGATTATGCCATAACCTCCATCCCCAAAACACATTGCAAAGAACAGCATGAAGAATGGTGCTACAAACGGAGTGGGATCAAGCTCGAAGTAGTTGGGGAATGAGTGCATCTTGATGATCGGCTCAAATGCCCTTGCAAAGAAGTTGTTCTTAAGCTTGATGGGTACTCTTTCTCCTTCCTTTATTTCTATTTCTGCAAAGGCATAACCCTCTTTATCCAAGGCACTCTCCATTGCCTCTGCCTTCTTTTGAGGCAACCAGCCTTCGAGTACGACGAGCTGATCATCAAAGAGAGATACACCTTGAAGACGGGCATCATCCATCCGATAAGTCTCTTCGAGAGAGAGTTGATATGCTTGAGCAATCTCTTTGTGTTGTGCTAATGCCGAGAGTTTAAGTTGTTCCTCTTTTAATCTGACCGAGAGTGTTTCATTTTCTGCTTCAATATCCGAGATGCTTCTGCTCGGTACTTCCAACAGACTGCTTTCGGGAAGATCTCTCGTGGTAAGCTCTTGTGGAGAAAGTGTTACAAAGTAAAAGAGCCTTTGAGCATCCCCTATAAATACCGCTCCAAACAGATCTTCCCACTGTTCGTTATAGGCATTTGCCGGCACTGTCCAGAATTGAAGCTGAAGACCATCCTTTCTGAATTTTTCTACGATGCTTGGATCGAAATCTCCCCAGACAGAGAGAGAAGATATTGTCTCCTTATTTGTCGCAATCTTTTGAGAAAGCTGTTTGATCTGCTTTTGAGCCTCCAAGAATGTGGCAACATACTCTTCACCATTTTGTGGCACGACAAAATCGGAATGCCGGGCTTGCTGTTCATCTTTGGCTTCAGCTTTCCGGATGATCTCCAACTGGGTAAGAATGGTTGCAATCTCCTTTTTCTTTCCCAAAAGAGACTTGATATTTTCTATCTCATCTGTATTCCGATTCTGGCGGATATGAACCACTCCGAGTGATTTCAGCCGTTCCAGAAACGCTTCGTGTTCTTTCCTGTAGATGAGGAAAGAGTATTTACTCATAGGTACTATCATACTGCTTTCACCTCCTCTTCTGCTTTACGTTCTAAGTTTGCCCGCATGATTTTTTGTGCTGCCTTAGCCAAAGATTCTTCGTCTTCCAGATATCTTTTAATCTTTCTTATGGCATCCTGATAGCCCGGAATCTGTACCTTCTCAAAGAGATTTACTTTTTGAGTCGTTTTCTTTCTGGCATGTTCGAGCAGATTCATCTTCATGCGTTCAAATTCTGCCTGTATCCCCACTGTTGCAAGCTCCTTGACCAGAGAGAGACCCTCCATAAACCATGCAGGATGAGCAGCAAGGCTAAATGGTTTTACATTGAACTCGACATCCGATAGCAATGGAATGACCACACCTGCAATCTTTCTTGTCGCCATCTTCACATCTTTTACTTCCAAGAGTGAAGGGTCCAGTTCATTCCAAAGAGCCTTCATGTTGTCATACGTTCCGAGACGCATTTCCAACTCATTCTCAAGTCTCTCTACTTCGTCCTTGGTTCGCTTCACTTCCATACGCAGTGCACTCTCCTTGCTTTTTATTGTAGGAAGAGCTCGCACACGCACTTTGAGTTGCTTCTCCTGCTGTTGTAGTGAGGTCTTATTGTATTGGAATTTAATAGCCATTATCTCTTACTTTGAGGGCCAATACTTATCTACCAAATCTTGACGGATGTTTACCTCTTCCGGTTTGAAGTATTGAGAGAAGAGACCCCAAGTAGTATCCAACATTTGGGTATTGTTCAAGTTGACGTCTATCGCCAACAAGTGGCGAGAGTAATCCTTGGCAAAGTCGAGCGTTCGAGAGTCATACTCGGTAAGGTCAAAACCGTTTTCCAACTTGGTCTGTGCATTGGAAGCATCGGAGTATAGACGTACAGCGGCGTTCATCACCTGAGGATGATCTTCTCGTGTTTTCTTTCCGATTACAAGCTGTTTTAGGCGAGAAAGACTCCGGAATGGGTCTACGATAACCTTTCCTACCTGAGTGTCCCTACGGAGATAGAGCTGTCCCTCGGTGATGTAACCGGTGTTGTCGGGAACGGCATGCGTAATATCTCCTCCCGATAGCGTTGTAACCGCAATGATGGTGATGGATCCTCCGTCAGGGAACTGTACTGCCTTTTCGTAGATCTTAGCCAAATCCGAATAGAGAGAACCCGGCATCGCATCTTTGGAAGGAATTTGGTCCATCTTGTTGGATACGATTGCAAGAGCATCGGCATAGTTTGTCATGTCCGTTAGCAGTACCAACACTTTCTTGTGCTCCTCTACTGCAAAATACTCTGCTGCCGTAAGAGCCATGTCCGGAATAAGTACACGCTCGACCGAAGGGTCTTCTGTCGTATTGATAAAAGAGATAATACGATCCAGTGCACCTGCATTAGTGAAAGTGTTTTTGAAGTACAGGTAGTCGTCATTCGTCATACCCATTCCTCCAAGAATAATGAGATCACTTTCCGCACGAAGTGCTACCGTAGCCATCACTTGGTTAAAAGGTTGGTCAGGGTCTGCAAAGAACGGAATCTTTTGCCCTGTTACCAGAGTATTGTTAAGGTCGATACCGGCGATACCCGTAGCTATCAGTTCGGATGGCTGTTGCCGGCGAACAGGATTTACCGAAGGGCCTCCGATCTCCACCTGTTTACCTTCAAGCTGAGGACCGTCATCTATTGGTTCGCCATAAGCATTAAGGAAACGTCCTGCAAGAGACGGGCCCACTTTGAGCGATGGAGAGTTTCCGAGGAAAACCACTTCTGCGTTGGTACGAATATCTTCCGTACCACGGAAGACCTGAAGAGTAACCTCATCGTCTTGTATCTTCACTACTTGAGCCAACTTTCCATCTATTGTTGCCAGCTCGTCATACCCTACATCCTGTGCCTTAATGGTGCAGGTTGCTTTGGTTATCTTCGTAACCTCTGTATATATTTTCTGGAATGCTTTATTCGTCATCGTCTTGAATCTTATTTAAGAGTCTTGTCATTGATAACACTCTGTAGTTCTACCTCATACTTCTTAAAGCTCTCATCTTGGAACTTTGCGTAGTTCATCTGCTTGAGCATATTGATGAGCTTTTTGAAGAATGCCGATACATCGTTGAAGTCTTCATAGTCGTATTCCCCTCTACAAATGTTTACCACGATCTCCAACATATATTTCTGTCTTTGCAGAGGAGTGATACAGTCTATCGAGTCGAAAGCATCCTGTTGGAGCAGAACAAAGTCTATGAGTTCGGATTTCCAGAATATATCGTGATACTCAACCGGCACACCATCGTCTCCGAGAATGTTTATCTGTTCGGCTATCTCCTTACCACGTTGCATTCTGGTACGGCATTCGTGTACCATTTTGAGCCACTCTTTTCCTGTTATAGCGGAGATATACTCTTCAAATTCCGGGTATTCCAGATACTTCGAGTAGGAGTCTATCGGATTCACGGCCGGGTATCTCTTCTTGTCCGCACGGTCTTGTTCGAGGGCATAGAAGCATCGAGCCACCTTCTTGGTATTTTCCGTTACAGGCTCTTTCAGGTTACCTCCGGCAGGAGATACCGTTCCGATGAATGTAACGGAACCGCTCTCGCCATTCTTCAGCTCCACATAACCTGCACGAGAGTAGAAGTTGGCAATGATGGCAGAAAGGTCCATTGGGAATGCGTCCGGTCCCGGAAGCTCTTCCAAACGGTTAGACATTTCACGAAGAGCCTGTGCCCAACGAGAAGTAGAGTCTGCCATCAGAAGCACTTTAAGCCCCATCGCCCGGTAATATTCCGAGATAGTCATCGCTGTATATACGGATGCCTCACGAGCCGCTACCGGCATGTTGGATGTGTTGGCTATGATGATGGTACGCTCCATAAGCTTTCTTCCTGTGTGAGGGTCCACCAGTTCGGGAAACTCTTTGAAGATCTCCACCACCTCATTGGCACGCTCACCACAAGCCGCTATCACCACTATATCCGCTTCTGCCTGCTTCGAGATGGCGTGTTGAAGTACGGTCTTACCTGTACCGAAAGGACCGGGGATAAAGCCTGTGCCCCCTTCCACCATCGGGTTGAAGGTATCTATGATACGCACACCCGTTTCAAGGAGCTTGTATGGTCTTGGTTTGTTCTTGTATCCCGGTACGGGCAGCTTCACGGGCCAGCGTTGTACCATCGTTACCTTATGCTCGTTACCGTCTTTGTCTTCAAGCACGGCAATAGTATCCGTAAGTGCATAAGTTCCGGCAGGAACGATGCTCTTCACGGTGTAGATACCCTTAAACACGAAAGGCACCATTATTTTATGGCTCTTGTAGCTCTCGTCCACTTCTCCAAGCCAAGACGCCGCTTCAACCTCATCACCTGCTTTGGCAATGGGGGTAAACTCCCATTTGGAATCCATTTCCAACGGTGGAGTATAATCGCCTCTCTTAAGAAAGACACCCTCCATCTTGTCCAAATCATTCTGCAAACCGTCAAAATTCTTGGAGAGAAGTCCGGGTCCGAGTTGCACTTCAAGCATATGTTGTTCGAAGCGAGCCTTATCTCCGACTCTCATACCGCGTGTACTGTCGAAGACCTGAACATAGGCGTTCTTTCCAATGATCTTGATAACCTCGCTCATCAGTTCGGTTCCCCGCACTGAGATATAGCAGATCTCATTTTGAGCCACCGGTCCATCTACCTCTATCGTTACGAGGTTAGACACAATGCCTCTTACTATCCCGGTTGTTTTCATGCGAATATGTTCTATCGTGTAGGTATTTATACTTTTTCTGTTTGTTGATTATCGGCAACGCTTTTCGACTTGTTTTTTGTGCTCTCCACAAAGTTTGCAAGCTTCTGTTTGCCATCGCTGTTGAGCGAACTTATCAGGGTGCGGAATGCCATTTCTCCCTGTTCTTTATCCAGTGTAGTCCATCGTTCTATGATTCTCGTCTTAAGGAAATAGACCATCATAGCCTCTATGGAGAAGGTGTCGGAGAATACAACTTCATCGAGGAATCGCCAACGGATCGTGTCCAAGTGGCGTTCTCTCGTGTAGAGATTGCTCTCTTCCGATACTTTTATAATCTCTTGGAGCGTGTCGCTTCCGGGTAAAAACTGCAGATCTGTCCAGGAAGAGAGGCGGAGTATCTCTGTCAAAGGAGATGCTCCGACCAGATAAGACGAAATATCCAATCCGAACTTCTTGGCAGTGGATGCCGCCATGATATTTGCTATACGGGCGTTCAGATCCACCCACTTCTTTACAAATCCTATTGCCTTCTTGCGGATATGGTCGTAGTATGCCACGGCAAGAAAATCTTCCGCAAACCCTTTGGCTCCATTCTGTTCAAACTTGCCCTCCAGATACTCTTCGACAAACCGAACCATGTATGCCGGTACATTTTCTGGTATCGGAGTCGGTTCATCGTTCTCCTCGTCTCTGCGCTCCTCAACGGCACGGATCAGCGTCCTGAGCGTATCTTCTCCGAGGGTAACCGGCACGGTCGGGATCTCTGTGGGAAGCCCTTTGAGCAGCTTGATGAGAGTCTTGTTGTCCTCCTGCAGAAAGAGCAGCTCCATCTGCCGAATGTCTCTTTTGGAAAACTGAGGACGCATCATCCCTTCCCACAACTCAAGCGAAGAGTAGGAAAGAGAGGTTTGTTCCTGTTTAAGTCCGGGTAGCTCCGCACCTAATGTATAGTAATGCGCCATCTCGCAGTCCTATGCTTTTTCCGGGAAAAGTATGGCACGGAGTCTCGGTCTGAAGAATTCTCGGAAGTACGCTTCAAGTTCCTCTTGTCCGATGACCATTTTGTAGCCTTGTCCTTCCGGCTTTAGTTCGAATGAGTGTGGTTTACCGTTGATGCTCTTGATGCTTACGCCCTTGTTCAGAGTCTCTTGTGCATGAGAAGCAAAGTAGGCTTGCAACGCATCCGCATCGGCTGTGGATATTTCCATGTTGCCTTTCGCGCTCCATGCTTTCACCATTTCCACTATGAGGTTGTATATCTTATCCGGTGTTCCGGCAGCGGCAGCCACTCCGGCAGATATGGCAGAGTCGTTGAGGATACCTGCCATTTCGCTTTTAAGAGAGTCTATCGCACGTCTTGCAGCCATCACTATCTCGGCTGTTGCTGTCTCTTTCTCCTTCACGGCATCTTGTTGTGCCTGTTGCAGTATAGCATCAGCCTCTTCTTTTGCCTGTTTTAGGATTTTCTCTTTTTGAGCTTGTGCGCTGTTCAGAATCTCTTCTGCTTCTTTCTTCGCTTTCTCTACACCATCGGCGTAAATCTTATCAGCCAAAGATTGAACTTTATTGTCTATAGAAGTCATAAACGGATATGTAATAGTTCGTAATGTTTGGTTTTCCCTAAGGCGCAAATTTAGCTTTTTCTTCTTGAAAGTAAAAATATTTTATTCGCTATTTTGAAAAACCTTAAAGAGCCTGTCTCACAAGAGGATTTTAACATCTGTTTTTCCTGTTATTCGTTCTTTTTCCGCTCCTTCTTGCCTGCTTTTTTTATTTTCAAACTCTTAGGATAGAGCCGTTTGTTACTTTGGAAGGTCTCTTTATGTCGTTTTGTCCCGGTGTGCGAAAAGAGGAAATGAAAAGGAGTGAAGTGATAGAAAATCGGGCTGAATCTGTTCGGAAGTTGTGCTGAATATGTTCAGAAATTATATTGTTCACGTTCAATGGTTGAAATCGGGCTTTGGTTCGTGGCATTCAAGCCTTGATTTACAGGACTCAAGCGCCGGTTCCCGGTATTCAAGGCTTGAAACTCATTTTTGAACCTGTTAAGAGAGAGAAACAAACGTGTTCAAGACTCTTTTTGTAAAGGTTAATTTCGGGATTCCCTTTCGTTTGTGGAGATTTCGCCACAGACTCCATTAAAATTTATTACCTTTGCCTTGCTACAATTGCCCTTGCGCATGTATCAGACAGGCATAATAAAATAAAAATATAGAGATGTTATCCATAAAATATCTTCACGAAAACAGAGAAGAAGCTATCCGAAGACTTGCCGTTAAAGGCTTTAAGGGAG
Source organism: Porphyromonas canoris (assembly GCF_000769115.1). Lineage (GTDB taxonomy): Bacteria > Bacteroidota > Bacteroidia > Bacteroidales > Porphyromonadaceae > Porphyromonas_A > Porphyromonas_A canoris. Next base: position 56,883 of record NZ_JQZV01000009.1, on the reverse strand, counting down.
AGCAGATTATAGACGAACTTTTGGGTCTGGACAACGACCGACGCGACTCTCAACGCCGATTGGATGAAAATCTTGCCGAACAAAACAAGATTTCAAAATCCATAGGCTTGCTCATGAAAGAGGGCAAGAGGGATGACGCGGAGGTGGCAAAAGCACAGATCGCTTCTCTAAAAGAGGGCAGTAAGCAGATGGAAAGCAGGAAGAAAGAGCTGGAAGACCGGATTCTGAACCTGATCATCCAGATCCCGAACTTGCCCGCGGACATCGTTCCGGAAGGTACAAAAGCAGAGGACAATGTATGCGTGAAGGAGGGCGGATGCATGCCCCATCTTACGGATGAGTGCAAGCTGCCTCACTGGGAAGTGGTGAAGAACTACGACTTGATAGACTTCGAGGTGGGGGTAAAGATTACCGGTGCAGGATTTCCTCTCTATAAAGGATATGGCGCAAGGCTGCAAAGGGCTCTTATCTCTTTCTTCCTCGACAGCGCAAGAGAGGCAGGATATTTGGAGGTAATGCCTCCTTATGTGGTGAATGAAGATTCTGCTTACGGGACAGGTCAGTTGCCCGACAAAGAGGGACAGATGTACCATGCCCAGACAGACAATCTCTACCTTATCCCTACGGCGGAAGTTCCGGTTACGAACATCTTCAGAGATGTTATCTTGGAAGAAAAGAGTCTGCCCGTATGCCTTACAGCCTATTCGGCATGCTTCCGCAGAGAAGCCGGTAGCTATGGAAAAGATGTGCGCGGACTCAACAGACTGCATCAGTTTGACAAGGTGGAGATCGTTCGGGTAGACAAACCGGAACACTCTTACACCTCTCTTCAAGAGATGGTAGACTATGTTCAGTCTTTGGTGGATAAGCTCGAACTTCCCTGGCGAATCCTTCGTCTGTGTGGCGGAGACATGAGCTTTACATCTGCTCTTACTTATGACTTCGAGGTCTTTTCCGCTGCACAGGAGCGTTGGTTGGAGGTGAGTTCGGTATCGAACTTCGAGAGTTTCCAGGCAAACAGACTCAAGTGCCGGTACAGAGACACCGAAGGCAAGGTGCAAGTGGCACATACACTCAATGGTAGCGCACTGGCTCTGCCACGAATCGTGGCAGCATTGTTGGAGAACAACCAGACTCCGGAAGGTATTCGCATTCCAAAAGCTCTGGTTCCGTACACCGGCTTCGATATTATTCCATTGCCGAAAGAGCCGTCTCCATTTTAACTAAACGGATTTGAATGACAACAAAACTATCACAACGCTTTATACTGCTGTTTATCCTCCTTTTTACCTCTTCTTTCGCCTTGGCGCAGGAGAAGAAGGGAGCGGATCACTACGGATTTTATAAGGGAGAACGTCTGGAGTATGAAGTGAGATTCAAGTGGGGGATCATAAACGGACGTGCCGGTCTTGCCTCTGTTTCTACAAGAGAACTGGGTGGAGGCAAGCAGTGGTTCCGGGAACTGCACTTTCAGACTACGGGCATGATATACTCGGTCTTCCCTATGAAAGATACGCTCTCCACGCTTTATAACTCCAACTATCAACCTCTTCGCTGGGAGAAAAGGGTGAGGGAAAACGGCTACTATCTGATAGATGAGATTCAGTACGACTATTCGCCTCGCTTCACATCCATTCGCAGCAAGAGATATACACTCTCCGAAATGAAGGTGGACACACTCTTCAGCGTGCCCAAAGAGCGGATGGCTCTTGATATGGTTGCGGCTTTCGGATTTATTCGTTCGGAGGATATTCCTCTGCCCGATGGCGTTTCGGGAAAGTTCAAAGGCTACAACTTTTATGTCCCGATAGGTAAAGACCTTGTTCCATGTAGGGTCGTGGTGGTGAGCCGAGAAGTGATCTCCATGCCGTGGTCTCCTAAAGTGCCTGCGATAAAGATGGTGCTCAGCATCAACGATGAAGCGTTCACCGGAAAGAATGATAACGTCGAGCTGTGGATTTCGGAAGATAAGTACCGAATACCGCTCATGGTAAAAGCTAAGCTGAAGCTGGGTGCGGCGCATTGTATATTGCAGAAACATCCTCATCTTTAACTTTATCCTGATAGATATGAATCCGATCCAAATGCCCCTTGTCGTAGCTCCGATATTTGAGCAATACTATCCGGAAGAGACGCTTTGCCGGCAGATCCTTGTGGAACATTCGTATAGAGTGGCACAGAAAGCTCTGGAAATAGCCGGGCTTCATCCGCATTGGGATCTCAACTTGGAGTTCATAGAAGAAGCCGCATGGCTGCACGACATTGGCGTGGATGCCTGTCACGCTCCCAAGATAGGCTGTCATGGCGAAAGACCTTACATTTATCATGGACTGGTTGGGGCGGAACGCCTTAGAGCCGCAGGCTTGGAAGCTCATGCGCTGGTGGCGGAAAGACATACGGGAACAGGCTTGTATTATCACACCATTCGGGAGCGAGGCTGGGAGTTTCCTGCTGATCGGGTTTATGTTCCTCAGAGTCTGGAGGAGATTATTGTCTGTGTGGCGGACAAGTTTTTCTCTAAAACGGAACCGACGGAAGAGAAGTCGTACGAACAGATTTTACATGGACTCTATCGCTTTGGTGAGGATGATGTGATAAGATTTAAGGCTTGGTATAAGATGTTGTTCGATACCGGAACTTCTGCCGAGGCGGTAGAGGTGTGAGACTGCTGCCGGTAAGATGAACTTCTATCTTCTCGAAAGAGATAGATAATATCCCGAAAGATAAAGTGTTGAGGCTTATCTTTCGGGATATTATTTTTATTTCTTCTGTTCTTGTATAAATCTTTTCTCCCAACGTGAAAACTTTGACATGAAAAAATAGGCAGAAGGAATGCTCAAAATCATTCCAACGAATCCTATGACAGAGTAGATAATGAGTTCTTGCACAGAGAGAAAGTTGCTATCTGAAAATATGATAAATGTATAGATGCAGTATGGAAGAGTGAGTAGGGAAGTAGTGACCACCGGAATATATCGTCGGTAGATAATCCATTGGGCTATGTGGATAAGGATATGGATGAAATATGCCATAAATCCGATAAACCAGAGTTCGGGAAGATTGAAATACAGCCCAAAGAATGTCGTGCAAGAGAGAAATAGAAACTCGTGAAAGACACCCACGGCAAAGGTTGAAGTGGAAAGCTCTGTGTAACCACGTGAATGGAGATAGCGGTAAGGTTTGTTGAAATGTTGCTTTAACACCTCTCTATTCTTATCTATCCATGATCTGAATAGAATTATTTCCTCAAAGTCGTGAATCATAAAGATTATGGGAAGCAGTGCCATGAGTAGTTGGAGTTGTGTGAACATATTTTTTTCCCAGTTTATGGAGGCTTAATAGTCTTGGCTATTAGCTCTGTTAGTCTTGTTTTGATGGTGTTTGTCGTGTAAAGTTAGCTTTTATATTTTATATTTGAGGCTGTATCTTGAAAGGTATAAAAGAGCCGTAAGAGGGAGTATATTCTTCTTTCTCTTCGACAGAGTAGGGGTAATGTGTTGCCGAATTAAGGAAAAGTTGTTACCTTTGTCCGGCAATCGAGTGCGGGGTGTAGCTCAGCCCGGTTAGAGTACACGTCTGGGGGGCGTGTGGTCGCTGGTTCGAATCCAGTCACCCCGACATAAAAGCATCGAAGATAGTATCTGCTACTCTTCGATGCTTTGTTTGTATGCAAATCTGTAAGGCGTAGACTTAAGAATATTTGCAATAGCCGTGTCAGCTAACGGCTATTGATATAGAAGCAAAAAGGTAATCCGAAGCAGTGTTCGCACTACTTCGGATTACCTTTTTGAAGAAAATGAGGATGAAAAGAGTTTTGATTACTTGGAGAGTAGCTTATCCACAGCTCTTTTTATCTGCTTCATGGCTTGCTCCAACCTTTTTCTTGTTGTGCCTATATTGAGTCGCATCCAGCCTTCACCACCTGTACCGAAAGTGATACCGGGGTTGAGCATCACGCCAGCATCTTCAAGAAGAAAACGGTTAAGCTCCTCGTCCGAAAGGTTTAGTGCCTTAAAGTTGATAAAGATCAGGAATGAAGCCTCCGGTTCGATCATCTCAAGCATTGGGAGTTGAGAGGATAAAAACTCACGGACATAGGCGATATTGTCTTGTATATAGCGTAGTGTGTCATCAAGCCACTCCTTACCATTATTATAGGCGGAAGCGATTGCCGGAAAAGCACAAGAGTTTCCGATCTGAAGACCGCTATTCTCAAGATAAGGGAACAGACGTTGTCTCAGCTCAGGTTCAAGCACTATAAGCTGAGAGCCAACAACGCCCGGCATGTTGAATGCCTTGGATGGAGCTTGCAGGGTAATAACACATTGGGCAGCTTCCGGGCAGGAAAGCACCATCGGTTGATGTTTTTTCGGGGTAAATGTAAGGTCTGCATGGATTTCATCGCAGATGATCATGACATTATGCTTACGGCATAGCTTGACGACCTTGGCGCACTCTTCCTGACTCCAGACACGGCCTCCGGGATTGTGCGGATGGCACCAGATCATCACTTTGGCAGATTTCAACTTTTCATCCAGCAAGTCAAAATCTACCTCAAATCTGTTGTTCTCAAGCTTCAAAGGTGCTTCCACGAGAGTGCGTTCTGCATTTCGGATGACTGCCGAAAAGGGAGGATAAACGGGCGGACAGATAAGCACACCATCTTTTTTATCCGTCAAAAACTGTAAGAGCTTGTATATCCCTGACACAATACCCGGAGTATAGCAAAACTCTTCAGGCGATACCTCCATGTTGTATTGGTTTTTCATCCAGTTGATGACCGCATTTTTATACTCATCTGTCGGGATAGAGTAGCCGAGGACAGGGTGTTCCAGCCTTTTCCTTATAGCATCCAGTACAAAAGGAGGAGTGGCAAAGTCCATGTCCGCAATCCATAGAGGGATCACTTCATGCCCTTTCGGAATGAATGGTGCAATAGCATCATATTTTGTACATCCGCTGTTTTTGCGGCAGATGTCTGCATCTATATTGTAGGTTTTCATTTTTTAGAATATTGAATAGTAAGATTTTTTGGGAAAGTAAAGATACAATAACTCCCTCGCTTTTCCAATTACGGCCCCTCGTAACCCCTTCTCTCTTTGGAAGAATATAAAAAAACATCTATATTTGCACCAAACAACACAAAATGTGCAATATTGAATCATGATTCAGCAGAACTTTATAGAGCTATACGAGAATAGCTTCAAAAAATACTGGAATCTTCCTGCGATAACCAACTATAATAATGCCACTACATATACTTATGCTAATGTCGCCAAGGTCGTAGCTAAAGTACATCTATTATTGAAGGAGTCCGGTGTTCAGAAAGGAGATAAGATTTCTCTGATCGGAAAGGACTCGGCGGAGTGGTGTATGGTATATCTTGGAGTGATTACATATGGTGCAGTCATAGTGCCTATCCTTCAAGACTTTCATGCGAATGATATTCTGCATATCATCGAGCACTCAGACTCCAGAGTGGTATTCGTTTCGCAGTCTCACTACAAGGTTATGGAGCCGTCCCGAATGGGGGCTGTCAGTGTAGTTATAGATATAGATAGTCTGAAGCCATTGGAGGAGTTTTCCATCAATAAGAGTCTGGTCTCTCTTGATGTCGAGGCTCTTTTTCGGGAGAAATACCCCAACGACTTCACAAAAGAAGATATAGCGTATCCGCACATCAGCAACGATGAGGTGATGTTGATCAACTATACTTCCGGCACAACGGGTTACAGCAAAGGTGTGATTCTTACTGCGAACAATCTTGCGGGCAATGTAACGTATGCCAACTACCTTAAGCTGATGTTCGAGCAGGAGAGAGTGCTCTGCTTTTTGCCTATGGCTCATGCTTACAGCTGTGCTTTCAACTTTCTTACACCCATGCAATGCGGTACTCACATCTATGTTCTCGGTACGACTCCAACGCCATCCATCTTGGTTAAAGCCCTGAAAGAGGTGAAGCCTCATCTTATTATCAGCGTTCCGCTAATCCTTGAAAAGATATACAAGAACGTTATCACGCCGAAGATCAGTAAGGGAGCAGCAAAATTTCTTATCAAGACTCCGCTGTTGTCCTCTGTCGTTTACAAGAAAATTCGAGACACGTTGTTTGAAAACATGGGAGGCAATTTCCGCGAGTTTATAGTAGGGGGAGCGGCCTTGAACGAAGAGGTCGTTGATTTCTTGAAAAAGGCTAAGTTTCCATTCACGGTAGGATACGGCATGACGGAGTGCGCTCCTCTTATCTCTTACGAACATCACCAGAAGTACGTGGCAAACTCTTGCGGCAAGCCGTTGAAGGAGATTATGGAGGTGCGTATATTTGAACCGGACTCTGCCACAGGCATTGGAGAGATACAGGTAAGAGGTGAGAATGTGTGCAAGGGCTACTACAAAAATGCGGAGGAGACAGAAAAACTCTTCACGGCAGACGGCTGGCTGCGTACGGGAGACCTCGGATACATGGACAGACAGAAGAATATCTTTATCAAAGGACGGAGTAAAACGATGCTTTTGGGGCCGAGCGGACAAAACATATACACGGAAGGGATCGAAGCCAAACTCACCATGATGGAGTACGTAGGCGAGACGCTGATCGTGATGAACAGCTCTCAAAAGCTTGTCGCTCTTATCTATCCCGATGTGGAAAGAGTGCAAAAGGAAAAGCTTACCACCGAACAGCTGGAGCAGATCATGAAGCAAAATATCGCTCATCTGAACGAACAGCTTGCTTCATACGAGCAAGTGGCAAGCTTTGTACTGCGTGAAGAGGAATTTGAAAAGACTCCGAAGCGTAGCATCAAGCGATTTCTATACACAGATATACTAACTAACCCATAAACCGTCAAAATCTTTTCTTTTTCGTAGATCGTTCTACGAATTTACATGAACAAATCTATGTTGTTTTTCAAGAGCATCTAACAGGTCTGTGAAGAGTGTTAGGTGCTCTTTTTTGATGGGAGCTTTTATATAAAAACGGGTGATCAGGGTCGGAACTCGACACTCTCATTTTCTTCTCCATTTCCGGATGAAAATCTTGAATTGATGCTGTAATCTTCTTGTTTTCAGACTTATATGGAATATCTCGAATTCAGAAATTTTTTCCTCCCGGACGGATTGAGGGGCTAAATTATGGTTAAAAAACAGCCCTTTTGAGCGGTTTGATTGTTAATGAAAATCAATGCAGAAATCTGCCTGAAAACAGCCAAAAATAGAGAAGAATGGGTAATGTGCTAATATTCAGCGTTATAAGTGAAAATTCTAAACACGTTAATCGAATCCGGTAAACGTGTTCAATGAAATCGGTAAACGTGTTTATTGAAAAATTAAACACGTTAAGCCGAAAGAATATGCTCGTTTAGCATTTTGGCTTAACAGGTATCAAAATTAGTGTTAATGAAATGGGGCTGTTTTAACACTCTGTCCACCCTCTGAAAGCAAGGGGTATGATCAAAATAGAGAGCGGAAATTTTGGAGCAGTCGGACGGGATGAAATATATAAAAACAGAGCTTTGTCCGAAGCGATATTCCGAGCAGTTTTACCTCCGAATTTTAAGACGGGAATGGGCAAAAGCGAAGATCACCATGAAGCAGACCGCCGGCACCACAAAAGATACCCTTACAGCCCACTCTCCGATGCTGTTTTGGAGATCTATTATGGCGGCTTGGAGTGGAGGGATTAAAGCACCACCCCCTATTGCCATCACCAAAAGAGCTCCGGCTAAGCTTTTATCCCTATTCACCTCTTCCATGGAGACGGAGAAGATTGTGGGGTACATCAGAGACATACAAGGCGATATGGCTACGATCGCAAACAGCCCGAATGGGAATGGCAGAAGCATTGCTCCGATGAGCAGAGGGATGGCAAGAGCCGCATAGAAACGGAGTAGAGCCGGGGCGGAATACCTTTTCATCAGAGAGGTATTGACAAACCGGAACAGGCAGAAAAGGATCATTGCTCCGATGTTGTAGCCTTGCGCCCGTTGCTCTGCCACGGATCGTGGAAGACCTTCTTCCATAAAGAAGAAGCTGCCGTAGTGAATGATGTAGGTCCAGACCATTATCTGTGCTCCCACGTAGAAGAATTGAGCAGCGACACCTCTCCTGTAACTTGGGATAGATAGCAGTGTCCGGATGCGTTTGAAGAGCGGTTCACCCCTCTCTCTGCTCCTTGTTTGCCCCTCTATCTTAGGGAGTTTGGCTACATAAAAGAGTAGCAGCATCACCAGCACGGCAACGGTAACACCCAGGTAAGGCATCACTACAATCCACAGCTCCGGATGGGTCGAGGTCTCGGTGGAAGTGCTTACTTCTGCCAGCCTGCCCTGAATAAAGTAGATTGCCACAAACATTCCCGTCAGCGAACCTACGGGATTGAAGCTCTGAGCGAGGTTGAGTCTTCGGGACGCACTACGGCTCTCTCCCAACAAAAGGATGTACGGATTGCACGAGGTTTCCAGAAAGGAGAGTCCGCAGGTGAGAACAAAGTAGGCAAGTAAAAAGATATAGAAGTTTTCCGAAAAGGCGGCAGGCAGGAAGAGAAGTCCGCCGAGAAGATATATCCAAAGCCCCATCCGTATGCCGGAAGCGAAGTCCCGCTTGCGGATATAAAAGGCTGCCGGAAGTGCCGCCACCATATAGCCCATGTAGAAAGCTACCTGAATGAGCGAGCCATGCAGGGTGGAGATGGAGAAGATATTGGAAAAGACCTTCACCATAGGGTGGGTAAGGTCATTGGCAAATCCCCATAAGGCAAAGCAGAGAGTAACGATGAGAAAAGGGATGAAATAGGATTGTCCCTCTTTTCGGAAGATAGAGCCTGCTTTCATGACCGCTTACATTTCGGAGAGCTTAAAGAATAGCTCCGTCATTTTCCACTTTTCGGCAGATGAGCTGCCGGGGTTGCACTCTTGGAACTGTCCCATCAGAGCCTCCCACTCTTCCTGTCTCGGCATGGTGGCAAGCGTGGCAAAAGCCTCGTCCCAACAGAATCCTTCTTCGGCTTCTACTATCATCACGAGCCGATTGTCGGCTATGTATATCTCCATCTCCTCTATCCCGATGGCTCTAAGCCCCTCCACCACTTCGGGGAATATCTTTCCCTTGGTGTGCCACTGCTTATAGGTGCGGATGAGGTCGGGGTCGGGCTTTAAGTTTAATATCTGTACGTATCTCCGGGTATGCTTCATGGTGGTTTCGGGATTCAGAATAGTTTTAGAATGATCAGCTCGTAAGGAGAGATCGTAAGGTTTTTCAGAGCGGAGTCGGCATATAGAGAGGTTTCACTCTCTATCTCATACACTTCAAACTGCGGGGTTTGCGGGACGGACTCCGGGTGTTTGTGCCGAAATCTTGTGATGTGCAGATGCTTGTACTCTCGCTTTGTGTTCTTGAGGTTGATCTTATAGATGAGTTCGTGACGAGTGGTATTCACCGCCTTTATATAGCACTCTCCATCATCGGCAGAGGATGTACAGGAGAGATGGAGGTCGTCTATGGTGTCGGGTATCACCTTTTTCTTGGCAGAGGGATGCAGTTTGCTTCCGCTGTTTGTGCTTGTCCGGAGAAGCAGTTCATACAGACTGCTGCCCTTGGAAACCCCTCCGTGCGTGTAGAATAACGGAAGTAGATTCCAGCGAAATCTGTCAGCAAACAGTGGAGAAAAGGCTATCCCTTTGACTTGCTCTCTTCTTTTTTCAAGCTCGATTATTAACAACATTCTGTCTACAAGTTGAGGCCATCGAACCTGTTCGTTTTCCAGAACGGAGGGAAAGGAGATCTCTCCGTAAAGTTCCGGCTGTCTCATATAGACCAAAGAGTCTCGTTCCGGAGCAAGAGAGGCTATAAAGTTGTCGGTATTTTTTATCTCTTGTGTGATGTGAGCAAATGAGAAGTTCGGTGTAGGCCATATCTCCAACACTCCACCCGGTATAAGCTCCACGCCGGTGGAGTCCGGTGAGAAAGCATTGTGCATCAAAAGGAATCTTCGAGTGTACTCCTCTCCCCGCATACCGCTACCAAAAACGATCTTCGGCAGTAGTGTTTTGGAGAAAAGGGTGGTGTCGGACGGAGTGGGAAGAGTGGTATTCTTGGAAATATACCCTATTGCTTTCCTCAGCTTTTCGGTTCTGTTGGGCAGTTCGGATACACTCTCATGTCGGGGTAATGCCTTTATGGAGGTGATACCGGAGTTGGCAACGTACAGAGGCATGCTCTTTGTCTCCTTGCTCAAAGAGAGGAAGTGAGAAAGCAGAAACTGTTTGGGGAACTCGTTGCCCTGCAATGTCCAAAGAGAACGAGATGAAGAGTCGGACGCCCAATCGTAATAAGTCTCTTCATAATAGCCGTCTGCCAAACCTCCTCCGGGGAATGAAGTGAAAGAGGGATTGAGTTGCTTGAGCAGCTCTAACGAGCCTTTCGGGAGGGCGTACTCCTGCTCTTTGTTGTACCCGAAGGCAAAGAGAGATACATCATCAAGCTCTACCGCACCGGTTGTCTCTATTACAAGGTATGCACTATCTGCCGAAAGATCTGCTTTAAGCTCTTTGGAGAACGTGCCGAACTTATCCCCCCCTTCGCACATAGCTTCTATGGGAGAAGAGATGCGCAGTGAGTCTCTATGCTCTATGTAGCAACGCAGTGTCACGGGGCTGTTCAACGCACGAGCTTTGAACCGAAGTGTCATCCGGTCATCAGCGGCAACGGAAAACTTTGTATCGGCTCTGTTGGAGAGGATACGGCAAACACTCTTAACGGAATCCGAGGCTATCGGAACCGCTCTCATAAGATGATTTTGCTCTTTATCCGATACAAGGTCGAGCCTGCCCTTTTCTACTTCCCAGCCCGTACACACTCCCTGCTCCGGGTAGGGCAGTGTGTAGCCGTTGGGAGTAGTCAAACTCTTTTCCACCGAGCTGTATCGGCAAAGGGGAGGAACGTATGCTCCGAGATTGAAAGAGGAGTTGTAGATGAGATTGTAATCCAGTGCCGCTCTCTCTCCATTGCCTTCATTGGTGAAGACAACACCGTAAGAAAGTGCTGTGGCTGTGGCAATGGGGGAGTTGAAATCTATTTCGATCTCTCCCGTAACCTTTGGAGAGGTCTTGCAAGAGAGGAGCAGAGCACAACAAATAAAGAGAACCGCCGATCCCTTTACGGCTATGGTCTTCAGAGCCATAACCAAAGATTGTCGGCGGTTCTCTTTTATCTTCATTGTCAGAAGAGATAGGTCGGATTATATAGTGAGTTCGGACTTTATCCTTTCCACCTTGGCACGAGCCTCTTGGCGGATAACTTCAAGATCTGATCCTTCTTTTACCTTCAAGTGTACCTCTATGTAGTACTTGATCTTCGGTTCTGTTCCGGAAGGACGTATGGATAGCTTTGTGCCGTCAGCCGTTCTGTATTGCAGAACATTGCTTGTGGTCGGCATATCGAGAGTGAATTCCTCGTTTTGTTGAAGTAGTCTTCCCTTCAGGTCTACGTAGTCCAGCATTTCGGTTACAGGTGATCCATCTATGGTGTTCATAGGTCTCTCTCTGTATCCTTTCATCATTCCTTCTATCTCCTCAGCACCGGATTTACCTTTGCGGACAATGGAAACGCCCACTTCGTAAGAGAATCCGTAAGTGGTATAGATGTGATCCAGAAGTTGGTAGACAGTCATACCTTTCTCCTTTGCCCACGCTGCTATTTCGGCAAGGATGGCACAAGCAGAGACGGAGTTCTTGTCCCGGCAGAAGTCTTCCCACAGATAGCCGTAGCTCTCTTCGCCTCCGCCGAGGTACTCTTTCTTGCCCTCGTTTTGTCTTATGATGTCTGCTATCCACTTGAAACCGGTATAGCTGTCGTACAGTTCCACATTATTTGCTTCGGCAATAGTGCGGATAAGATCGGTTGTAACTATCGTCTTTACGATGTATTGGTTATCCTTGAGCTGTCCGCTCTCTCTTCGTTTCTCTATTGCATAGTAAGCATAGAGCAGACAAGTCTGGTTACCATTGACCAGTATCCACTCTCCGTTGTTGTCCTTAATAGCGGAGCCTATGCGGTCTGCATCCGGATCCGATGCCAAAACAAGCTCGGCATCCACCTCTCTTGCTTTGTCCAACGCCATCTTCAAAGCGGCAGGCTCTTCCGGATTGGGAGATACAACGGTAGGGAAATCTCCGCTGACAACTTCTTGTTCAGGTACCGAGATGATGTTTTTGAAGCCGAAAGCACGAAGCGCAGCCGGTACAAGTTTCTGTCCGCAACCATGGATAGGAGTGTAGACAATCTTCATGTCGCTGTGCGCTCTTACCGCATCGGGAGAGAGAGAAAGAGATGCGATGGCATTCAGGAACTGCTTGTCCATATCTTCTCCCAATATCTCTATCATGTCGGCAGGACCATCAAACTTTATCCCTTTCACGTCTCGTATCTGATTCACCTCTGCTATTGTGTTCTTGTCATGCGGAGGAATCATCTGCGCACCATCGCTCCAGTATGCCTTGTAGCCGTTGTACTCTTTCGGGTTGTGCGATGCCGTGATCATCACGCCGCTTTGACAGCCGAGTGTGCGAATGGCAAAAGAGACCTCCGGAGTAGGACGAAGATTTTCAAACAGGTAAACCCTTATGCCGTTTGCCGCAAATACCCCTGCCGCTATCTCTGCAAACTTACGAGAGTTGTTGCGGCAGTCGTGTCCTATGACCACCTTAATTTCGGGAAGAGATGCAAACTCTTTTTTCAGGTAGTTGGATAGCCCTTGTGTGGCAGCACCTACCGTATATCTGTTCATGCGATTGGAGCCTACGCCCATTATGCCTCGCAGCCCTCCCGTACCAAATTCGAGGTCTTTATAGAACGACTCTATGAGCAATGTTTTATCTTCTGACTCCATCATGCGGCGCACTTCTGCTTGTGTTTCCGCATCGTATCCGTCCGTGAGCCATTGCTGAGCTTTACTCGTGACGAGTTGGAGTAGCTGTTCTGTTGCCATAATCTAAAGAAATTATTGTATGTGTTTCATGTTATGTCCGTCCTGCAAAGATAACGAAATAGAGAGAGCGTACCAAAATGAAGGTAGAGGATAGCCTCTCTTGTTGTCTATATTATCTGTTGGCTTGGATGAGTCTCTCCGGTGAAAGGAACCATTTCTTTAAGTCTTCCCAAAACTATGATAAAAAAGAGGCACCACTTCAATTCCGTTTGAAGAACAAGTCTCTCCAAAAAGAAGAATATTTCGGAAAAACAACGGCTGGTTTTCTCTCTTTTGGGGAACTCGAAAATGGGGGAAACGGAGAGGCTATTTTTATATATTCCATCCCGTTGAAAACAGCTCTCTGATTGTCGTTCTCTATTTTGATCGGAGAGGGTGTTTTCAGAGCGCGACCGAACTGTTAAATCTGCCCCATTTTATTAACACAAATTCCGATACCTGTTAAGCAAAAACGCTAAACGAGCATATTTTGTCGGCTTAACGTATTAAACGAAACCGGTAAACGTATTTACCGATTTCATTTAATACGTTTACCGGATTCAATTAAAGTGTTTAGAAAATTTGGTTAGTTTGCTGATTATTAGTGATTTATCTGTTTTCTATGCTTTTTGGGCACTTTTTGAGTCATTTTGTCTTTATAGAATGTTTACAATGAATACTCCGAAAATTAAACTCTATTAACGCAAAAAAGGGGCTTGAATGAGACCAAGAGGAGGGTTGACTCCGTTTTTGAGATTTTCTGTATTACTTTGTCTTTCAGATTATTGCTTTCAGAATAGAGATCTTTATCCTTATATTGCTCCTGGCATCGCTCTCTTTTTTTTCTCTTCCACGAGGTTGAAAATGGGGAGAAACGGCACGCCGTTTTTATATAAAAGTGCACGCTGAAACGACTCTGTTTTTTGCCGTTTCGAGATGAAAAATAAGGGCAAAAAATAGCTCTGTATGATGGGGTGGAGGAGTGTCCTCTTTTCCCAAAATCATACAGAGCCTTATCTCCGAAAATCCTATAAACAGGATCTTCCGATGCTATTTTATGTCTGCACTCTGACCGTTATAGATGGCGCTGATCTCCTTTTCGTACTTCTCTTGTACCACACGGCGTTTTACCTTGAGAGTATTGGTCAGCTCGCCTGTCTCTATCGAGAACGGCTGCGAAAGGATATGGAAGCGTTTGATACGCTCGAACGATGCAAGGCCTTGTTGGGCTTGCTCTATGCGACCTTCGATAAGAGTGTGTACCTCTTCCATCTTTGCAAGATCTGTTTCTGACAGATCTTTGTTCGGCACTTGGCGCTTGTCCAGTGCCGTGCGCACCGCACTCCAGTTGGGATACACCAATGCGCTTACATAGGGTCGGTTATCCGCAATCACAGTTATCTGCTCTATGTATCTGTCTGATGATAGCAAGCCCTCTATCTGTTGAGGGGATATGTACTTGCCATTGGCAGTCTTGAAGAGGTCTTTGAGCCGTTCTTCAAAGAATATGGTCTGCCCTTCCATGCGTCCTTTATCTCCTGTTTTGAACCATCCGTCGGCTGTAAAGGCGGCTTCTGTTGCTTCCGGGTTTTTATAATATCCGGGTGTTATTGTGCCTCCCTTTACTAAGATTTCTCCCGTATCGGGGTCTATCTTTACCGAAACACCGGGCAGTGTCTCGCCGATAGAGTCCAGAATGTATCTCTTTTGAGGGTAGAAGCAGACGGTAGCCGAGGTCTCACTGAGTCCGTAACCGACTACGATCGGAATACCCATGGATTGAAGATATTCGTTGATCTTGATGGGAAGAGCCGCTCCTGCCGTTGGAAAAAGTTTTCCATGCGAGAGACCTATCGCCTTTCTTACTGCACTGAAACCGGTTTTATTGAAGAAAGCATACTTGATGGCAAGCAATGGAGGGGGAGTCAGCCCGTGTATCTTGTATTTGAGATTGTACTCTTTACCTATCTCAAGCCCTCTTCTCAAGATTTTTTGAACAAATGGAGAGGCGGTCTCTATCTTTTCCTGTACTCCCATATACACCTTTTCCCAGAATCGTGGAACGTTGCAGAGAAAGTGCGGTTCTACTTCTTTGAGGTAGGTCAGAATCTCTTTCGGTTTGTCGCAAATGGCTATGCGTACTCCACGTTGCAGGCAGAGATAACTCCAGAGCTTCTCGAAGATGTGAGACATCGGTAAAAAGTTGATAGACCAATGAGAGTGTCCCATATCCGGTATGCGGATGATGTGCCCTTCGAGAGCTATTATGATGTTGTTGTGAGTAATGATTACTCCTTTGCTTAGTCCGGTTGTTCCGGAGGTGTATATAAGGGTCGCAATATCCGATCGAAGTGCTTTGGATCTTCTTACCTTGACTTCAGCAGCTGCATTGATGGTATCTCCGAGCTTCAGGAAGTCCGAAAAATAGAGTGATGAACTATCTTCCGGATGAAGGCGCACACTGGTTTCAAACACCACAATCTGCTTTAGAGAGTCTATCTCTTTCAGCATCTTGTAAGCAATGTTATACTGCATTTGGTCACCGACAAAGAGTATCTTGACTCCGGTTTGGTCAAGTATAAACCGAAGTTGCTCCGGAGCGGATGTAGCATATACGGGCACACATATTCCACGTATGCTGTATATTGCCAAATCTGCGTAGACAACCTTGTCTTTGTTCTCGGAAAAGACTCCCACGCAATCTTGAGGAGCGACTCCAAACTCTATGAGACTTTGTGCCGTTCTCTGTACATAATCGCTAAGAGTAACCCAGCTGATCTTGCTCCATTTCCCATCTTCCGAACGTACTTTTAGGGCTGCATCCGAACCATATTTCTGTGCCTGTATGGGAGCTAACTCTGCTAAATGGTGTATCTTTTCCTGTGCCATGTTTCTTATTTCTTGTCTTTATTGGGAGGTCTCTTTTCTGGTTTTAGTCCGAAAAGCCTTTATTTCTTACGAAAGATATTGGCTACAATCAGAATGATGCAAGCTCCGATGAAAGACATAACGAACTGTCCCCAATTGCTATCGCCCACTTGAATATCCAACAGACTGTAAACCAAACTTCCGACAGCTCCACCCACGAGGCCGAGCAGAGTGTTTATAAATACTCCGAAAGAACGATCACGGAACAACTTGCCTGCTAAAAATCCGGCAACACAACCAATAATAAGTGATAAAATAAAACTCATAACCTGTAATGTTTTTGTGTGTTTTTAATAATAAGATAGCTCCAATCGGAGACCTCTACTATACAAATATAATATAAAATAGTGAGATATCGGGGATTATTTAAGGATTGCAGAGATCGTTCCTTGCGATGTATCCACAATCTTGAACCCGAATTTTTCTGAAATTGTCTCCAATTTTTTTAGGTTGTCAGGCGTACCATTCCAATGGATGGGTGCAAAATATCGGGTGGTGGTTACCGTTTGGAGAAACTCTTCCAACCCTTGAAGATAGTTGGGACCCAGGCGAAGATCGGTAGGGAACAGGAGCAGATCCATGGGATAAAGCTTATCGGCAGAGAGGTTTGCAAGCTCTTCTTTATATACAGCCGCATACAGAGAGCGATAGTATTCGTTGGCTTCTTGATCCCAATGCCAATGGTTGAGATCGCCGGCGTAGAAAATTGTAAATCCATCCCGTAATCGGAGGTAAAAAGAGCCACCTTCGTCTGTCGATCCATACACCTTCAGGGATAATCCAACCCTTTTCAATGCATACTCTTCAAGGATAGAAAGGAATATCACATCGTCTATCCGATCTGCAGGAACACTCTCTCGTACCTGTTCGCAAAAGATATAAGTGGGATGAAAAGGCGTTAGCAGATCGAATATATCCCGGCTATAATGGTCGTGATGCGAGTGTGTGCAGAAAACAACAAGAGGCTTCTCATGAGAGAGAAGCCTCATTAGCGTGGGAGTTGTTTGGGATGAGTTGTAGAAGTCGAAGAGCAGAAAGCTCTCGTCTGTCTCTATCAAACAGGTGCTGTGAGCTATAAAGTGAAGAGTCTTCATCTTAAAAATGTGTTGTTACTTCTCGTTTGCCACTTTCCATGCACCGTCTATGTCCAAAGGATAAGGCGCGGTAATCGCTACCTCCTTGCCGGATATCGGATGCGTGAATGAGATTGTGCGTGCATGGAGACCGATACTCCCTTTTGGTCCGGATCGCTTCGCTCCATACTTCAGATCGCCTCTTATGGAAGATCCGATGGATGAAAGCTGGCAGCGGATCTGGTGATGTCTGCCGGTGAATAACTTTACTTCCAACAGCGTAAAGTGTGTACCCTGCTTCAATGTCCGGTAAGCAAGAACAGCTTCCCTGGCTCCGGGGCTGTTCTTACTTACGACATAGGATTTGTTTTGCTCTTCGTTCTTTTTGAGATAATGCACAAGCTTGGGATTCTCTTCCTGAACAGGAGGTTGCTCTACCAGTGCATGGTAGACTTTGGAAACCTTATCCTCTCTGAAAAGTTGATTGAAACGAGAAAGTCCTTTAGAGGTTTTGGCAAACAGCACAACACCGGAAGTGGGTCGGTCCAATCTGTGAATCACCCCCAAAAAAACGTTTCCCGGCTTATTGTCTCTCTTTTTGATGAAGTCCATTATGATATCTGGAAGAGTGGTATCTCCCGTTTTGTCGCCCTGAGTAATATCTCCGGGCTTTTTGTTTACCGCAATGATATGGTTGTCTTCGTAGAGAATCTCAAGCTTCATTACACTTATCTTTTAGATCAGATCTCCATCCCTCCGCAAACGGGAAGCACTTGACCTGTAACGTATGAGGATAGATCGGACGCGAAGAATACTACTGCGCCTGCAATATCTTCGGGTTGACCGGCTCTCTTAAGAGGCAATCCTGCAACCCATTGCTTCTTTGATTCTTCCGGAAGTTCGGCAGTCATGTCTGTCTCTATAAAGCCTGGTGCGATGACATTGACGCGGATGCCTCTTGAGCCCAACTCTTTTGCCACACTCTTGGAAAAGCCTATCAAGCCTGCTTTAGAGGCTGCATAGTTGGCTTGTCCTGTATTCCCGGAAATTCCTACCACTGATCCGAGATTGATGATACTGCCTTGACGCGCTCTCATCATAATGGGAGTAACGGCATGAGTAAGGTTGAAAGCAGATTTTAGGTTCACATTCAGAACATCGTCCCATTGCGACTCTGTCATTCTCATGAGCAGTCCGTCCTGAGTGATACCGGCATTATTGACTAGAATATCTATCTTACCGAAGTCTTTCATAACTTCTTCCACCAACTGGTGAGCCGCTGTAAAGTCTGCCGCATCCGAGGCATAAGCTTTTCCTTTCACACCAAGATTTGCTATTTCTTGCTCTACCGCTTCGGTATTGGCGTTAAGGCTTCTGCCTGTAAAAGCGACACTTGCTCCATGTTTAGCCAGTTCGATTGCAATACCTTTACCTATACCTCTACTGCCACCGGTAACTAAAGCTACTTTTCCTTCTAAAAGTTTCATCTGTTTATTGGTTTTATTGTTGTGTTATTTCTGTTACTTGTAGTTGCCACACAGCCCATTTATGAAGAGTTTTCGGAGGTCGATGAGATGGTTTTTCATCTCTTCGTTGTCCAGACTAATGAATCCTTTTATAAAAGGAACCTCTAACCCCTTGAAAGCACTCTGTATAATGTATGCCATGTACTTTACATCCCGTACCACATATATCTTTTTATCCACACCCTCTTGCAGGATCTTCTCTATCAGTCTGCGCTCTTTGATGTCGAACTTCAAGCGAGTACGCTCTACAAGCATGATGTCACGAAAGAAGTCTGCATCCAAAGAGCCGTTTCGCTTGACGATATTATCTATCGCCTGAAAGCGACGAAGAGCAAACCGGACCAGCTTATCTTGGGGAGGAAGATCTATCTCCGAAAACTCTCTAAGCTCTTCGTAAAGGGTGTCCAACTCTGTCTGCACCACAGCTGCAAATATCTCCTCCTTACTTCTAAAGTAGGTATAGAGAGTTCTTCTTCCTTTTTTTGCCGCTTGAGCTATGTCGTTCATGGTCGTTGCCTCTACTCCAATCTTCGCAAAAAGCTGGCGAGCTGTTTCTACAAATATCTTTCGTGTCTTTGATAATGCCATATCGGGAGCTGTTTAAGATAGATTAGAATTGTTGCATTTTGCATAATCTTGAGTAATGACCCTCAAGAGCAAGAAGCTGTTGATGCGTGCCCTGCTCCACGATTTTTCCTTCACTCAAAACGCATATAATATCGGCTTTCACAATTGTAGAGAGACGGTGAGCGATCACTACGGCTGTACGTCCTTTCATTAAGTTTTCCAATGCTTCCTGCACCTGCTTTTCGGAGGCGGTGTCAAGGGCGGAAGTGGCTTCATCCAGTATCAGCAGTTGCGGATTTTGAAGCACCGCTCTGGCTATGCTCAAGCGTTGCCGCTGCCCGCCGGACAGCTTTCCTCCTCTGTCGCCGATATTGGTGTGATACCCTTCTGCCATTTGAGAGATAAACTCATGGGCATTGGCAATCTTTGCAGCCCGCTCCACCTCTTCCTGTGTGGCATTAGGCACACCGAACGAAATGTTATTGAAGACGGTATCATTGAACAGAATAGCCTCCTGATTCACATTCCCCATTATCGAACGCAGGTCTGCCACCCGGAGCTGACGTATATCCTTGCCATCTATCTTTATGGAGCCTTCCGTTACATCGTAAAAGCGTGGTAGAAGATCCACGAGCGTACTCTTTCCGGAGCCGCTTTCTCCCACGAGGGCTACGGTTTTCCCTTTCGGTATCTCCAGGTTTATGTCTTGAAGCACCCACGATTGCCCGTAGCGGAACCAGACCTTATCAAACTTGATACTCCTGTCAAACGTAATCTCTTCCGGAGTTGCAGGGTCTTGTATAGGGTTTTCTGCGTTGAGGATAGAGTCTATCCGCTCTAAGGATGCCATGCCTCGCTGTACGGCATAAGCTCCTTTTGAAAGTTCTTTTGCCGGATTGATAAGATTATAGAAGATGATAAGATAGTAGATGAATGTCGCTGCTTCGAGAGAGTCGCTGCCTTCAAGAATAAGCGTACCACCATACCACAATACGATGGCTATCGTTGCCGTGCCGAGAAATTCGCTCATCGGATGAGCCAATATCTGGCGACGAGTAATGCGTATAGAGGTTCTCCGGAAAGTGTTATTAAATTCACCGAAACGTCTGTCCATCTTATCTTCTGCACGGAAAGCCTTAATAATGCGTAAGCCGCTCAGCATTTCTTCAACCATACTCATGAGGAGTCCCCACTGTTGTTGTCCTAATAGGGAGGTGCGTTTCAGCTTCTTGCCTATTCGTCCCATGATATATCCGGCAATGGGAAGAAGTATGAACACGAAGAGGGTAAGCTGAGGAGAGATCACGATCATGCCTACGAGGAATATCGTGATCATTATCGGGTTCTTCAGCAACATATCCAAAGAGCTCATCACAGACACTTCCACTTCGTTCACATCACCTGCCACGCGTGCAATGATGTCTCCTTTGCGCTCTTCGCTGAAAAAGGAGAGCGGAAGAGAGAGCATCTTTCGGTAGAGTTGGTTTCTGATGTCCCGTACCACACCGGTGCGGATTGGAAGAAGTGCATACCCTGCAAGATAGGAGGTGCCAACCTTTAGAGCCGTCATTACCACAAGAGCCACTCCGAGAACTATCAGCGTATAGGAGCCGCCTTGGGTCTCTATCATTTGGGTCAGATAGTAGTTGAAGTTGTGTTTAAGTATTTCTGCCCCCTCTTTCAGACCACTCATAGAGCCAAGGCTAAGCTTGCTCCATGATCTCATGTCATACACTCCGGCGTCCAGCTTAAAGAGTATGCGCAGGATGGGCATGATGAGTGCAAAGGTGAAAAGATTGAGGATGGCGGATATGATATTAAGAAGAATACTCATCACCAAGTACCACTTATAGGGTGGCACAAAGCGTTTTATGAGTCCGATAAATTTCTTCATCTCTGCTGTTTTGTGGATATGAATAACAAAGATAACGATTTTTATCGTTAGGGATGTCCCTACACAGGACCATTTCAAAAGGATAGAATACGAAAAAAACTCAATCTCCTTGATGCGGAAATTGAGCTTCTCGATTTGTCGGGGTACCAGGATTCGAACCTGGGACCCCCTGCTCCCAAAGCAGGTGCGCTAACCGGACTGCGCTACACCCCGATAAGACAAGATCGTGAGACCCTTTTGTCTTTTGCTCTGCAAAGGTAAGACAACTTTTTTATTCTCGCAAGAGTCGGAGCGAAAAATCTCTTCTTCTCTCTCCGCTTTCTTCAATATCGCTATCTTTGAAGCGTAAGAAGAGGCAATTTCCCCTTGATAAACAGAAATTAAACGGCAATTATCATGAATACGATAGGCACACATTTTCGTCTTACGACCTTTGGAGAGAGTCACGGCGCAGCCATTGGAGGCGTTATAGATGGCTGTCCGGCAGGAGTGGCACTGCGCTTGGATGAAGTGCAGGAAGCTTTGGACAGGAGAAGACCGGGCGGTTCGGATCTTACCACGCCCCGTAAAGAAGAGGATCGGATAGAGTTTCTTTCCGGACTCATGGACGGCATCACCACAGGAGCGCCTATCGCTTTTCTTATCAGAAATTCGGATCAACGTTCCGGTGACTACTCTTCTCTCGAACAGGTTTACCGCCCTTCTCATGCCGACTATACCTACACAGCCAAGTATGGTGTACGGGATCATCGTGGCGGAGGACGCTCTTCCGCACGAGAGACAGCCGTTCGGGTTGCTGCCGGAGCCATTGCAATGCAGATCCTTAACGATATGGGGATAGAGATAGTAGCCTATACGGCTTCTGTCGGAAAGGTCTCCATGCCTCAGATTTACTTGGATTTTGTGATGAAAGAAGAGGTGGAGGCTCATGCCGTGAGAACGCCCCTCTCCCAAACTGCCCGTGAAATGGAAGAGGAGATAAAGGCTGCAAGAGAGGAGGGAGACAGCGTTGGAGGTACTATTGCCTGCATTATTCGGGGAGTTCCTCCCGGATGGGGAGCACCTTTGTATGATAAATTGAGTGCAAAACTCTCTTCTGCGATGCTCAGCATAAACGCTTGCAAGGCATTCGAGCTGGGAGACGGCTTTGCCGGATGCCATGCCAGAGGAAGCGAGCAGAACGACTCCTTTGTGCCGTGTCCGCACTCTCCTCGTGGCATAGCCACGCTTTCCAATCACTCCGGAGGTATTCAGGGAGGTATTTCCAATGGAGAAGTGATCCGTTTCAGAGTAGGATTCAAACCGGTTTCAAGTATTTCAAAGAAACAGCAGAGCGTGAATAAGGCCGGAGAACAGGTGGAGATCGAAATTGCCGGACGGCACGATCCGTGCGTCTTGCCTCGTGCAGTCCCTATCGTGGAGGCTATGGCTGCTCTGGTTTTGGCGGATTCTTATCTCGCTTCTTTGGGAGACAGACGAGAGGGATAACGTCTTGATGCACCTTTTCCCTCTCGTGCTCTTTGGGAGAAGAGGTTAGTCGCAGCATCGTCTCAAGATGAAAAGAGAGAGGGAATAAGTAACCAATACAGAACCATCTGTATCATGACGAATGCGAAACAGGAAGAGAATCAAATTCTAAACATTGCCGTAGATAATAGATCTCTTCTCGAATATGGCTGTTGCAGAGAAAAAATAGGGAATTGGTGTTGTGAGTTCAAATCTTTTGACTTATCTTTGCACAGCAAACGGCGAGATAGCTCAGATGGTTAGAGCGCATGATTCATAATCATGAGGTCCCGAGTTCAATTCTCGGTCTCGCTACTTCTTTAGAAGGTGTCGGAGAACATCCCGGTGGATGAAGCTTCGACACCTTTTTTGTTACCCTCTTTCCGCTTCTCCAAACAGGGTGTCCGGATGCGATAAACGGCTCTTACGGAGGGTTTTGAAGTGTCCGGTCTCTTCTGATTTCTGGTTTCTTTTTTTCTCTTTACGGCAAGAGGGTCGGGTATGATGCTTGATGAGAAAAGAGGTAAAAGGGTTCGGAAGTTTTGCCGATAAGGTTCAATAAAAGGCGTAAAGAGGTTAAAATTTTCAGATCAAGGTTCGAGTTCTACAAAACAAGGCTTGGTCTCCAAAAATTGTGGTTTGATTTTTGGAGACCAAGCCTTGTTTTTATCCCTTGTATCTGTTTAGCGAAACTTTTGAACGGGTTTAGCTCTTTTTCTAAAAAGGATAAAAGAAGTTTGCATACAGCTTTGATGCCTATCGTCTCTGCTTATCCACTATCATGGTTTCGCCTTTCACGTTTTGGCAGACGGGAACGACGTCCCAAATGCTCTGCTTCAGGCAGTAGGCGGCATCTTCTTCCAGTCCGAGAGCTTCGAGCCGAGCGTAGTGGTCGGTAGTGGAGAGATAGAGAGCCAACTCCTCATTGTGGTCGTTCCAAATGGTGTTCATGGATCTTATGGAGTCCGATAGCGGAGTGAGGTCGGCAAGTCTGCTCAGAGAGCTGTACAGCGCACCGGCAAACAGGGAGTCTTCCAAGCTCATCTTGTCTCGCCATCCGGCTGCAAGGATCAGTACCGTTCCGGTGTGCCGGGCAAGGTAACGGGAGAGGGCTTCGATATTGACGAATGCTCCAACCAGCACTTCTTCTTTTGCTATCTTCATCGCTTCTGCCAAGGCGTGAGTGCCATTGGTGGTTGTGAAGTATATGGATCTGCCTGCCACCAAATGGGGCTGATACTCGAAAGGGGAGTTACCGCACCGGGCAAAAGAGCATCTGCGTGCATCTCTTTCGGCACCTACAATCTCTCCCATCACGGCTTTGGCTTCTGCCTTTTCCAGAGAGTCGAGCGGATAGACCGCCTTTGCACCATTGCCCAACATCGTTATGATGGTGCTGCTTGCACGCCAAACATCCACGACAACCACTCTATCCACACCTTCCGAGTAGGGCGGAAGCAGAAGGGGAGAGATGCAGAGGTCTATTTTGATTTTGTTTCTCATCATTCGTTTTTGCAAGAAAAAGCCCGAAGCAACTCCATGGGAGAGTCTTCGGGCTTTGAATATAAGATCGGATCAGACCGTTTTTAGTCGTTGTCAATAGAGGCAATATCCACTCGTCTGGCTTGTGCCGGAGAGGATGTTACACTGTCTATACCACCCATGTAAGCATCTATGCGAGACGGTGCTATGCCTTTATCCATGAGGTAGCGCTTTACGGCTTCCACTCTCTTTGCGGAGAGAGCGTTGTTTTTAGCCAGATTTCCCTCAGGAGAAGCATATCCGTTGAGGCGGATGCGTTGGTCGGGATAGGTTTCCAGATAGGTAATCACCTGCTGCAGAGCTGTCTCGTACTCTCCGGAAATCTTGTGAGAACCTACGGGGAAGAAGATCTTGTGAGAGATGCGCGGTGTTCTTGCCTGTGCCACTTGGATATACTCCACGATGGTATCCTTAGGAAGATTTTTGGCATCTATCGTAAGCTCCACCTTTGCGACTCTCTGATCTTGATGTGGAGCAGGAACAGAAACCTTCTCTTCCACCAACGGAAGAGCCGTTTGGGGTTTCACTCGGCTCTCCTCTCTGAGTATCGGAGGTTCCATTACCGAACGAGGAGGTTGCGGAGCGGTGTTTACGATAACAGGTGCAGATGACGGCAATACCGCAGGAGCAGAACCGGACTCCGGTAAGATGAGTGTCTGGAGAACCTGCGGAGGCAGTTTGCTGTTGTTGGCTACCATTAGAAGCAGGAGCCTTTCAAGGCGATCCAGACGAGCTTCAAGGTGTCCGCTGTAACTCTTTGCCAACGCTTCGTCTATCATCTTACGCTTGAGAGCCTCTATTTTGGCGCGCATCACAAGAGCATCCAACTCTCTTTGAGATTCGATGGAGTCTCTTTCGAGGGCGGCGGTTACAAGCTCCGTAACCAGGATTTCTGCCTGTTGGCGTGAGATCGGGATAAGCTTTTCTCCCTCTCCCGGACGTAGTACACTGGTCTTGCGAACCTTCTCTTTAGACTCTTTTTTGTGTACAACCTCCTTCTTCTGTGCCCATACAAAGCCGGGCACAGAGAGAAGAAGAACAGCTGTTACAAGTATTTTTCTCATAATCTAACATCGAATTTTGGGGTTAGAATACGAAGCGATATCCTACTGCAATCTGGTTGTTTTGGAATAAGTTGCGTGTAGAATAGTCCACGAAGATAGAGTTCTCGCCTACCTTGAGGTTGGTTCCGAGTATGATGTTACTACCGGCTCTCATCGTGTCGTATTGCTTAAACAGTCCCAATCCAAAGCCAATATAGGGTTGGATAGGCGAGTCTGCAGGAAGAGATATATTGTATATCACATTACCGGAAAGACCATAACCGGTCTTTTTGCCCAATGCTATGAACAGTTCGGGAACGAAGTCAAAGTTGGTATCGCTCACTTGCAAGTAAGCACGGAGACCAATATTGGCTGTGAGCTGTTCACCGAAGTTTACTCCGACGATAGGTGCCAAAGTGTTGTATCTGAGGAATGCGGTTTTGGTGGAAGTCTGATAAGCGTCTCCCTCCATTGACTTTGAAATCACTCGGCGTCCCTCTTTGGCATTTGGTTGTGTCGCATGTTCCGGATTGATGATCACCGGTTGGGCAGGAGCAACAAGCGGTGTGGACTGTCTTGGTTGTGTAGGCATGATAACCGTTGTAGAGGGTTGCGGCTGCACGTTGGAGCGGAGAAGTGTGTCGTAGTTTCTGTCCATCTTTTCTATGAGAGCCTTAAGCTCGGCTACCAAAGCATCGTTGGAAGATGGTGCCACACCTCTTTGATCTTGACGGAGAGCCGATAGAACCAAAGCAAAATCTGCGTCCGAAACAGCATGGCTTCTGCGTGATTTTCTTTGTGTAAGCACTTTCTCTACTACTCTGTCCACAAGCTCTTCAAACTCGCGAGCCGTCATTGTTTCACTGCTTCTCGGTTGAGATACGGTTTCTATCTTCTTGCTTGTAACGCTCTTTTCTTCCAAGACCTCTTTGCGTTGCTCCATAAGTGTTTCCACTTGTGCGTCATCTCCTGCCTTTAGAGCTTCTGCAAGCTGTCGGTTGATAGCGGCAAGCTTGTCTTCATACTCGGCACGAAGTGCATTGATCTCAGCATTGCTTCTCTCTCTCTCTCTTTCCAAAGCAGAGCCGTAAAGCGTAGAAGCACTCTTGACAGGAGCACCAAGATTGATGCGTAAACCTGCTGTGTACATCATGTTGGCTTTTACTTGAGAAGGCGTAACGATCTTTTCGGGAGAAACATCCTGCTTGGACATCAAGATGGCATTGGCTGTACCGTAAAGAGCAAAGTAGCGAGAAAGAGGTATTTCTATACCTGCTCCTGCCTGTGCAAAGAGATTGTTTTTGTTGAAATCGGTTTGATTGATTTCCTTTTCATCTTTTCTTGCATCAAGATAACCGGCACCAAACTGCAAGTAAGGTACAACGCCGCGAGGCTGATTGAGGCGTGCAATCACGTTAGCCCCGTACATGCGCAACTCTTTATTGAACTTCGTGGAGAGTTTCCCCGGTTCTTCTGTCGCCTGATAGTAGTAACCACGTATGCCGACAAGGGAGGAAAAATCTATTCCGGCTGAACCTCCCACAAACCATTGGTCTTTATATGGGAAGCTTTCATTGAAGTCCATGAATGCTACACCCGGTTCAAGAACAAATTTGAGTCCGTGTGCAAAACCTCCTGTATAACTGTCACGGACACGTCTGTCCAAGGATGTGTTCAATCTTGGATTCGATCCGCCAAGGTATATATCCAGAGATGCAAGAGCAGAATAGTTCTTCAAAAACTCGTTCTTGTTCTGTGTATGCGGATTCAGATACGCATTCGTCGGGTCCATATTGAACAGTAGCTGCTTCGCTTCTAAAGAGAAGACCACGCGCGGAGAGATATTCATCTTGAGACCTGCACCCAAAGAGGCGTAGATCTGTTGCTCTTTATGAGCTCTGGCGTCCGTGCCTTCTGTCAATGGGTTATAGTCGAAATACTGAATACCGGTCCCTGCCAATATATAAGGAGAGAACGATACGCCGGAGAATATATTGAGCTTGGCTTCTCCTCCAATGCGTGTGATATCCAACGAGTGATTAGGTAACTTTTCTGCAAGATTGTCTGCAACATTCCAGTTGAGACTCTTGAGTTTCCCTTTGAGGTCAAAAGATTTTTCAGCAATAGCTCTCAGTTCGAAATGCGGACCAAATCCAAATCCGGCACGAAGCCCA
This sequence comes from Porphyromonas canoris, assembly GCF_000769115.1. Classification (GTDB taxonomy): domain Bacteria; phylum Bacteroidota; class Bacteroidia; order Bacteroidales; family Porphyromonadaceae; genus Porphyromonas_A; species Porphyromonas_A canoris. The sequence goes on along the minus strand of NZ_JQZV01000009.1, from coordinate 29,669 downwards.
TAGAACATATTGTTTTCAAGATTGATATTTTTATTCCACCACTGGTACTCGATCAAGGGAGAAACGGTTACGCTGACGTCTCTTACCTGAGCGTTTGTAGTTCCAAAAGCGGATGCCCCAATCAGAAGGGCGGTCAGTAGATGCTTTCTTTTCATGGTTATAAAATTTAGAACATTACGAATGTGTTTATCGTAGTAGATAACTCCTTCAGTATAGTACAAAGATAGTAAAAATATATAAAAGGAAAGCGGTATTCTTAAATTAAACACCGCTTTTCCTCTTTTTATATACAGAAACCTCTCTCGGTTTTGAGCGTTTTATCAGATTCTTTCCAATACAATCCGGATAAGGTTTTGTAAAGATTGTTTATAGTCGACATTCATTTTTTGAGCCTTTCTTCCTGCTATTATACAACAGACTGTGAGGACGTTATGTCCCAGTACAGCCCCTATGCCGGCAAGGGCAGAAGACTCCATTTCAAAGTTTGTGATGATCCGGTTATTCCATGAAAATGCCTGAATCTTCCTGTTTAGATCCGGGTCTGCAAGTTCAAAGCGTAACTTTCTACCCTGTGGAGCATAAAATCCGTTTGCGGCAATGGTAACGCCTTTTAGTATATCATCTTTACAGATTCTGTCTACAAGCGGATCCGGAGCCTCTACAACGTATGGAAGAAGTCCTTTTATTTTCCAGTCCAATTGTTTCATAAGCTCTTTTTCAAACGCCAAATCGCAAACCTGATCCCGACCTGCGTAGAAGTTCAATACGCCATCAAAACCTATTGCATACTTTGCCGCCACGTATGTCCCTATCGGAGAGATGTCCTGAAGCCCTCCGGATGTTCCGATACGTATGATATCGAGTTTGCGAAATTCATCTTTAACCAAACGGGTATCAAAGTCCACATTAGCCAACATATCGAGTTCGTTCATTACGATCTCTATATTGTCTCCACCGATTCCATGGGACAAGACTGTGATGCGTTTGCCTTGATACATTCCGGTAATCGAATGAAACTCCCGGCTGCTAATATTACACTCAATATCTGTAAGGAATGAAGCGATGTTGTCTACACGTGCCGGATCTCCGCAGACAATGACTTTATCTGCAAGATGTTCGGGTTTCATGTGCAGATGGAATATGGATCCATCGCTGTTTATGATCAGTTCCGATGGCGGAATAGGCTGCTTACTGTTGTTAAGCATCTTTTTCGTGATTTTTAGGTTTAACCTCAAGCGGTTTCGCTATACTCTCTCTCATGGAAGTATCGGCTTGAATATTTTTCAAGTGATAATAGTCCATGATACCGAGATTTCCGCTTCTGAATGCTTCGGCGATGGCTTTGGGCACTTCTGCTTCTGCTTCTATCACCTTCGCTCTGGCTTGTTGGGCAAGAGCTTTCATCTCTTGTTCGCTTGCCACAGCCATGGCTCTACGCTCTTCTGCCTTTGCTTGTGCGATGTTTTTGTCCGCTTGAGCTTGGTCCATTTGTAGCACCGCACCGATGTTTCTACCTATATCTATATCCGCTATATCTATGGAGAGGATTTCAAAAGCCGTTCCGGCATCGAGACCTTTACGAAGAACCAGTTTTGAGATAGAGTCCGGATTTTCGAGGACACTCTTATGGCTTTCGGATGAACCGATAGAAGAGACGATACCTTCGCCTACACGAGCCAAAACGGTCTCTTCTCCTGCTCCCCCTACAAGTTGTTTTATGCTTGCCCGAACGGTTACACGAGCTTTGGCAATGAGCTGGATACCATCTTTAGCCACGGCTGTTACCGGAGGCGTATCTATCACTTTCGGATTTACAGACATCTGAACCGCTTGGAAGACGTCTCTACCGGCAAGGTCTATTGCGGTAGCCATTTGGAACGGAAGGTCTATGTTTGCTTTGGAAGCAGATACCAGCGCATGTACCACCTGCTCTACGTGTCCTCCTGCAAGGTAGTGGGCTTCAAGTTCATCTCGTGTGAGTTGGAGGTCTGCCTTGTGCGACTCGATCATCGCTCTCGTTATCACATGAGGAGGAACATTTCTGATGCGCATCAGAAAGAGTTGCAACAGAGAAATTCTCACTCCCGACACACGTGCGGATATCCATAGCAGCACAGGGAAATAGATAAGAAAAATGGAAAGGAGGATGATAGCCACAAAGGCAACCCCTATCCAGAGATAAAATGTTTCTTGCATAGTTCTATGATTTATATATTGAGTTTTAATGTTGATCGGCTATTCTTCTGACGAGGATCTTACCACTTTCGAGGCGTACAATCTCCACTCTTTCGTTTTCATCTATCAAACCTTCGAGCGATGTAGCCTCTACAATCTTTTCCGTATCGTCTAAGAGAATGTTTCCGGAGAGAGCAAGTCGGCTTGTGGTCTTGCCTGTCATTCCCACTGCAACGCTTCCTGCTTCATTCGGACTCTTACCTTCTATTTTAGAGCTAAGCCCTATCTTATCCAATGTTTTCGTCTTCGATATCCAGTATGCGCCAATGAAGAAGAGCAGCAGGCTGAGAAACAGCAGCGATAAAGCCACTATCGGAGAGATGCTATAGGAAAAATAGAGCAACCATATAAGCAGTGCCACAGAGAGTGTTCCGGCTATGCCCCAGCCCGGAATGAAGAACAATTCTGCCAAAGCCAATGCCACCGCAAGCAGCGTAAACAGCAGCAGAATAAGAATAGTGGTTACAGGAAGTATCATGATCTTTATATTTTGATATGGTGTTTATATTACGATTCTATGGAAGATATTATCATGTTCTTCAAGGATTTGAGTCTCTTTTGCAGCTCTTCCCTTTTCCCCTCCAGATGGAGAATGGATTGGCTCACGCTCTTATATCGGGGACTCTCTTTGGAGATCGTTTTATACTCGTCCCTCAAACGCTTTAGCCGTTCGGCATCGCTCTGCATCTCTCTCAATGTCCTGCTGTATTCTTGTGTCAGCTTAGAGTGTGAAATATATACCGCTCTTCCGGATGCAGTGTAAAACAGAGGTTGTTCGGACTTTGAAGTATCATCATAGCTCTCCCTCTTTTTGCCCGAAGCCTCTCTTAGCGATACTCTCCGGTCGCTCCAAGATATACGCTCCATCATTCGGTGTTCTCGGAGTGTTGCAAAATCTGTATCCGGAGAAGCCGACTTTGTTTCGGATGGTCTGAAAGCATATAATATATATGATGGTTCTCCTTCATCCTTCAAGGTGTTTCTGTTGGAGAGGAAGAATGCGAAGTCGTTCTCTTCATCATTCATGTAGGCAATGTCGTCCGCATAGCCGGTGAACGGCATCGGGAGCTTTTGAGAACGCAGAAAGCTGTTATCGCTTTCGCGGAACATGGTTACATACAGATTGCTTCTGCTCCCCGGAATGGTGTCTTTATAGGAGTAGTAGAGTGTCTGTCCGTCGGGCATCAGGCACAGCCAGGAGATCTCTCCATCGGTAGGAAGACCTTCGGGTACAGAGCTGTATCCGGTGTCTCCACTCTCTTTGTCGGGAGACTCGAACCAGACTACCACTCGGTCTGTCCCCGTTTCGGGGTTTCGTTCCACCTTCCATGTCCGGTAGTCTCCGCGTATGTGGAAAGACTTTTCTCTGAACGAAACACTCTTTGCCCCTGTTTGGACAGCCGGTATTTCCGGCAAAACGTCTCCTATCTCCGAGGCAGAAAGATGCAGCGTGTCTATCAAAGAGAGTATCTTGATGCTTTGCAGCGCTCTCTTTTCCTGTTCGATCATCCGTTCTGTCTCTTGAATTTTCTTTTTGATGGCGTCGGAAGCTCTTCTGTTCTTCTTTATATCGGTCAGCTGAGCCTCTGCCTGTGCGAACAGATGACTTTTCACAAGGATCTGTACCACATCCAGACGCTCCATCGGTTTCCTTTTCAGGGAGGGCAGAAGCTTTAACCCTGCCTCTGCGGCTTCGTCTACCCGCCCTTGTTGAGCAAGAGTCTCTATCTGATCGAGCGTTTGAGCATTCATGCTCATCGGAGTAAGAAATAGCAGCCCCGACAGCAAGAGCAATGCCCAAGCCTTTATACCTGTTTTGGCTGAAGCATTGCTTATGATATTTGTTTCTATATTTTGTCCTTTCATAGCTTTCCAAAGTTAATTAAATCTTTTGAAGAATAGAGATATTTTGCCTCTTCATTTGGTGAGGCAAAAGCTCATGTCTGCTCTCTTTACCCTGTGCCTCCATATAGAAGAAAGGGTATCGAAGACAGTGCTCCGATACCCTTTCCGGTTATTTATGAGGAAAAATCTTTTTCTTATCCCAGATAAGACTTCAGAAGGACACTTCTATTGCCCTGTCTTAGTCTGCGGATGGCTTTCTCTTTAATCTGCCTTACGCGCTCTCTTGTAAGCCCGAAACGAACACCGATTTCCTCCAATGTCATTTCCGGACAACCGCCTATTCCGAAGAACATCTTGATTATATCGCTCTCTCTTGGAGTGAGTGTCGAAAGAGCTCGTTCTATTTCCAACGATAGAGAGTCGTTAATCAGAGTTCGGTCTGCATTAGGAGCATCATCATTCACAAGTACGTCCAGCAGGCTGTTATCCTCTCCTTCCACGAAAGGCGCATCCACAGAAAGCTGTCGTCCGTTTATTTTCATTGTCTCGTTTACCTTGTCTTCCGACATCTCCAGTGCTGCTGCAAGCTCTTCGGATGATGGTTTGCGCTCGTGCTCTTGCTCGAACTTCATCACCGCTTTCTGAATCTTGGAGATATTGCCGACCTGGTTGAGAGGCAGACGAACTATTCTCGACTGTTCTGCCAATGCTTGAAGAATGGATTGGCGGATCCACCACACGGCATAAGATATAAACTTAAAACCTCTGGTTTCATCGAACTTCTCTGCTGCTTTGATCAAGCCTAAGTTCCCTTCGTTGATAAGGTCGGGAAGGCTCAATCCCTGGTTTTGGTACTGTTTTGCCACAGACACAACAAAACGAAGATTCGCTCTCGTTAGTTTTTCCAATGCGGCTTGGGAGTTTTCATCATTGCGATGAATGGCTTGCGCCAACTTTACCTCCTCTTCCACCGTGATAAGTTCTTCGCGTCCGATCTCTTGCAGATACTTATCCAAAGAAGCACTTTCACGATTGGTTATAGACTTCTGAATCTTGAGTTGTCTCATTATCTAATGATAGTTATACGTAGTAGGGGAAAATTATTGCAAAGGTAGTAAATAACGAACAATAAACCAAAAGGAGAAAGGCAGTAGGGATAAACCTCTTTTTCTACCGAACCGGAGCTTCGGATCATTGTGGAAAAAACATTCCGAACATTGGTTTCAAGCTCTTGCAATGAGGAAGAAGAGCCTTTTTGCACTCCTGAAAAAGATAAGCATGAACGGGGAAAACGCCTGTTTGAAGGGTGGCAAATTTCTGCTTATGCCGTTTAAGAAAAGCTTTTATATCCGTTCGGAAACTGTTTTTAATCCGTTTACAAATCTGTCCGAACAGCTAAAGATCTTCTTTTCAAGGTTTGACTTGCAGAGGTCGTGTCTCTGTTTTTGGAAGTCGGGTCTTGTCTTGTGGAAACCAAGGCGTAATTTTCACGAATTTAGACGAGATTTCCGGAAAACAGCAGAAGATGGCAACATTTTGAAGCGTTTGGCAGAACCTCCGAACAGGGCAAACTACTTTTGTGGTCGCATTAACCATAACTTCAAAAACAGAACAATCATGGCAGAGTACAGAATGAGGGAGATGCCCGATCTGGGCAAGACCGGCAAGCAAGTGAAATACCCCAAAATGGTCATCATACAACAGCTTGGATTGGAACATCTTGCAAAAGAGATCAGTGAGAGTTCGAGCTTCACTCCGGGAGATGTGAAAGGGATCGTTACAGCTCTTTCGCAGAGCATTGTCCGGCTCATAGCGCAGGGCTTTTCCGTAAAGGTGGACGGTCTGGGTACATTCTCCGCTTCTTTGGGACTGAAAGAGGGGACAGAGCCGGAGAGTGTCGCCGGAAAACGGAATGCGACAAGCATAGAGATGAGGGGCGTTAATTACAGGGCAGATAAGGAGCTTATACGAAGAGGAAACAATATCTGCTCCCTGAAACGGGGGCAGAGCCACACTTATACGGATGCTTCCACGGGGGAGGCTGAGCGTCTTGCTGCTGCGCTGAAATATATTCGGGAGGAGGGATTTCTGAAAGTAAAAGGCTATGCCGCCCTTACCGGACTCTCGGCTTCTACCGCAGGACGGGAGCTGAAAGCCTTTGCGCTCTCCGGCAGACTGCGATGCCGAGGACAGGGGTCGCATATCTACTACCTCTCTCCTGCGGAAGAATAGGCCTCTAAGATGCGGATGCTTCTACATTTGTGCGTATAAAAAAGCTCTCTCACAAAGCCGGCGTCTACCATGGAGGTGGACAAACTTTGTGAGAGAGCCGTCTGTCTTGTCAAGGATCTCTCTTTCCTGAACCTCTAAAGGTTTAGGAGAGATCTATTGCAAAGTATTTTCTTTCGCCATTAGGCTGCAACCCTTTGATGAACAGTACTTTGTCCGAAGAAGATGAAGCGATTACCTCGTTCACGATACGCTCCATGTCTTCCGGTGTCTGCACTGCAACATTGTTCACGGAAAGGATGATGAAGCCTTTGCGAATGCCTGCCTTGCTGAGTCTGCCGTCGTCCACGCCGGCAACTTCCACGCCGAAATCTATGCCGAGGCTCTTTCTCTTTTCGGCAGAAAGTGCTCTGAACGCAGCACCAAGCGAGTCGAAAGAGGCTTTTCTTACCACTTCCGTGTTGCCTTTGCTGTTTTTAAGGGCAACATTCAGCTCCATGCTCTTGCCTTTTCTATCTATTCGGAGCTTCACCTGATCGCCCGGACGATATTTGGAGATCTGCTCTTGCAGTTCGGAGATACTGCGAATCTTGGCACCATTGACCTCTGTGATGACGTCTCCGACCTGAACACCTGCCGCTTTGGCCGGGCTGAAATCGGCAAACTCCTGCACTACCGCTCCCTCGGAAACCTTGAGACCGAACTTCTCTTTAGAGTCCGAATCTATATTGCTTCCGACCACTCCGAGTATCGCACGCTGTACCGCTCCATACTGCTTGAGGTCTGTAACCACCTTGGAGGCAATGGATACGGGAATAGCAAAGGAGTAGCCGGCAAACTGTCCGTTTTGAGAGTAAATCATGGTATTGATTCCCACCAATTCTCCTCGTGTATTGACGAGAGCACCACCACTGTTACCGGAGTTTACCGCTGCATCCGTCTGGATGAACGAAGAGATTTGCTGAAGATTGCCGGAAGGCATACCGTTTCGTCCCTTTGCACTCACGATGCCGGCAGTTACCGTAGAGGTCAGATTGAAAGGGTTTCCGACAGCCAATACCCACTCTCCCACTTTCAGTGCTTCGGAGTCTCCGAACGGGATTACAGGCAGATCTTTGGCTTCTATCTTGAGAAGAGCCAAATCGGTAGCCTTGTCCGTCCCGATGATCGAAGCGTTGTACTCCTTGTTGTCATTGAGTGTGATGGTGAGCTTGTTCGAGCCTTCTACCACGTGGTTGTTGGTTATGATGTAGCCGTCGGAGGATATAATCACTCCCGATCCCATGGAATAAGAGGGCTGTGTCTGCATTCGGCGAGAACCTTGTCCCGGACCGAAGAAAAACTCGAACGGGTCTATAAACTCTTCTTGTGCTCTGCGACCGGAACGAGAAGTGTTTCTGGAAAGTTCTGCACGGATATGCACTACTCCGTGCACACTCCTTTCTGCCGCTTCCACAAAGTCTTTGGGCAGTCCGGCAGGAGCGAGTGCCACCTGCTGCATATTACCTTCAAAAGCAGCTGAAGGCGTTCCGCTGTTTCCGATAGCGTGAGTGTCTCCCACGTGTGTCCCTCTCAGACCTGTATATCCCGCATATAAGCCCACTGCCAATACTGCACTGAGGCAGGAAGATCCGATGATGGCAAGAACAAATTTGGTGTTTGTCTTCATGATTAAAGCTTTTCTTAGTTATGTGTTTTTGTTGTATGTTATAGATTTCAACTCTTTCTTTTGATCGATTGGATGCAAAGTAAGCAAATAAAATGATAGATTTAACATAGTAAAGACCTGTTTTTGGCATTTATTAACTACGTTGTTCCCATCTTTATGGTTGTTTAGCAAGGTACCTGATTCGTACCAATGAGATTAACAAAGAATAATATCGGAACCACTTTCAGAGGGGATAAAAGGGGAATGAAAAGTGGATTCTATTCCATTTTTGTACCTTTGGAGACAAGTATGCTCTCGTAATACATTCTATATATAAGTAAAGATGATTCTCTGTATCGCCGAAAAACCCTCTGCTGCAAGGGATATTGCTGCCGTGCTTGGAGCTACACAAAGGCGTGATGGCTACCTTGAAGGGCAGGGCTATTGCGTTACGTGGACATTCGGACATCTGTGCACTCTCAAAGAACCACACGACTACAAGCCGGAATGGCAGAGGTGGTCTCTGGAGCAGCTGCCGATGATTCCGGAGAAGTTCGGTATCAAGCTGATAGAAGGAAGAGGGATAGAGGCACAGTTCAATGTCATCAAGCATCTTGTCTCACAGGCATCGGAGGTTGTAAACTGCGGTGATGCCGGACAGGAGGGAGAGCTTATACAGAGATGGGTGCTCCAGTTGGCAGAGTGCAAAGTACCCGTAAAGAGACTTTGGCTTTCGTCCATGACGGAGGAGGCGATAAGGGAGGCGTTCAAAAATCTCAAGCCTGAGAGCGACTATCGGAACCTTTACATGGCAGGGCTGAGCCGGGCAGTGGGCGACTGGATACTGGGTCTCAATGCCACACGCCTGTACACCCAACGGTTCAAACCGGCTCACGAGAAAGGAATACTCTCCGTAGGACGAGTGCAGACGCCTACTCTTGCTCTGCTTGTGGAGCGTCATCTGGAGATCGAACAGTTTGTCTCGAAGCCTTATTGGGAGATAAAGACAACATATAGAGATACTCTGTTCAACTCCACAAAAGGGAAGTATGAGGAGGCATCCGAGGCTCAGAAAGTACTCGAACAGATCCTTTCCGAACCGCTTCGTGTAACCAAAGTAGAGAAAAAAGCTGCCAAAGAGGGACCGCCTCGCCTTTTCGACCTCACTTCTCTGCAGATAGAGTGCAATAAGAAATGGGGCTTGACGGCAGACGACACACTGAAATGTGCACAATCTTTGTACGAAAAGCGGCTGCTTACATACCCTCGTGTGGATACGACATATCTTACCGATGACATCTTTTCCAAGTGTCCGAACGTGCTTCAAAACCTTGCAAACATCCCGGATTTGAGGGATGTGGTTGCTCCGTTATTGGGTAAGGCTCTAAAGAAGAATAAGAAGTTTGTGGATAACAGTAAGGTAACAGACCACCATGCGATAATACCTACCGGAGAGACTCCACGCTTCTTGAATGAAAACGAAGAGCGTGTTTATTATCTTGTATCAAAGCGTTTCATCGCATCTTTTTACCCGGATGCAGAGATCAAAAATACCACTATATCGGCAGAGGTAGCCTCTATCCCATTCCGTGCGACAGGCAAAGAGATCACATCTTTAGGCTGGAGAGCGGTCTTTGCAGACTCTCCGGCAGATAAGGAGGAGTCTGTAAAAGATGAAGAGGAAGCAGGTATCCTGCCCGTTTTTACCCAGGGAGAGTCCGGACCTCATAAGCCGGACTTGCAGGAGAAACAGACTCAACCGCCCAAACCATATACGGAAGCCACTCTGCTGAATGCCATGGAGACAGCCGGGAAGTTGGTTGAAGACGAAGAGCTGAAAGAGGCCATGAAGCAGAAAGGTATCGGAAGACCTTCTACTCGATCTGCTATCATCGAAACCATTCAAAAGCGCGGCTATGTGGAGAAGAAGAGAAAGAATCTGATTCCGACGGCAAAAGGAATAGCTCTCATCCGGGTCATCAAGAGCGATCTTCTGAAAAGTGTTCGTCTGACAGGCGAATGGGAGTACAAGTTGCAACTTATAGACAAAGGGAAATACTCTCCTCATACTTTCATGGAAGAGATGAAAGCATTAGTAAAAGAGCTTGTTCAAGAGGTGATCTACGGCTCTTCCATCATGAAGTCCGCCGATAATGCCTATAAAAGCATAGATACTTCGGTGGTCTGTCCGGCTTGTCTTTCCGGGACATTGCTGAGAGGGAATGGAGCTTATGGGTGTTCTCTTTTTCGGGGAGGGTGTTCTTTCCGGATCGGTTATGACTCTCTTCCTGCCACTGCTACCGTAGAGGAGATCCGGGAAGCGGTATCAAAATTGTACAACAAATAAGCCCCTTTCTCTTATGAAACTTATCTATCGGGTTGTTATAAGGCTATCTATCTCTTTGAGTATCATCCTTACGATATGGGCGGGACTCTTTTATGCTGCGATGATAGATGAGTTGAACGATGAGATTGATGACTCTTTGGACGACTATTCGGAGCTTATCATGGCTCGATTTCTCGCAGGAGAGAGTATTCCGACAGTGAGTACAAACTCGAACAATCAGTACTATTTGAAAGAGATTTCAAGGGAGGAAGCACTGAATAGACGGCGTGTGAGATATATAGATACGATGGTCTATCTTCCGCTTAAAAAGGAAACAGAACCTGCCAGAGTGCGTTCGGCTGTTTATCACAAGGGCATGGGAGAGAAATATTATCGTTTGGATGTTTATACCCCAACCGTGGAAAAGCACGACCTTAAAGAGTCCATACTTTCGTGGATCATATTTTTATACATATGTCTTCTGCTTACGATCATTGCCGTAAATATCTGGATCTATGAGCGAATCAATAGACCTCTGTACAGATTGCTCTCTTGGATGGATGGGTATAAAGTAGGAGAGGCTAATCCGGCTCTTAATAATCCGACCATTATATTGGAGTTTGACAAACTGAATAAGGCAGCAGTGCGCAACATGGAGAGGGCAGAGGAGCTGTTTGAGTCTCAAAAGCTGTTTATCGGAAATGCTTCACATGAGATGCAGACTCCTATTGCCGTTTGCCTTAACCGTATAGACACGCTGATGGAAGACGAGACTCTTTCTGAAAATCAGCTGGCTGAACTTGCAAAGACTCAGCAGATGTTGGATTATCTTTCCAAGCTAAACAAAGCTCTTATGCTGCTGTTCAAGATAGACAATCACCAGTTTGTGGAGAAAAAAGAGCTGGATTTCAATGCCCTTGTTCACCAAATGCTCCCGAACTATTCGGATGCCTATGAACACATGGACATATCTTTGAAAATTGTAGAGAACGGTGTGTTCCGAACCAAAATGAATGAAATTCTTGGCTCTATCCTGATCGGCAACTTTATTAAGAACGGCTATGTGCACAACATACAGGGGGGGGAGTTTGTGGTTGAGCTTTCGGATAATAAGATTGTGTTCCGTAATAGCGGAGTAGATACACCGTTAGATCCTCTTCAGATCTTTAATAAATTCTATCAGGGTAGTAAGAAACAAGGCTCTTTAGGCTTGGGATTGGCTTTGGTTAAATCTATCTGCGAGGTAGAACATCTGCAAGTAATTTACTATTTTGACGCTCAAAGCAGACACTGTTTCGAGCTCTCTCGTCAGAATAAAGTATAGAAAGATCTCTTTCTGATGGGGAACAATGCAGGTGTAATCCTCTATATAGAATGAAAACAATATAAATCTCACTTTTTTATTTCATTCCAGATTCTTTTCAGGTTTCGTTTCGATATTTGCAGTACAATCATCAAAACTATATGCCATGAAGAAAGAAATGAAAAAGATTGGATTTATACTTTTTACTGCAACTCTTGGAGGAGCATTGGTATTCTCTTCTTGTACGAAGAATGAAGACGTTAAGCAAGATCTTCCTATAGTTCAAGAAGAAACAGACAGACTGCCTGAGAGTGCTTCTCAGTTCGTTTCCACTTACTTTGAAGACTATACTGTAGAGAAAGTGGTAAAGAGAGATAAAGAGAATGAATTTGGTGCTCTTTATGCAGGAGTGTTGAAAAAGAAAAACAACACTATTATTACGGACAATGTCAAGATCGAATTTGACAGAAATGGTCAGTGGATAGAGATTGAAAGTCTCATAGATCGACGTCCTATTCCACGTAATCTACTCGGTCTTCTTCCTGCTGCTATCGTACAGTATGTAGATACAAACTATCCTAACATCGGTTTACAGGAGATAGAAAGAAAGGCTTATGGCTTCAAGGTTGAGCTTGTAAATGACAAAGAGTTGCTCTTTGACAAAAGCGGAGCACTACTTAACGACAATTCTCAAGGAACGAATCCTAACCCTGGAGAAGGCGATACAAACACTACAATAGATCAGTTTGTAAGCACTCACTTCCCTGGATACAGAATTGTTTATACCAAGATCGAGCGTGAAAAAGGTCAGATTAAAAAGAAAGTTTATCTGAAGCAAGGATACTTCAAGAGCTACAAAGTTGTATTTGATCAACAAGATCGTTGGATCGAAGTAGAGGGAGATGACGATTACTATCTACCGGTTCCGGAGTCCATCATGAGACTTATCCCTGCAAGTATCTCTGAGTATGTCAAGAGAACTTACCCAAGAACTTTCATCGTAGAACTAAAGAAAAAGACTTACGGATTTGAATTGGAATTGGCGAATGATGTTGAACTTCGTTTCGATGTAAACGGTTCTTTGATAGGTCCGGATAATGATCAAGGCGGAAACAATCCGGGTAACGGAGGCGATGCTCCTATTGTAGACGACAGACTCCCTCGTATCGCAAACGACTTCCTTGCTACTCATTTCCCTAACGTACGTATCAAAGAGATCAAGATTAAGCGTCGCAGCAACAATCCTTACGTTACTATGTACGATGTAGATCTTGTAAATGGTGTTGACATTAACTTTAACAGCAATGGCGAGTGGATTGAAGTAGACGGAGATGAGCGTGCATTGCCAAACTCATTCATCGAAACTCTTCCTGCCAATATCAGAAACTATATCAGTGCAAGGTTTCCAAGAGCTTATATTTCTACTGTTGAAAAGAAATCTAACGGATATAAGGTAGAAATCATGCACAGAGGTGATGATGTTGAAATCTATTTCGACAGAAACGGACAGTTTGTAAGAATCGATGACTAACCTTTAGAATTAAAACCAGAAAACACACAGAAAAGAGATCCGATATGGAAGCCTTCCATATCGGATCTCTTTTTTATATCGTCAGCAAGTTTTTTGCTATTTGTTGCCGTACTTGCTTTTTACCAAAATCAATATAAAGGCTGCTCCTCCAATGATACCGGTTATCACTCCGATAGGCAGTTCATTGGGGGCTATTATCGTTCGGGCAACAACATCAGAGAGTATAAGGAATACGCTTCCTGCCAAATATGATGTCAAGAGCAGTTTACGATAATCCGTACCAACCCATAGTCGGACAATATGAGGAATAACCAATCCGACAAATCCAATTACTCCCGCAACAGCAATACAGGCACCGGTGAGGAGCGAAGTGGTTATAAAGAGAATACGTATAGTGGTATTGGCATTGATGCCGAGGTGCATTGCTTTCTCTTCTCCAAGCCTTAGAGCATTCAGGGGCGTGGTAAAAAGGTAGGTGATACCCAAAGAGAGGATGGACAGAATAAGCATCGATACCCACAGCATCGTGTTGCTTTCATTCAGAGATCCCATAATCCAGAATACTATTCCGTGAATGTTTTCCACATCCGTAACACTCATCAGAAACATCATTAGAGAAGAGGAGATAAAGCTGATCATGACACCGATCAGAAGCATCCTTGTAATGCTGAGGTAACCACGCTGCAAGCTGAGAGTATAGACCAGAAAGATTGTGAGCAGCGCACCGATAAATCCGGCAAGGGGTAAGAATAGTATCGTGACGGCATGCAGTCCGGAGACAATTGCAAAAGTTACCCCCAGAGATGCTCCTCCCGATATTCCCAAAGTATAAGGCTCTACCAACGGATTCCTGTATATCCCTTGCAGCACTACTCCGGCGAGGGAGAGAGCACCACCCACAGCCAATCCCAAGAGAGCACGAGGCAGTCGGATATAGGTGAGAATGCCATACTCCATACTGTCCGGATCCTGCAATATCTCTTTCCATTTCCAAAAAGGAATGGAGATTTCCCCGATACTCAGAGAGAGTAGCAGTACTCCCACAAGACTTACGATAAGGATCGGGATGGCAAAGTTTGAGCCATACTTCGCTGTTCGCATACGGGTATTCAATATTCTATCCCTTTTCGAGAGCGTATCTTACTATCGAAAGGGTGTTTCACTTTCTTGCAGTAGGTAACATAATGAGCAAGCTCCATGAGATTTTCCGTAGCACCTCTTCCGGTGAGTACCAGTTCAAGATGTTCGGGCTTGGAGCGGATAAAGTCGAGCAGCAACTCTTCTTCTATGTAGTGATCTCGTACCGAAATGAGTATCTCATCCATGATAAGAAGGTCGAATGTCTCGTGTCGGACAAGATCCTTAAGAAAGTTCACAGCTTCTTTTGCCTCTTGTGCAACGGTTTCGGGCGATATTGATTTGTCCAAGTGCGGGTGTCCTTTGGCAAAGTTATAGACGGATGCTCCCAACTTTTTTAGGCTCTCCATCTCCGTGTATCCATACTTTTCGGGACGCTTGTGAAAGGAGCAGTAGCACACCTTAAAGCCTCCGCCCAATGCGCGAGTAGCGAGTCCCACTGCCGCTGTTGTCTTACCTTTCCCGTCTCCGGTATATATGTGTATAAGTCCGAAATTGTTTTTCATCTTCTGTTATCTGATATACTTGTCCAAAACTTCGAGTGTCTTTTTGAATGCGATAGGGGATGGCTGACACGCTATTGTAGAGTCCACGATATATATATGTCCGTTTTTCGTGGCGGTCATGGTCTTATGTTTCAGCCATGTATCTCGCTCCTCTTCTCCTACCACTCCCATTGTTACCACTATTATATAGTCCGGATTCTTAGCCACAACAAACTCTCTCGTCAGAGTGCCTTTGGTCTCTTTTTCGGCTATATTCTCCACGCCGAGAAAAGAGAGGTAGTCTGCCATGAATGTATTCGGAAGAACCGCGAAGATCGGATTGGCTCCAATCTGCATGAGAACCTTAGAGCGCCTTGTTTTCTCCCTTTTTCTTTTCTCGCGGATCTCTTGGATCACCTTTTGGCTCTCCTTTACTATTTTCTCAGCCTGCTCCGTGTAGCCTAAGGTGCGTCCCAGTTGGAGAAACTGGCTGCAAATCTCTGCATAACTTTTCGGAGTGGGTTGCATCTGTATCTTTACTCCCATCCGTTTCAGCGTTTCCATATCTTTCGCATTGGTGAGCCCCGACACAAAGACAATGTCAGGCTTAAGACGAAGGATCTTCTCCACATTCATCTTTACGGCGGAAGATACCACTTCAGCCTTTACTCCCTTGGGAACATTGCAGTAAGAAGTGATTCCGACCAGATATTTTTCAGCCTTGAGGTCTACGATACTCTGGGTTACCGATGGGACGAGAGAGACTACTCTCACAGGCTTTTGAGCTACAACCGAGAGGAGAGAGCTGCATATTATGAACAGTAGCAGTATCTGTTTGCGAAGCCGAATCATAAGAGTTGAAGTGTGTTGAAGTAGTGTTTATCGTTTTCGGTCTGACCTGTTATCCGGAAAGATAGTGGCTTTTGGAACAGAGGGCCGTCGTAAACAAAAGTGTGGTACTCTCCATTCTCTCCGCACGGATCTATTCCCGGCATGACCTTAAGCGTATCGAGGAGCGGATGAGAAAGATCTTTTCCCAAGAACTCTTCGGGCGAAAGCTTGCCTTTGCGTATGGATACGATGGTGGTTCTGAACTTTTCGTCTATCAGCGAACGCACCACCTCTTCGCTTTTCATCCCCCAAAGAGGGAATATGGGGGTGATGCCGCACTCTTGGCATACTCTTTCCACCCATGAGCGATGGGTTTCCAGATAGATGTCCCCAAAGACACCATGCGTAACGCCCTTGACCATCAGTTCGGCGACACCTTTTTTGAAAGAGGCTTCATACCCTCCGCCATCTCGTTGTACCGCTATTTGCAGAAGATGGAGACCCATTGCTTCTGCCTGCCTTTGCATAAGCAGAGCACTCAATCCATGCGAACGAGACATGGAACCATCCTCATCGCACATATTCAGCAGATAGACTTCCGATGGAGAGTGAGTCTGTATAGCTTTATGGAGAGCCAGCATACAATCTTTACCTCCACTCCAAGAAACCAGTATTTTCATTCTGTAACGTGTTGTCATTTATTACGACAGAAACAGAGTCTGCCACGCTTTGGCAAGAACTCTGTTTCTGTTTTTGTTAGATAGGGGAGTACTTACACTTTGGCAACACCCTTTTTGCGCTTGCGATACTTTACGATCATCCTCTTGATGAAGAGATAATACCCCGTAATGGGTAAGGCAGCACCTATGAGAGCAGCCAAGGCTGTGAGTACTCTTGTTATCGTTCCTCCCCAGCTTCCTACGTGTACGTTGTAGATGATGCTGCGGAACTTGTTCTGTTTGGGTACATCTTTGTACAGGCTGCGTTCCGTTATGGCTCCGCTCTCTCTGTCGAAGCTGTATTTGTTGGCTGCGTTAGCATTTCCGAACTCTCCTATTATGGCAGAGACAGAACCATCGGATACGTTGATCTGCTTGTGCTTAGGATTTTCTGCCAATACGGTCTTGTAAGCTTTTTCCCATGCAATGAATGGATTTTCCGGAGAGATTTCGGCATCTTTTTTATCACCTCTTGTTCCATGTCTGTTACCGCCCTGTTCCGACGGCTGTTGAGACATACCGAAAACGGCATAAAATCCTTTCTTATACCACGAGTAGCTCCAATTCAGCCCCGTAAGAGCCATGGCAAGAAGGAAGATAAGGGCATACATTCCTGCTGCATTGTGAAACGAATACCAAAACTTCCATGCACCTTTCCCGACAACTATCTTTAGATTTTTTGCCAGATACTTCCTCGAACGAGGCCACCAGAGAACAATACCCGTAATAAGAGCTATGACAAACACGATGGTACTGATACCCACAAGCTCGTTACCCCAGAAGATTTCATCCTTACTCTCTACTTTGTCCAGCAGTGTATAGTGAAGCTTCACCATGGTATAGAAGAAAGCCGGACGCTTTATAAAGCCCTTTATCTCTCCCGTATATTGATCTATAAACAGCAGAGTACGGCGAGGCTCGGATATGGCAAGTTCGTAGCTTTTCTTCGGATTGGATGAGATGCGAAGCGAAGTGATTTTTACTCCTTCGGGCAGACTCTTTTGTGCCAGGTTCATAAGCGAATCCATAGGCAAAGTCTCTGCTTTCACTTCGGCTACTTTGAATATTTTCGGATTAGACCACTCCGTAATCTCTCTTTCAAATACCAGCATAGCTCCGCTGAAACAGATGATTGAAATGATCACTCCGAACGGTAGCGAAAGCCAGAGGTGGGTCTCCTTGATTAGTTTTTTCAATGTCATGTTAGTCTATGATTTTAATTTTGAGACAAATATACAGAAAAAGTGTTTTCTTCGTTCATATAGCTTTCCAAGTTTGAGGAAGAGAGGTAGAGGAGCCGGTGAGAGTGCTCAAAAAATGGTGTGGATATTTTCTCTTTTCGGAGGAGCCCATACAGCTCTTTTTGAGAAGCCGATTTTTGTATATTTCATCCCGAAAAATGCTCGCTTTTTTTCTGCTCTCTATTTTGATCGGAGGGGTCGTTTTCAGAGCACGACCGAATTGTTAAATTCGCGCTGTTTTATTAACACAAATTCCGATAGCTGTTAAGCGAAAACACTAAACGAGCATATTCTTTCGGCTTAACGTGTTTAATTTTTCAGTGAACACGTTTACTGATTTCACTTAACACGTTTACCGGATTCGATTAACGTGTTTAGAAATTTTGTTTATGGTATTGATAAACAGTGTTTTGTGCTTTTTAGCCTCTTTTTTGTCGTTTTTTGTCCCGAAAGTGCATTAGGATTTATTTACGATTAGCGGTGTTAAAATTCACAGCTATTAACGCGAAAAAGCCCCATCAAATGGCTTGGAGAAAAATTTTTTTCAAAGATAGGCTGTTTTATATACGATTGACAGACAGTGTTTTATCTCTTATTGGAGATTTCTTTCTTTAGACTGGAGGTTTTTTGGGGAGCTGTCCGCTCCGATTTTTGACCATTCGTTTTTATATAAAAATTCCGCTTTGAAGCCGCTTTTTTTCTTTGACCGGGCATCGGGTAAAAACGGCTTTTTCTCCTTTTCGTCCCTCTATTTTCTCTTTTGAAATGGCTTGATCTTCTCCCTTTGGTATAGTGTGAGAAAAGTCGTATTTTTGTAGCCAACTTATTCATAGAATAGATATGATCAATCGTACACTGATACGTATAAAAGCCCTCCAAATACTGTACAGTTTTTACCTTTCCGGAGGCACAAAGGCTTCTGTGGCATCCAACAATCTGACCATGGCGTTGGACAAATCTTATCACTTATACAAGCTGATGGTACTGGTGCCATACTATGTGAAAGTAAAGGCTGAGAGGAGAAAGGAGATCGAACTGGAGAAGAGATCTTCGGATATGGAGCTGGTGAAAAAGCTGGATATTATCATCGCTTCCCCATACGTGGCAATCTTGGAAGCCGATCCCGACTTCATTGCAGAGTGTGAGACGCTGATTCCGGCAAGGGAAGAGTTTACGGACTACTTCTCTAACATTCTCTCTTTCCTGCTTCGAGAAGAAGAGGAGGATAGCATGCCGCTTCCGGCAGAAGACTTCGACTCTCATAAAGAGTTCTGGAAGCGCATCTACAAACGCTTCATCTTGGATAACGATGAGTGGTTCGCTATCTTGCAAGACTCTTCTATCTTCTGGAACGATGATATTGAGATCGTGATGAGCTTTGTATTAAAGGTGGTGAATGGTATGAAAGAGGACACCGCTTTATCACGGCTTCTTCGTCCGCAATATAACGGCAACGAGGAGCGTGAGTTCGGTACACAGCTTGTCTCTCAGGCTATCCTGAACGAGGAAGAGTATAGAGCACTCATTAGCAAATACTTCCGCAACTGGGACAAGGAGCGTGTCGCCGAGATAGAATACCTTATCTTGCAACTCGCCATAACGGAAGCGATACACTTCCCAACCATAGCAACCAGCGTGACGATGAACGAGTACCTTAACCTCGTTAAGTATTATAGCAATCCGAACAATACGAACTACATCAACGGTATTCTGCATCAAGCCATAATGGATCTGAAAGCAGAGGGACGCATTCTCGGAGCATGATGAACCGTTTGGGACGTTCGGAATAAAAGAAAAACAATTTTAACTTTCAAATAACTTCAAACAACTATGAACATGGTATTTTTACAAGCAGCACCTGCCGGCGGCTCATATATGCAGTTTATCTTTATAGGTGTGATGGTGCTCGTCTTCTGGCTCTTCATCATCCGTCCCAACAGCAAGCGTCAGAAAGAGGTACAGCGTCAGAGAGAGAGCCTTAAGACCGGAGACAAAGTGATCATTTCGGACGGCATCATGGGTACACTTAAGGAGATAAACAAAGAAAACGGATACGTTGTTGTGGAGATAGCCGAAGGCGTAAAGGTGCGTGTAACATTCTCCAGCATATTTCCTCTTGTGGTAGAAGAGAAGAAAAAATAAGCAATAAAGAGATCATCGGGAAAGAGTAATGTCTCGCAGGCAAAAGTTATCGAAGAAGATCAAATCCCTTCTTGGGCGTATAGGTATGCGTAAACTGATGGCATACCTCTTCTTTTTTGTGCTTAGTTTTGCTTTTTGGTTTATACGGGCAGTGCAGGATACCTATACGGATAATGTTACTTTCAAGCTCGTTGCTCCGGAAATACCTGCCGACATCTCTCTCTCGGAGCCTATTCCCGAAACCGTAACCGTAACCATCACGGACACGGGAAGTGCCTTCTTGAGATATATATGGCTTCAGAGAGCACGGGAGATCGTTTTGCCGATAGAGTTTTCCGAGAAAAGATACGGAGCTGTGGATATACCTGCGGGGCAGTTGGAGAAGTTGATCTATTCGCAAGCACTGTCATCGTCCCGAATAGACCGCATTGTGCCTGCAAGCATCGGGTTCAGCTATACCGCAAAGGCGAAGAAGCAGCTTCCCATAAAGCTCTCCACGAAGATAGAACCGGAGATAGGAAGTATTTTGGACTCTGTCTCCATGAGTCAGACCTCGGCTATTGTCTATGGCGGAAAGCATCTTTTGGATCTCTTGACGGAGGTGGAGACCGATACTATCGTATTCAGCAATGTCAAAGACTCCACTATCTTTACGGTGCGACTCCTTTCTCGCAACGGGATTACCATTACTCCCAATGAGATAACGCTTTGTGCTCATACCCAGAAACTGGTTCAGAAAGAGTTTGAAGTGCCTATCTCCATGAATGATGAGGAGCTTCCTTTCTATGTGCGTACGTTTCCCTCTTTCATCCGTGTTACCTGTTTTATTCCGGAGAATATGTTTAAAGAGCTCTCTCCAAAGGATATCGTGGTAACGATAGACAAGGCAGAGCTGGGAGGCAGCAGGTCGGGAAAGGCGGATATAATCATACAGCAGAAGCCGTTTTACGTGCAGATGATCCAGACAGACCCTACCACTGTGGAGTATCTTTTGGAAGAAAAAGAGGCACAAGAATGAAAAAAGAGACGCGTGTCCTCGGTATCTGTGGCGGCATAGGCAGTGGAAAAAGCATTCTAAGCAGGCTTGTTGCTCTTTATGGTATTCCTGTTTTCGATACCGATAGCGTTGCAAAAGCTGTTTATTTCGATTCCGGCGTTGCGGCTCAGCTGGAAAAACTACTCGGCAGATCCGTTTTGAACGAGCAGGGAGAGATAGACAGACCTTTTCTAAGCTCAATCATTTTCGGGACACCTTCTGTTAAAAAGATAGAAATGGAGCGGATCATCCACTCGGCAGTAGAGGAGAAGTTTCTCTCTTGGAAGGCACAATCTCCATGCGAATGGGTCGGGATGGAGTCCGGCATACTTTACTCCAGCAGAATGAACCGGTTTTGTGATGCCGTTATTCTGGTTGATGCTCCGGAAGCAGTAAGAACAGAGAGAGTGATGCTCCGCAATAAGATGCCGAAAGAAGAAGTAGAAAGACGTATCAGAACGCAAAGCGATGAAATAGAAACGGCAAAGGTTCTTGCCTCGTACACAATAAAAAACTATTCCCCACACTCTGTTATAGAACAGTGGGAAGAGATATTCAACTTAATTATCACCCAATAAAACATTAAAAAGAAAGAATAATGTCACTGAAACAAATTCTCTCCATAAGCGGTAAACCGGGATTGTTCAAAATCTTGACCGGAAACAGAACTCCAATAGTCATTCAAGATCTCACCACTAAAGTGAAGCGTCAGCTTTTCCCAAAAGATAAAGTTGTTTCCCTGTACGATATTTCCATCTACACCGAAGAGGGCGATCTGCCTCTAAGAACACTGCTCACCACTATTTTTGAAAAGCAGAGCGGTAAAGAGTTGGACGCTGAAAACATCGCTGCAACACCCGAATCTCTCAAAAGTTTCATGGAAGAAGTGTTGCCCAGCTACGATAAGGAGAGAGTCTATCCCACAGATATCAGAAAGGTTGTACTTTGGTACAACACACTTGTAAAGGATGGATTCACCACGTTTGAAGAGCAGGAAGAGGAAAAAGAGGCTTAATGGATAGTCGGTTTTAGAGATTATATCTTTTTTACTCATTTGTTAGCATTGCGAGGGCAATCGGTATGGCGAAAAGAGTAGATAGATTGCGGACTACTATTTGAATAATCTGACTTATTTTCTTACATTTGTGAGTGTAAAAACCAAATTGAATAAGAACATGAAAAGAATCATCATTGCCATTACAGGACTACTTCTTGTTGGAGGTCTTACTTCTTGTAAACCTAAACAAAGTGCATATCGTGAAGCTTGGGAAAAAGCTAAACAGCGTGAAATGGCACAGGCCGGAAATCAGGGAGCTATGGATGATATCAAGCCGATAGCTCGTACAACCGAGCACACTGCTGTGGTTCGTGAAAGAATTGTTCCTGCACAAGGAGAAGATGCAACAGGGCTTCGCGCTTTCAGTGTAGTGATTGGCAGCTTCCAAAATGTGACTAATGCAAAGTCATTGAAAGAGAGAATGACAGCTGAAGGATACAATGTTTTTCTTGCGCAAAACGAGATGGGCATGTATCGTGTTATTGTTGCGAGCTATGACACAAAGGAAGAAGCCGTGGCAACAAGAGAGTCTATCAAGAGACGTTACTCTCAGTTCAATGACGCTTGGATCCTGCACAAACAGTAAATTTGAGATAATATCGTTCCGGATTACGCACCGTTAGGGCAGAATTCCTAACGGACAGTTTTTTACCGGAAAGGTGAACCTCAATACATTTTAAGGTCATACCCTCATCGCATAGTCCCTTTTCTCTTAGAGTCCGGGGGTATATGCCGTGGGGGTTTGGTCTTTTTTATAAATATGAAGATACATACAGACTATAACGTAGAGCCTCTCAACACCTTTGGTGTGGGAGCACAGGTTTCGTACTATGTGGAGATAGAGTCGGAAGAAGATATTTCCACTCTGCTTCGTGACGAGTACTTCCGCTATGCCGACAAGCATATCATCGGGGGAGGATCCAATCTCCTGTTTACGGCAAATGTGAACGGGGTTTTGATCAAGTACATCTCCGATGAGATACGACTGCTTTCCGAAGACGAATCGAGCGTGCTTTTGCAGTTGGATGCAGGTGTGGAATGGGATCGCGCAGTAGCATACTGTTGTGAACGTAACTGGTGGGGAATAGAAAATCTTTCTCTTATACCCGGAGTGGCAGGTGCTGCTGCGGTACAGAATATCGGAGCTTACGGCGTCGAGATTGCCGATGTCCTTGTCTCTGTGGAAGGGTACGACCTTGTGGACGGAGAGCATCGGACTTATATGCAGAAAGAGTGCGACTATGCTTACAGAGACTCTCGCTTCAAGAGACCAGAGGAGATGGATCGTTTCCTTATCACCAAAGTTGTCCTTCGTTTGAGCAAGCAGCCGAATCCCATTCTCTCTTACAACGGATTGCAAGACCTGGCAACGGCAGATGGTTCTCTTACTCCGTTGCAGGTGCGAGAGCGTGTCATCTCCATCAGAGAAAGTAAACTGCCGGATCCTAAAGTGCTTGGAAATGCCGGAAGTTACTTTATGAATCCGGTTGTGGACGCCGATAAACTTCAGTCTTTACTGCAGGAGTATCCGGACTTGTCGTACCATCTTCAAGATGACGGACGGGGAAAGCTATCCGCCGCATGGCTTATAGACCGCTGTGGCTACAAAGGATACCGCTCCGGAAATGTGGGAACGTACGAAAAGCATGCTCTTATCATTGTCAATTATGGAGGAGCATCGGGGAGAGAAGTGGCAAGGTTGGCGGAAGAGATACAGGAGAGCGTGTGGAAAAAGTATGGTGTTCGCCTCATCCCCGAAGTGAAATACGTTGCTGCTCCCACATACAATCATCCGCAAGAGTAGGGCATGAAAGGAAAGATTACATTCTTGGGAACCGGTACATCTACCGGTATTCCGGAGATTGGCTGCAGCTGCTCCACCTGTGTTTCGACAGATGTCAGAGATAAACGCTTGAGGGCTTCCATTCTTCTCTCTTTCGGGGAAAAAGAGGGTGCCGATGCCGCTCATTATGTGATAGATTGCGGGCCCGACTTCAGGGAGCAAATGATACGAGAGAATGTCTCTTCCTTAGAAGGGATATTCCTTACGCACGAACATTACGATCACGTAGGCGGACTGGACGATATTCGTCCTCTGTTTCGAGGACAGACGGACTGCCCTCTATATACGGAGGAGTACCTTTCGACCATTCTCAAGGAGCGTATGCCGTATGCGTTCAGAGCCGTTGCCTATCCGGGCGTTCCGCATTACAGCTTTACGATAATAGAGCCCAATGTGCCTTTTCCTCTTCCTAAACCGAAAGGGATAGAGATACTACCGCTCCGTGTGATCCACGGCAAACTGCCGATACTGGGTTTCAAAATAGGCAATGCAGCCTATCTTACGGATGTGAAAGTAGTACCGGAAGAGACCTTGGAAGCTGTTCGAGGAGTGGAACATCTGATCATAGATGGTCTGCGCTTCTATACTCATCCCACGCATTTTTGCGTTCAAGAGGCGATAGAGTTGGGCAACAGTATCGGGGCAAAGCAGATCTATCTCACCCACTTGGCACACACCATCGGCAGACATACAGAGGCGGAAGCGGTTCTGAAAGCCCTTGACACTCGCACCCATCTGGCTTACGACGGAATGAGTTTCGAGGTCAGTTTCTGATCTGCACTCTGCTTTTCGATGTTATAAGAACTTTCGAGCTGAAATATAAGCTGTGTTACGGAGCGGATCCGTGGCACAGCTTTCTTTTTGTATGCAAGTCTGCCGAAGAGAGCCGCCGTCGGTTCATTTTTACGGATGCTCTTTCCCATCTTTGATTATACCTGTTCGGAAAAGGAGTTATAAGTGAATAAAACTTCCTTTTATCCTGAAAAGAATTGGTTTTCAAGCCTTGTTTTGAGGGAATCGAAGGCTGACTTCTACAAACCAAGCCTTGTCATCTGTAAATCAAAGCCTGGTTGCAAGATTTTAATCCGTTAAGACTTGAAATTTAATCCGTTCAGAGACAATTTCATACAGGTTCAGACGAGAAAAGAGAGCCTCCGGGCAAGATGCTCCTATGCAGGGAGCAGAACAGATACCATGCTTCCCTCCACGGTTATAGTGCCGTTGGCTATCAGCCGAAGCTCCATGGAGACTTTCCTTGCCGTTGTCTCCACGACACGTGCTCTCAGCTCCAGATCCACGCCCATAGGGGTAGGCTTTTTGTAGTTGAGGTTCAGATTGGCGGTTACATACCTCAGAGCCGGCAGAGTATCCATGGCTCTCATCTCTCTTTTATAGCCTGCCGCAGCGGCAGTTCCGTTGCCATGGCAGTCGAGTATCGCGGCAATAAGACCTCCGTAAACGAATCCCGGAAATCCTCCGGTATGATGACCTTCCGGTCGGTAATACGCTACACTTTCGTTTTCTGTACCGTCCACCCAATAGCTTTTTACGTGAAGACCCTGTTCGTTTGCCGTTCCGCAGCCGAAGCAGTGGCTGAACTCCGGAGCATAATATTCCTGAAAAGATTTTTTGTTCATTCTGTCAAGTGTCTATTTTGGAGTAAATATACGACTTTATGAGAGAAATTTTTCGGAACTTTGAGCCATGGAACAGTTAGAAAGAGATGGTTTGGTACTTTCCGTCATTACGGTCTGCTACAATGCCGCACCCTTGCTCAAGCGCACCATTAAGAGTGTTAAGGATCAGAGCTATAGGCATATAGAGTACATCGTGATAGATGGTGCCTCCAAGGATGATACTGCAAAACTTGCCCGGGATCATGGAGATACGATTTCGGTTTTCGTATCCGAAAAAGACAATGGCATCTATGACGCAATGAACAAAGGGCTGAAAAGAGCTTCCGGCGACTATGTTCTCTTCATGAATGCAGGGGATACGTTTTATGATTCGGATACCGTCTCGCGTGTGATGGATAAAGCAGTGGAGTATCTCAGAGAGCCTGTGAACGCAGGCAGGCTGCCTGCTGTACTGTACGGACATACGGAGATCGTCGATTATGATGGATGCAGTATGGGTCCGAGAAAACTCTCTCCACCACGAAAGCTGACCTGGAAGAGCTTCAAGAACGGTATGCTTGTGTGTCATCAGTCATTCTATGCCGGGCGAGATCTTGTACCTTTTTATAATGATGAGAAGTACAGGCTCTCTGCCGATTTTGACTGGTGCATACGTATCCTTCGCCGTGCCGAAGAGGTGGGGGCAGAGTGTCTGAAAGTGGAGGGTTTCCTTACAAAGTATCTCCATGAGGGTGCCACAACCAAGCATCATAAAGCCTCTTTGAAGGAGCGATTCATGATCATGAGGGCTTATTATGGTACCATCCCCACGCTGTTTCGACATCTCTACTTCCTGTTTTTCAAGAAGAGATGAGAGTTTAAGTCTAAGAGTTTTTTATTTTTCAAATACAGATTGTCGTGTACAAAAGATTACTTCCTGTTTTTATGTCGCTCTCTTTCTTGCTTCTGCTCTCCTGCGGAGTGAGAAAGCCTTATAAGAGTTCTCAACCCGTTACTCTCACGCTGGAGGAGTTTGGCGGTCGTTCGGAAAAAGATTTTGACAACTCTCCCGCTCTTCGCCGTTTGCTTCAAACATCGCACCGGATGGCTCAGGAGGGTAAGAGTGTGAAGATCTCGTTGAAGAACGATTCTTATCACTTCTATCCGGACAGTCTGCCGGGTTATGAGCTGTTTATCTCCAATCATGACCACGTAAAGGATAGAAAGGTGGCGTTTATGTTTGAGGGAATAACAGGCGGAAAGGTTGTGGTGGAAGGTGGCGGACAGACCAAGCTGCTCTTTCACGGCAGACAGATACCGTTTGTGGTGAAAGGGTGTTCCGGGGTTGTCCTGCAAGGTTTTTCCATAGACGATCCTCGTCCGGCACTGATGCAGATAGAGGTGTTGGAGATGAGAGATGAAGATAAGTCGATGCTTGTAAGAGTTCCGGAGGAGACCCGGTTTGAGGTAAGAGAGAACAAGATAGTCTTGCAAGGAGAAGACTTTGAAGTTACACCCTTTGTAGCCATGCCGTTTGAGGAGGACAGAAGAATGGTTTGGGGCAGAGCAGATGTCGCTTTTAACCCGGCTCAGATAATACGTCAAAGCGAACGAAACCTGATCTTGAGAGGGTGGGGCGAGTATCCCTATGCTTCTCAGCATAACAGATATGTGCTGAGGTCGTATTACAGACCTGCTCCGGGTATCGTGGTGATGGATAGCAAGAATATCGAACTTAAGGATGTCGTTGTGCATTATGCCGAAGGAATGGGACTTATAGCACAAGACACCGAGAATATATCGCTGGATGGCTTTAAGGTGGAAGTGGCACAAGGCTCTGAACGTTACTTTACACTACAAGCCGATGCCACACATTTCTCGGGTTGCAGAGGGTATATCTCTTCCGTTAATGGGTTATACGAGCAGATGGCAGACGATGCCATCAATGTGCATGGAACCTATTTGAGGGTGGACTCCGTGCTGAATGCTTCCGAAGTGCAAGCCTCTTTTGCGCACGGGCAGAGCTTTGGGCTTCGCTGGTATGAGAGTGGAGACTCTATCCGTTTCATTGATCGTAAAACGCTTTTGCCGGTACATACATCTAAAATACAATCATTTTTCCTTCTCTCTGAAGGAGATCAGAAAAGAAGGATGATCGCTTTTGAGGATCCGCTTCCATTGGATAAAATAGAGGGCAAACAGCTTGCAGTGGAGAATCTTTCTGCCTATCCTACGGTGCTGTTCAGTAAGAATATTGTGAGGAACAATAGGGCGAGGGGAGCTTTATTCTCTACAATAAAAAAGGTGGTCTGCGAAGAAAATCTATTCGACCACACTCATGGTAGCGCCATACTTCTTTGCGGAGACTCCAATGGCTGGTACGAGAGTGGTCCGTGCGAGGAGGTGATCATCTCTAAAAACCGTTTTGTGAATCCGCTTACGGGGATGTATC
This sequence comes from Porphyromonas canoris, assembly GCF_000769115.1. GTDB lineage: Bacteria > Bacteroidota > Bacteroidia > Bacteroidales > Porphyromonadaceae > Porphyromonas_A > Porphyromonas_A canoris. The sequence continues at coordinate 1,993 of NZ_JQZV01000009.1, read as the reverse complement.
AGTTTACCAATGGTATCATTTCTGTAGATCCGGTAATTCGGGAACTTGACTCGAAAGATCGGTACTATCACGGGAGAATAGTGGTGGAGGACAATATCTTTGAAACATTCGACTCTCCTCTCTATTATGCCAAGAGTGTCAGAGAGTTTGTTTTCAGAAGAAACAGAGTGATCCCGAATAACGCCTATCGTCCCTTGTTTGAGGATACAAGAAGCAGGCGGATCCATGTAGGGAATGTTATAGAGGAGTAATGCCTTCTCTGAAAGTTTGCAATGCGCTCTTTTATAGATCAATAATTATTTCTAACTTTGCCGTCAAAATATATTATTGTAAATGGATAAAATAAGCTATGCGTTAGGCCTGAGCATCGGGCATAATTTTACAGCAACAGGAATTAAAGAACTTAATACAGAAGAGTTTGTGAAAGGATTGGACGTGGCATTGAAAGGTGCTACTCCACAAATCTCAATAGAGGAAGCACAAAAACTTCTTAAAGAATATTTTGAGAAATTGCAGGAGGATAAGTTTACTCTCAATAAGGAAGCCGGAGAAGAGTTCTTGCGTATCAACAAAGAGAAAGCAGGAGTCGTAACGCTGCCTTCAGGTGCTCAATATCAGATTTTGACCAAAGGAGAGGGCGAGAAACCTAAGGCAACGGATAAGGTAAAGTGTCATTATCATGGTACACTCATCAATGGAACGGTCTTTGACTCTTCTTATCAGAGAGGCGAACCGGCTACATTCCCATTGAATGGTGTCATCAAGGGCTGGACGGAAGTGGTACAACTGATGCCCGTAGGCTCTAAGTGGAGAGTGTTTCTTCCTTATCAGCTCGCTTACGGAGAGCAAGGAGCCGGTCAAAGCATCGAGCCTTACAGCACCCTTATATTTGATATAGAGCTTCTAAGTATAGAGAAGTAAAAGCGTCTTGACGAGAATATAGGATATAATTATTAAATAAACGGAAATGAAAAAGATTCTTCTTACAGCAGCTCTTATAGGAGGTGCATTTGCCTTTACTGCTTGTAACGGCACAAAGAACTCTGTGCCTCTAAGCGCACAAAAGACAACAAAAGACTCTATGGCATACCTTATCGGTTTCTACCAAGGTCAGCAAATGAAGTTCCAAATAGATATGATGAAGGGCCAAGTAGGTTCTGTCATACCTGGAGACTCTCTTGATGTGGCACTCTTTACAGCAGGTCTTGAAACAGCTTTGAAGGGTGATACTATCGAAATGAATAGCATGGCTGTTCAAGAGTTCTTGGAAACTGCTTTTGAAAAACTTCGCAAGGTGGCTGCTGATGCAAATAAGGCAAAAGGCGAAGAGTTCATGGCTAAGAATGCAAAAGAAGAAGGCGTTATCACAACTGAATCCGGTCTTCAGTATAAGATCGAAACAGAAGGTGAAGGTGCTATGCCAACAGTTGAAGATATGGTCGTAGTTCACTATAAGGGAACACTTCTTAACGGCGAAGTGTTTGACTCTTCTTACGATCGTGGAGAGCCTGCTACTTTCCCATTGAACGGTGTTATCAAGGGATGGACAGAAGGTCTTCAACTTGTAAAGGTTGGATCTAAGTTTACTCTTTGGGTCCCGGCTGAACTTGCTTACGGAGAAAATGGCTCAGGTAACAAGATCGGTCCTAACGAAACACTAAGATTCGATTGCGAGCTTATTGAAATCAAAGCAAAAGAACAATAAGAACGTAGCTTTAGCATAAATTGAAAGGCTGTATCAGGATTGAATTCCCGATACAGCCTTTTTGCTTTCCCTTTCTGCTTTTAATGAAGAAAATAAAAGGGTGATACATTATTTATATATATAGGCGAGAGCTGTTGGAGAGTGGAAATAGCGGTTTTCGATAAAATGTTTGATTCTCTTCAGTCTTGATAACAAGCGGATTAAGTGCTGTTTTGGGAGTGCTGTTTGATATGTTTGTCTATCTTTTGTTAGTAAAGTTTGGTAGAATGAAAAACTCTTTCTAACTTT
>NZ_JQZV01000008.1 GCF_000769115.1 Porphyromonas canoris | reverse complement strand
CGACTTGCATGTGTTAAGCCTATCGCTAGCGTTCATCCTGAGCCAGGATCAAACTCTTCTTTGTCATTTTGTTTCTATTTTATTCCTATGCTCAGTATCCTTAATATATTTCCCAGGTAATAGTTGACGGGTAATGTCCTCTACTTATGTAGATTCTTCCCTTGTACTACTTGTTGAAAATCTTGTATCCAATATATCTATGATCTNTTTCCCAGGTAATAGTTGACGGGTAATGTCCTCTACTTATGTAGATTCTTCCCTTGTACTACTTGTTGAAAATCTTGTATCCAATATATCTATGATCTTGTCTTTGCCACCGGGATTTCCCGTTAGCGAATGCAAAGGTAGGAAGAATATCTTGAACGTACAAATACCTCCAAGTAATTTAGCAGCAAAAATATCCACAAGAAACACCCAACCACCTGTTTATCAAACAGAAGAATGAAACAACAAATTGCATAAAATTATTTTCAGAGCAAGGATTTTGCTTCAAAAACTTCTTCAACCACTTTTTTCGATAAAAAGAGTTGGTTTGAATCCGTTTTTGGAGACTTCATTTTTATATATTCCATCCCGAAAAATGCTCACTTTTTTCTTGCTCTCTATTTTGATCGAAAGGGTTGTTTTCAGAGGCTGATCAGAATGTTAAATCGCCCTTGTTTTACTCACATTTATTAACCAGAAAAAGTCATCAAAAACAGTAAACGAGCATATTGTTTCGGCTTAACGTGTTTAATTTTTCAGTAAACACGTTTAGTGATTTCATTAAACACGTTTACCGAATTCGATTAACGTGTTTAGAATTTTCCTTATAGTATTCATTTCTAATGATTTAGATTTTTAGACACCAAAAGAAGAGATTTTACGGCACCTTCTTAAATTAGAAAATATTTACATCAAACCACTCAAAATTCAACACATATTAACTCAAAAACAAGCCCTAAATCCGTCCGAGAGGAGAAAAGTTCAGAAGAATTGATTTTCAGTAATAAGCTAATCGACAAACAGATAAGGCAACTCCAATTTTTAGCAACCCCAAAAGACGATGAAAGAAGAAACTTTTAGAGGAGCCGTTGTCAACTCCATTTTTATATAAAAGCTCCCAACAAAAAGAGGCAAAATCGTGATACGATTTTGCCTCTATACGGGTATTAAAAACTGATTACAAATCCACTTAAAAGATCATGCTGACCAAGACGAAAAGCCAGTGAGCAATAACGCCTGCTATGAGACCGCCAATGGCATGGGCTCCAATGGCTTGAGATATGAGCTTGCGGTAGCCGAGAGAGTCGAGCATGGCTGTATGAGTGCTTAGGAAACCACTCCAACACATACCCATTGCAGTGAAGACCGCCACGGCGTTTCCGTCCAATATTCCTTGCTCAGCAAAGTTAGGCACCAGGCCAAGTGCAGCTCCAACAGCTCCAAGCGTTGTTATCGGGAATGCTATAAGGCGTGAGTCTTCAAATCCGAAAAGCCACTTGAACAGGAAGTCCACTTTATCTGCCAAAGCAGGAAGCAATCCCACTCCTTCAAAAGCGTCTCCATTGAAAGCACCATCCGCACCAGGGCCATTTGTCAGCATCATTACCGCAGTAGAGATAATGAGTACACCGGGAATGATAGCGATACCCAAGTCCACCCCTGTCTTACCTCCATCCAGAATAGCATTGAGCATACGGAGAAAAGCATTCTCTTTTTTCTCTTCCGCTTCGACGTGTTCGGTGCCTTCGAGATCTACCGCCGAGTCCATTTCGGGATACCGTTTAAGAGTAAAGCGTTGCATGAGTCGCGTGGATATTATACTACCACAAAGTGCTCCAAAGAGTCCGACCAAAGCACCCGATGCATAGCCTTTACTCGCCATGAAAATAATAACCACAAGACCCATTCCAAAGGCTGTACCGAAGTTGGTTAAGGATACGAGCTGATACTTCTTGAAGTATCTGCAAAACTTACGATCCTTTGCAAGAGAGATGATAGCCGGATTGTCCGAAAGGAATGTCAGGATACCACCCAAAGCAGAGACGCCCGGAAGATTGTAGACAGGACGCATCAACGGACGGAGCACACGCTCCAGCATGTCCACCACATGAAACTCGACCAACAAACTGCCGAGCGCACCACTCAATACGGTAATACCCATGATGTAGAAGACGGTATCTATAAGCAGACGAAAAGAGGTGTTCATGATGGTGTTCAGCATATTTGCCAATCCCATCTGAGAGCCTATATAGCCGAAAACAGCAAAGAAGAGCAAAAGAAAGATCCCTGCCTCTAAAAAGTGACGCAAGAATTGAGAATTCTTTTTGGAAGTTGGATTCATAAATTTATTCAGATAAGCGTATTATATTTTTTCGATTCAAGATTCTACCGGCTAAAGGTAAAGGATTTGCAGCATGCCTTTCGAGTGAACGAAAAGCTTAGTTTCCAAAGAAAAACATCCTCCAAATCGCCTGCAAAGTAACAACTATTTTTGCAATCGGCAATCGGAAGGATGTGCAAATTTTAATATCTTTTTTCTTCCTCTAAAAAGTTAGAATGGATCTGTTCTTAACTTAGGGTTAGAGTTGTAGCTCTCCTGCCCCTTCTCTTATAATCTCTATCTCGTCCGGATCCATCAGTCTGACAATGGTGGTTCTCTCCATTGCTCCCTCTCCTGCATCCAGAATCAAATCCACCTTTTCTCCCCACTCCTCTTCTATAAGTTCGGGATGGTAAAGATATGCCTCATCTTCATCCGCTTTTGCAGAAGGTAGAGAAGCCGTAATGAGAGGCTCATCCCTGAGAGCAAAAAGTGCGTTAATGATACCTCCTTGAGGGATACGAACACCGACTTCTTTCCTTTGCTTGAAAATCTTAGGCAGACTTCCCCCCGCCGGCAATACAAAAGTAAATGCTCCGGGAACATTCTGCCTCATAATGGAAAAAGAGGCGTTGTCTATCTTGGCATAGGTACTTGCCTGGGAAAGATCTTTACAAACAATGGTCAAAGGCGTTTTGACGGATTTGATGAGCCCTTTTATATCACAAATTGTCTGTACAGCATGCGGCTGGAGTGCATCTCCAACAAGGCAATAACGCCCATCCAAGGGCATGATGACAACTCCTCCGTGAGACAAAATCTCATCTACTTGAGCGATAACACTGCTCTGGGGATTATCTTCAAAAACTCTAACTAACATAAGAATCTACTTTTCGTCAAGATTAAAAAAGAAGGAATATCGCAGGATGTTTGTGCAACCAATCGGAGAGATCCTTCTCTTTCTTCCATTCGGTAAGGCTTTTTGTTACTACTTTTTGTTGTTTATCGTCCGTCAGATTCACGGCAACACATAAACGCAGCTGTGACGGAAGCTGTCTGACTAACTCTTCTATCAATTTTACGTTACGGTATGGAGTCTCTATAAAAATCTGGGTTTCGTCCTCTTTGGATATTCTTCGCTCCATCTCTTTTAACACCGATGCCCTTTCTCTATCATCTATCGGGAGATAGCCTTTGAAAGCAAAGCGTTGCCCATTAAAGCCGGATCCCATAAGTGCCAACAGGATAGATGAGGGCCCCACCAAAGGTATCACCTCTACTCCTTTCTTGTGTGCCCACTCCACTATGCGAGAACCGGGATCGGCAACAGCAGGACAACCTGCCTCGGAAAGCAGTCCGACACTATACCCTTGAAGCAATGGATCTGCCAGCTCTGCAACGCTTTCTTGAGGATTGTGCTTGTCCATCTCTACTATAACCAGCTCGGAGATATTCAGCTCCGGCAGTGCAAACTTCAAGAAACGCCTTGCCGTGCGAGCATTTTCCACAATAAAGTGCTTCACACTGCGTATCACCTCGATATTGTATGGTGGGATATAATGGGAAGATGATACTTCCGACAGCGCGGAGGGAATAAGATAAAGTTTTCCTTTCACAATAATAAAGAGTGTGCCGTAAGATGAGACAATATGATGGCGGAAGCTACTCCGACATTGAGAGATTCGGCGGAAAAAGAGCGAGAGGAACGGGGAATTGTAATTGTATGATCTGCCAACTGCTTCAGTTCGGAAGAGAGTCCTCCTCCTTCATTTCCCAATAAGAGAAAGATGGTATCCCTTTCCGGCTTCCACTTGTAAAGACTCGTGCCGGTCATATCCGTAGCAATAATCTCCGATGTCGATTTATCTTTATTGAAAGACATCCAACCGGGCAGATCAACATCTCTGTAAAGCGTTACCCCTGCAAGAGCTCCCATGGAGGACTGCACCACTTTGGGAGAAAAAGGATCCACACATCCCTCTCCCAAAATAAGAGTAGAGCAACCATGCCACTCGCACAAACGGATGATAGTGCCCATGTTACCAGGATCTTGTATTCGATCTAAAACAGGGATAACACCTTTAGGTAGGGTTTGAAAATCAAGCTCTTTCTGTAAGGGCAAAGAGAATACCGCAACAGCTTCTCGCGGTGTTTGAAGAGAAGAACACTTTCTGAGCCGGACTTCATCTATCTCTCTTACTGCCGAAAAAGGCAGGGAAACAGAGTCCGGAATAGGGAAAGAGGGATGACAAGCTATGAGATGGAGATCAAAATAAGGGAGTAACTCTTTGATTACTTTCCATGTCTCTGCCACAAAAAGTCCATGCCGGTGTCTATATCGAGCGTGTTGAAGAGAAGATATCAGCTTGACTTCGTTGTTCGTTATCGGCTTCATCTGATTCTGCATAAATTGGTACTCCGATCAATAGTGGCTCTGCAACCACTCCTTCAAAGCAGGCATATCGGGGAATACTCTGTCTGCTCCGTTCTCTCTTAACACTTCATCATGTATAGGACCCGTAGCAACTGCTATTGTATAAGCACCGGCAGAGGATGCACTCTGGATTCCAAACGGAGCGTTTTCTATAACCAAAGTCTCCTCCGGAAGTGCTTCAAACATCTTCATTCCCTTCTGATATGGTTCCGGAGAAGGCTTTCCCCTCTTCACATCATCTCCTGTAACAATATGGGAAGTGGAAACATATCCTCCGAAATGATGCTTTAACTTATCAAGAGAGGCTCGCTGAGAGCTTCCGGTTACCACTCCTATATTCCATCTTTTTTGAGAGGCAAATTCAAAAATATCCGTAATCCCCGGAATGAGTGTATTCACATCCGCACTCTCCATAAAGCGAGAAGTCTTATAGCTGTATATCTCTTCCACAAGATGCTGTGGCGGCTCTGTCTGAAATGTTCTCAGATATAGATGACGAATGGTTTCTCTTCCTGGCTGACCTTCAAACAGGTAAAACTCTTCCGGCTCGGCTTTCAGTCCATAATTGTTGGTAGTCTCCAGCCAAGACGAAACGTGGACAGGCATGGTATTGAAGAGGACACCATCCATATCAAACAGTATTGTAGAAACTTCTTTGGGATACATATCCGGATAGTATAGGCTTTAAGTTCTCTCTCTGATTCGTCCTGCTCCCAAATAGGTTCTGCTATAATATCTTTCCGAAAGCGAACTTATGGTAATACCGGTCTTAGTGGCTGCGTGCACAAAAAGATCATTGCGCAGATAAACACCCACATGAGACGCTCGACCTCCGGATCTGTTATTGATATTAAAGAAGACTAAATCTCCCTCTTTAAGTTCGGCTCTTTCTATGGGAACGGTTTTATCCATAAGCGATGCGGCAGACATTCGTCCGATGGGAATTTGATAAACCGCCTCATAAAGACTCATCACGAAACCGGAACAGTCTGTTCCTCTTTTCCCGACACTGCCATATCTGTAAGGGACGTTTCTCCAATCGGCTATAAAAGCATAAAGCAGCAGATTGTCTTCTTGAGTAACCGGCATACCTATCTCTACAGATATTTCTTGAGCAAGGTTTGCCATTTCTCGTGCCTCTATCTGAGACAATCTCACTTCGGGGGGAAACGTAACATGTTGAACGGGAGCTTTTGTTGTTCTACAAGAGCTCACGGTAACAATATACAGACATACGATAAAAAGCCAGACTTTACGATTCATGGGAGATACTCTTTAAGATATCAGCAAAACCGCTAATACTGTTTGCTATAAACACAATAAGGTCACTCTTTCGGGAGCGACCTTATTATGATATTTATATCTGCCTCTTCTCCATTTCTCTTTGACATTTCCGACAAGAGTTTCCGGAGATTTGGTCTTGAGTTCGTGAGTTTGCCTATACTCTCTTATTGAGCAACAGAAACAAACGAACGATCGTCTTTCTTACGAGTAAATACTACCACTCCATCAGTAAGAGCGTAAAGAGTGTGATCTTTACCCATGCCCACATTATTACCCGGGTGATGTTTTGTACCACGTTGACGAACGATGATATTTCCTGCCTTTACAGTTTGACCACCATAAATCTTAACGCCAAGTCGTTTACTTTCCGACTCACGTCCGTTCTTAGAACTACCTACACCTTTTTTATGTGCCATGATTCAAATGCTTTCTTTTAAGTGTATAAAAATAGGACAAACGTTATGCCACCACTTCTTTTACAGTAACTTCTGTAAACTGTTGACGATGACCTTTAAGTCTGCGGTAACCTTTTCTTCTCTTCTTCTTAAAGACAAGAACCTTATCTCCCTTTACCAATGGAGAGATTACTTCGCATACAACCTTAGCGCCTTCTATGTGCGGAGCTCCTACTTTTACAGCTCCATCGACATCCACCAAAAGGACTTTATCAAACTCGACTGTTGCACCAGCTTCTACATCTGCGATGTGGTGAACAAACAGTCTGCGGCCTTGTTCTACTTTGAACTGCTGGCCCTGCATCTCTACAATTACGTACATTTATATATTATATTGTATAGTTAGCAGCCTTGAGGGTGAGCTTATTCGGTCGGTATAAGCACCATAAGAACAGTTCTACTTATCTGACCCTACAAGGGAAATTCGCTGCAAAGGTAAGTATTATTTACGTATCATACAAACAATTGGGAACAGAAAGCCTCAAATCCCCTCTCTCGATTCCCGGATCAGCTTCTTTCTTAGTCTTGAAGGCGTTTCACCGAACTGCTTGCGGCAGTAGACCGTAAAGTGAGAAGGAGAAGAGAAACCGAACTCCTCTATTATATCTGTAAAGGGAACTTCTCTTCTTGAAAGGCGTTCTTTTATCACCTCGCCCTTTTGCTCCAACATCCACTGGTAAGGAGTTGCATTGAATGCTTCCTTAAACAGCTTGTTGAACAGGCGCAATGTGATCCCTTTCTTCTGTGCCAGCTCTTGTACCGTATTCACTCGCAGATAGTTTGTCAAGACAAACTCCTTGAAGTCGATCTCCTCTCTGAGTAGAGGAGCAAGGAAAGAAGCCAACGGTTCTTTCTCATAATAAGATCTCAGAACGAAGAACACTTCTCGAAGTTTGGCATCCATTATGACACCACACTTCAAACCATCTTCTCTGTACATCTTAAGACTTTGGAGAGCAACGTTGAGAGGCTCTACGATCGACAGCACAGACACTTCATACGAAGTCGGAGCATAACATTTGAGAGCTCTTATGTTAAAGTTCTCGCACAAGCGAGCCGGACGATAAAATTGCAAATAATACAATTCACAATTGGATTCAAATGTAAAAGCATAAGAGACCACCTTGTCTATGAAGACCATTGTATTTTCTGTCAACAAAATACTATTCTCTTCGCTATCCGAGTAGCGCAGGCGACCACTCTTTAAGAAGACGATACCGTAAAAGTCGCTTCTATCCACGTAAAATACACTACCTTCCTCTCCGCTCACACACTCAAAAGAGCAGGAATACTCTTGCTCATAGTGTTTACACTCAAAGTGGTGTTGAAGATCCGGAACACATCTTTCTTGTACCATATTAAACATCTGTTTTTCCGGTTATCTGTATTACCAATAGAGATAGCCGGAAACGGGTAATAACTTTATATCAAATTTTTAATTGAGATCTCCTCCATTTAACTAACAAGCTGAGAGGAAGTCCCATTATACAGAACAATACTGACTGATTCTTATACAATACTTAGTGTAACAATAGAAGGACAGTGCTTTTACCATCCTTATTCCCAGCCACATCCCCTCCTGAAATTACATATAGTGTCTCTCTTTAGAATTTCTGCTTGGCAAAATTACGCAAAAAGCATGAATAAGAAAACTTTTGGTTATAATTTAATATTTATTCAGCTTGATTCTTCTCAAAATTTCACCTGTTGCGATCGTCTTATTACAGCTTCTATCAGTTCGGGAGTACATATTTGACCTTCTCCCAAAGATGTATTTCTTTTATAAAAACGCTCAATAATTTCATTTCCCACCTCCGGATCGACATTTTTTTCAAGCATGGATGTTGCTAGACCTAAATCACGGAAGAATTTTACGGTACGCTCTATTGCCCTTAGAGCCAGCTTCCTTTCATCCTTTATATCTGTAATATGCCAAACTCGCCGTGCATACTGAGCCAGCTTTTCCTGTTTATGGTCAAGCAAAACATACCACAGATGCGGCAAAATCATCGTCAGCGTTTCGGCATGAGTGATAGAAGTCAGAGCCGTTATCTCATGTCCGATAAAATGAGTAGCCCAATCCGGTACCACCCCCATGCCGAGGAATCCATTTAGAGCGATGGTTGCCGTCAGCATATATTCCGAAGCCGTATCATAATCCAACTCTTCCTTGACGCATTTCGGTGCAATATCTATCAACTGTTTCAGCACACCCTCTGCCATTCTGTCCATGATACCGCTTTGCGGAAAAGTAAGATACTGTTCCAAGACATGCACATAAGCATCTGCAATACCGCATGCACGCTGTCTCTGCCCCAGCGTTAAGCAGAAAGAGGGATCCATGAATGATACTACGGGGAAACCGCAAGTGACGGGAAACTTCTCCCCTGTCCCCTTATTCGAGATCACCGCACCACTGTTCATTTCCGAACCTGTTGCGGGTACCGTAAGCACCGTATATAAAGGAAGATATGTCTTACATACTCCGGCTCGTGTGATCTCCCATGGATCCGCATCCGTTGTAAGAGCTGCCGCTATCAGCTTACAGGCATCGAGAACGCTCCCTCCGCCCACAGCCAACACGCAGGTAGCATTAAAAGATTTTCCTTCCGCAACAGCCGCACGCACAGTTTCCACTGATGGATTAGGCTCTATACCCCAAAACTCATGGACCGTATATCCCGACAGAGTCGCTTTCACCTGATTATAGACTCCGTTGGAGCGGACAGATCCACCTCCGAAGCAGACCAAAACGCGCTCTTTTTCCGGTATAAACTTATTCAATTTGGCTACACAGTCTTTGCCAAAAACGATTCGAGTAGGATTGTGAAAAGAAAAATTCTTCATTGTTCAATATATGTTTTCGTGTTTAGCAAATATAGCCAAAAGATATGACAGGTCTATGCTTTTTTTAGTATGTTTGTACGATAAAAGATACTTGGACCGTTCAGTAAAACCGTAATACAAATTATTATGAATACTCATCATCCCATAGTGGAGCGTTTCTTAAGATATGTATCTGTAGATACTAAGAGCGATCCTACCTCAAACGATACCCCCAGCACCAAGAAGCAGTTCGACCTTGCCAAGCTACTCAAAGAGGAGTTGGAGACACTCGGTTTGGAAGACATTTCATTAGACGACAAGTGCTACCTCATGGCTTCTCTTCCTGCCAACACAAGCAAGAAAGGAGTTCCGACCATAGGCTTTGTGGCACACATGGATACGGCTCCCGACATGAGCGGTAAGGATGTCAAGCCAAGAATAGTCCCCTTCACGGGAGAAGCCATAACACTCTGCGAAAAAGAGCAGATCCTGCTCTCCCCTGCCATGTTCCCCGAAATGAACAGGTATAAAGGGCAAGAGCTTATCGTTACGGACGGACACACTCTCTTGGGAGCCGATGACAAAGCCGGTGTGGCAGCCATCATGCAGATGCTTCACTACTTCAAAGAGCATCCGGAGATAGAGCACGGCACCATCCGGGTAGGCTTCACGCCGGACGAAGAGATCGGTCGCGGAGCAGACTTTTTCGATGTAGAAAAGTTCAAGGCAGACTTTGCATACACCATCGATGGTGGAGAAATAGGAGAGTTGGAGTATGAAAACTTCAATGCGGCAGGTGCAACCATTGCCATACGAGGCGTCAATGTGCATCCCGGATATGCCAAAGGCAAGATGGTGAACGCTCTCCTCTTGGCGATGGAACTCAATTCGCTCCTTCCGCCCATCACGCCTGCCAATACGGAAGGATACCAGGGATTCTTTCACCTTATCGGGATAGAAGGAGGCGTGGAAGATGCCAACGTACAGTACATCATACGAGATCACGACAGAGAGAAGTTTGAAAAGATGAAAGAGCAACTCACTCAAGCCGTGGAGACAATCAATAAAAGATACCCGACAGCCAAGTGTACGCTCTCGATGAAAGACCAATATTATAATATGCGTGAGATAGTGGAACCTCGCATGGAGATCGTTAATCTTGCCTCCGAAGCGATGCAGCGTGTGGGAGTAACACCGAACATCAAGCCCATCAGAGGCGGTACGGACGGCTCTCGTCTCTCTTTCATGGGACTGCCCTGCCCCAATATCTTTGCAGGCGGGCACAACTTCCACGGCAGATATGAGTTTATTCCCATTCCATCGCTCATTAAAAGCTACGAGGTTGTTTGTGAAATAGCCAAGCTTGCAGCCGAACAAACCAAATAGATACTACATACAAATTACTTATATACATACAACAACAAAATGAAAACAACCCCATTTACATCCATTCATGAGTCGTTGGGCGCCAAGATGGCACCATTCGCGGGCTTCAACATGCCCATAGAATACAGCGGCATTACCGATGAGCACCTCAATGTTATCGAGAACATGGGCGTGTTCGATGTCTCTCACATGGGAGCATTATGGGTATCCGGGCCAAACGCTCTACCTTTTCTTCAGAATGTTTGTAGCAATGACATCTCCAAGGTGGCAGTAGGCAAAGCGCAGTACAACTATATGCCAAACGATAAGGGAGGTATTGTAGACGACTTTATCCTCTACCATTACGAAGAGAGCAAGTATATGCTTGCCGTAAACGCTTCCAACATCGAGAAAGACTTTGCCTGGTTGCAAAAGCACGCTACGGACGGTGTAATCCTCGAAAACGGATCCGATAACATCGGTATCCTTGCCGTACAGGGACCAAAGGCAAAGGCTGTGTTGCAAAGCCTCACTCCGGTAAACCTTGACAATATCCCTTTCTACGCGTTTGAAGTAGGGGAGTTTGCGGGCGTGAAGAATGTCATCATCTCCAACACCGGCTATACCGGAGCAGGCGGTTTTGAACTATACTTCTACCCTGAAAACGGCGTTACCATCTGGAATGCACTCTTTGAAGCAGGAAAAGATGCAGGCATCAAGCCTACCGGTCTTGGTGCAAGAGACACACTTCGTTTGGAGATGGGCTACTGTCTGTATGGCAACGACATCGACGAAACAACCAATCCGCTCGAAGCCGGACTCGGTTGGGTAACCAAGCTGACCGACGACAAGAAGAACCTTCCATCACGTGAGATCTTGGAAGCAACCAAGATCAACGGCCCCGAAAAGAAGCTTACAGGATTTGAAATGGTGGGCAAAGGTATTCCTCGTCACGGCTATGAGATTGCAAACGAAGAGGGCAAAATCATAGGTCATGTTACTTCCGGCACCATGTCTCCTGCCTTGAAGAAAGGTATCGGACTCGGCTACTTGGAAAAAGCTTACACTGCTCCGGACTCCAAGATATTCATTGTGGTTCGTGGAAAGCAGATAGAAGCAAAGGTGATAAAGCTGCCATTCCGCAAATAATAAGATATTAGGGTCTTGCTAAGACCCTTAGACGGCTACGTTTTTTGCTTGTCTAAAAATTTGGGTTAATATGGAGGAGAGAGTTCCGGTTTCGGACTCTCTCTTTCTCTTTATGGGATTGTAATGTTTCCTGTACGTATTAAGAAAATCCTCCGAACCCGTTTATTTTTTCCCTTTAACCTGTTCAAAATTCAAAATCAAGCTCCGATGTGTAAACATCAAGTCTCGCTTTTTATCCATCAAACCCTGATTCGTAAAAATCAAGCCTTGATTTTCAACTCTGAACGGCTTTGAAGAAACTTTTATACCCTTTTAGCTCCACTTTTGATAGTGATAACCGGAGTTTAAGAATAAGGCAAAAGAAATCTCAAAACAAAAAACGCAGCCCGAAGGACTGCGTTTCTGTCTCGAATAGAACCTCTTAAAAGTAGAAGATCTTCTATATCCGGTTTTGTACGGAGAGTAATTTCCTAATTTTTCAGACTCTCTACTCCCACAAGCAGACCATTTGCAATGAAATGACCTCCGGCGCTCATTTTAGAGATAGTATAGGTCTCTTGGCTTCCCTCGACCTTGTCTATGGCAATGAGTCTGTCCGTTCCGCCCATGATGGAGAAGAGGTCGCCCACTCTTATCTTGCCTATATTTTCAAAACCTTTATACTGTGCGGACTTTTGCGGACGGAGCGAAGCCCAGCCTTTTTCCTTGAGCATGAAAGGGTGATCCTGCGTTGTGATGATCTCTCTGCCACTTTCAAATCTGTATTTTACCAGTGCATGGTGTACGGCTTTTTCCAGTTTTTCCACCTTCGCACTCTTGATCTGTCCGGAGGCTGAATCCCAATAAGCCACATCGTCTCCCACTTTAAGCTCCTCGATAGGCTTTTCCGACCGGTCGGACATCAATACCGGCGTTCCTTTTGCCAGACAGTGAACATCTATGCCGTCAAAGAAAATCTCGGATATTACAACGTCATCGTATTTATCGCCTTTATATACTTCCAAGATCTCAAACTTTATCGTCCAGTCCGGCTGAGCGCTCAGATCTTCGTCCTCTTTACCGGTTAGCTTTCCTATCGGAGGCACTGTGAATGTCTGGCTGCCCCGTACATCTTTCAGGTTCAGTATCGCATACGGCTTGTTGTCGATATAGACTTTGAGTTTCTTTACCCTCGAATTGTCCTTCCACGCAGCCTCGCTTTTGACATATCCGTTTACTACAATTATTTCGGTTATTCTCGCACTCTCTGCCCCAAAAGTATATAGCAGATACTCTCCTATTCCATATCCTTTTGCTCCTTCAGCCCATACGTTCAGATAGTTGAGGTCATGTGCGTTTTCAGCTTTATAGTTTACTTTCCCTTGCGGTTTGAGTGTACTGGACGCGGTTACTGCTTTAGGACCTCCTCCGCAGTACCAGGAACACCCATCTCCCAGTATATCCCAGTAGTTATCTGAAGCCATTTCGTCGTAGCTCTCAAGGATCTCCTTTTCTGCCTTGCTGAGGCTTTCGTAAGTTACTTTATCCGACAGCTTGCTCGATATCTCACGTGCTTTTTCCCGTTTTTGGCTGTACTCCTTGGCAGCTTGCGGGCTTAGGTTCAAAATCTCCACAGATGTAGGGTTAAGCTCTTTCACTTCGGGAGGAGTGGCTTGAACGAAGAGAAGCAGAGCCAAGAGCAGATAGATTCTTTTCATATTGATATTTTAATAATTGGTTTTCCTTATTCCGAATGGAGCGGCAATTTACGAATAAATTCTTTTGAAAAGATTGTCGACGGAGAGAGAATAGAACAATCTTTATATAAAACAGAGTCGAAGAAACTCTCATTCCACTTTCGGGCTGGGAAACTTGAGTTTTTATTCATACTTTTGCTCCCTGTAAAATAACCACGTAGATATGCACACATTCGACTATATTGTAGTTGGAGGAGGATTGGCAGGGCTATATACCGCCTACCTTTTATCTGATAAAGGAAGTATAGGACTGCTTGCCAAGACATCTTTGATCGATAGCAACTCATATATGGCTCAGGGTGGAATGGCTGCCGTAACCGATATAAACGATAGCCGGCACGCTCATCTATTGGACACATTAGAGGCCGGAAGAGGCCTTTGTAACGAGGAAGCCGTGCGTCTGCTCACGGAAGAAGCTCCAGATAGAATAGCCGAACTGATAGAGTTGGGTATGAAATTCGATCTGGAGAATGGACATCTTGCTTTGGGATTAGAGGGCGGACACAACCACAAACGCATCCTGCACGCAGGCGGAGATGCTACGGGGCGTCTTGTTACCTCATTTATCACGGAGCTTATACTCAAAGAGGGCAAGGTCTCCATCTTGGAACATCATACGGCAACAGACCTTATCTTGGGAGATAGTGGTTGTCGGGGCGTGTGGTGTTATGATGAAGCCAACCACCTCATCGCACCTCTCTTTGCATCTGCAGTGGTTCTCGCCACGGGAGGAGCGGCTGCAATCTATAATCCTACCACCAATCCCTCTACAAGTGTAGGAGACGGACTGGCATTGGCATACGAACAAGGAGCGGAGTTGATGGACTTGGAGTTTATACAATTTCACCCTACCGCTCTCTATATACCCAATAACTCCTCTTTCCTGGTAAGTGAAGCCGTGAGAGGAGAAGGTGCTCATCTTCTGGATCATACCGGCAACAGGTTCATGCTTACAAGGCATAAGCTTGCGGAATTGGCCCCAAGAGACGTTGTGGCAAGAGAGATCTTCTACACGATGCAAGAGAGTAAGATGCCCTACGTAACACTATCGCTGAAACATCTCGACCCCGTACACATCGCGGAAAGATTCCCTACCATCACGCAGTATTGCCGAAGAAACGGTCTGGATTTAAGTAGCGAAATTCCGGTTGCTCCCGCTGCGCACTACACGGTAGGCGGTATAAAGGTAGACCGGAACGGTCTCTCCTCCATCGGCAGGCTGTATGCGGTGGGAGAAGTAGCCGCTACGGGGGTGATGGGAGCCAATAGACTCGCCTCCAACTCCCTTATAGAGTGTCTCGTTTTCGGTAAACGCATTGCGGATCATATCCACAATCAGCCCCTCCCTACCCCGGACACCTCGGCTCTTCAGCAGCCATTCACGCTCGATTCTATGCAGATGGAGCTTGAACTTAAAACCAAAGGAGAGTCCATGATGCGTGTCTTGGGCAACACCATGATGCAGAATGTCGGCATTGTAAGAAAGGGCGAAGCTCTCAACGAGGGTATCAGAAAGATAGAAGATAGCCTGAAAGAGCTTGAGCCGTTCAAGGACACCTCATTCCATGGCAGGCTATTGTACAAACGGCATCAGGTAGCACTCATCATCACGAAAGCTGCTCTTTTGAGAGAAGAGAGCCGTGGCGGACATTACAGACAAGACTATCCCGAAACGCTTTCCCCTCAAAAGGCATATCACACCATTATCAAAGAAAACAGTATCACACATCAATCAGTATAATCATGCAGATCTTCAACTCTATTCAAGACGAACACTTGGAACAGCTTATCTCTCTCGCATTTGAGGAGGACCTCTTTTCCGGAGACATCGCAACGGAAGCAATCATGGCGCAAGAAGAGTACAAGGTGGCAACTCTTACGGCAAAAGCGGACGGAATAATCTCAGGTCTGAAAATTGCCGAACGTATCATCGCATATCTTGGAGAAGCAGAGTTTACTCCTCTTGTAGAGGATGGAGACGAGGTTAAGAAAGGAGAGGATATACTCAAAATACGCGCAAGGTACGACCACTTGCTAAAAAGCGAACGCATTATGCTCAACTTTCTTCAACGAATGTCGGGTATCGCCACAGCCACAAACAGGTTGGTCAAGCTGATCGGACACACCAACGCCAAACTGCTGGATACGAGAAAGACCGTTCCCGGACACCGTTTAACGGATAAGATGGCAGTAAGACACGGTGGAGGAACAAACCATCGGATGGGGCTTTATGACATGGCAATGCTGAAAGATAACCATATCAAGGCTGCAGGCGGTATCACTCCTGCCGTGCAGCAGGTACGTAAAGTTACGCCCATTTCGATACGCATAGAGGTTGAGACATCCACGTTGGAGCAGGTGGTGGAAGCCGTCGAAGCCGGAGCGGATGTGATTATGTTGGACAACATGGATACCGCTTCCATGAAAGAGGCAGTGGCTATAATCAATGGCAGAGCCAAGACAGAAGCATCCGGCAATATCAACGAAGGAACCATTGCAGCCGTTGCCGAGACCGGCGTGGACTATATAAGTGTAGGATCCCTCACGCACAGTGTACGTGCTTTGGACATCAGTATGAACTTTTAATCGGTAAAAATGAAACAAGAGTGGAGCTACAAAGGCTTTGTCGATGAGCCTGTCCCCGGCGATATAGATGTTAAAAGCGAAATCCGAGAGCTGTGCAGACAGAAGAATGCCATCATTCTGGCGCACTACTATACAGAGGGAGAGATTCAGGACATTGCGGACTATGTGGGAGACAGCCTCGGTTTGGCAAGAGTGGCAGCCGGTACGGATGCGGACATCATAGTGATGTGCGGTGTCCACTTCATGGCTGAAACCAACAAAATCCTCTGTCCGAACAAGAAGATACTCCTGCCAGATCTCAATGCAGACTGCTCTTTGGCTGAAAGCTGTCCGGCAAACGAGTTCGAGGCATTCGTCAAGAGACATCCGGACCATACCGTCCTCTCTTATGTCAATACAAGTGCCGCGATAAAGACGCTTACCGATGTCGTGGTTACTTCGGGCAATGCACGCCAGATCGTGGAGAGTTTTCCAAAGGATGCAAAGCTGATCTTCGGACCCGACTACAACCTTGGCAGATACATCAACAGCATTACCGGAAGAGAGATGCTGCTATGGGACGGAGGTTGCCACGTCCATGAGAGATTTTCCGTAACGGAACTGAAGAGACTGAAAGAGAGCTATCCTGATGCACCCGTACTAGCACACCCGGAGTGCAAAAAAGATATTCTGGATCTTGCAGATGTCATCGGCTCAACGGCAGCACTGCTGAAGTTTGTCTCTCGAAGCGATAAAAAGGCATTCATAATAGTTACCGAGAGCGGCATCTTACACCAAATGAAGAAAGAGGCTCCGGGTAAAGAGTTCATCACCGTGCCGTCGGACGAAAATCTTTCTGCCTGCAACGAGTGCAACTATATGCGCTTGAACACTCTCAACAAGCTCTACAACACTTTGAAGTTCGAGTGTCCCGAAGTAACTCTCCCTGCCGATGTCATAGAGCGAGCAGCAAAACCGATACAGAGGATGCTGGAAATATCGGATCGCTTAGGTCTCTGATCATACAGATCTTAGCATATAAAAATAAAAGAGAACCCGGATCTTGTACATGAAGGTCGGGGCTCTCTTTCGTGTTGAAGCTTCAAAAGAGTTGTTTTGAAGCTGTTTGAAAGCTCTTCTTAACGGCATCGGAAAATAGGCTGAATCCGTTCAACTTTGAAAATCAAGGTTCGTTTTATGGAAACCAAACTTTGCTCCAAACAAATCGGGGCTTGATTTTTACCAACCAAGCCCCGATTACGAACTCTGAATCTGTTTGCGATAAAATATAAAAAGGTCAAACAGATTTAACGAACCTATTCATAATAAGAAATAATCCACTCTTCTCTCATTGTCTCACAAAGGACGCCACGATCATCCAACGAGAAGAGAGAGCTCTTTATGATATTTCCCTTTGCATCGCAGACATACTCTATCCTTGAGAGGAGCACTCCATCCAAACCATAAGTCTGCTCCCAAACGGGATTTCCATTCTCATCATAAGAGCTAACTATCTTACTCCCTTCGGAGGTTTGCTGCGTCTTTTCAATGATGCGTCCGTTCTTGTAGACATAGCTGTAGGTGTACGAGTAAAGCTCTTTTCCATCTGAGAAGCAGACGGACTTTGTCATGTTGCCATGCTCATCATACTCATAGCGATCGAGAGTGTTTCCAAACTCTTCCGATCTTTCGGTTTTGTAAAACCTCTCCGAGAGTTGCCCCTTTGCATCATACTTCCATGTTATAACATCCGTAAATGGTTTACTCTCCGATAGAGCATAGCGAATATGCTCCTCTATCTTACGACCTGCCGCGTCGTATGTGTATCTTGTCTCGGTGGCATAAGGATCTTCGTAACCCTCATATACGATGGAGCTCTTCTTTATGAGACGATTTTCTCCGTCATAAGAGTAGAGGATATGCTCCGTAACCCGTCCTTCCTCTTCGGGCATCTCCCTTGTTATGGTCTTTTTCTCTATCAGGTTGCCGGCATTATCATAGGCATAGAGTGTCTCTTCGGGGTCTAAAGACTCGGAAAGAGAGACCTTCCGAACCAGCTTACCGTCTTTATATTCAAGGGAATCGCCGTACATCACGACATCAAGATTGCTATAAGACTTCTCCTCTTTAAGGCTGCCATCTTCGTTGAAGATCGTAACCACAGGACCGAGAGTGGTGTACCAATCCTCTTCATCCTCTGTCGGGGCGAAATATCTCGACATTCGCACCTCTTTCACTTTACCTTTATATCCGGCTTTTTCGCAGTCTGTCTGCGCTTTTTCTTCTGTTGCAGAGGATTTTTTTCCGCAGGCAGTCAAGCCAAAAGCCGATAAGAGCAGACTCACCATCAACGTATTGTACCACTTCATAATAGATCTGTATTTAGTTGTTAAGAATATCCGGTTGCGGGGTATGCGCATCTTTTTTCAGAGATGCTCCCACTCCTATGAAGCATAGAAGCAGGAGCATGAAGTAATAAAAACAAAATCGCTTCGCCTCGATAAGGCTGTATCATTCGTTGCTTAGTACACGGCTGTAAAGCTCCAAGTAGTGCTTGTAAAACTTACTCCACTCGGCATGAGAGGCAATAGTACGAGCAGACTTGGCTATCTTCTGTGTCTTCTTGTCGTAGAAGCAGTTCAGATAAGAGAGCGTTGCGCTTACGATCTGATCCACAGAGGCATTATAGTTATAATCTTCCCTGTGTGCCACAAAGCATCCTCCCGTATTGAGCTTGGGCTGATCCTCCGACAGAGTATTGACCCAAGAGCCGAAACCGGCAAGATCTGTGGTTATGGAAGGAACACCGAACGCAAGGCTCTCGAGCGGTGTATAGCCCCAAGGTTCGTAGTAAGAGGGAAAGAGAGAAAGATCGGCACCGACCAAGGTGTCGTAGTAAGAGAGATTAAGAATACCGTCGTGTCCGTTCAGATAGGACGGGATATAGAGTACTTTGACCTTTCTATCCCAGTAGCCGTTCATCTCCTCTATTTTGTTCACGATAGGATCCGTATGCAGGTTGTGCAACCAGTGTGTTATGTATCTGTGCTGCATGGGGGCGGTGTGCGTCTTTTTCTCGGTAAGGGCATATTCCAAATCGGCTCTCGGACTTTCTATCCAGCCGGGAACAAGGATCACTGCAAGTACCGATGCTCCCTCCGGCAGCTGTTCGCTGAGCCGTCCCATCACGTCCAGAAACATATCCACCCCCTTGTTGCGAAACTCTCCTCGCCCTGAGGTGATGGCTATAAAAGTATCTTCCGGTATTTCTTCACCGTAAAGCTTGGATGCTATCTCTATCAAGCGCGTTCTGGCACGCTTTCTAAGGCGACTTCTCGATGCGGAAGTTGCAGGGACAAAGTCCGGTTCAAAGCCGTTGGGCAGTACCACATCCGCCTTTTTCTGAAGCAGCTGGGCGCACTCTTTATCCGTTACTTCGCTCACCGTTCCAAAGCCATCGGCATGGTGTACTGCTGCCTTTTCGATATTGTGTTTACCCTGTATGTTGAGTTCCCATGCCATCTGATCGCCATTGTATGCAGGCAGTTCGCTGTACAGAGGTTTGCCATTGCTGCAGATGGAGCGTCCCGTTGAGGTGGCATGAGTAATGAATATCCGTCTGATTTCGGGAGCATGTGTCTTGAGATACAGCAGCCCGAAGCCGGTCATCCATTCGTTGAAGATCGCCAGGGCGTTTGCTTTCTGCTCTTGAGACAAAAGATGGTCGTACGCATCTTTCATCACCATCGCCGCAGCGGTGGAGAAGAGACAGCTCTCGTCATAATCACCGTAGCCGACATTGCCGTCTATGCCGTATCTCTCCCACGCTTCGTAGTAAAGGATTCCTTTCTGCTCGAACAGCGCGGAGTGATCCACCAAAGCGACGAACGGCTGTCCCGGAACATTCCACTGCCCGACCCGTATGGGGAGATTCAGCCTTTCGGATGCTTCTTCCGCCCAAGAAAACCATTTGCCGTGCTTACCTCTTTTGGAAGAAAAAGGAACAAATTCGCGCTTGGCAAGATCTCCGTCTCCGAACAGAGGTCCTACAAATAATATATTATCGGCTCCGTGCCCTTCCACCATTGTGCGAGCACGTGTGGAGAGGACCGTATGTATGCCTCCGACTTTGTAACACACTTCCCAACTTGTTTCAAAAACGAAACTTGCCGACAGGGAGTTTTTTCTGCTGTTGTTATTAAGATTCTTCATAATTTCTTCCATTTAGTTGGTACTTTGCCTTTATCAAAGATACGTTTTATTGTTGAATATTCCTATAAAAGAGGGGAAGGAGAGTGGTCTCGGAGCGGACTCTTTCCCGTCTGTCAGGCGATACGTTTTTTACTTGTCGTTACGAGATAGACTCCCAGAAAGATCATAGCCATGGAGGGGAGCTTGCTCCACTGCCAGCTGTCCAAGCCGAGTAAGATGGCGATGCCGATGGTGAGTATCGGCTGAATGTAGCCGTACATGCTCACGACCGTGGGGCGGATCTTCCGCTGTGCTATGGGGATGAGCAGATAAGCCACAAACGTGGCACCGAAGACGAGATAGGCAAGCATGCCGTAGTAGGAAGCAGTCTGTCCGAAGAGGTCGCTGCGGAGCAGACTCACGCCCGAAAAGGGTACGGAAGCGACCGTGGCGAAAAGAAACATCCACTTCATCAGCGTAACCGGTGTGTAGGTCATGATGATCCGCTTGAACAGAGTGAGATAGAAGGCATAGAAGAGCGATCCGACGAACAGGAGGAGTATGCCGAAAGAGTCGCCTCCGAACGAAAAATCCACGGTACCGCCCATGAGAGCCAGCCGGATAGCCCCCAGTGCTCCCAGCAGGACGCCGAACCCTTTCCTGAAAGTAAGCGGTTCTTTCTGCACGACCGTAGCGAGGATCAGTACCACGACAGGGCCCAAAGAGACGATCATCGCGGCATTCGTGGGAGAGGTCTGCTGCAGCCCGACGAGGAAGGCGATCTGGTTGCCCAGTACACCGAACAGAGATGCCAACGCGATATAGATGTAGTCTCTCCGGGCGACCCTTTCTTTCGGGAGGAACAGAGAGAGGATCCAAAACGACAGCATGGCTCCGCCGAACCGCAGGAACGATATACTGAGCGGATCCAAAGCTCCGGGATGGAGAATCATCTTTGTTACAGCCGTATTGACACCGAAAATGATGTTTGCCCCCAGTATTGCCATGTGTCCTTTGAGCTGTTCGGGGCCAAACGAGGCGGGAGCTATGTCTTTACGTTCTTTCAGCATTGGAGTCTTGAGTTGTTTTGCCCATTCCGGCGGGCATTTGTACGATTCGGTTCGGGCACAAAATTACACAATAGATTTCAGAAAGGAGGACGGTTGTGGCGACAAAATAGAGCAAGTCCGGCATCGGACAGCCTGAAACCGGGCAGCGAACCGGCACAATGTTTTGCAAACAAAGCGGATCAAGAGCCCTCGAAACTCTCCGCAAAAAGAGTAGAAACTTTTGGCGGAAACTTATGCAGAAAAAACGCCTTCGGCAGGGGGTAAAAATTCCATGCCCATAGAAATTTTTTTCCATGCCCATAGAAATTTTTTTTCATGCCCATAGAAATTTTTTTCCATGCCCATAGAAATTTTTTTCCATGCCCATAGAAATTTTTTTCCATGCCCATAGAAATTTTTTTCCNTTCCATGCCCATAGAAATTTTTTTCCATGCCCATAGAAATTTTTTTCCATGCCCATAGAAATTTTTTTCCATGCCCATAGAAATTTTTTTCCATGCCCATAGAAATTTTTTTCCATGCCATGAAACTTTTTTTCTGTGCGCACGTAAATAAATTTCTGTATATGCAGAAATATTTTTTCGTATATGCAAAAATAAATTTTCGTATATGCAGAAATATTTTTTCGTATATGCAGAAATATTTTTCCGTATATGCAGAAATATTTTTTCGTATATGCAGAAATATTTTTCCTTCCGCAAGCAGATATTTTTTCGTTCGGATGAAAATATTTCTCCCTCCGCAAGGGGATTTCCCTCCGGAGAGATCTCTCGGGAACAATATGGGAAAGGGATATATAAATAAAGGAGGTCGCCGATGGCTATTCATCGCACGACCTCCGCTCTGGTTTAATATTTATAGTATAAATCTCTGCGCTTCCACTCAAAACGTTCGAGCAGTATGCAAAGGTCTCAGATGGTGGGCATTATTTTTGCTGTTCCAGCTGAAGCGTTTTCGTGGGCTGGTCGCACACTTCTGTCGGACCGAAATACTGGATGGGTCCGGGATAGATATAGAGTGTCTCTTTCGCCCATATCTCACGCTCCGCAGCCATTGTCTTGAACGGCGCACCGTCGAGCTTCACGAGAGCTTTCTGTATAACGGGCTTCATCTCGCCATGACGTCGCTCCATGTTCATCATCATTGTGATGGGCACTCCTCCTGCCTTCCATTCGGATGCGGGGGCGGTGGTGTTGGAGATCGAACTCATGTATCCGGTCTTGCCTTCACCTATAAGGCAGGCGGCATTGTAGCCGAGGCTGTAACAGTAATCGGCATCGAAGTTGGACGGAGCGGCACATCTTCCTTCGTAACCGAAGAAGTGCGTCTGGGCAAGATACTTTCCGACATAAAGCCCGTCCTCTTTCCACTGCTTGAGCTTCGCGCCTACCATCTCCGCAACGAGCTTTTCGGTTTCGATGAGAGACACCTGTACGTTGCCGTGCGGATCTCTGTCGAGCGTAAGCTGTCGTGCCACATCATGAGGGAGGGAAGCAAACACCGCAGCATTCTTTGCAGAGAGTTTGGAAATGATATAGTTGCGTTGCTCCGAACGTTTGATACGTGCGTACTCCACGGCATTCTCGGCAAGGAAGTCGTTCAACTCCGCTATAAGTGCTTTCATTGCCGGTACGAACTCGATAAGCCCTTCAGGGATAAGCACCGTACCGAAGTTGTTCCCTGCCGCAGCTCTATCTGCCACAATCTGTGCGATGCGAGTGATCACGTCATCGAGCGAAAGGTTGTTAGCCTCGACCTCTTCCGAGATAATCACATAGTTGGGCTGCGTCTGAAGAGCACACTCCAAAGTGATGTGAGATGCCGAACGCCCCATCAGCTTGATAAAGTGCCAGTATTTCCTTGCAGAGTTGCAGTCTCTCTGGATGTTGCCGATCACTTCGGAGTACACCTTGCAGGCAGTATCGAACCCGAAGGAAGTCTCTATCTGCTCGTTCTTAAGGTCTCCGTCTATCGTTTTCGGGCAGCCTATCACCTGTACACCTGCTCCTATCTTGGCATAATATTCTGCCAGAACACAAGCGTTGGTATTGGAGTCGTCTCCTCCGATGATGACCAAAGCTCCGATATTCAGCTCTTGGAGAACTTCCAAACCTTTATCGAACTGCTCCTTAGTCTCCAACTTAGTCCGTCCGGAACCGATAATGTCGAAGCCGCCCGTATTGCGATACTCTTCTATGATATCTGCCGTGAGTTCCATGTACTTGTGCTCCACAAGTCCGCTTGGTCCCATCAGGAAACCGTACAGCTTGCTGTCCGGATGCAGAGCCTTAAGTCCGTCAAAGAGACCGGCTATAACGTTGTGTCCGCCCGGTGCTTGTCCGCCCGACAGAATCACTCCGGTGTGGATGGGAGCATATTCTCTCGTCTCCTTAGCCGGTTGAAACTCTATAAGAGGAAGTCCGTAAGTGTTGGGGAATAAGTTTTTGATAGCATCCTGATCCGCTACCGATTGAGTGGCATTGCCCTCCACGGCAATCACCTGTCCTCTAAGTGCCTTAGGCATCTTTGGCATATAAGATGCACGAGCCACTTGTAATGCACTTTTCTTAATCATCTAAATCTTTGTGTTTATATATTGTCTTGAAAATAGAATCACGTTCGATCTCCTTTTCGAGCAAGCTTCCGATAGTTGGTTCTTGCCATGAAAAAGATGAAAAACATATTCAACGCCAGAATCGCTCCGGCAAAAGAAAAGAACAGCTGACGCCATCCTTCCATAACGAAATAACATACAACGGCTGCCAGTAACAGCATCAATCCGAGAACAGAGGCAGCTATCATTATTTTTTTCAGAACTGTCGGATTCATACCTAAATACTTTGTACGGAGCAAAGATATAGAAAAATAGGAGAAAAGTTGGTGCTTCAAGGTTAAATTGCTAATTTTGTTTGAGTTTTCGTGTAATGGTACTGAAAGACTACAACATACTGCTTGAAGAACTTGAGGAGAGGATAGGACAGCTATTAAGGCAAAATAGTGATTTGTCTGTCCGGTTGCGTCAGTTGCAAATAGAGAATAAAGCTCTCTCCTTAAAATGCCGGAAACAGGATGAAGAGACAGAGGATCTCAAGCGAAAACTCAGCATTGCCGAGTCTTACCTGGAAGAGAGTCCCACATCCGTGGCACACCTTGTGGATTACAGGGATCACCTTCGAGAGTTGTCCGGCAAAGTGGCAGAATGCATAAAAACAATAAATAATAACAACCCCTGAGCCTCCCTATGTCTGTCCCTAAACAGAGTGAAAACAGTGTGGATAAACCTGCAAACAAGTTTACCATCCATCTCACTTTAATGGGAGAACGGATCTCGCTCAACATTCAGAGAGAGGAAGAAATATTCTTTCGCAAGGCTGAGACAGAAGTCAATCACTTTATCAATGCCTACAAAAGGAAGTTCCCGACCATCTCAGACACCAAGCTTCTTCTGTTTGTCGCCCTTCACTTTGCCACGTTGGTAGAGGAGAACAAAGCCGAGAAAGATAGTCAGACAGCATTGGCAACACGGATAGAGAGCATCATTGACAGGCTTCGTCGCCACTCCTTAGAGAGTTTTGAAGACCGCCATACTACCGCCTGAATTTATTGGGGAAAGGGGCACAACTATTTATCACTGTTTTATTCATCCTGTTCATTTACTTAGAAAGGTCTTCCTATGGAGGGAGACAGTGTTACACCCTTATATTTGAGTAGAATGAACAATATTGTTATTCCTGTACTTATCTGTGTTGCCATCCTCGTCATCGGAGGAGTATTGCTTTGGAAGTTCCTTTCCGATGCAGCCCGTACACGCAGCCAACACTTTCTACAAAAAGCCAAAGAGGAGGCTGAAGTCATAAAGAAAAACAAACTGCTGGAGGTAAAAGAGCAGTTCATAAAGCAAAAAGCCGCTCTCGAACGCGAAGTGGCACAGAGACAATCCAAGATCCAAAGCATAGAAAGCAAGCTCAAGAACAGAGACGAACAGCTCTCTGAGAGACAACAAGAGCTCAACAGAAAGATCGAATCCAACGAACAGTTGAGAAGAGATCTGGAATCACGTATGGAAGAGCTTACTGCTAGGGAGGACGAGCTTGCCCAAATCAAAGAACAACAGTTACTGGAACTCCAACACATTGCCGGTCTTACCACAGAGCAGGCAAGGGAAAAACTGGTAGAGTCTCAAATAGCCGAAGCACGCACTCAAGCCTCTGCAACGATCAACGATATCATGGAAGAGGCCAAGCTAACTGCCAACATGGAAGCGAAGAAAGTGGTAATAAAATCCATCCAGCGCCTTGCAACAGAAACGGCCATCGAAAATTCCATCACCGTCTTTCACATAGAATCGGATGAGATTAAAGGTAGAATAATAGGACGTGAAGGCAGAAACATCAGAGCATTGGAGGCAGCAACCGGAGTCGAAATCATCGTCGACGACACACCGGAAGCGATAGTCCTCAGCTGCTTCGACCCCGTTCGCCGTGAGATCGCTCGCCTTGTACTTCACCAGCTGGTTCAGGATGGCCGCATCCACCCTGCACGTATCGAAGAGGTGGTAGCCAAGGTTCGCAAACAGATAGAAGACGAGATAGTGGACACCGGTAAGCGCACGGTGATAGACTTGGGTATACATGGTCTCCACCCCGAACTTATCCGTCTCGTGGGAAAAATGAAGTACCGCTCCTCTTATGGGCAGAATCTTCTGCAACACTCTCGCGAAACAGCCAACCTCTGTGCCATTATGGCTGCCGAACTGGGGCTGAATCCGAAGAAGGCAAAACGTGCAGGTCTGCTACACGATATAGGCAAAGTACCCGATGACGAACCGGAACTTCCGCACGCCCTCCTCGGTATGCAGCTCTGCGAGAAGTACAAAGAAAAACCGGACATCTGCAACGCCGTGGGGGCTCACCACGATGAGATAGAGATGACATCCCTGCTCTCCCCTATCGTACAAGTGTGCGACGCCATATCCGGAGCACGTCCGGGAGCACGCAGAGAGATAGCCGAAGCGTACATCAAGCGTCTCAAAGATCTCGAAGAGCTGGCTCTATCTTATCCGGGAGTAGTGAAAACGTATGCCATCCAAGCAGGTAGAGAGCTTCGTGTGATCGTTGGATCCGATAAGGTTACAGATGCCGACACAGACATGTTGAGCGCAGACATCGCAAAACGGATTCAGGACGAGCTTACCTATCCGGGACAAGTAAAGATTACGGTAATCCGCGAAACCAGAGCCGTAAGCTACGCCAAGTAAATACTCCGGGCTTATATGCCCGACCGATGATACCGATCCGACACATTCGGCTCTCCTTTTCGGGGGTTCGAGTGTGCCGGATCTCTTTTTATTCTATCCCATTCAAGTGGGTCATCCCGTCCCTCATTTTTATATATTCCATCCCGAAAAATTCCCGCTTTTTTCTCGCTCTCTATTTTGATCGGAGGAGTCATTTTCAGAGCACGAACGAATTGTTAAATTTACCCCGTTTTATTAACACAAATTCAGATACCTGTTCACTCAAAACACTAAACAAGCATATTCTTTCGGCTTAACGTATTTAATTTTTCAATGAACACGTTTACCGATTTCATTTAATACGTTTACCGGATTCGATTAACGTGTTTAGCCAAAACAATTAATGCGCTAATAATCAGCAATCTACATATTTTCACCCTAAAAAGCCCCCAAAAAGGCAAATTTCTTTATTAGGAAACGTTCACAAGAACAAGCGTTAAAATTTATACTTATTAACGCAAAAAAGCCCCATAAAACGGACTGAGAAAAAATTTTTTCCAAATTTGCGATTTTCACTATACCACTCACAACCAACGATATAAATAAAGGAAAACTTTCTCGATTCTCTAAAATGCTCTCCCAAGAGTTTTCGGAGGATGATCTCGCACCCATCCGTTTTTATATAAAAGCTCCCTGCGAATGGTCATCTCTCCAATAGGAAAAAGGCTGAAATCGGAACATATTTTCTGCCGTACAGATCGCAAAGATTGTACTATGGCTTTTTTTTGCGTTCTTTGCCGCTGTAAAATCTAACCTAAAAGCATAGCAATAATGAGAAAATATCTTTTCCCTCTCCTATTCCTGACATCCATATTTCTGCTTGGAGGGTGTCGATCGAAAAACAGAAACGAAATAAATGATAAAGTTTTGTCGTTCTCCGAAAAAAGTATCGACTTCGACTTCAACAGCAACACCAAAAGAGTAACCATAAAAAGTCAAGGAGCTTGGAAAATAGAAGAGCCACCTCATTGGATCAAGCTATATCCTCTAAGCGGACAAGGCAACACCGTGCTGACGGTATCCGTAAACTCCTTCGACTCCTCATTAGAGCGCCAAGGAACAATAAAGGTCTCTTCAGGGATATATTCCGATAACCTGCAGATAAAGCAGTCCGGACTGCCTCTTGACAAAGCGAGTGCACGATACAAAATTCCGGTTATCTTCCACCTCCTTACGCACAAAGATGTTCCGGAGGTTGCAGCCGTAAAAACAGAAAAACTTGAAGAGTACCTTAAACATGTCAATGAAAGATATCGGGGAGCTTTGGGAGGAAACACCGTTGATAACAATGTCGAGTTTGTTTTGGCATCTGTGGATTCTGACGGAAAACCTCTTCCGGAAAGAGGTATCAAGAGACATGTATGGCACAAAGCGGAGACACCATTCGATGAGATTGTCGGCACAAAAACGCAGAATGTGATAGACATGTGCTGGGATTTCAATGCGTACATCAATGTATTCATCTTCAAATTCACAAGAAAAAAGAACAGCAATACGGTAACATTGGGAGTGGCAACTCTTCCATATATGCCCGAATCTCATCCCGTAAAGGGTCTTCCGCAGGTCAATACGAACTACATAGCAAGCAAAAACTGGATTTATGCCAGCAGTGTCGTGATCAACAGCGATTTTCTTAAATACAACTCCAACCACATAGCCACCTATGTGGGCAACACTCTTGCACACGAACTCGGACACTATGTAGGTCTGTATCATGCCTTCACGGAAAAAGATAAAGAAAGTAGCCCGCCACCTCCTCCCTGCACAGATAGTGATCACTGCCCGGATACCCAACAGTACGACAGAGAACACTACGTAAAGAAGGTACAGGAGTATGTCTCGTCTCCCTCTTTTGATAAAAATAACCCGGAGCATATCAAGCGTCTGTTTGAACGGGACAAGTGTGATTTTCAGGGTATATTTACCTCTTTCAACATAATGGACTACTTCTACTGTCGAAACCTTGGGTTTACCGCCGATCAGAGAAGCCGGATGAGGCAGGTTCTCTATCATGGTCTGTTGATTCCGGGAGCCAAGTATAGAGGCGGAGTGAGAGTGGGAAGAGGAGACGTTCCTCAAGACATGGAGGCTCCCAGAATATCGGATTGTCCTGAACATGACGTTCATATCTTGGAACATATACACTAAAACTCCCCCGGATTGGCAAGTTTTTACTATTTTTGCTGTTCAAATAATTGAAAATTTAAGTATTAACACCTATCATAAACATGATAACAACAGACCAACTAAGCAACTTGTTGGAGCGCCGAGATGCGCTGAGGGGGTATCTTTGACGTCGATACGAAGCGTATCGAATTAGAAGAAGAAGAGCTTCGCACGCAAGACCCTGTCTTTTGGCAGGATGCAAAACGTGCCGAAAGCGTCATGAAACGAGTAAAAGAGCTGAAAGGCTGGCTCAACGGATTCGATGCGGTAGACACTGCAACCGAAGAGCTCGCGCTCTCTTTAGAGTACCTGAAAGAGGGAATCATCTCCGAAGAGGAGATGGACGAAGCATACGCCAATGCTCTGAGGCTGACGGAAGATCTGGAACTGAAGAACATGCTGCGGAAAGAGGAGGATCACCTCGGAGCAGTACTGAAGATAAACTCCGGAGCAGGCGGTACGGAAGGACAAGATTGGGCTTCCATGCTTGCCAGAATGTACCAGAGATGGTGTGAGGATAAAGGTTACAGCGTTACCATTACCAACTGGCAAGACGGAGATGAAGCCGGCATAAAAACCTGTACGTTGCAGGTAGAAGGCGAAATGGCATACGGCTATCTCAAAAGCGAAAACGGTGTACACCGCCTTGTGCGCGTATCTCCCTATAATGCTCAAGGGAAGCGGATGACCTCTTTTGCCTCTGTATTTGTGGTTCCGTTGGTGGACGACAGTATAGAGATCAACATCAATCCTTCCGACATTACGTGGGATACGTTCCGAAGCGGAGGTGCAGGAGGACAGAACGTTAATAAGGTAGAAACCGGCGTTCGCCTGCATTACACCTACAAAGATCCCGATACGGGAGAAACGATGGAGATTGCCATCGAAAATACCGAAAGCCGTTCGCAGCTCGGTAATAGAGAGAATGCCATCCGCCTCTTGAAGAGTCAGCTCTACGATCTTGAACTTGCACGCCGTCGTCGTGCACAGAATGAGATAGAAGACTCTAAGCTGAAAATAGAGTGGGGTTCGCAGATACGCAGCTATGTATTCGACGATCGCCGCGTGAAGGATCACAGAACAGGATACCAAACATCGGATGTGGGTGGTGTCATGGATGGAGATATAGATGACTTCATAAAGGCTTACCTGATGGAGTTTGCCCAAACAGAAAAGTAGGAAGATGAAAATATCCGACATAAAAAAGAAGAATAGTTCGCATCCGATGAAGGCTTTATGGGGCTCTTTGGCTGCTATTGCCCTCTCCTCTATCGTGGGAGGCTGCTCTCTCTTACAGCCGCAAGCCAAAGTTAAAGCCCCAGCTCCAATATTCCCTATACCAACACCCGAACAGGTGGAGTGGCAAAAATTGGAGACCTATGCCTTTGTCCACTTCGGACTCAATACGTTCAACGATCTGGAGTGGGGCTATGGCAACACTCCGGCATCGACGTTCAATCCGAAGCGTCTCGACTGTGATCAGTGGGCAAGAATCATAAAAGCATCCGGTTTTAAGGGTATACTGCTGACGGCAAAACACCATGACGGCTTCTGCCTCTGGCCTACAAAGACTACGGATTACAGTGTGAAGAGCAGCCCATGGAAAGATGGGAAAGGAGACTTGGTCAAAGATCTCTCCGAGGCGTGCAGGAAATACGACCTAAAGTTCGGCATCTACCTCTCTCCATGGGACCGAAACAGCAAACACTATGGAATGTCGGAGTACGTGGATATATTCCATGAGCAAATGAGAGAGCTCCTGACAGGATATGGTCCGATCTTCGAGTACTGGTTCGATGGAGCCAATGGAGGGGATGGTTGGTATGGAGGAGCAGATACGCACAGGAATATAGACCCTAAGACATACTACCGCTACGAAGATGCCAAGAAGATCATCCGCGAGCTTCATCCTACAGCAATGATATTCGGAGGGACTGTTCCGGATATTCGCTGGATAGGAAACGAGATAGGTTATGCAGGGACAACCAACTGGAGCCCCATGACCATTGGAGAAGAAGGTGGACGTAAAAATATGGTCGGACAGGAACATGGTGAGGATTGGCTTCCCGGAGAGTGTGATGTTTCCATCCGTCCGGGATGGTTCTATCACCAAAGAGAGGATCATCAAGTGAAGTCTCCCGCCAAACTGATGGATATATATTATGGCAGTGTAGGGCGTAATGCCACTCTGCTTCTTAACTTTCCGGTTGATCTGAATGGCACTATTCATCCTAAGGATAGCGCTAGCATCATGGAGTGGAAAGCTCTGCTTGACCGTGAATTTGCCTCTCCTCTTCTTCTCGGCAAGGCTTCCGCGAAAGCAAGCAACGTAAGAGGAGAGCAATGGTCTGCATCTAATGTTCTAGACGATAACTATGACAGCTATTGGGCAACGGCGGATGGCGTTTCTTCCGGAGAGCTAGTCTTTTTCCTTCCAACAAAGCAAGCCATTAACCGACTTATGCTTCAAGAGTACATCCCATTAGGACAAAGAGTACGTAAGTTCTCGGTCTTCTATAAAGATGGAGAGAACTGGCTGCCTGTTTCGTTTGCAGAAGAGACCACTACAATAGGCTACAAAAGACTGTTAAGATTCAATTCCATAAAGACAGACGGCTTGAAGATTCTGTTTGAAGAGAGTCGAGGTCCTATCTGTATCAATAAGGTGGAAGCCTATATGGCTCCGGCGATAGTTTCGGATATTCCGGTTATACGCAGAGATCTTAATGATGAAGTGTCTATCTCTTTGTCTTCTCCCGGATTGGAGATATACTATACAACGGACGGCTCCGCTCCCTCCGTTTCGAATGGGATTAAGTACAGTAAACCATTCAGATTGCAAGATCACGGTGTGGTGAAAGCTATTGCCTATGACTCCGACTTCCATACAAGCGGAGATATGGCAGAGCGGACATTCTACCTTTCTGCAAGCAGGATAACACTATTTTCGCCACAAGAGAAAGAGGCAAAAGAAAAACTCCTCGACGGCAAGCCCTATTCTCTACTTCACTTTCCAAAGGGAGAAAGGAGCTTGGAGCTTCTTCTCGATACTCCTTATAAAATATCGGGTTTCAGACTGTTACCAAATCAACAAAGGGATGGAAGAGGACATATCCACTCTTATGTTCTGTACATAGATGACACAAAAGTGTTGGAAGGAGAGTTTTCCAATATCAAGAACAATCCGGTTCTGCAAACAGTACAATTCCATCCGGTCAAAGGACAAAAGGTAAAACTTGTGGCAAAGGAGATTGTGGACAACGTGGAGAGAATTATTCTCTCTGACTTTGATCTCATCATTGAGGAATAGAAATAGAATAATAACATTAAATACTTATTTAGAAGAATGGCAACAACAGCAGATTTTCGCAATGGTATGTGCCTTGACATTGATGGTGTGTACTTTACGATCGTAGAATTTCTCCATGTGAAACCAGGCAAGGGTCCTGCTTTTGTACGTACAAAGCTTAAAAACCTTTCTAACGGAAGAGTATTGGAGAAAACTTGGAACTCAGGTGTAAAAGTAGAAGAAGTGCGTATCGAACGCAGACCATACCAATACCTTTATAAGGATGATATGGGATATAACTTCATGCACCCTGAAACATTTGAGCAGATTCAAATTCCGGGAGAGACCATTTCCGGTGTGGAGTTTCTGAAAGAAGGAGATATGGTAGAAGCTATGGTACATGCAGGTAATGAGACAATACTAACCTGTGAACTTCCACCCCATGTTATCCTTGAAATAACATACACAGAACCCGGTGTTAAAGGAGATACCGCAACAAATGCTCTAAAGCCTGCAACGGTAGAAACAGGTGCTACGGTTCGTGTTCCTCTATTCATAACAGAAGGAGAAAAGATTGTGATAGACACTCGTGACGGCTCGTATGTAAGTAGAGCTAAAGAATAAAAGTGCTCCAATAGTATAAATGACATCTGCCTTTACACAAAATACGAAGGCAGATGTCATTTTCTTTTTACCACTTAGCGTATTCCTTATGTTTAATCAGGAGAAAACCAACCTTCATCTGAAAGTAAAAGAGATGTTGGAAGAGGAGCGTCCAAGAGAAAAACTCCTCAGATATGGAGTAAAAAATCTGGACACAACGGAGCTTCTTGCGCTCATCCTTAATACGGGGACAAAAGAGCAAAATGTAATAGAGATGGCTCGAAATATCTTGAAGAGTCATGACAACAACCTCTATTCCATGTATAAAACCCACGCCGAGCGTGTATCGGACAGTAAGATAAGAGGAATAGGTCCTGCAAAATTAGCAAAGATATTGGCAGCATTAGAGCTTGGAGTGCGTCTGGAAAAAGACAAAGAGTTTTACAGAGCAAAGGAAGAGATATTGAACGACAGCCAAAAGGTCTATAACTATATGAAACGATACCTCTTTGGTTTAGCTACGGAAAGTGTTTGGCTATTATGCTTCAACATCAGTCAGAAACTTACGATTCCACCTTTGGAAATATCTACCGGAGGAATGACTGAATCGGTGGCGGATATAAGGGTTATCCTCAAAAAGGCTTTGTACCATAATGCGACCGGTATAATACTCGTACACAACCATCCCAGTGGATCTCTACTACCATCTTCTGCGGATGATCAACTCACACAATCCTTAAATAAAGCGTGCCAAACAATCGGAATTAAGCTATCCGACCACCTCATCTACTCTGACTACGGATATTATAGCTATGCAGAAGAGGGATTACTATAGAAGATTTTTCTTACCTTTGGGGTGTATAGAACGCAAAAAAGCTATGAAACTATCACATGCAAAGATGGCTATAAAGGGCTTACGCGATATCAAAAGCTATGCATCTCACTTCTCGGAAGGCAATTGGGGAAAGAAGCTTTTGCAGGTGAAACATCTTGTTGGAGAGAGTGTTTTGCTTCCTATGATACGGCTTTACTATGTCATGAAAGCACCTTCTACCCCCATAGCAAAGAAGATTTACATCTCCGGAGCTTTAGGATACTTCATTCTCCCGATAGATATTATTCCGGATATGTTGATCCCGATTCTCGGCTTTACGGATGACCTTGCCGTGGCAACTTTAGTTCTGAAGTTGGTTAATGACAACCTCACACCGGAAATAGAAGAGAAAAGCAGGAGATTCTATGACTCTCTTGTAATATGTAAGAGAGGAAAAGGGAGTTTATCCGGAGAGTCTAAGAATGACACGATAACAGATCCCCTCCCAACCGAAGGGTCTTCTTTGTAAAACTTGGTTACACTATTACCAATCTAAAAACCATAAAAGCACTATGAACACAAACTTTATTAGACTGGTTGGATTGCTGTTTGCCACTTCCCTCTTATCCGGTTGTTTGGGGGGGAAAGGTCCGGATCCGACCCCAAATCCCGTTCCACCTCCCGAGACTCTTAACATCTCATCCGTAGTGATTCGTGAATATCTTTTTTCAGATGATACTCCGATATTTGTGCAAGAACAATTGTGGAAAGAAGGACACCTATCATTGGAAAATACAAATATTCTCGATCTGTTTCGTCCGGACATCAAGTATCATACAACCCTTAGTTATGTAAGATCAGGAGAGGATAAAGTAGAGATAAGAACCATTCCTAATATAAAAAAGCTCAATGAGACAAAGCCATATCTCACCGCTTCGCTGCAAAAAGGAGCAGATGGAGTCTATTCGGGATACGAGGTTAAGTTTGCAGAAAACATAACCAGAATTCCTCATATGCTTGGACATGAAACTTCCAAGATTGAAGGACAGGATAACTCTAAACCGACTCTTATCTCTAATAGCTTGCATGATATTGCTATGGATTGGGACATCAAAGGGAAATTGAGTTCTTACACGGTAACCAATAAGACAGAAAACAAAAATATCCCCCATATATCTTCAAGAAAGATTGTTCTGCGATATCAAGAGGTTCAGAGTCTGGATGTGAGTGTCAACAATATCAGACCTGGAGTTTTCTGGGCAATTTCCCCTGTTTTTGGGCTAAATCCATCTTTAGGTCTTCATACATATAATGTGCTGTCAGAAGCCCTGAAAGAGCCTAAGCATCTTCCTATATCAATGACAGAGATAGCAGAAGGTGTGACGAATGAGTACCAGTTCAGCTATGCGTGGTTCTCTCCAACCGAACTGCATATTGCCCGAATCATGAAAGAAGCCGCACCTTTCGACAGCAGAAACAGGAAGTTTATTATACATTTCAATGTCTTATAAATGGTATCTAACAAAAACATAGAACGTTATATTGAACAGATAGAAGATCTTATTACCGATTTGTCTCACAAGCTTGATGCTCTCAAGGCAGAGCTAAAGAGGGCAGATAGTGAGATACAAGAAGAAAGACAAATCGAAGAAGAAACTTCGGCTTCTGATGTTATGTTCATTCCTAAAGCTACGACAAGTCAGGTTGAGAAACCAACCATTGCTAACAGCATAAAAAAGGAGGTTGTAAACCCTCTGAGGGAGTACATCAGTATGTTTGACTATTTTTACTTCCGAAGAGAGCTATTCTTGGATAGCGAAAGTTTGATTGAAAGTGAGTTGGATACACTGACTCATTTGGCAGACTTCTCTTCTGCAACAAAACATCTTGCAGCTAACTATCCTTGGGTAAAAACGGATGAACCGGCAGCAAAAGCGTTTCTTGAAATAGTGGAAAGATATTACGCATAAAACTTTTGCAAAATGGGATGGCTGACTATCATACCAACCCCTATTGGGAATTTGGAAGATATTACTCTGAGAGCCTTGAGACTGCTTAGAGAAGCCGACGTCGTGCTTGCGGAAGATACTCGAACAACACTTAAACTTCTACGCCATTTCGAGATCTCTCCGAGAGAACTTCGTAGCCATCACATGCACAATGAGCATACTACGGCAAAGTCCATAGCTACTGCCATCGCGGATGGGCAAAAAGTAGTTTTGGTCTCTGATGCAGGAACACCGGGGATTTCAGATCCGGGATTTATTTTGGTACGGGAATGCTTACTGCTGAATCTTAAGGTTGAGTGTCTTCCCGGTGCCACGGCCTTTGTTCCTGCTCTTGTTGCCTCCGGCTTACCTTGTGACAGATTCTCGTTCGAGGGTTTTCTACCACAGAAAAAAGGAAGGCAAACTCTTTTGGAAGATATTTCCAAGCGTACAACTACAACCATTTTATATGAGGCTCCAACAAGATTGGTAAAGCTATTAGAGCAGCTATCAATACTTCTTGAACCGGGAAGAGAAGTCGTAGTAGTACGGGAAATATCAAAAATACATGAGGAGTACCATAGAGGGACATCCTCAGAATTGTGTGAATATTTTAGAAATCAACCGCCTCGTGGTGAGATTGTAGTGCTTATTGCTCCCTCTCCCACTCCGGAGCGTGTACATAAGAATAAGTATAAGGAGTCTTAATCTCCTTCATGTCCAACAAGTGAAAAGATCACTTTAAAACAGATTTGAATATGAAAAAAACAGCATTTATTACTCTCGCTATTTGCGCAATGACTCTTGTCTCTTCTTGTGGAAAGCATTCTTCCGCATATAAGAACCTGCAAGCGAAATATGATTCCTTGGAAATGGTATCCAGAACAACTGAAAGCAATCTGGAAGAAATGCTAACCGTAATCAATGAGGTAGAACAAAGCTTTGAAGAGATTCGTGCAGCAGAAAACTTTGTTGCGATCAAACACAAAAGTGGTGAGCTTACTGCTTCTACTCGTGAACAGATTAAGAATAACATGCAGTTGGTTGCAAGCACTCTTAAAGAGAATAGAGAAAAGATCGAACTTCTCAATGAGCAGCTGAAGAAAAACTCTGCAGCGGCAAAACTTTTGGGCAGCAAGATCAAGAGAATGACCGATGAAATTCAGAGAAAAGAGAGCGAACTCGTTGCTCTTCGTAATGAACTTGCAATGAGAGACGTCAAAATAGAACAGCTTGATAGTGCACTTGTGAGATCTGCTCAAAATGTGGATGTCCTTGCTCAAGAAAATGCAGCACAACAAGCAGCTATTGCACAACAAGATGCTGCTCTTAATGCAGTGTTCTATTGCTTCGGAACATCTTCGGAACTTAAGGAACACAAAATCCTTACCGGAGGATCTATCTTCTCCTCTCCAAAAGTTTTGGCAGAAGGTTTCAACAAAGATTACTTCATCAAGATGGACCGGAGAGAGCTTCACACCATTCCTCTATTTGAGAAAAAGGCTGTACTCCACACTAAACACCCTGCAAGTTCATACTCATTGGATAAGGGTTCCGACGGTAATCTTACTCTAAACATTAAGAACACAAAAGAGTTCTGGAGTTTAAGCCAGTACCTCGTGATCGAAGTTAAATGACAATAGTACTCATACTCTTACTTCTTCTGAGCCTGATATATATAGTCTGGCTCAGGAGAAGTCTCTTTATCTCCAAGAAGGAAGACGTTCCTCTTGAAGATCTTATGAAAAAAATGTACTCCAAACAGATGGAGTGCATCACGTTGGATTGTGCTACTTCTTTCTGGAATATCAGAGAGGAGGAAGCGCAATCTTTCTTATTGAAGGCAACCAAGCGAGGATGGCTGACAACTCTCGACTATAAGACATTCACTCTTACCGATGCAGGTAAAAATATGGGGCAACACCTCTCCAGAGCACACAGGCTATACGAGACCTATCTTGCCGAAAAGACAGGATACTCATCAGAGGAGTGGCATAAGCTTGCAGAGAAAATGGAACACAAACTCTCTCCTCAGAAGTTGGAAGAGCTCTCTGTAAGTCTTCATCACCCCAAGTACGACCCACATGGCTCCCCAATACCTCAGCCAAACGAAGAGATTCCAATAGCTCCTCCTTATAAGTATGATATTACTCCCAAAGGCAATAGTTCATTATGGGATCTTGAATTTGGAGAGGTTGCCAAAGTAAAAGGTCTTGGCTACCAATTGGCAGGAGACAGAAGAAAACGTCTGTTGGATCTTGGATTTGTGAAAGGCTCTCTTGTGAGACTATATCTCTGTAGCCCGACCGGAGAGACAAAAGCCTTTTTAGTACGAAACACTGCCATCGCATTGCGCAAAGAGCAAGCAGGCTATATTTATATAGACAAGGTAGAGCAGTCATGAAAAGACAAAATGTACTTCAAGGAGGCTCGAATACCATTGGAGCCAAGTACACCATAGCCCTTGCCGGTAATCCCAATACCGGTAAGAGTACTCTCTTCAATGGTCTTACAGGACTCCATCAGCATACAGGCAATTGGCCCGGAAAGACCGTAGCAAGAGCCGAAGGGAGTTATACCTATGAAGGAGAGAAGTATCGCATTGTGGACTTACCCGGTACTTATTCCCTTTTTTCTCGTAGCGAGGATGAAGAGATTGCACGCAACTTTATTCTCTTCGGTCAGCCGGACGCTACGATTATCGTTGCAGACGCAACCCGTTTGGAGCGTAATCTGAACCTAACTCTCCAAATCTTGGAAATAACAGAGAATGCTATTTTGGTTGTCAATCTCATAGATGAAGCTCGCTCCATGGGGATTATGATAGATGCCAAAATACTTGAAAGGAGGCTTGGCATACCCGTTGCACTTGTTTCAGCCAGAAGCGGAGAGGGCTTGGATCTTCTACTCAAGACCATTTCTCAGGTTATTAAAGGAGATATTGTCTGCCGGCCTCATCGAATACAGAATCTTAGCGGAAAAGCAGCCGAAGCCATAGAGGCTGTGGAGCAAGAAGTAAAAAATGTCTATCCCGATCTTCCCAATGCCAAATGGGTTGCGATGAGACTCATCGAGGGAGACGCAAAGATTATAGAAGCTGTAAGAAGCGGCAAATGGATAGACGAAGAAATACTACTTCAATGATATGAAAGAGAGAGAGCTTATTATACAAACAGCCAACAAATGGAAGTGGGAAGTCGGAAAAGACTTCCACGATAAAGTCTCCGAAGCTATATATGCCGATGCAGAGGATATCTGCAATGAAGCGATAAAGTACGAAGATAACAATAAAAGAAGAGGGTTTGATGCCAAACTGGATAAGATATTGGCAAGCAAGCGATGGGGTTATCCCATTATGATTTCTCTTCTTGCCGTAGTTCTCTGGATTACTATTGTCGGGAGCAATTATCCCTCCCAGCTGCTCTCCTCTTTTCTTGTGGGAAAACTGTACCCTCTCCTAAAAGGTTGGACCGAAAGTTTTCTGCCTGCTCTTTTATCCGGATTCCTTATAGATGGCGTCTATCTCACTACCGCATGGGTTGTCTCTGTGATGCTCCCTCCCATGGCTATCTTCTTTCCTCTGTTTACTCTTCTGGAAGATTTCGGCTACCTCCCAAGAGTGGCATTCAACATGGACGGACTTTTCAAAAGAGCAGGAGCACACGGCAAACAGGCACTCACAATGACCATGGGATTCGGATGCAATGCTGCGGCAATAGTCTCTACTCGTATTATAGACAGCCCCAGAGAGAGGCTGTTGGCAATAATCACCAACAACTTTTCCCTCTGCAATGGGCGTTGGCCGACACAAATACTTTTGGCATCCATATTCATAGGCCCTTTAGTTCCTGCCCGCCTCTCCGGCACACTCTCCATCTTGTCGGTATTGGCTGTTGCCCTTTTGGGAATCGTATTTATGTTTGGCAGTAGCTTCCTGCTTAGCAAGACACTACTCAAGGGGGAAGTCTCTACTTTCAACCTGGAACTTCCACCATATCGTCCACCACGTTTTTGGCAGACACTCTACTCCTCTTTGGTAGACAGGACACTGGTTGTATTGGGACGAGCAGTTGTTTTTGCGGCTCCGGCAGGAGCTCTCATTTGGCTGATTTGCAACATCGAAATCGGGAATGTCAGTCTGGCAGCCCATGTTGTGGATCTCTTTGACGAGTTTGGGCTTTTCTTTGGTCTGAATGGAGTTATTCTTCTTGCCTACATCGTAGCCATCCCTGCGAATGAAGTTGTCATCCCGACAATACTTATGCTTACTATACTTACGGTACCCGAACTCTCCGGATTGGGAGATGGTGCCGGAATACTCTTTGAAGGCGAAAATGCAGGCATTACCGAAAACATATTAAGAGCCGGAGGATGGACACCGCTTACAGCCATCTGCGTTATGCTTTTCAGTCTGTTGCACAACCCTTGTAGCACCACACTCTATACCATATACAAGGAGACCAAGAGCATCAAGTGGACAACCATCTCTGCCTTAATACCCATTGCTTTTGGCTTTATACTCTGTGGAATAGTGGCAGGAATTACCCGTTTCTTTTTATCATGAACTTAACTTAAATGTTCCTTCTTTACGATTTGGGAATAGAAAAGAACTCCTCACAACCGATATATGGTAAGGTTTCCGATATAGACTATTCTAAATACAAGCTGTTCGGTCTTCATTCAAGCGAGATAGCCTATTTGGGATGGATTAACCCTCCCGTGAATCTGCCGGAATACGAACTCACGGTAAAAATTATATTTGAAGATGGAGATTTAAGGACAGCTTCTACAAGTGTAGCTCCTTAAACAAAATCCATCCGATTTATTCAACAGAAAAAGGCATTCGGAAATTCTCGAATGCCTTTTCTCGTATCTGCTTATTTGATACACCTGAATACCATTATGGAGTTGTGGTTGCTGACCTCCACTCCGCCTTTATAAAGAGACTTAAACTTCTCCTCCATCTCCTCCTTGGTAAAATGAGGAGGGACAAAAACGCCCTTACGGTTCAGTACCAAACGTACAAGAGCATCACCGATCCTCCTTTCTCCCTTGACGTAGAAATTTCCAAGAAAGCAACCTCCCGGCTTCAGTACTCTGTACAGTTCGGCAAGAGCACGCTCTTTATCGGGAAAAGCGTGAAATCCGTTCATGCAAAGGACTATATCGAAACTCTCATCTTCATACGGCAGTTGCCCCACATCTCCCCATTCCAACGAGAGTTGAGAGAGTCCCATATCCTGTTTTCTCTGTTCTGCCACAGCAAGCATCTCGCGAGAGTAGTCCACTCCCACGATAGAAGCATTGGGCAGACCGGCATAGGTAGAAGCAGTAAAGACCAGCGTTCCGGAGGGTACATCCAGCAGGCGACCGGAAAAACCGGAGGGAATCATCCCCATTACCTCTCTTGCTATCTTATTATCGTCCACCTGCCAGAGGCAGCTCATGTAGAGATGAGACCACCAAGTGCTTCCCGTAATGAAGTTATCGTAAAACCGGATACCTTTTTTATAGGCATTTTTAGGCTTGGAAGATTGCTCGCTACACATAAGAATTACGCTTAAAAATATCTTTCCCTGCTATCTCAACTCATCCTTTTGTATCAGATCACGCCTGCCATTGCATCCGTCATATTCTATCTGAAGAGTGGTGTGTCCTATACCGAACTTCTGCATGAGCAGATGCTCCACCTGCTCTCTCAATGCTCCTGCTTCCGACAGTCTGAGATCCTCTTCCAGATTAACATGCGCCTCCAAGAGCATGTGTTCGTCATCCAGTCTCCAGATATGCAGGTGGTGCAGATTCTTTATTCCTTTGATTGCCTCTACCTCCTCTTTCAGCAGAGAAGGATCTATCTCTTCCGGAGCACTCTGCATCAGTATGCTCACAGTCTGCTTCACTATACCCCATGTATGCACAATGATATAGATGCCCACCAAGACCGTTACAAGAGGATCCAGCCAGTAAAGATTCCACAGCCATATTGCTATACCTCCCATGATTACAGCGACCGAAGAGAGTGTATCCCCAAGAAGATGAAGATATGCAGCCTTCACGTTCAGGTTGTGCTCACGATCCTTATGGAGTATGACCACAGAGATCAGATTTGCCAAAAGTCCGAATATCGCCACGGCAAGCATCATCGCCCCACGTATCGGCTCCGGATTCAAAAAGCGGTGATAGGCCTCCACGAAAAGGTAAACGCATATCCCTATAAGTACCACGGCATTAAACAGGGCAGCCAATATCTCTGTCCGCTTATAGCCAAATGTCTTTCTGGTATCTGGTTGCTTCTCTGCGTGCTTTCCTGCAAGGAATGCAATAAAGATTGCAGACGAGTCTCCCAGATTATGTATGGCATCGGAGATCAGGGAGAGACTGTTGGAAAGTATTCCTCCTACAATCTGAAAAATCGTGATGGAAAAGTTCAAGATCGTAACCCATAGCAGCTTTCTTCCCCTCAGATCCTTACCATGGTGGCAGTGATCATGCCCGTGATGTCCGTGCGAATGCTCATGACAGTGGGAGTGAGTGTGATTGTGGTGTTCTGTTTTCATATCGGTAAAATATCTGTAATAGAACTGTTTAATCGCATATACTTACACAAATATCCGTCAATTATCATTATCATGCAATACCTAAACCTAAGTATCCCTCGCTTGTCTTCTACCTTCTTCCGGTCTGCCACTCTCCGCAAGAGAGGGCATACGTATGCACTTGGCTGTATGGGGCAAAATGTCTATTTTTGAAAGGCATAACAAGCAAGCATATATCCTATGAAACTCCGGACGGAAGACTTAGTAAAAAAATATAAGAACAGAACCGTGGTCAACCACGTATCCATTGAAGTATCTCAAGGCGAGATTGTAGGACTCTTGGGACCCAATGGAGCAGGTAAGACCACTACATTTTACATGACCGTTGGTCTGGTTCTCCCCAATGAGGGAAAGATTTTCCTCGATGACGAAGAGATTACTCACGAGCCCATCTACAAGCGTGCGAGGAAAGGCATATCATATCTTGCTCAGGAGGCTTCCGTATTCAGAAAGATGACCGTAGAGGATAACATCCGCTCCGTATTGGAGATG
Organism: Porphyromonas canoris; assembly: GCF_000769115.1. Taxonomy (GTDB): domain Bacteria; phylum Bacteroidota; class Bacteroidia; order Bacteroidales; family Porphyromonadaceae; genus Porphyromonas_A; species Porphyromonas_A canoris. Next base: position 80,420 of record NZ_JQZV01000008.1, on the reverse strand, counting down.
ACCAGTAAGCCTAAAGAGTATCAGAAAGAGAAGTTAGAAAGTCTCATCTCCGAGTTTGGTCTCCATAAAGTGAGACACAATCTGGGGGATCGTCTTTCGGGTGGTGAGCGTAGAAGAGCGGAGATAGCCCGTTGCCTTGCCATAGAGCCCAAGTTTGTGATGCTCGATGAACCTTTTGCCGGAGTAGACCCCATAGCGGTACAGGATATTCAGAGTATTGTTGCCAAGTTGCGTGAAAAGAATATCGGTATTCTCATCACCGACCACAACGTCTATGAGACACTATCCATCACAGACCGTGCTTATCTTCTGTTTGAGGGGCGAGTGCTTTTCCAGGGAACAGCCGAAGAGCTTGCCGAGAACGAGATCGTAAGAGAGAAGTATCTGGGTAAAGACTTCGTATTCCGCAAACGCACGTTCGACCGGGAAGGATGATACGGTTAGACCAACAGTCTCGCCTGCTGCAAGAAGCGGTAGATGCTCTAAGCACTCTGCCCGGAGTAGGCAGTAAAAGTGCATTGAAGCTGGCTCTCTATCTCCTGAGACAGGAGAAACAGTTTACCAAAAACATATCTGCCAAGATAGATGCTTTGGTCGAGGGCATTCACTACTGCGATCGTTGCCACAATCTTTCCGATACAGACCTCTGCATGATCTGCTCCAACCCAGCCAGAGACTCCCGTATCCTCTGCGTGGTGGAGAGTGTAAAGGAGGTTTTGGCTGTTGAGAACACCGGACGTTTCAATGGTCTATATCACGTTTTGGGCGGTGTCATCTCTCCGATAGACGGTGTCGGTCCCTCCGAACTGCACATCGACGATATTCCCGACAGGGTCAAAAGCGAAGGCGTGGAAGAGGTCTTGCTCGCACTGAGTACCACCATGGAGGGAGATACGACCAACTTCTACATCTACCGTCTCCTTAAAAATCTCGATGTCAAAGTCTCTGTGATCTCTCGTGGCATAGCCATAGGGGACGAGCTGGAGTATGCAGACCAACTCACTCTCGGTAGAAGCATAGACCACCGGATAGATTTCGAGTCTACCCTAAGAGGATAACCGCCATAAAGTATCAGATATGCCCCCTCCCAGCAGAACCTTTTATGCCGATGAGCACAGCAGTGTTGCATCCGGTCTACGCCTAAGCGAGCTTACCGGGATAGTGGAAGATCTCATCTCTTCATCGTTCACTCGTCCGCTGTGGGTGGTGGCAGAAGTTTCCGGCATGCAGGTCAATAGAAGCTCCGGACACTGCTACATGGATCTGATAGAGAAAAACGACCAGGGAAAGATAGTAGCATCCATTCGGGCAATGATATGGAGCAGTCAGTACAGACTCATCTCCGAAAAGTTTTACGAAGAGGCAGGGGTGGAGCTGAGCGAAGGTTTGGAACTGCTCCTTATGGTTTACGTCAGATACAGCCCGGTATATGGGCTTTCTCTGAATATTGTCGGCGTGGATGCCACCTACTCTTTGGGAGCCATGCGAAAGCAGAGAGAGGCTACCATAGCAGCACTGAAAGCATCCGGCATTTGGGATATGAACAGAGCTCTTCCACTCTCTCCTCTCCCACGAAAGATAGCAGTAATCTCTTCGGCTACGGCTGCCGGATGGGGCGACTTCCATAACCAACTCACACGCAACGACTATAACATCCGCTTTGCAGCTACACTCTTTCCTGCCATTATGCAGGGGAACGAAGCACCGGCAAGCATCATCTCCGCTCTTGATGCCATTATGGACTCCGGACAGGAGTACGATGCCGTTGTCATCATTCGGGGAGGAGGAAGCCGCTTAGACCTTTTGGCGTTTGACAATGCCACACTCTGCGAACATGTTGCACAATATCCCTACCCCGTCATATCCGGTATAGGGCACGACAGAGATCTATCTATCTTGGATATGGTGGCACACACCGCTCTAAAGACACCTACTGCCGTTGCCACCTTTCTCATAGATAAAAATCTGTGCTATATCTCTGCCGTCTCCTCCGCAGAGGAGCGTTTGGTAAGATTGATGGGTGGGCAGAAACAGCTGTTAGAGAGCAGACTCCGGGTATTGATGCACAAACAGAGACAGCTGCTATACCTGCGCACCTCGGAGATAGAGCAAAGAGTGGGCGCACACTACCTCCGTCTGCAACGCTTTTGGGCATCGCTGACGGCACGAACAGAGAGCAGAATAGCATCCGACACAGCTCGACTGAAACGCTCCATAGCATCATGGGAACCGCTGCAACGGCAAAGACTCTTCTCTTTGGAGGAACGGCTGCGCCTTTTAAGCCCGGACAGAATCCTCTCTTCCGGGTATGCGCTTTTTGTCGGATCGGATGGCAAGAGCATTCGCTCTGCTTCACAGACTCATCCGGGCGAAGATGTGAAAATATTATTGGGCGACGGAGCGGTATCTGCCACCGTTACCGGAGTGGAAAAGAGAGAAGAAGAGTACAACGATTAGACAAACAAAAATATGGCTAAAAAGAAATTCAACTATACCCAAACGCTGAAAGAGATTGAGGAGAACCTCTCCCTCATCGAGCGGAACGAGCTTCCGATAGAAGAGATCTTGAAGCTAAGCAGAGCCACAGCCTCGATGATAAAAGAGTGCAAAGGCGAGCTGAAAAGTCTGCAAGAAGAGATAGACAAAATAGTGGAAGAGATAGAGAGCAACGGATAACCTCTCTCCCTCTGCATCAAAACGGATTACGGTCTTCCCCATTCCATACTCTTTGGAATGGAGAAGACCGTTTCTCTTTTCAAGATAGCCGATTCAGGAAAAAGATTTTTGGCTTCTCACCTCGCTTCTACCCTGTTTGAAAATCGTTCTTCTACGATAGCAACCGATTTTAGAACAAATCCATAGAATATAAGTTCCGCATTACCCTTAGAGTCGTACCGAAGCTGTTTTCAAAGTCTATCGAGATAAGCAGAAGCAGCACTCCTTTATATCACTTATTCCTATTTTGTTGGAGAGAAATGTTTTTAGGGAACATTTTTGAAGTCTTTAGTTTACAACATAATTCATAGTTTTGTCTCAACAATGGCGCTGACTTAAATACTACTATTTGTCATTTATTCTGTTTCAAGCTTTGTTAAATAGTGTCCTAAGGCTTGATAACTTTTTCTTGAACTCGTTTATTGAATCTACTTGATAAGAAAACAGACCCTTAATGTTTAGTCCACAATTCAAGTCTTCACAAAACTCATTGCTCTCATCATTCTTGTGTCCATTAGGGCAAATGTATTGCCTCTTCTCCCCTTTGCTGAAAAGCCCTTTAGTAGAGATAAAACTACCAACATCCGGGAGATTATCTATTATATGCTCCATCTCTTCCATCCTTTTGAGGTCTTCAATATCGTATGAATCGGATTGAGTCCTTAAAAGATAAGTAGAGTTTGTAAGGTCTTCTTTTATTGCCAAGAGTATTCTCTCCGAGTCAAATAGATTGCAAGCAACTATGAGATCACCCATGACTGCTTTGTTCTCTTTTCTCTTTTCGTATGCTCTTCTCGTAACCATCTCTTTGGGTATCGCTCCCAAATATTGCGTGATAAAGCTTATTTCTTCTGTTGTCCTTCCAGAGTTTTGGATAAATCTGTCCAATAGATTGTCTATTATTTCTTCTTGTGGGTTTTCAAGAAGGAATGTCCTCCACTCTTCTTTTATCTCCTCTCCATCATTTATACCGGAAACGATGGATTGCCTTAGCATTTCCCTTTCCAACTCAGCCCCATCTATTGAGTATTCACTCAAAACTTTGAATTTATTATCTTCTTTTTCTTCTATGATACAAGCTGTCCCGGAAGCAGATAGCATTATCATAGATTTCCCCTTTCCGGAAATCTCATCAAAATCGACCTTGAAACCTAAAATACAGTTTGCTCCCTTTCTTTTTGCTTTCTCTTTTAGCTTATTGGTTGCATCCTTATATATAAGGTCCATTTTCTTTTGATAGGAATATGAATACCCTCCAAATATATCTGTTATTGAAGCTGAGAAATCAGAAAAGAAATTGGTTCCGAGAACCATATTTACGCAGATGGTTTCTACATAACGCTTAACAGCATAACCTTCTATATTGTTTGTTGTTGTAATGATAAAATCTCTATTCTTCATAATTAAATTTTTGTGAGTTTTCTCATAATGCAAATATTATAGATTCAATAGCAAATGAATGACAGCAAAACACCATTAAGGGCTGCAACATCCGCTTCTATATTAAGTCATCCGATGCAAATATAAAGTTTTTTAACAAGCATAACAAAAAGATTAGACTTTATCGGACTATGTCATACCCTACCAATAAAAAAGATAAAGAGCTGATTTTCATAATGAAATCAGCTCTTTATTTTTATCCCCTTTCGGTAAAGTTTGTGGAGCGGTAGAGTTCAAAAATCTACACAAACCTATTTACAAGTCTCTTTTAACGGGTTCAAAACGCTCTCCGAATACTTTCACTACCGTAAATCGGGGCTTGACTTCCAAAAATCGAAACTTGACTGCAACAAATCAAGCCTTGATTTGCAGAAATCCGGGCTTGATTTACACAATTATTCCTGTTTGTCCGAACTTCTGAACGTGATAAACAAAACTTCTATACGGGTTAAAAAGAGTTGTTCGACAGGGAGAAAGTTTCCTCCGTACAGAACGGCATCAACAGCTGAAAGGTGAGAGTTTCAATACAAATCTATTCAAGAAGCATTAAAAAAGTGCAAAAGAGAAAATATCCGACTTTTTATAGAAATATTTTACTTACCTTGCAAAGCAAACAACCACGAATACACCATACACTTATGAGACAAATCATTTTTCCTGTATGCCTGTTGCTCTCTCTGCTACTCGGAACAGCGGAAAGTGCCACCGCACAAAGCAGTGAAGTTTATAGAGCCATCTATCAGGTAAGAGGCTCGTACACGCCTCAAGAAGCCGTAGATAAGGATTCATATACAGAGGCTGTTCTGGAGATCTATCCGGATAGAAGTTTCTTCTTCGACAGCTGGTTTCAGGTCGGCGACTCCGTTTACCAAGCATCATTGGACTCGGACGGAGATATGCTTAGAGCCGCTCAGGCAAAACGGAGAACGGGTGTGGCTCCCGGTCTGAAAATAGGTGTGAAGAGCTTCTTTGCAGATAACAACAGAGAGACATCCCATGTCATCGGAGTGGATTTGTACTGTTACGAAGAGGAGCTGAACCGCCCTGCCTGGGAGGTGATACAGGATAGCACGGCAGTAAAGAGCGGTTACAACTGTGTCATGGCTAAGGCTCAATATCTCGGAAGAGAGTGGATAGCGTGGTACACATCCGATATTCCCTCTCCCACTGGACCATGGAAACTGTGGGGTCTGCCCGGGCTTATCGTCGAAGCTAAAGATAGTGAGGGACTTTTCTCATTTACTCTCGCCTCGTTCTCTGCCACTACTCCGGAAAGGCTGTACGGCGACTTCTCGAAGTATAAAGATGCCTGGAAGAAGCGACAGACAAGAAAGAAGAAACAGGTGGTGGAAACTCTTTCGTTCTTTATATCCGATCCGGTCGGGTATCTGCATACCACAATGCCGGGAAGAATAAAGCGCATAGAGGATAAAGATGGTAGAGAGATCACCGGAGAAGAGCTACGGAACGAGTTTGTTTATTTGGAAAGATAACGATATGAGAGCGAAACAGAATCTTACTTTTGCCTTGCTGGCTGCTCTGCTGTTCTGTATGGCAGGAAGTGCCATGGCGGAAAACAATGAGGTTTATAGAGCTGTCTACAAAGTACAAGGCTCGTATATGCCTAAGAAAGCAAAGAATAAATCTTCATATACAGAGGCTGTTTTGGAGATTTCATCGGATAAGAGCTTCTTCTTTGACCGCTGGTTCGAGGTGGGAGATTCCATATATCAAGCCTCTTTTGACAAGGACAAAGACCGCACCAAGGCTGTTCTGGCAAGGCAAAGATCGAGTGTAAGACCTAGTCTGAATATCGGTGTCAAGAATGATTTTTCGAGCAACAGCAGAGAGACTATTCATGCTGTCAATGTCGATTTATTCCACTACACGGAGGAGCTGACCCGCCCTGCCTGGGAAGTGGTGCAGGATAGCACCGCGGTAAAGAGCGGTTACAACTGCATCATGGCTAAGGCTCAATATCTCGGAAGAGAGTGGATAGCATGGTACACGCCCGATATTCCGTCTCCTGCGGGACCATGGAAACTGTGGGGTCTGCCCGGACTCATCGTCGAGGCTAAAGATAGTGAAGGTCTCTTCTCATTCGCTCTATCCTCGTTCTCTGCCACTACTCCGGAAAGGCTGTATGGCGACTTCTCGAAGTACAAGGACGCTTGGGAAAATAAACACATGGGGAAAAAGAAACAGGTATTGGAGGCTTTCGCTTTCTTTATATCCGATCCGGTCGGCTACTTTCGCTCTATATATCCGGGAGCAAAGGTTACCGTTACGGATCAGAATGGCAATAAACTGTCTCAGGAAGATCTGCTCAGAGATTTTGTTTATCTGGAAAAGTGATGAAAATGAGAAAGGCAACACTCCTTTCTGCCCTGCTCTTCGTGGCGACTTTATCTGTTTACGGGCAGACCTATGGCTATAAAGTTCACTATCTGTTGCATAAACAGTACGAAATCTCAAAGAATAAAAAGCCGGATCCGGAAGAGATGATTTTGGAGATTATGCCCGATGAGAGCCACTATTACAGCAAGGTATTGGCTTTCATGGACTCTACCATTTTATCCAAAATCGGTACCGGAAGCGGCGTAAAAGAGGCGATGTGGGAAGATCCGAATATCGAAGAGGAGGGAGAGCCAATATATATACGCTCCTCGTTTGATAAGCAACAGCGTAAGGTCTCATACCGGATACTCGAAGAGGAGTACTCCTACACCGAAAAGGTTACTGCCCCCGAATGGCGCATCTTAGCGGATAGCACCAAACGGATTGGAGCATACAGCTGCACTCTTGCCCGTGCTTCGTACATGGGACGAGAGTGGCAAGTGTGGTACACGCAAGAGATCCCGTCTTCCGCCGGACCTTGGAAGCTGTGGGGATTGCCGGGTCTGATACTTGAAGCGAAAGATATGGAAGGTATTTTTGAATTCTCTTTTCTCGGCTTTGAAGAGCAGACAGAGGAGAAGAGTTACGCTAAAGCGAGACGCTCTCTTATGCCTCATATCAGCAGCAAAAAGGCATCGAAGCAGAAGGTAGAAGAGCTTTACGGAAACTTTATAGCAGATCCTTTCGGCTTCTTGATGCAGACTTCGCCGGATGTTAAGATCATTTCCAATGGAGAACCAATGCTTACACCCACTTGGGAAAAGATGAACTATATACCGCTTGAAAGATGATAACGTCTAAGATAAACCTGCGTATTCTCTCTCTTTTTGCCCTCTTTTTGGTAGGCTCTACCGCTCTGCTTCATGCTCAAAACACAATCTCCGGATGGGTTAAAGAGAAAGGCAACAACAACGGAGTGCATCATGTCTCGGTGTCTGTCGTTTCCGGTGATAACGGGAAAATACTCGGCGGAACATTTACAGATGAAAAAGGATTCTTCAAAATAACGACCAAGCAGGAGATCGGTAAGGTTAAAGTGATCCTCTTATTCAATCACCTCTCTTATAAGAAGCTGACCAAAACGGATCTCGGAGCCGTTCTGAACGGTCAGAGTTTCTTTATGGAGCCTCGGACAGAGAAGTTGAAAGAGGTTGTTGTACACTCCACTCCCGTGCGCCAACGTGGAGACACGACGAGCTATTCGGTCAATCAGCTCAAAGCATTAGGCGATCGCTCTCTCGAAGATGTCTTAAAGCGGATACCGGGAATGAGTGTAGACACATCGGGAAAGATAAGATACCAAGGCAAAGACCTGAGCAAGCTGTACGTCGAAGGTATGGATCTGATGGGCGGACGCTATTCGCAGGTAACAAGAAACCTCACCACGGAAGATGTTGCATCCGTTGAGTTACTGGAAAATCACGAGGCAATAAAGATGGATAAAGATATTTCCAGAAGTGAAGAAACGGCTCTAAACATCCGTCTGACCGAGAAAGCGAAGTTGAACTGGATCTATTCGTTGGAGACCGGAACAGGCATTAACAAAGATGCCAAACCGCAATACTTGGCGGAGGGATCGGCTTCCACATTCGGAAAGACCTTTCAAACGATGCTGATAGCCAAGGGTAACAATGAGGGGAAAGAGATCCTTTCGGAAATGAATCGCTTTGGTTACGATGGTTCACCATGGAGCATCATAAGCCGTGGACAGAGTAAAGGCAGCGACTTTTTCTCTTCAAGTGCCGATCTTGGCGACCATATCGTGAGAGCCAAAGGCAGAATAAACCAATCCGCAAGCGGTTCTGCCAATCATATAAGGAAGTTTTCGGAAGATGCCCAATGGCGTATGAACGTGAACTATGGCTTTGACAAGGCAGACAGACGTGCGTTATACACCACTCTTTTCAGGACTTCTCCCACCGAACAGACCAAGATAGAGGAGGAGCAGATCCTGTCTCACAAGCACCATCAACTCTCTTTGGAGAGCAGCTATACGTTCAACGGACAGTCGAGATATACCAGAGTGAAGACCGAGTTTTCGCTTCTGCACAAAGAGCTGCAAGGAGAAAAGATAGCCAACAAACACCCTTACGAGGAGTTTACAAAGTCTCCATCCGGTACGCTATCCAATGATATAGAGTGGAGCAAAAAGTTCGGAAAGGGACGGATAAGGTTTTCGGATAATCTTTTTGGTACTTATCGCCCCAACTCTCTTGCGCTTCATGCGCCCAAAGGACTCTCTGACGGAGCCACGGACATACTTCAAAAGATCGAGAGCAAGAGCTTCGGCAATGCGGCTTCTCTCTCTTACTACTACACCGGAAAGGGATGGGAGCTTGATCTGGGTGTGAATGCAGACCTCAACAGAGAGGAACTCTCCAGCTCATTGACGGGTCTGAAGTTTGCCGGTACTCACCCCACTTCGGGCAGTATTACCTATCAGGAAGCCAAGACAACCCTTAATCCCTCCTTGATTTGGAACTATAAGTACATCCGTCTCGCCCTTACTCCTGCCGTAACATGGATGCTTGCCTCCTCGAATGAAAAGGGATCGAAAGAGAAGCCTATCCTAATCTCTCAAAACGATATTCGCTTCACCCCGTCTCTTTACTTGAGATACGAGCCATCTTCAAGCTTCTACTCCACTCTGGGATGCAGCTACAACGAGGGCGACGGCTCTTATCCTCTCTCTCTTTATACGCCATACATCTTCCGAGGGATAGGCAGAATAGGAACGGGCGAAGCCGCCTGGTGGAAGACAAGAGCCTCTTCGGCATGGCTCTACTCCGCTTATAAAGATGTGCTCAACTTCTTCTCCGCATCCTACAATCTGCGATACACGAACGCACTATCCCCTCGCAGCTCATCCTCTTACCTCGATGGCATTTACATCATATCCAAACCGGACTGGAGGGAGACCCATAGTGAGTCGTTCTATCAATCGCTCTCCGTGCAAAAGTCTTTCCGCTCCATCGGTCTCACGACCAACTTAGAGGTGAACCACTCCATAGCCAAAGGCAAGATCGTACAGCAGGAAAAAGTGTTCGATCACCGCACTCAAGGAGTCATGGCATCCCCTACAATAGAGTGGCTGGCTTCGAGAAAACTGAGCTTCAAATACAGTGGGAACTACTCTCTATCCCTTTTCGGACTGAAGGATAGCGACAGAAAGGAGGCTAAACAGACCAATATGTACCACTCGTTCTCCATGTATGCCCGCCCGACCTCACTGTGGACACTGAAAGCGAGTGCCAATATGTACGACAGCAAAAACTCGGACATCGAAGGCGGCAAACGCAGAGGGATATGGTTCTTTGATGGAGAATCTCAGTATGTATTCCCTTGGGCTACGGTGGTACTAAGTGTTCGGAACTTGGGACAGAACGATATATACCGCGTAGAGAGCCGAAATGGTCTGAACGCTCACTCCTCTACCTTCTTCCTCCGACCGAGTGAAGTTTTGCTCTCGTTCAGGTGGAATCTGACTAAAAAATAGGATGGGCAGATAGGGACGAGCGAAAAGGTTAGTGGTACATTAACCTCACTTTCAGCTCCGGATAGCATTTTTCGAGAGCCTCTTTCAGCCCCACAACGTGCCCTGCACCTACTATAACAATGCTTCTCAGGTGAGAATTGTCTCTTACTTGAGAAGCAATATTTTTTGCCATACGGCTGTTCCTTTCGTCCCAATACTTTGCAGCCTCTTCGCTGTACGGGGTGGAAGACTTCACGTATCGGAACGAATTGACAAGATGTTTCCGATACAGAGAAGCCGGACTATTGGTATACTTGCCGAGACGACCCAATAGAGCCGGAAGGATAGAGCGGTTGTAGTCTCTCTTTATCAACCGATCCCCCTCTCTGTTGTCTCCATTCTTCTCCCCTGCCTTACGGGTTTGAGACCATGCCTTGTAGTACTTATCCGTGGTCTGCTGGTCGTCCATGCAGTAGAGTTCCCTGATATTCATTGCAGTTGCGAGCTTGAAGGAGAGATCCTCATTCTCATTTCCAAACGCTTTATCCGCTCCTTTCACGCCATACTTTCGCAGATAGTTGTAGTAGAGATGGTTTACCCGGTCTCTCTTGATAAGATATGCTTCGGAAAGGAACCCGAAATCCTCCTCCGTCAGCTCTGCCAATGGCAGGGTGCGAAGCTCTTCAAATCGGCTCTCGTCCATGCTCTTTACGGCTCTGAGAGAGTCCGATATGTGGAGAAATCGGGGTGTAAAAAATTGCAGACTAACGGTATCGTTCGGGCAGATAAACTCCACATAAACCGCTTCCGGCTTATACTTCATGGCATAGCGTAGCAGAGGCTTGTAGCTGTTCTTTACAATGGCAGGTACGGAGTGCATCGTTCCCATGATCAGAACCTCTTTCTCCTGACTCGCCATGCTCATCGAAAGGGCAAAGAATAGCAGTAACCCAATGTATTTTTTCATATCTTATTCCTGTATCATTCTTACAAAGACGAAAGAGAAATACTCTGTTCATCAAGGTTTAACGCGCCTAAAGTTACAAAAAAACAGATACCGAAGCGTGAGGCATGGCGCAAAGATCTTTCTATATTCACTTTCAAAATCTCTTTTATAAGGCATTAAAAACTGCTTTGAAAGTGAACAGAATGAGACTTCAAGGCTCGAATGGCAGAAATCAAATCTTGAATCTTACAAACCAAGCCTCGATTTACAGGGAACAAGCCTTGATTTGCGGAGAATAAAGCTCGATTTGGAGTTTTTAATCTGTTCGGAAGCAAAAATAAACACATTAAATCTCTCTTGTAAACAGGTTCACATTTTGCTCTACCTGCAAAAAGCAGATCATCCGTACCGATACCGCCCGGCATATCGGTTCTATCTGATTACAAGGGAGTAAGCCTGACGCTCTTACCTCGACACGATCCATTAAAACCCCATCTGTTTCGCAACAGCACTACGTTCACAGCCGAAAAGTCCGGAGCAAGATTTATGGATCGGGGCGAGTTTGTTCTGAGAATAATTATTATATTTATGACCGTAAACTTTTATTTTTCAATACTAAATTCTAAAAAGCCAACAGCTATGAATGCAACAAAACTTACTAAACTTTTTTCTTTGGTCGTTTCGGCTATCTTGCCGATCCTTTTTGTTTCGTGTGATATAAATAACCAAGTGCCCGATTGCGGACAACCTCTTCTAAGAAATCATGTATGGCAAGGCACAGCCACACACGAAGATGGTTCCGGAGATGTTACCCTTGTTTTTATGTCGGGAGACTTGACCAAGCTCAACCCTAAGGCAACGATAAAAAATGAAAATGAGGGAAAGTCCGGTGGTAATGTAGAGGAGGGTGTTGTTTATATTACCTACAAAAAAGGGCTTACTTGGGAAAGAAAGGGAACGTATAGATTCCAAAATGATGCCTTGAGCATTGTTACTTATGTCGATATTGACAAAGAACCTTGGCTCAAAAAATGGCAGGAGTTTGTATTTGTAAAGAAAGAGTGGACAAAAAACAAGCTACATCTGGAAAACATCAATAAGGATGCCGAGGTACTTAGGGTATTGACTTTGAACCCGGTCTCTCAAAAAGAGAAGTAGAACCAATTGATATTATCATCATACAGGTAAGTGCGAAAGCACACTTTCAAACGGGACTGTTTACCGTCTGAAAACAAAAAAAATCACTACTAACAGGTGTTACAACCCTTTTAGTAGTGATTTTTTTGCTTTATGGATAAAGGTATGCTCTTAATCTTTTCTCGCTGAACCGATGTTATTCAAGCCTCCTTTATCTCATTACCGAACTCTCTTCAAAGCCTCTTAGAGGTTTGCACGCTCGATGTCTTTGAAATACTTATAGGTTCCCACTTTCAGCTCTGCCGTAGCATCTTCATCGCAGACAATGATGCCTTTCGGGTGCATCTGCAGTGCGGAGATGGTCCACATCTGATTGATGCTTCCCTCCACCGCATGGTAGAGCGCACGTGCCTTGCCTAAGCCATTGACCAGAATGATAACCTCTTTGGCGTCCATCACGGTACCCACACCCACTGTTACTGCTGTGGCAGGTACTTTAGATATATCGCCGCCGAAGAAACGGGAGTTTGCTGCTATCGTATCCGATGTCAGCGTCTTCACTCTTGTGCGTGAGGCAAGCGAAGATCCCGGCTCGTTGAATGCGATGTGTCCGTCCGGACCTATACCGCCAAGGAATATATCAACTCCGCCAACCTGCTTCATCTTTGCCTCGTATGCCTCACACTCGGCTTGTATATCGTAGGCATTGCCGTTGAGGATATTGACATTCTCTTTCGGGATGTCTATATGGGAGAAGAAGTTGGTCCACATAAAGGTGTGGTAGCTCTGTTCATGGTCTTGCGGCAGCCCGATGTACTCGTCCATGTTGAACGTTACAACGTTGCGGAAAGAGACCTTACCCTCCTTGTGAAGGCGGATAAGGTTCTTGTACAATCCCATCGGCGTAGAGCCGGTAGGCAGTCCCAATACAAATGGTCGGTCTGCGGTAGGAGCAGCATCGGCAATACGTTTTGCAACGTACTCTGCTGCCCATAGCGACATCCGATCATAGTCGGGTTGGATAATAAGTCTCATAAATCTTTTGTGTTGTATGGAATATACTTCTGTATCTTAGTCTTTCAACAGCTGTTCTGCCAGACGCTTTCCGAGATCCCATGCTGCGGCGATGTCTGCATCCTTCATCTCCATCTGGATCTCCACGCTGTTCTCTTCGAGTGTCTCCCATTTCATGGTTTCGGCAAAGGGTTTGAGATTCTTCACGGCAGCACCATTCCATGTGTAAGAACCAAAGCAGGCAAAAAGCTTACCCTTGACACCACGGCTCTCGATCATGTTCATCGCTGTCTCTACCACAGGATAAAGTCCGTTGTTGTACGTTGGGCAACCAAGTACCACAGCCTTATAACGGAAGACATTGGAGAGGACATAAGAGGGGTGCATCGTGGATGCGTTGCAGAGTACCACATTCTTCACGCCGTGATGAGCCAATGAACGTCCGATCACTTCCGCCACCTCTTCGGTGTGTCCGTACATGGAACCGTAGATAATGGTGGCTCCCACTTCCCACTCATCCTTGCTGAGCTTGTCGTAAAGAGCAATGATCTCTCCGGCATACTTTCTCCAAACAGGTCCGTGAGTGGCACAAATGGTTCCGATTTCAAGACCGGCACACTTGGCTATCGCTTTTTGTGTAAACGAGCCATACTTGCCCACGATGTTGGAATAGTAGCGATACACTTCGTTGTAGAACGCTGTACGATCTACCTCTTCATCGAAAATACCGCCGTCCAACGTACCGAAAGATCCGAACGCATCGGCAGAAAAGAGCACCTTTTCCTTAGCATCGTAAGTGAACATCACTTCTGGCCAGTGCACCATGGGAGCAAAGATGAATTGGAGTTCGCGGGATCCGATGTTGAGCTTAGTGCTTTCGTCAACGATCACGACATTGTCCGTGATGTCGAAGTAGCCCTTAAGCATATCGGCACTTTTCTTATTCACCACAAACTGAATATCGGGATACTTGTGTTTAAGAACACGGATAGAACCTGAGTGATCCGGCTCCATGTGATCCACGATCAGATAGTGAAGCGGTTCATCACCAAGTATTCTCTCAAGATTGTTAAGGAATCTGTCTGCATAGCAAATATCAACGGTGTCTATGAGTACATTCTTTTCGTCTTTGATCAGATAAGAGTTGTACGCCACACCGGCAGGCAGAGGCCACAGGTTTTCAAAGAGATGTTTTGTTCTGTCGTTTACGCCAAGATAGTAGGTAGAGTCGTTTACCTTTGGAATGTAATACATTTTGTATCGTAGTTTTTAGTGTTAAATATTATTCTGTTTTGCCTTTTGGCTGTACACTATGGAAGCAATCCCCACAATGATAAAAGGAATACTGAGCAGCTGCCCCATATTCAGGAGCATATCTACCTCGAAATCTTCCTGAGGATTCTTCAAAAACTCTATGAAGAAACGAGCAGTAAAGAGAAGGGTCATAAACACTCCGAAGATGAGACCGGTCTTTTTATACGCATCGCGTTTCCAGTAGAGATACATACATATCGCGAATATGATAAGATAAGCAAGAGCTTCATAGATCTGCGTAGGGTGAGACGGAAGAGAGAATATAGGCTCTCCGCCGTAGATCTCACCACCGTAAAGATTGGTGATAAAGCGAAATCCCCAAGGAAGATCCGTAGGTCTGCCGTATATCTCATGGTTCATAAGGTTTCCGGTACGTATCATTGCCGCAACCAATCCGCTCGGTACGGCAAGACGGTCGAACACCCAGAGCATACTCTTATGACTCACTTTCTTACTATAAAAATAGATGGCAATGATGATACCGAGCACGCCTCCGTGACTTGCCAAACCTCCTTCCCATGTCTTGAGAATCTCTATCGGATTTGCCAGATAGTAGGATGGATTGTAGAAGAGAACGTGTCCCAACCGTGCACCGATAAATGTTCCGAGAACGGTATAAATAACAAGATAGGTAAACCATTTCTCAGGTAACTGCTCTCTTTTCCACATCTTATCGAGGATGTAGTACCCGAAAACCAAAAGTCCGACAGCGAACAACAGACCATACCAACTCAACCGAACTCTTCCCAGAGTAAGGATGATAGGATCTGCTTCCCATGTTATGTATGCCAACATATAGTTACTTCATTATAATTTTAGACATTGCAAATTTAGTCATAATATACGAGACGCCCTTACTCTAATATGATATAAGGCGACAATCTAAGGCTATCATCCACAGAGAAGAGCGAGGTCTCGTACAATCCTTTCCACGTGGGGAGATCTCCTTTGGTGAGAATACGCTTGAGAGCGGACGCCTGACGGAATGAGACATAAGGATGTCTGCGCAGCTCTCCACCTTCAAAAGATGAGATCCTGACAGGCATCGGAAGCTCTTTTACATAGAAGTAGGGCTTTATCCGGCTGTATCGCTCTCTATCCATTCCATAGACCTCCTGAAGCTGTTCCGTACAATAATAATAGCCCCAAAGCAGCTCCCTATACTTCACAATCCTTTTGGCAAAAGAGGGACCGATGCCGGGCACACGGACGAGTAGGACAGAGTCGGCACTGTTGAGGTCTATCTTCTCTCCTTTTTTCATCTTCTCCGGGAGCTGCTCACGTTTCGGAGGTCCGGGATAATGCTTTGTGCGAGAGACCGTATCTCTTGTTTCTCCGAAAGTGGCAGGAATATTCGGGACGGTATCGTTCAAAATCTCCGGACTTTCTTGTGCCACGATAGCTCCGTGGGATGTTTCGGACGGATCGGAATAGAGCAGATACCCGGCAAAGAGAGCGACAAAAAGGAGAAGAACGATGATGGCGATTACATCCGAACGTTTGAGATAAAACCAAGCAGGTCTTTTCTTACCCATGGGAAGCGGCTTTTATTGACAGATCCCGTCCGCAAGTCTGACGGTACGATCGGCTATCTTGGTCAGCGCATCGTCATGAGTTACGATGACGAAAGTGAGACCTTTTTCCTCTCTAAGCTTCAGGAACAGACTGTGCAGCTCCTCTTTGTGTGCCTTATCCAATGCTCCCGACGGCTCGTCTGCAAGGATCACCGTAGGGTTATTGATAAGAGCGCGACCCACGGCCACGCGTTGCTTTTCTCCGCCACTTAGTGCTGCCGGTTTGTGATGAAGCCTCTCTCCCATATTGAGATAACGGAGCAGCTCTTCCGCTTTGGCGTAGGCATCTTTCTTGGACACCCCTGCGATGAGAGCGGGTATTGCGACATTTTCGAGAGCGGTAAGCTCCGGCAGGATCTGATGAAACTGAAACACGAAGCCAATGTGTTTGTTGCGAAATCTTGCCTGCTCGTCTCCTTTAAGCGTTACTACGTCCGTGCCGTTGATCCGGACAGATCCTCCGTCCGGACTGTCCAGCGTCCCCAATATCTGCAGCAGGGTCGTCTTCCCGGTGCCACTTGCTCCCACGACGGCTACTATCTCTCGTTCGTACACCTCTATCGAGAGACCTTTCAGTATATGTAGCGGACCGAAGCTCTTCTCTATTCCTTGGGCGGATATTACAGCTTTGCTCATTCGTTTTCTTCTTTTTGGGTTATCACACTTACGGCATAATAAGCCGCGTAACATCCGGCTACGGCGGGCAGATAAGCCACGGTTCCGTTCACCGATTTCTTATTGTTTTCTCCGTCTGTTACTTCAAGCGTCTCCTTATCCGACAGCTCTTCGGAGTAGACAACGGGGAAAGAGACCGAGACGCCGAGCTTTCTCAATCTTTTCCGGACGACTCTTGAGAGAGGACATCCGCCTACTTTCTTCATGTCGCCCACTCTAAGCTTTGTGGGATCGAACTTCGAGCCGGCGCCCATGGCGGATATGAACGGCATGGAACGGCGTTGAAGCGAGGCGATCAGAAAGACCTTTGGGCTCAATGTATCTATTGCATCTATGACGAAAGCGTAGGGTTCTGCGTCCAGCAACTCTTCGGTGAATTCATCTTTCAGGAATAGCCGGTGAGTCCTAACAACACACTCCGGGGCAATATCTCTGATGCGCTCTTCCCATAAATCCACTTTAGCCTTTCCAACAGTCGAGCAGGCGGCAATGATCTGTCTGTTGCGGTTGCTCTCCTGAACCTCATCGGCATCCACGATAGTGAGGTGTCCCACTCCGACACGAGCCAACATCTCCAAAGCGTATCCTCCCACACCGCCTGCGCCCACCACCAGCACGTGAGCCTCTCTAAGCTTCTGCATGGCTTCGGTACCCATCAAGAGTTCGGTACGCTCCTGCCATCCGTAAACGTTCTCAATCATAGGCACAAAAATACGAAAAACGAAGAAGAGAGTGCTATCGTGACTCCTTTTTCGTATGTCAAACTTACAAACGAATATTTACTCTCTAAGGTGAAAAACAAAGATCTGCAAACCGGAAGTCCTAAAGCGTTTCCGGCTTGCAGATTCGTCTGCGAAAGAGATCGGCTAAGTCTTATCTGTATTCAAACAAAGCTCCTCTCTGTTTCATCTTGACTTTTTCGCCCACTACTTATAGCGCAACCACTGCATCAAGGTCTTGTAGGACGGTTTCTTGCCGTACATCAATATACCGACACGATATATTCTGGAAGCAAACCAGATAGAACCGAGAGCCGAAGCAATAAGTATTACAATGGATAGTACCAACTGCCACATCGGAGGCTCGAAAGGCAAACGAACCATCATCACCACCGGAGAAGAGAGTGGGAACATGGAAGCAAAAATAGTAAGCGGAGCATCCGGATTATTTGCAGCATAGAAGCCGAAGTAAAATGCCAACAAAGAAATGATCGTTACGGGCATCATCAGTTGTTGTCCGTCTTCATCGTTGTCTATCGCCGAGCCCACTGCGGCATAAAGAGAGGCATAGATCAGATAACCTCCAAGGAAGTAGAGGATGAATGACACGAAGATGAGCGAGAAGTTGATGCTCTGCAACGGCACAAGAATCTCTTCGATGAAGCCCTCCATCATGACACTTTCCTGTGCGGCAGAGATCTGCTTCATCTCCGCAACGGATGTAGTGAAGGTGTCGAACATGAAGAGCTGAAGCAGGAAGACTCCCCCGACAAACACCACAGCCCAAATAAAGAGCTGAGTGAAACCTATGAGAAGTGCAGCGATAATCTTGCCCATAAGAAGCTCAAAAGGCTGCACGGAGGAGATGATCACCTCCACGACACGATTCTTCTTCTCTTCCCGAACGGAGGCAAATACCATCATCCCGTACATGAAGATGAAGAAGTACATCACGAAATTGGTTATCATACCCAAAGCAGATGCCAAACCGGCAGAAGAAGAAACACTGTCCTCTCCGGATGCAACGATCTTTGCGGTTTGTATATCCAGACGCACCTTGGTATCATCAATAATGTTTTTCAGGTTCGGAATATCGAAAGAAGCGATCTTCTCCTCTTGAAGCACCGGCATGATCTGATCATAAACAAGATCCGAAAGCTCCGATGTAACCTGCTTTTCCGTAAAGATTTTTATCCCTCTGGGATTCTCCAACAAGTCCTCCGAGATGAGCACATAGGCATACATCTCTGTTCCTTCGGCTCGCTCCTCATCTAAGCTCTTGGAAGTGGTTATGAAACGAAAACCGTCCTTGTTCTTAAGGTGGGAGAAGTACTTTCCGGGCTGGTCTGCAACAAGAACCACTTTCTCTTCGTCCGTTGTACTCTTGGTGTTCATCAATATCGCCGGGATAAAGCTGATGGCGATAAAGAAGATCGGGGTGAGAATCGTAAAAATAATGAACGACTTCTTGAGTACCTTCTCACGATACTCACGAGATATTATTACTCCTAACTTTTTCATGCTTCTACTGCTACTGGTTCTGTTTTGGTTACAGTGTCTATGAATATGTCCTGTATGGACGGAATGATCTCTTCAAACTTCACAAGCTCGCCAAGTGGAACAAAGTCCGCGATAATCTCGTTCACGCTCGCCTGATTCGGGTTCAGCACCTCCACTTCCCAAAATCCGGCTCTCTCGTTATGATGCATACTGACACCGTAACGCTCCTTAAGAGATGACGGTATCTCAAATCCGTTGTTGGCGTAGTAGCTGATACCATATTTAGATCCCTTGAAACGCTGTTTGATTTCGCTTACTGAACCTTGAAGTACAAGGCGAGACTTATTGATCAGTCCCATATCATCGCACACCTCTTCCACGCTCTGCATATTGTGTGTGGAGAATATAATGGTGTGTCCTTTATCTTTGAAACCGAGGATTTCATCTTTTAGGAGCTTGGCATTGACGGGGTCGAAACCGCTGAAAGGCTCGTCAAAGATGAGCAGTTCGGGCTCATGAAGGACAGTGGCAACGAATTGCACCTTCTGCTGCATCCCTTTGGAGAGCTCTTCTACCTTGCGATTCCACCAAGGCATGATATCAAACTTCTCGAACCATTCTGTCAGCTTCTTCACGGCATCCTGTCTGGAAAGTCCTTTAAGTCTTGCCAGATAGATGGCCTGCTCTCCTACTTTCATCTTGCGGAAGAGTCCTCTCTCTTCAGGAAGGTATCCGATGTTCTGCGTATCCTCCTGTACCATTTTTCTTCCCTTAAACAACACTTCTCCGCTATCGGATATACCAATGCGGTTAAGTATGCGTATAAGAGTGGTCTTACCTGCTCCGTTGGGACCAAGTAAACCATAAACTCTTCCTTGCTGCACCTCTATGCTGACATGATCCAATGCACGATGAGCGGAAAAGTCTTTTACAATCTCTTTTGTTTCTATAAAAATCATCTGGTTCGTATGTGTGTGGATTATTATTTCAGTATGATATTGTTTGGGATGAGAACACGCTCTCCCAATCGGTTTGCCATATTGTTCCTAATGGCTGTCCAGCGTTGTATCTCTTTCAGAATCTCTGTACGCCGTTCGATATTCTCCTCATCTGGCTCCTTCAAGCTCTCCATAAGGTGGTCTATCTTCTCTCTGACGTAGTTGAACTTCAGGTTCAGAATAAGCTTATAGACAGCTGTTACCAGCTTGTGAGCCTCTTCCGTCTTATCTTTCTCTCCTCCATGAATGGCACTCAAAGGTCTTTCGTCCGTGATGATACGAGTACCCAACAGACGGATACCATCTTCCGGATGAGAGAGAAGCTGCTTGTAAATCTGCTCCTTATCCATATTCGGGATCATCTCTTTGTAGAGAAGGCGATAGAAACGCGTGAATGCTTCGGAGAAGAAGCCGGTGTCTTCCAGTTCGGACAGCTCTCCCTCCACCAGCTCGAATACTGCCGGAGAGTAAAGTTCGCCCGACTCGGTCTCAAACTTGATGGGATCAAGGATCGTAAAAATATCTTTGAGCAGAGCATGGAGCAAGGCAAACTCACCCGGTTTGAGGTTGTGATCCTTTGCCGGAGTCTGCACAAGTCGCTCTGTCTGCCCTTCTGTTGTGGGAGTCTCTGCCTCTTGTTCTATCCGTGAAAGAGATTGCTCGGAATGTTTCTGCCTCTCGCTCCTCTTCTCGCTGATGGATGAGAATGCCACTTCTTCCGATATTCCGGTATGAGCAACGGCTTCTTTGATGTAAAACTCCCTTGTCAGCTCATCCGGAATGAGTGCGATAGAGGATAGAATACTGCTCGTCATCTGCACGCGAGCCTGTACGTCCTGTCCCTTGTTTCGCATCAGAACATCGCTCTTAAAGCTCACAAAGTCCTGTTCATTGGCATCGACATAGGCGTAAAACTCCTCCGGTGTTTTCTCTTTGACAAATGTATCGGGGTCGTGTTCGGGAGGAAGCGTGAGGATCTTAACGTTCAATCCCTGCTCCAATCCCACATCAATACCACGAAGAGCCGCTTTAAGTCCCGGAGCATCACCGTCAAAAAAGAGCGTTATATTGTGAGTAAACCTCTTGATTTTACGCACTTGAGACTCTGTCAAAGCCGTACCGGAAGATGCCACCACATGCTTTATTCCTGCCTGATGAAGTGCCAAAACATCCATGTAACCCTCCACGACGAAGCATTTGTCCTGCTTTCCGATCTCCTGTTTTGCCTGAAAAAGTCCGTATAGCTCGTCTCCTTTACTATAAATATCCGTTTCGGGAGAGTTGACGTACTTCGCTGCTTTTTGAGAAGGTTTGAGGATGCGGCCTCCAAAACCAACGACACCTCCGGAGAGAGTATGTATCGGGAATATGATCCGACCTTGGAAACGTTCCCAGATGCGCCCGTCTTCTCCTTTCGTTATAAGTCCTGCCTTGATAAGAGATTCCTCCTTGAGACCTTTTTTCATAGCCTCTGAGTGGAGATACCCTTGCTTATCGGGAGAAAAGCCTATCTGAAACGCTTTCAAGACCTCTTCATGGAAGCCTCGTTCTCTGAAGTAGGATAGACCGATGGTGCGACCCTCTTGCACTTCAAACAGTTCGCGGACAAAAAGGTCGCGGGCAAAGCTGTTTGCCATGAAAAGAGCCTCTCTCTCGTTTCGGACTTCAAGCTCCTCCGCCGAGAGTTCGCGCTCCACAATCTCTATTCCATACTTTTTGGCAAGGTACCGAATGGCATCGACCCACGAGAGTTGCTCGTGTTTCATGATGAAATTGAGAGGAGAACCGCCCTCTCCACAGCTGAAACACTTGCATATATTCTTGGAAGGAGAAACGTAGAAAGAGGGATTGCGATCTTGATGAAAAGGACAGAGACCTATATAATTCTGTCCACGACGATGCAGAGATACGAAGTCGCTCACCACGTCTACTATCTCTGCTCTGTCCAGAACCTCATCTACTGTTCGGGCATCTATCCTATATTTTCCGCCAACACCCTCCATGCTGTTTCAAGATCCTCCTCTGTATCTATTCCGATAGTCGGGATGTTTGTCTCTCTGCATACTATCCGGAAGCCGTTTTGTAACCAACGGAGCTGCTCCAGCATCTCTATACACTCGTATGGAGAGCGCGGAAGTGCGCAGACTTTTTCCAATGCTTCCGGTCGGTAAGCGTACATACCAAGATGCTTGTAGTAAACCCCGGAAAGATCTGCCGGTATGCCTCCCTCATCTTTTCGGGAGTACGGAATCGGCAGGCGAGAGAAATAGAGTGCATTATCGGAGAGATCCCTAACCACTTTCACCACATTCGGATTCTTTGCCAGCTCCGAGACATCCCCCTCTTTAGCCAAATCTATGCAGAGTGTCGCTATATCCGTCCGTGCATCTTCAAATGCACCGCGAAGCAGATCCAAGTGTTCTTTTGAAACAAAAGGCTCATCCCCCTGCACATTGATGATGACATCCGCCACAAATCCGCTCTTCCTGTACGCCTCGAGGCAACGATCCGTTCCGCTTTGATGGTCCGGAGAGGTCATGATGGCTTTTCCGCCGTGTGCCTCCACGGCATCCACAATCTCTTGAGAATCCGTTGCGACAACGGCAAGATCCGCATACCGACTTGCACGATTGTAGACATGTACCACTATGGGCAGCTCTCCGAGCAGTCTCAACGGCTTACGGGGCAGGCGTTGAGAGCCTATCCGGGCAGGAATGATTGCTATTGTTTTCATCGACATTGCTATACTTAAAGATCTCTCTGCAAAGATAGCGGAAAAAGCCTATGGTGTCCCGATTTATTTTCTCAAGACACGCAAGGCTTCCGAAGTGGATGTCAGGATCGGTTCGGTAGATATGGGAGCACCCACGGCATGCTTCATCCAATGGTTCGGAAGTATTCGTCCCACAGAGAACATCCGCTGTACCTCTTTTGCCAAGTTCTTATCTCCCATGTATTTCTCTATCTGGAAGTTGATAAGATGCCCTACGGAATAGTTCGGCAAATAGAGCGGATAGACCAACATGTGAGAATAAATTCCCAGCAGGGTCTCGTCTTTTCCTCCGAGTATGTCGGCATAGTAGCTGTTCCAAACCTCTTTGGAGATCCTCAAGAAAGCCTCTTTGAGTTCTGCCGGAGAGGCTTCGGGGTTGGCATACATCCACTCCCACACGGCGATGTCCACGAGCGACACACCCATGATCTCGTAACAGCTCCAAAACTTATCGAGAGCCATATAGTACATATCCTCTTCCGAAATGGTCTGCAATCCGAGCAGCTGAAGATCTTTCAGCTGAAACAAGAAAGCAAGAGCCTCTGTAAAGCCGGTATTGGGAACGCCGTTGAGCATATAATAGTCGACATCGTTCATCGAAATGGTCTGTTCGACGTTGTGTCCGAACTCGTGTACGGCAATATTGTACCCTTTGTAGTCCATCCCTTTCTCCCCTATTCTTGTACGCAGTCGGGCTACATCGCCTCTCATCATAGAGCCCATGGCGTGTCCGGCACCTCTCGAAGGATCCACCACAATCAGTGACGTGATGCGTTCAGCCTCTTCCGGTGTCCAGCCGAGCTTTACAAGGATATGAGGCAGATCTGCTTTGAGAGCATCCGGATTGGGATAGAGCTTGGAAGTGATCTTTGTAAGCTCATCTTCGGACATGGTTCCGCGAGGTTTGAATCCGTCGTACCAAATATCGAAAGGCTCCAACGGACGACCGAGTCGCTCTGCAATGAAGGATGCCACCTCTCTCACCTGGGGCGATGTAAGCAGACTGATGAAGAGCGATTTGACCTCAGCCAGCGGAATCTCCATATCCCGATCTATGGCTCTGTCTATCTGGGTGGGATAGTGAGGGAAGTAAGGGTCCAGAGCTTTTGAGGAAAGAAAATTGTTGAGCAGTGCCACATAACGCCTGTCTTCCGAACTTTTCGCCGCCACATCGGCTCCGGAAGCATCCACGATCTTATTGCTGTAAGGCTCCCAAAGCAGCTCTTCATTGCCCACAACGTTTTCAGGCAGGGTCTGATCTATTATTCGCTTCATCACTTGGTAGATCATCCGCTGTTTGGTGAGACCTTGCTCTTTGTTCGCGTAGTTGGATTTAAGCTCGTCTCTCAACCCCCAATGGGATATGAGCTTCATATCTTCGGGGAAGAGTCTCTGCCCGTTTTCGTCCACAAGGTTGCCCATTACGATATTGTATTCGGCTATATAGGTGTCGTTCTCGGTAAGAACCTTGGACTGCCCTTGCTTTATGGATGCCGGCACGCGAGAGATAAAGCGGTCTCCCATCCGTGCATAAGCCCACTCTCTCCTGCTCCAGCTCTCTCCCAGACGGCTCTTCTCTTCGAGCGTATAGAATGGGAAGTTGAGTGCCGTAACGAATGCCACCTTCCCGGAGAACATATCGTCATCCAGGTGTGAGTACACATCGTAGTAGCCAAAGAGCATATCCACCTCCGTTGTGGCAGGTCCCGATACGTGCAAAGGGCGTTTCAGGTGAGAGTCTATCTTATGAAAGTGTCCGATCATAACTTCAAAGTTGCGCTCCAGAGTATCGTACAGCTTGGAGAGTTCTGCCTCATTCGCCACAAACATTTTGCGGCAAAAAGCCTCGAACTCTTCGGCTGTGCCATCTTCGGCACGCCACAAAGCTGCCACTTGAGAGACTCCACGCTCTATTCTGAACAAGGAGGACTTCCCATGCAACATCTTTAGGGTGTCTGTCGTTTTCTGTATCTGTTCCATAGTGATAGAGGTTGCCGCCTCCGACTTATCCGTGCCACACTTATTCTGTCCGGCACAAGCAGAAAGCAGTAAAGCGAAAGTCGCAAGCAAGATTGCATTTAATCGTCTCATAGGTCCTTAACTAAATTGGTTCTACTATTTCTTTGGAGATCTCTTTCGCTAAAAAGAGATTAAAATATCCATGTAAATATAAAACGTTTTAGGGGAACGAACAAAGCGAATACTATTAAGAAGAAAAAAGGGCATAAGGGAAAGATGCTCCGGCAAAGTGCACTTTTATATAAAAACAGGGAGATGAAGCCATTTTTTCCGACCGGGGCATCTTCTCCTCAAATTGCGCCCACGCCTTAAGAAAAGAGATAAAAACCTATAAACCAACAGATTCACGAATTTATTGAATTTGAGAACTTTTCTCCCTTTGGTCGCTTTCAGGTGCCATTTTCGCGTTAACAAACTTCAAAATATGAAGGATTGAGTGTGAATGGATCTTAATGCAAAAATCACCCCAAAAACCGACATTAAAGGGCAAAAACCATTAAAACACTAATTATCAACAGAGTAAGCAAAAATTCTAAACACGTTAATCGAATCCGGTAAACGTGTTTAATGAAATCACTAAACATGTTCATTGAAAAATTAAACACGTTAAGCCGACAAAATATGCTCGTTTAGCGTTTTGGCTTAGCAGGTATCGGAATTTGTGTTAATAAAATGAGGTGATTTTAACTATTCCCCTACCCTCTAAAAATGAGGTGTCGGATCAAAATAGAGAGAGGGAAAAAGAGAAGCGTTTTCGGTATAGAATATATAAAAATGAAAGGGTCGGCGAATTTTGATTTTTCAACAAAATTTCAGAGTTTGCATGACAAAAAAATAATCCCTAAATTTATCCCGATTTTTGGAAACGGATCTCTCCGATTTGGTAAAAACCACAACCCAAACCGGAGAAAACAGAGAGCTTCCCGAAATGGAATCGAATACTGAATTATGTACCATATTTAACGATATAACACAAGAAAGTTATGGAAATACCATTTGCAGAATCTTACCGCATCAAAATGGTTGAGCCGATCCACAGATCGACTCGTGAAGAGCGTGAACAATGGATCAAGGAGGCGAAGTATAACCTCTTCAAGCTAAGCAGCAAACACGTTTTTATCGACCTCCTGACAGACTCCGGCACCGGAGCAATGAGCAACCGCCAATGGTCTGCCATGATGATGGGAGACGAAAGCTATGCCGGAGCAGAAAGCTATTTCGAGCTGAAAGAAGCTATCGAAAAGATCCTCGGATTCCCTTACTTCTTACCTACTCACCAGGGACGCGCAGCAGAGAACGTGCTTTTCTCTACAATCGTAAAAGAGGGCGACTATCTTCCGGGCAACTCTCACTTTGACACCACAAAAGGTCATATAGAATACCGCAAGGCTCATGCCGTAGACTGTACCATCTCAGCGGCTGCACAGACAGAGCTTGAGCTTCCGTTCAAGGGAGAAGTAGACTTGGAAAAGCTGGAAAAGGTGTTGGCAAACAACCCTAAAGAGAAGATCCCTTGCGTGGTACTTACGGTAACCAACAACACGGCAGGCGGTCAGCCCGTATCTATGAAGAATATACGCGACGTACACAACCTCTGCCGCAAGTATGATATTCCATTGCTGTTGGACTCTGCACGCTTTGCAGAAAATGCTTACTTCATCAAGACAAGAGAAGAGGGCTATGCGGACAAGAGCATCAAAGAGATCGTGCGCGAAATGTTCTCTTATGCAGACATGATGACCATGTCCAGCAAAAAAGACGCTATCGTAAACATGGGCGGTTTCGTGGCTTTCAAGAACGAAGAGCTATGGAAAAGATGCCAGATGTTCTGTATTATGAACGAAGGATATATCACCTACGGTGGTATGAGTGGACGAGATATGGCTGCCTTGGCAGTAGGCTTGGACGAAGGCACTCAATTCGATACATTGGACACCAGAATACGTCAGGTGCAATATCTTGCGGCAAAACTCGATGAGTATGGCATACCTTATCAACGTCCGGCAGGCGGACACGCCATCTTCCTCGATGCCAAAAAGATCCTTCCTCAACTGCCTCGCGAAGAGTTCGTAGCCCAAACATTGGGAGTGGAACTCTATCTGGAAGCCGGAATACGCGGTGTGGAGATCGGTGCCATCCTTGCAGACCGGGATCCTGAAACCAAAGAGAACAGATACCCGGAGCTTGAACTGCTTCGTCTTGCAATACCTCGCCGTACATATACAAACAACCACATGGATGTGATTGCCGCAGCAGTGAAAAATGTATATGACCGCAGAGAAAGCATCACAAAAGGATATGCGATAACTTTTGAACAACCCGTGATGCGTCACTTCACAGTAGAACTTAAAAAGCTATAACGTGAAGCTGCTCATCAAACACTTATAAGCGGAAAGAAATATTCGGCGAGTCTCACCTGATAAACTGTGTGAGGCTCGCCGAATGACTTTTATTCCCCCGAACGGAGAGCAGCGAAGAAGACTTGAAAGTGATACATTTGCCAATAAAATCGGACTCTCTTAAAAAATTGTCCTAATAAAGATAATGTTCTATATTTGCATAATAGAATAATGTAAGCAAGATTTATACACAAACACTTATACATTTCATTATGAATATTTCTCACATTGAGCACTTGGGTATTGCCGTTAAGAGCATCGAAGATTCTCTTCCATACTACGAGGGAGTCTTGGGTCTAAAGTGCTACAACATCGAAGTAGTAGAAGACCAAAAAGTAAAAACCGCTTTCTTCAAGGTAGGACAAACCAAGATAGAGCTTCTTGAACCAACCTCAGAAGACAGTACTATTGCGAAGTTCATAGAGAAAAAAGGAGAAGGTATCCACCACATTGCATTCTCTGTAGCCGATGTGAATGCAGAGCTGCCACTTTTGGAAGAAAAAGGTGTTCAGCTTATCGACAAGAAAGCCCGTAAAGGAGCAGAAGGTCTAAACATCGCATTCCTTCACCCGAAAAGTACAAGAGGCGTACTTACGGAGCTTTGCTGCTCTTGCGAATAACACTCCGCGAAGAGCCAAGACTTTTAGATCAGAAAGACAAACAAAATAAACACGAAATTTAGAATGAGTACTCAGTTAGACAAGATAAGAGAGCTTATCGAGAAAAGAAATACAGCTCGCCTGGGCGGCGGTGAAAAACGTATCGAAAGCCAGCATGCTCGTGGAAAATATACTGCTCGCGAACGTATAGCACTCCTTTTGGATGAAGGAAGCTTCGAGGAGTTCGATATGTTCGTACAGCACAGATGCTCGAACTTTGGTATAGATAAAACAAAGTTTCTCGGTGATGGTGTAGTGGTAGGCTCCGGTACAATAGACGGCAGACTGGTTTACATCTTTGCTCAAGACTTTACCGTATTTGGCGGTGCACTCTCTGAAATGCTTGCCGCTAAGATCTGTAAGGTGATGGATATGGCTATGAAGATGGGTGC
This sequence comes from Porphyromonas canoris, assembly GCF_000769115.1. GTDB lineage: Bacteria > Bacteroidota > Bacteroidia > Bacteroidales > Porphyromonadaceae > Porphyromonas_A > Porphyromonas_A canoris. Next base: position 52,274 of record NZ_JQZV01000008.1, on the reverse strand, counting down.
TCCCGTTATCGGTCTTAACGACTCAGGCGGTGCACGTATCCAAGAAGGCGTAAACGCTCTTGCAGGATATGCAGAGATATTCCAACGCAATATCCTTGCTTCCGGTGTGGTACCTCAAATATCTGCCATCTTCGGTCCTTGTGCCGGTGGTGCGGTTTACTCTCCGGCTCTTACCGACTTCAATATCATGTGCCGTGGAACAAGCTATATGTTCCTTACCGGTCCTAAAGTGGTTAAGACCGTAACGTATGAAGATGTAACACAAGAAGAGCTTGGTGGAGCAGATGTTCACACAACCAAGTCGGGCGTGGCACACTTCGCAGTGGATACAGAAGAGGAAGGACTAAATCTTATCCGCCATCTTCTCAGCTTCATGCCGCAAAACAACATGGAGGATGCTCCGGCCATCGAATGCACCGACCCTGTAAACAGAATGGAAGATGCGTTGAATCACATCATTCCAGACTCTCCTAACCGTGCATACGATATGTATGACGTGATCGGTGCTATCGTGGATAATGGTGAGTTTCTTGAAGTACACAGAGACTACGCACAGAATATCATCGTTGGTTTTGCTCGCTTCGGCGGTCAGAGTGTAGGTATCATTGCCAACCAACCAAAGGTGATGGCGGGTAGTTTGGACTGTAACGCGTCTCGCAAGGGTGCTCGTTTCGTTCGCTTCTGCGATGCTTTCAATATTCCTCTTGTTACGCTTGTGGACGTTCCTGGATTCCTTCCGGGTACCGGTCAAGAGTACAACGGCGTCATCACTCACGGGGCAAAGATTCTTTATGCTTACGGAGAAGCTACCGTGCCTAAGATTACAATCATTCTTCGCAAAGCGTATGGTGGTGCTTATATCGTAATGAGTTCTAAACACTTGCGCGGTGACATCAACTACGCTTGGCCTTCTGCAGAAATTGCCGTAATGGGTCCATCGGGAGCTGTTGAAGTGATCTTTGCGAAAGAAGTTGCTGCTGCAAGCGATCCGGCATTGGCTGCACAAGAAAAAGAAGCAGAGTATCGCAATGCATTTGCAAACCCATACAATGCTGCATCTTACGGTTACATCGACGATGTTATCGAGCCTGCAAATACTCGCTTCCGCATCGTAAGAGCATTGAAGCAGCTTCAAACAAAGAAAGTGTACAACCCGGCGAAGAAACACGACAACATTCCGCTATAATGTACTCTATCTTCAGACATGAATTCTTGCAAGATGAATAAACTTTTCATCAGGAGTACGCTCCTTCTCCTATGTTTTATCTTTCCTTTGACTATATCGGCTCAGAGCGTGAAAGCTCTGCGTCTGAATGAAGTGCTGGTAGTTAATGAAACAAACTTTATTGACGGTTACGGCAACAGGAGTGCTTGGATAGAAATATACAACAACTCCGCAGGAACGGTAAACATAGGAGGTTGCTTTCTGACTGATGATCAAAGCAATCCTAAGAAATATCCTATTCCGAGAGGAGACGTAAAAACAAAGATCGCTCCATTTCAGCACACTCTTTTCTGGGCTGATAACTCTCCGGAAAAAGGGACATTTCATGTTAATTTTACGTTAAAAACAGATCAACCGAACTATCTTGCCCTCTATGACGCCGATGGCAAAACTCTTATAGACGAAATAATGATACCTGCCGGACAAAAAGCGGATATCAGTTACGGAAGAACGGTAGACGGCAAGCCCGGATGGTCTGAACTTAAAAAAACAACTCCGGACACCAATAACGTCACTTTGGACACCAATACTAAAGTGGAAAACTTAAAGGTCAATGACCCTTACGGTGTCGCAATAATAGTAATATCTATGTTAGTAGTATTTTTAGCACTTATAGTCTTCTTCCTTGTGTTTAAGCCTGTGGGGAAATCTTTTACTCGCAATCAGGAAGGAAGAAGAAATGTCAAAGACATGTCGGATGCGGGCATCAAGCCAACGCCTTGTAAGGGAAAAGCGGACGACGCTGTCTATGCAGCTATTGCGATGGCTATGTATGAACACTTCGAGTCAGGCTATGAAAAAGACGGTCGGATCACTATCTCTCCGGCTAAGAAAGCCTATTCTCCGTGGAGTTCTAAAATACAAACCATGAGACAGTACCCAAGATAATAGAACGCTTGGAAGAGTCCGTCTATCTGCCCGTACAGATAGAGGAAAGACCTATAATAAATTTACACTCAAAGAATACAGAACAATGCAAACTTACAAATACACTATCAATGGTAAGGAATACGAAGTAACCATTGGAGAGACTAAAGGTAACGAAGTAGCCGTTAGTGTAAATGGCACACCATATACCGTAACTAAGGAAGGCAAGCAAGCAGCAGCGCCTGTACCTCAACCGGCTTCCGCTCCGGCTCCAACACCTAAAGCAGCTCCGGCTCCCGTTGCAGCACCTGCACCTCAACCGGCTCCTGCTCCTGCGGCTCCTGCTCCTGCAGCGTCAGGCTCAGGTCATGCCGTTAAATCTCCTCTTCCGGGAGTAATATTGGATATTACCTGCAATGTGGGAGATGCTGTGAAAAAAGGGCAAAAGCTTCTTGTCTTGGAAGCAATGAAGATGGAGAACGACATCAAAGCGGACAGAGACGGTGTTGTCGCATCTATCAATGTGGCTAAAGGCGAAAGCATCCAAGAAGGTCATACCCTCGTTACTATTTCATAATAAGCTCTCATGTTTGAAGCATTCTTAGATGTGCTTAGCAGCAGCCTCGATATGTTTATAAGCAATACGGGGTTTGCGAATGCCACATGGCAGCATTTTGTAATGTTGTCATTCGGATTGCTTTTCATCTTTTTAGGCATCAAATATGAGTGGGAGCCTCTTCTGCTCATCCCGATAGGTTTTGGGATGCTCATTGGCAATATTCCATTCAATGAAGAAGCCGGTTTACAGATAGGTATCTACGAAGAGGGTTCGGTACTGAATATCCTCTATCAAGGGGTTAGACAGGGGTGGTATCCTCCTCTTATATTCTTGGGCATCGGGGCAATGACGGACTTCTCTGCTCTCATATCCAATCCCAAGCTTATTTTGATTGGAGCGGCGGCTCAGTTCGGTATTTTCGGAGCATATGCCTTGGCTTTAGCTTTCGGTTTTGAACCGCATCAAGCCGGAGCCATCGGTATCATCGGAGGAGCAGATGGTCCTACTGCGATCTTTCTTGCTTCAAAGTTAGCTCCGAATCTGCTTGGAGCCATTGCTGTGTCTGCCTACTCTTACATGGCGTTGGTACCGCTTATCCAGCCTCCATTCATGCGTATGCTCACGACATCGAAAGAGCGCCTTATACGCATGAAGCCTCCACGTCAGGTCTCTCATACGGAGAAAGTCCTCTTCCCTATCATTGGTTTGTTGCTCACTACCTTTATTGTTCCTTCCGGACTACCTTTGTTAGGAATGCTGTTTTTCGGCAATCTCCTCAAAGAAAGCGGTGTTACAAGAAGACTGGCAGAGACTGCAAGAGGACCGCTTATTGACGTTGTAACGATTTTGCTTGGTGTTACCGTGGGTGCTTCAACGCAAGCATCTCAATTTCTATCCACACAGTCTGTTCTTATCTTTGGGCTTGGAGCATTCTCCTTTATGCTTGCAACTTGTGCAGGGATATTGTTTGTCAAGTTCTTCAACCTTTTCCTAAAAGGAGACAACAAGATAAACCCTCTCATCGGCAATGCCGGAGTATCTGCCGTTCCGGACTCTGCTCGCATATCGAACCATGTCGGATTGGAGTATGACGACACCAACTATCTGCTCATGCACGCTATGGGACCCAATGTTGCCGGAGTCATCGGCTCTGCCGTAGCCGCCGGTATTCTGCTCGGCTTCCTCAGCTAAAAAGGATAAAGACATTTATAATATAAAAGGAGAAGATTTCGCTTGAGATCTTCTCCTTTTTATTTTATAGCAAATGAGCAAAACACCCGGGAGATACTTGTCTACGAAAAGCGACAATCCTCTTTCTGCCCCAAAGTATCGGCAAAACAAAAAACGTCATTCCGAATCCCGCTCTTTTCTAAGCTCGTCCAAATAGCTCGCTGTTATCACACCAGACGGCAGCGCAATAATAGCCACACCAAACAGAGAAGACAACATACTGATGGCTCTTCCCATTTCCGTCACGGGACAGAGATCGCCGTATCCCACGGTGGTAAGGGTTACAGTAGCCCAGTAGAGAGCATCAAAGAAAGAGGAGAATGTCGGTTCGCCGGTTTTCGGATTGATATAAGGCTCGGTGTTGAACATCACCAGAGCGGTAAGGAAGATATAAAAAAGGGCTATCACCAGCACGGACAGCAACACTTTCTTCTCCTTTTTCAGCACATTCAGAAAGATGGCAAGCTTATCCGTATATCGGAAAAACTTAAACAGCCGGAATATCCGCACCAGACGGGAAAGCCTGAAAACCTTCAACGCAGGAGAGAATATAGCCAAAGCCGGCAGTATGGAGAGAAGATCCACAATAGCCATGATGGTAAAAGGATAGATAAGGAAAGACCATCCTCCCCTCTTTAGTTTAAGATCGGCAGTACTCCAACGCAGCACATAGTCCACGATAAAGATGCAGACGGTTACCAGCTCCATCTGCCGGAATATCGGATAATTCGTCATGAACATAAGGGGTACGATGCTCACCATTATGGCTATGACCATAAAAATATCGTAGGCATGGCTCCATCTGTTGCCACACTCTCCTTTTTCTATAAGGATAAAGAGTCGTTCTCTCAGCGACTGCGGCTGATACGGCTTAGCATTATTCGGGGACATTATCTCTATTAAAGTTTTTTATCTATTTCGGATGTAAAGTTACAAGTTTGGATAAAAAACAAGCCTTTCCTCCGATGAACTTGCAGCCTAAACCGGCAGAGGAAAGAGTAAAAACAGCCGTATCACTCATCTTGTGGGCATTAAAAGCCCCGTTTATAGCCTAATATTGCTTGTTTTTCCTATCTTTGGAATGGTATATAGTACCACTTTATGCCGGAAACAGACCGATGACTACCATACTCATACAAGAAAACAGTGTACTCAGCAACGTGGTAAGGCAGCACGTCATACTGCTTCCCATGCTTAACCGATTTGGGATACGTCTCGGATTGGGAGACAAGAGTATGAAGGCTGTATGCGAAGAAAAAGGAATAGATATAGAGTCCTTCCTTCACATTGCAAACAGCTACATAGACCCCTCATACCTGAAGAAGGTCAGACTCTCTCCGTTCTATCCTCAAATGATGGCGGACTACCTTGCAAGGACAAATGCTTTCTATATTGATGCACAGATACCCAATATAGAGGTACATATGTCTCCTCTATTGCGCGACAGTAACGACAATCCTTCGCTAAAGCTCTTGTCAAGATTTTTGGGAGAGTTCAAAGAGTTGCTCTTAAAACGGATAGCCCACGATACAGAAGTGCTTCTCCCCCACTTCAGGGCTCTTAACGAGAGACTCGGACAGGATATCAAACGTATCACTCTCGGCACTCCGTCCGAAGAGACGACAGATAAGAGCGAAGAGCTGATAAGCGATATTCAGGAAGTGATGATCAAGCACTTATCCGGCGAGTTCAACGACAACTTGAGCTATGCCGTGCTATTCAGCCTCGTCATGATCGAAAAAGATCTGGCGTGTAACAACAGACTCAGACGCCGACTCTTCTTTCCCATGCTGCGAGCCATGGAAACAGAGTTGGGTGTAGAGCATATAAAATAGGAGAGAACCTCGCATGGCATCATCCAAGACATACGTAGCGATAGTAATTTCCGAGACCCTCCGCAGGGCGGGACTTGAGTTTATCCTGCGCTCTGTCGGGGAAAGATGCCTCATAGACACGTTCGACAGCTTTCAGATCTTCTTCGCATCGGACATCGAAAGGTACGACATCGTCTATATGGAGGACACGCAGCTGGTTCTTAACGAGGAGGCTCTACGAGGTCGCAAGTTTCGCATCGTGCCGGTCTACACCAACAGAGTTCCGCTTCCGGACTCTCCGGAAGATATACAAGGGATCTGTACTCAGTGGGATGCCGGAGAGATCAGGAGCGCATTGGCTCAGACCCTCAAGCGGAAGCTCTACTCTCCAAACATGGCAAAGGATCTCTCTCTCCGCGAAATGGAGGTCTTGAAAGAGGTTTCCCTCGGACGCACCAACAAAGAGATAGCAGATCTCTTGGACATCAGTATGAATACGGTGATGACTCACCGCAAAAACATCACCACAAAACTGGGAATAAAGACCGTGTCCGGTCTCACGTTTTATGCTCTCATGAACGGAATACTTTCTTCGGAAGAGGTAGAGAGCGTAGTGGGCGGAGACGTTTAGTATTAACTATAAAAACAGAAATTTCTAACCCTTAAAACAGTGTATTTTATCATGAAAAAAAGATTACTTACTCTCGTAGCACTTCTTGCTTTCGCCTTGCCTGTGGCGGCATCTGCTCAGATAGACATTTTTGTAAAGGCGGGAGCCAATTTCTCTCAGTTCCCAAACAAGCCATTGGATATTAAAGCACAAGATATACTTTCTGCTCATGCAGGTTTGGGTGTCGAGGTGGGAGTGCCATTCTTGCCATTGTATGCAGATGCGGCTCTTCTCTACTCCAGAAAAGGAGCAAACATCTTCGACAAGAGCAAAGATGCAACAGAAAAAATTCGCGAAGACCTCTTGATCATCCCTTTGAATGCAAAGGTCAAACTGGACTTCTTTGAGAATTTCGGAGTGATTTTGTTTGCCGGGCCCAACTTTGCTTACTCTATCAGCAACAACTTCGACCAGCTCAAAACACAGTCGTTCAACGAAGTTAAGTTCAACAAGGCAAGCTTCGGATTCCAAGCCGGTATGGGTATCGAGTTGTTCGAGAAGCTACAAATCACCGCTCAATACGAAGCTCCGTTCAAGAGCAACTATCAGTACACCGGCACAAGTGCACTCATAGAAAACTTCTACAACAACAAAAACAAGACAATAACCATATCTGCGGCATATCTATTCTGATCCTGCAGACATTCTTATATCGGGAGGCTGTGTCGGGATATTGTCTTGACACAGCCTCTTGAATGTGAGAACATATTGGACAGAATCATCTGACACAAAGATTTAAGAGCGGTAGCGCCTTATCAATCCGTCTCATTTTGTGAGGAGAGTAGGGGCAGGAGAAGAAACAATAGAAAAGGCTCTGCCATATTACCCCCTTTCAAAAAGATTTTGAACCCGTTTGAAAGTTCTTTTTAACTCGTAAACAAACTCTTCTGAACAGCAACAATTCTCAAAACCAAAGCATGATTTGCAGCATTCAAGGTTCGACTTACACCATTCAAAGCTTGAATAGTGCAAACCAAGATCCGGTTTTCACTTTTTATCCTGTTCAGGAGAGAAAATAAACAGGATCAAACCATCTTTTGAAAGGCTATATCGCAACTCTTTCATTCCATGAGAACAGAAGCGTACCGCTTATGGTCCGAAACCGATACCGGCTCCATCTTTCACCTAACACTTATCCCCAATGAGCAACTTTTTAGTAGATAAATTTGCAGACATCCTCATTCTCCGCTACGATGTCGATAGCTTCTCGAAGCTGTCCCGCAGGAGAAAACTCTATCTCTACTTCCTCTCCGAAGCTACCCTTAGAGGACGAGACATTCTGTTCGATCAACACCATCCGTACAACCTGTTCCTCCGAGAGGCTGTCTCCGAAATGGTCGCAGCTGCGAGCCTGGATACGGAAAAAGAAGAGTACGATGCTCTGCTCTGCTACTACAAGCAAATCCTTTTCACATCCGGTATTCATCACCATTACAGTGAGAGGAAACACGAACCGCTTTTCAGCTCTCGCTACCTCTCCTTACTATGGGAAAAGATCGATGAAAACAAGCGCAACGAATGGAGAGATAGTGGTTTCGATAAAGAGTTGCTGCTCGAATACATCTTCAATAAAGAGTTCGCTCCCATAAGAACAGCCGAAAACGTGGAAGAATCATCGGTAAACTTCTACGACAAAGGCATCACCACAGAAGAGGTCGAAGCGTTCTACTCCGCCCGCTCCAAAGATCCGGAACTCTCTCCGGGACTGCAAAGCAAGCTCAGGAAAGATGCCGACAACAACCTCTATGAAGAGACATACAGCACCTCCGGCAGATATGCTCCGGCTCTCAAACGGATAGTCTCCGCCCTTAGAGCCGCATACTTCTATGCCGAAACAGACCGGGAGAAAGCGATCATAGAAAAGCTCACGACCTACTATAAGAGTGGAGCGGATGAAGATTTCAGAGCATATTCTTTGGCTTGGCTCAATCACTCCCCCGACAAAACCGATGTCGACTTCATCAATGGCTTTATAGAGACTTATCAAGACCCCTTGGGAAGAAAAGCCACATGGGAAGGTCTGGTACAGCTTTACGACAGAGAGGCTTCTCGACGCACGAAGCTGCTATCCGATAATGCCCGTTGGTTCGAGGAGCATAGCCCGGTCAGCCCGGCACATCGTAAGCCCGAAGTGAAAGGCATTCAGGCTTCCGTCATAGAAGCATTGATGTTGGGAGGCGACTGCTATCCGGCATCTCCTCTCGGAATCAACCTGCCCAACAACAACACCATAAGAGAGAGATACGGCTCCAAGTCCGTTACCCTGTCGAACATATCCCATGCAGTGGATAGCACGCTCTACTCCGGAGAGTATCTCGAAAGCTTCTTCCTGAAAGAAGAGGTAAGAAGACGGATCATGACATTCGGCTCTCTGACCAATGATCTCCATACCGATCTTCACGAGTGTCTTGGTCACGGTTCCGGAAGACTCGAAGAAGGCGTCTCGGAAGATGCCCTTAAAGAGTGGAGCGCAACCATAGAAGAGGCACGGGCAGACCTGTATGCGTTGTACTATATTGCAGATCCGAAGCTGGTGGAGATGGGGCTTCTTCCGGAAGATGCTTATAAGGCACAGTACGACCTATATGTTACCGGCGGAGCCATTATTCAGCTTGCCCGTCTGAAACAAGGGGAAAAGATACAGGAGTCGCACATGAGAAACAGAGCGCTCATCGCCCGATACCTATTGGACAAATGCGGGGCGGACTGTTTGGAACTAAAGCAAAACGAAGCAGGAGATTTCTTTATAGAGATTCACTCATACACGAAGCTGAGAGAGAATATAGGGCATCTGCTCTATCGGATACAAGAGATCAAGAGCAAAGGGTTATACGAAGAGGCGGAGAAGATTATACGTACATACGCCACGGATGTCCCGTCCGAGATATACGTTTCTGCAAAAAAACGCTTCGAGGCACTGCATCTGTCTCCGTTCAAAGGGTTTATCAATCCGAGAATGGAAGCGCGATATTCGTCCGACGGAAGCGTGGAGGAGTTTACGCTGGATACGTCCGAGACCTATCTGGAACAGATGAACAGATACAACAAAGTATACAGAACACTTCCTCTGTGTAACGACAGTCCGAACAGTGCAAAGAGTCGGACTCTGGAGCTTGGCAGGTATCACGACACCTTCAAACAGCTCAGAAGAAGACTACATAATGCTATGGATGGCGTTGTGGCAGAGAGCATGAGAAAAGGTGGTATCGAACATAGAACGAACTTCGGTGTTACCCTGTTTCGTCTGAAAGAGATAGCCAAGACGATGGAGCCGGATCCGGAGCTGATAGAACTGCTAAGGTATCAGAAAGAGGTGCGCGAGTTTCCCCTGCTATCCATCTTCATGCTGCAAGGCCAAGAGCTTGACTATCTCCAAGCAGTGGAAAGATGCGGAGATGTAGAGACATTGGAAGAGGCGGAACAACTCGTTCACGAACTGCTTGTTCACCAATCTTACGTCTACACTCTCGTTGATGATCTGCTGTATACGCCTCATCACGATGGCATTGTAGCTTCCATTCCTCATCTGCTGCTGGCTCAGTCGAGCATGCAGAAGCGCATCATGCCTCCTGCTTCCACCCTTGAAAAATGGCTCGAAAGGGTAAAACACGCCATCTATTCGGGGGTGGTTTCGGAGACGGAACAGGTACTCATTTTACGCTGTTTGGAGAAACTTTCAGACCTAAATCCCTCTTTTGCAAAAGAGTGCCGTACACATCTCGAAAGCTATCTCCATGCAGACAATCTTTTTGCCTCGGAGATAGATTCCATTCTTCGTTTCTTTGCGGAAGAATAGTTATATTTGTATCATAATACGAACAACCTCAAATACATTATGCAGCAAATAGATGTTCTTTTAGGTCTCCAATGGGGAGATGAGGGAAAAGGCAAAATAGTGGACGTTCTTACGCCCAAATATGATTTGGTAGCACGCTTTCAAGGAGGTCCTAATGCCGGACACACTTTGGAGTTTGAAGGTAAGAAATATGTCCTGCGCTCTATTCCTTCCGGCATATTTCAAGGTAACAAGATCAACATCATAGGCAATGGCGTGGTGTTGGATCCCATATTGTTCAAGCAAGAAGCAGAAGCATTGATGGAGTCGGGGCACGATATCCGGAAGAGTCTATATATTTCGCGCAAAGCTCATCTCATACTCCCGACGCATCGTTTACTGGATCAAGCCAGAGAAGCAGCGAAAGGAGCCGGAAAGATCGGCACTACCGGCAAAGGCATAGGCCCCACTTATACGGATAAGATAAGTCGTAACGGATTGCGAGTAGGTGATATAGAGTTTGACATTAAAGCAAAATACGATAAGATTAAGAGCGATCACTTCAAGATCTTGGCGGCTCTGCACTATGTGCAAGATACTGCTGCGATGGACAAAGAATGGTTCGATTCAATAGAGTTTCTAAAGAGTTTTCGCTTCATAGACAGCGAGTTTTTCATCAACGATGCCTTACGGAACGACAAAGCGATACTTGCAGAAGGAGCTCAAGGCACGTTGCTGGATATAGATTTCGGTTCATATCCGTTCGTTACATCCTCCAACACCGTGACGGCAGGCGCTTGTACCGGACTGGGAGTCTCTCCAAAAAGAATCGGGAAAGTATTCGGTATCTTCAAGGCATACTGTACACGGGTTGGAAGCGGCCCGTTCCCAACGGAGCTTCATGACGCTACCGGAGAGGAGATGTGCCGTAAAGGAAATGAGTTTGGCTCGGTAACGGGAAGAAAGAGACGCTGTGGCTGGCTCGACCTTGTGGCTCTACGCTACTCCGTGATGCTTAATGGCGTGACAGACTTAATCATGATGAAGAGCGATGTACTTGATATGTTTGAGGAGATTAACGTCTGCACATCCTACATCATAGACGGTAAGGAGACAGACCAGTTCCCATTCTCCGCTGAAATGGATATTACTCCTGTCTACAAAATCTTCGATGGCTGGCAGGAAGATATGACGAAAGTGGAAAAAGAAGAGGAGTTTCCGGCTGCATTCAAGACCTATCTGAACTTCATAGAAAAGTATCTGGGAGTCTCTATCTCTGTGGTTTCCGTGGGACCTGATCGCAAGCAGACGATCCTGAGAAAAGGTTTCATGTCCGAAAAGTAACTCTTACACGGAAAACCCTTGCATATATCCTCAACTATATCTAACTTTGGCGAAGCACGCAGAAGGTGCTTTCAGTAGGAAATACAAATAACAATTTAGATACAAGTACTATGGAACAAAAGAAAACGCCTCGTGCGAATCTTGAGAGTCGCAAGTCGACATTCTTCCTAATGGGGCTTGTGGTAGCACTCTCGGCTGTATTCACAGCATTTGAATGGGGTAAAAGAGACCTCGTTTTTAACGAGATTGCTACGGTCAGTACCTTTATAGAAGAAGAAGAGATCGAGATTACGCCTCCTGAAGAAACGCCTCCACCCGAACTGCCACCGCCTGATACAAAAGTGGTTGCAGATATTATCAACGTAGTGGAAGACGAAGTAAAGGTAGAAAACCAAGAGCTTCTCAGCGTGGATGATGCCTTGAACAAAGTTCAGGAAGTAACATTTACTCCTCCTCCTGCATCTGTTCGTAAAGTAGAGCAAGCGAGTGAAGAGATCCACGACTTTGTGGAAGAAGATCCTGAATTCCCCGGTGGTAACAACAAGATTCGCCCTTGGTTGGCAAGCAAGTTGGTTTATCCTCAAATCGCAGCAGACAATGGAATCCAAGGACGTGTTCGTGTAGGATTCGTTGTAAACAAGGACGGTTCTATCGTGGATGTTCATATCGTTACAGGCATCGAGCCTTCTCTGGACAAAGAAGCGATGCGCGTAGTGAAGCAAATGCCTAAATGGAAACCGGGCAAGCAAGCAGGTCTTCCGGTGCGTTGCCGTTACGAAGTAACAGTAATATTCCAGCTACAGAACGCTTAAGAATATAAAGACAGACATAAAAGAGACACAGCTAAACGACAAAATCTGATGGCTGTGTCTCTTTTCTTATATGAAACAATAGATAAAAGAGAAGCAAAAACTTTTGTTTTTTATTATCTTTGCCGACAGAGGGGGTCTTTGTAAAGCCAAAACTAAAAAATCGTACAACTTTACCTCCAAAGATTCTCAAAGAGTTTAGATATCTGCTTCTGAAGAATGATAACAACCGGAGAGGCAGCAAGTATTAACATCAAAAAACAGAAAGATTAGAATGGGTTTAATTAAAGAATTCAAAGAATTTGCCGTTAAAGGTAACGTAGTAGACATGGCAGTCGGTATCATCATCGGTGGAGCTTTTGGAAAAATTGTTTCATCGCTTGTAAACGATGTTATCATGCCTCCGATAGGTAAGCTGCTCGGTGGAGTCAACTTTACAGACCTAAAGGTTGTCATCTCTCAAGCAGTCATGGAAGGAGAACAAGTGATCGCAGAAGAAGTGGCTATCAGATACGGAGCTTTCATCCAAACCGTAGTGGACTTCCTCATCATCGCTATCGCCATCTTCTTGATGATTAAAGCCATGAACTCTCTTCGCAAGAAAGAGGAAGCTGCACCGGCCGAACCGGCAGCGCCACCGGCAGATATTCAGCTTCTCACAGAGATCAGAGATCTTCTTCGCAAGGAAAACCGCTAAGGCAAAAAGCCGTGCTACCTCTGCGTATCACCTCAAAAAAAATACAGAGACAACCACTTGGGGCTCAAAGCTCCCGAGTGGTTGTCTCTCCTTTTTGACGATAAAGAGAAGATCTATCCTGCCGGCAAAAGAGATTGAACCTATTCAAAAAATCCTCTATACAGGGATAAATGTTGCTCTAATCGTTTACAGAGATTGAAATCACGATTCGGGTTGCAGAAATCAAGGCTTGCTTTCCACAAATCGCATCTTGATTTTCGACGACCAAAGCATGATTTTTAGTTTTATACCTGTCAAAAGCAACTTATATCCCTATTCAAACAACTTTTTGAACAGGTCAAAACAATATTTTCAGAGAAGAAAAGGAGAGAAGAAACAGCTAAAAATCGTCCGCAAAAAGGAGACCATCAAGAGCCGAACCCGACCAAACAAGAGAGCAGAGAGCAGAAAGAGACAAACCAAAAGCAAATCTCATGGAAATCAGACCGTACAAACAGCTCATTTTTATGAAGAAAGTAGCCTTGATGTATGAATTTTAATAGTAAAAAATTGTATCTTTGCCAATCAAAGTGCCCGTGCGTCAAACCACGGCATACGTCTGAAAAGATTGAGCAAACGAATAAAATTTAATAACATAATCACAAACAGATGCAAAACAAAGGTTTAGTCAAGATTGTAGCTCTCCTTATGGTGGTCCTCAGTGCGTGGTATCTCTCGTTTACTTTCGTATCGAGCAGATATACTTCTGCGGCAAAGGAGTATGCTCAAGGCGATCCAATGAAAGAGATCAGATACTTGGATTCGCTCTCTAACAAGACAGTGTGGTTCGGACACACACTAAAAGAAGTACGTGCCCAAGAGATCGGATTGGGTCTTGACCTCAAAGGGGGTATGAACGTAGTGCTTGAGCTCAATCAGGCAGACGTGCTACGCTCACTCTCCGGTAACAGCCAAGATCCCAACTTCCTAAAGGCTATCGAAGAAGCAAACAAGAAAAAGACTCAAAGCCAAAAGGACTTTGTAACGCTCTTTATCGAAGAGTTTCACAAAGCGGATCCGGGTGCGAGACTTGCTGCTATCTTTAGCACGCTCGAACTAAAGGACAGAATCCCAACCACTGCATCCGATTCAGACGTAGAAAAAGTACTTAGAAGAGAAGTGAACGATGCGATAGACAGCTCTTTCAAGGTGCTTCGTAACCGTATCGACCGCTTCGGGGTTGTGGCTCCAAACATCCAAAGATTGGAGAACAACAGCCGTATCCTTATAGAGCTTCCGGGTATCAAAGAGCCGGAACGTGTACGTAAACTTCTTCAAGGTGCTGCGAACCTTGAGTTTTGGGAAACAGCGGATATGTCTGAAGTGTTCCGCCCTCTTCTCAATGCAAACGATGCTCTTGCTGCTCTCAACAAGCGTGGAAGCAGGCAAGAAGTAGAGACACCGGCAGAAGTGGCTGCTCCAGAAGCAGAAGCGGAAACCGCTCCGGCAGAAACGGAAGCAGCTCCGGCAGAAGCAGACAGCACAGATCTTAGCCAACAGGTTCAAGCTCAATCCGGAACAGAGTCGCAACTATCTGCAGAAGATCAAAAGAGAGACAATCCTCTCCTTTCTGTTCTTTCTCTAAACGCCAACGTAAATGGTCAAGCCGCTCCCGGTGCTATCGTCGGATATGCTCAGGCAGCAGATATGGCGATGATAGACTCTCTTCTTTCCATACCGGAAGTGAAGGCTCAACTCCCTCGCAATATCTATCTGAGATGGTCTGCAAAACCTTATTCCGAAGAAGGCAAAGTGTATGCACTATATGCACTTAAAAGCTCTAAAAGGGATGGTTCGGCAGCTCTATCGGGTGAGGTTGTAACAGAAGCTCGTGCAGAAGTAAACAACCACGTGGGTAGAAGCGATGTGGGAGTATCTATGCACATGAACAATGAAGGTGCTAAGCAGTGGGCTCGTCTTACTCGCGACAATGTAGGAAAGCAGGTTGCCATCGTTCTTGATGGTCTTGTATATTCTGCTCCGGTAGTAAATGGTGAAATTCCTAACGGTGTTTCCAGCATCACAGGTAACTTTACACCGGACGAAGCAAACGACCTTGCCAACACACTCAAGAGTGGTAAGATGGCTGCTTCTGTAGATATAGTACAAGAAGATATTATCGGTCCTTCTCTTGGTAAAGAGGCTATCAAGGCAGGTATTATCTCGTTTGTCATAGCTCTTATCATCCTTATGCTTTATATGTGTTTGGTTTACGGCTTGCTTCCGGGTATGGTTGTGAATCTTGCACTGGTATTGAACTTCTTCTTTACTCTCGGTATCTTGGCTTCTCTTCATGCCGTACTCACACTTGCAGGTATTGCCGGTCTTGTGCTTACGCTTGCTATGGCGGTGGATGCCAACGTACTTATCTTCGAGCGTATCAAGGAAGAGCTTGCCGCCGGAAAGAATATGCAACGCTCCATCAAGGATGGTTACGGCAATGCGTTCTCCGCTATTATCGACTCCAACGTTACCACTATCATCACAGGTATCATACTGTTTATGTTCGGTACCGGTCCTATTCGCGGTTTCGCCACAACACTTGTTGTGGGTCTTATCTGTTCGTTCATTACGGCAGTGTTCATCACTCGTCTTATATTTGAAGCTCTTGCTAAAAGAGGCAAGATGGACAAAACAACCTTCACGACAGCGATTTCAAAGAACTTCCTCAAGAATCCTTCTGTCAACTTCCTTGCTAAAAGAAAGATTTCTGCCACTGTATTCGGACTTCTTATTGCTGCCGGTATCGCGGCGTTGGCGACTATCGGACTTAATGCGGGTATCGACTTTACAGGTGGTCGTAACTATATCGTGAAGTTTGATAAGAATGTTTCGACAGCGGAAGTAGCATCTATGTTGAACGACGAACTTGCCGGCAATGTACGTGTAATCAATATCGGTACTCCGGATCAAGTGCGTATCTCTACCAACTATCGTATCACAGATACTAACCCGAATACGGATGAAGAGATCGAGAAGCTGGTATTTGAAGGCGTGAAAAGCCTTCTTCCGGAAGGAACATCCTTCGATACTTTTGTAGACAAGTATGTACAAAGCTCACAAAAGGTAGGAGCAACCATGGCGGATGACATTCAAAGAGATGCTCTTATTGCCGTGGCAATATCTCTTATCTTCATGGCTCTCTATATCCTTATACGTTTCCGCGACATTGCATTCTCCGCAGGAGCATTCGTCTCAGTAACGGTAAATACATTCTCTATCATAGCTCTGTATGCTATTCTTTGGAAGATCATGCCATTCTCTATGGAGGTCGACACAACGTTCATAGCAGCGTTGTTGGCTATCATTGGTTACTCTATCAATGACACTGTGGTAGTCTTCGACCGTATCCGTGAGGTATCGGGCATCTATCCGAACAAGAATAAGAGAGAAGTATTCAACAATGCGTTGAACTCTACACTTGCTCGTACAATCAACACATCTCTTACAACACTTATCACCATCATTGTTATCTTCATCCTTGGAGGTCCTACAATCCGAAGCTTTACATTTGCAATGATCCTCGGAGTGGTGATCGGTACTATCAGTACACTCTTTGTTGCTTCGCCGATAGCATACCTGATCGCAAGCAGAAAAGAGAGAAACAAAGAAGAGAAGTAAGCACAACCGATAACCCGACTCTCCTTATAAAGGAGATCGAATACATAGAGAGGCTTCCTAAGACAGACTTAGGAAGCCTCTTTGCTTCTACTCTTATCACAATCAGGAGCATCCAAAACAAATTGCAAATATTTATGTACCTTTGGTAGAGCTTATATGAGCCTTTCACACAATGGTTTTGTGTATAGACTCTCTCCTTTGAAGATTTTCGGCAAAGGAGGAAGGGCTTTGTATTATAAAGAATCAGCAACAGAACAATGAATAAAGATATACTGAAAAATAAACCTCTAAAAACGTGGATTAAGTTCTCCATCGTCCTCATTCTATACATTCTATTCTGCATTTGGGTAGGTTCCCCGTGGCTTTGGCCGGGTGTACTCCTCATCATAGACGGCTATATCACCAAGAAGATTAACTGGCGTTGGTGGAAGTCGTCCAAGAATCCCAAAGTGGTGAGTGCGATGAAACTGTTGGAAGATATCGTTGTGGTGGTCTTCTCGGTGCATGTCTTCTTCCTGTTTTTCTTTCAAAACTATCAGATTCCTACCTCTTCGCTGGAGAAAAGTTACCTTGTGGGCGACTATCTGTTAGTATCCAAGTTGAGCTACGGACCTCGTATGCCGCAGACTCTTATCTCGTTCCCCATCATACACAACACCTTCCTTTGGGGAGGAAAGAGCTATTTGGACAAACCGCAAGCAGAGTATCGCCGTTTGAAGGGATTCGGTTCAGTCAAACGCAATGATATCGTTGTCTTCAACTTTCCGGCGGGAGATACCATAGCCCTTAAAGAGCAAAATCCGGACTACTATACACTGGTAAACACATATGGCAGACAGTATCTCCGAGAGAACAAAGAGAGATTCGGGGAGATCATTTACAGGCCTGTGGATAAGCGCGAACACTATGTCAAAAGGTGCATAGGCTTACCCGGCGACTCTCTTGAAGTGAGAAACAATGACGTCTATATCAATGGAGAGAGAATCAAAGACCCGAAAAACCTGCAACACACCTACTATATTCAAACCAACGGAAGAGCCATACCGGAACAGCTGCTCGACGATCTCAAGATCTCTATGGACGATCGCAAGGTGTTGTTGGACGGTTCGGCGCCGCAAAACTTCGGCTTCTTCCAATATCTGAAGCTGGATACCTTATCGAATGGAAGCTACGGACTGATCCATCAGCTGCCGTTGACTCAAGAGATGGTAAAGCAGATCAAAGCAGTCTCCTCCGTTAAGAATGTAGTTATAGAGCCTTCTCCCTCCGCAGAAGACGATCCGACCTATCCTGTGGACATGAAAAAATCGTGGACAAGAGACAACTACGGTCCTATCTGGATACCTAAAAAGGGAGCGACTATCAATCTCACTTTGGAAAATCTCCCCCTATACATCCGTTGCATACACAACTTCGAGGGGCATGTTGTCGCTGTAAAAGAGGGTCGCATATTCATTGACGGAGTGGTCTCGGACACTTATACCTTCGAGATGGACTACTACTTCATGATGGGTGATAATAGACATCGCAGTGCCGACTCCCGTGCATGGGGATTTGTACCTGAGGATCACATCGTGGGTTCACCCGTTTGGGTTTGGCTCTCACTCGATAAGGACAAAGGCTTATTCAGTGGAAAGATTCGCTGGAACAGATTCCTCCTTCCGGCATCCAAGATAGAATAAACGGAATAACGATATATGGCTCGGAGCGGAAAGCAGAAAGATAGATCTACCAAACGTAGAACGGTCAAGATCTCTATCGGGGTTCTTACCTTGCTCCCTGCGCTTCTGCTCATAAGAGTATTTGTTTGGGAGCCGGTCCGTGTGCATAGAAGCGGTGGCAACAATGCTTCGGAGAGTGTGTGGATACTTATACAGAAAAGATTTTATGAACCTCTGAAGAGAGGCGATGCCGTGATCTTCACTCCCGTCGAGTCTCCTTCAAGAGAAAAGCTCTATGGCTATATCGTGGAGGTCAAGAGAGATCCGGAACATCCCGAAATCCTTTATTACGGTATCTCCAACGAGTCGGATCCCAGGAGCAAAGCGATTTCCATCCATCGGTTGTGGTGGTGTCCACCTTCGCACATCGTGGGTAAAGCGGTTGCCTTTATACCCTTTTGACAGCAAAAATAAAAGTCTGCCTCCCGAAAGGAGCAGACTTTTTCATTTTGACAAATCGCTATTCCACTTATCTTATCAGTGCCAAAGAAACAAACCCGATCACTATGGCAATGGTAAAACTGGCTAATGTTCCGATGAGGACATACTCTGTCGTCTTGATCTCTTTAGCCTTGCTCAGATCCCCAAAGCGGAAGACGGACTTTGCCGCAAGCAGGAATCCCACACCTTCGATATGGTTGGTCAAGATAAACGTGAGGATGAGTATCCGCTCCAGATAGCCTATGAATTCGCCGGCATTGGGAAGACTTGCCTCCTCTGCCTCTTTGCTCCATCTGTGGAAAAACATACTCAACACGATGGAAGTAGGTTTAAGTACCAGCAGATAAGCTATGGCAACGATCCAGAAGCCGGAAGAGATCTCATACTCTTCCAACCATTCGCACAAAGTATCCGCTCCGCCAAACAGGAAGCCCCATATCAAAAGCAGCACAGCCAGGTGTAGCAGCTGGTCTATAAAGAACGACCACGCATTTTCCCGCATAAAGGCAGACTTCAGATAGTCTATACCCAAATGAGAGACAAAGATAATGGAGGGAACGATCCACCCTCCCCACTCCTGCAAGAGCAGATAGACCACCGCCGCATGGATGAACGAGTGCACCAACAGATAGCTCCACTTCCCTGCTCCAGGCATTCTCTTTCCGGTGCAGATCTTCTTTGGCTGGAAAGCAAAATCGGCAAGAAAATGCGCCAAAAGCAGTTTCAACAGAATATCCCAACTCATAGCATCTTCTCTTTTATGATCTTTTTCGACCGGTTAATATAGAGAGCCATAAGGTTTTCCTTACCTGCTCTCAACAGTTTTCCCACATTTTGCGAGCTCATTCCCATACTCATCGCCATCTCTTTTTGGGTCAAGCCATAGAGCAGAGAGGCATAGAGAGCCTTTGCCTGCGATATAGTCCATCGGGAGATGATGTCATCCGCAAAAGCCGTACTCACTTCCAGCTCTTCGTTCAGCTCTTCCCAGCGGGTCTTTACCGTAAGTCTCCGCTTCCCTATATCGTCCAGCTCCCTGCCGGAAAAGTGAAAAGCCTCTCCGTCGGAAAGCACCACTTTGTCCGACAGATAGGATACCTCTCCTATTCCGATAGCCAAACGCACATCCCAAGCCCGCTTTAGCCTTTCGGGTGTCTGCCCTTTGATGCCGGCACGGAGAAGCACTGCCATCTTCACTGCTTCCTCCGGATGCTCCACAACAATCTGAAAACTGTCCCCTCTGAAAAACTCCATCTTGGCGGGCGAGAGGGTATCTCTCAACTCCTCTACTATTCCATTGAGCATCTCCAACAGAATATCCCGATACTCTCCGCGTATTGCCGAAGAAGTAACAATATCTCCCGTTATGACTCCCCTTATATCCATACAATCTGCTTTTAGGTAAATAGTAAAACAAAGATAGGTTTTAGCCGTCAGAAAAACAACCATTTTCGGTTGTATTCTTAAAAACAACCGTTTTTGGTTGTAATCGTAAAAACAACCATTTTCGGTTGTAAAATCATCCGTTTAAGCGGTTCATAAAAGCGGATTTTCCTGATATTTCAACCGCTCTCAAGGGAGCTTTTATATAAAAATGAAGCCCTCAAAAAGCCCTTCAAAACCTCTTGTCTCAAGAGCTTTTTCCGATGACCATCTTCTCTGAAAGATCTTAGAACATTGGCAATCAATATTCTACAAATTTTTCAATCCTGAGATTTTTTTTCCTCCCGATCGGTTTCATGCCCTGTTTTCGAGTTAATAGAAGCAAATTTTAACACCCTATTATGTAAACAAACTCTAATGCACTTTTGGGGCAAAAAACGGCAAAAAAGAGGGCAAAAAGTACAAAACACTATCTATCAACACTATAAGCAAAAATTCCAAACACGTTAATCGAATCCGGTAAACGTGTTTAATGAAATCGGTAAACGTGTTCGTTGAAAAATTAAACACGTTAAGCCGAAAGAATATGCTCGTTTACTGTTTTCGCTTAACAGGTATCGGAAATTGTGTTAATAAAATGGGGCGAATTTAACAATTCGCTCGTGCTCTGAAAACGACCCCTCTGATCAAAATAGAGAGACCAAAAAAAGAAGGCATTTTTCGGGATGGAATATATAAAAATGGAGCCGGCAAGAGAGGAAAAAAGGAGAAGAAAAAAGAGAGCTCCGAAAAAATTTTTCTTCTCATTCCGCAAAGAGAAAACGGACAAAACAAACACTTACACTCCTCAACAAAAAATAGTATCTTTGTAAAGAAGCCCAAGGGCGCAGACAGAAACATATTGCACAACCATAGAAACCTCAAAATTCGGACATGAAAAGGTACATAGATTCACTTCTCTCTTTCGCAGTATCACTTCTTGTGGTATCAGGCTTATCCTCTTGTACGGACATGAAACAGTCTCCATTCGATTCCACCGGAAAGTCTCGCGAAATGATCGTTGTGCTACCCGTTAATGAAACCGAAGCAGACACCCTCAAGGAGTTTAGCAAAGAGGTTTTCAATGAGCCGGTGCCCCTGCTTCCTCAGCCGGAAGCATCCGTTGATCTCTCTTTCACATTACAGAACAACTTCACCACAATCTTCAAAGCGTATCGCAACATCCTTATCTACGATATAGATCCGAACAGATACACCCAAGGCGTTTTGCGGTTGTCGAGAAACGTTTGGGCTAAAGGGCAGAATGTCTACACGGCACAAAGTCCGGACCTCGTTACCGCCAAAGCTCTCATCAGACTGCAAGCACCCAAAATCATGGAAGAGGTGTACCGCTCGGACGTCCTCAGACATATTACGGATTTGGAGCGGACATACAGTAGCAAGTTTGCCAAAGAGGTGGAGAAGTATATCGGTGAGGTTACGATAAATGCACCGGTAGAGATGAAGTGGACAAGGGTCAATAACGGATTTGTCTGGGCTACCGATCAGGGCGTAGGCAATCGCGGACGGATGGATATGGTGGTCTACACTTTCCCCTATACGGATGTCAATACTTTCGAGACCTCTTATCTGATCCACAAACGAGACTCCATCATGCGCCAGTGGATGCCGGGAGAGTACAAAGACTCTTATATGCAGACAGAGCATCGCGCAGATCCCATGGCGGTAAAAGGCGAAGTGAACGGTACAGCACGTGTAATCCTGCGCGGTCTCTGGAATATGCACGGAGATATGATGGGAGGACCTTTCGTGATGCACGCGATGGTGCACCCGAACGGCAAGGAGGTCTTGGTGGCAGAAGCGTTTGTGTATGCACCGGAAGTAAGAAAAAAGAGATTGATGCTCCTGAACGAGTCGGCACTCTACACGCTAAGGCTCGCAGGCGATAAGATAGAATACGGCAAACTGTTTCCCAAAGCACCCGTCATAGCTCCTTATAAGATAGAGGGCGAGAAAGCTCAAGAGGGTGAGACTTCGGAGAAGTAGTTTGTAAATATCATGGTTCAAAGACAACACAATGAGCAACAACAAAATAAAAATAGGAATCACCCCCGGAGATCCCAACGGTGTGGGCTACGAAGTGGTGATAAAAACACTTTTAGACAACTCTATTCTGGATCTGCATACACCCATTCTGTATGCCAATCCCAAAATATTTTCATTCTACAAGAAGAGCTTAGACCCGGACAATACGATACAGTACCATCTCATCCAATCGGCAGAAGAGGCAGAGCCTAATATCGTAAACATCGTGCCGACATCGGGAGAAGGAGATGACAACTTCAGGGTCAATCCCGGCTCTGCGGATATTGCCGCCGGCTCTTTTGCGGTAGCATCCCTCCTCGCAGCCAAGCGAGACCTCGATGCCGGACATATCAAGTGTATCGTTACAGGCCCTATCGACAAATATACTGCTCACCATGAAGCGTTTCCTTTCAAAGGGCATACGGAGTTTCTTACCTCCCATTTTGCCACGATCGAAAACAAATCTCTGATGCTCATGGTAGCCGGAGAGAATATCGTTGCCCCGGTAACCAATCACATTCCTCTACGCTATGTGCCGGAAGCACTATCGGTAAATCTGATCGTCGAAAAGTGTATCCTGCTGGACATGGCACTGAGAAGAGACTTCGGAATAGTGAAACCGCAGATCGCCATACTGGCTCTCAATCCTCATGCAGGCGAGAACGGACTTCTCGGTAGAGAGGAGATAGAGATCATCGGACCGGCTATCGAGACGCTGTTCAACGAGCATCAGATACACGCTTTCGGGCCTTTCTCTCCGGACGGATACTGGGGAAACAGTATGGATGAAAAGTTTGATGCAACGCTCTGTATGTATCACGATCAGGCTTTGATACCGTTTAAGATCAAACATATGCAGGTTGGAGTCAATTTCACATCAGGTCTCAACATCGTGCGTACCTCGCCCGACCATGGCACTGCTTACGATATAGCCGGCAGCGGAACAGCGGATGAGACCTCTTTCCGAAACGCTCTCTATCTTGCCATAGACGTCTATCACAACAGAGAAAGGTTTGACGAAGCTGTGCGAAATCCGCTCAGAAAAACATTCTACGATAAAGGAAAAGATATTGGTCTGGAAGACTTGCAGACAAAAATGGAGGATGAGGAGTAAAACATCCCCAATGAAGCAAGAGACATCAGTTAACCTCTAAAGTATAAGAACTATGTTTAAGAACAAGAACATCGTGTACACCTCCGGAACATTCGATATGTTCCACTACAATCATCTGCGTATGATAAACTACGCGAGAGCTCTTGCCGATATCCTTATAGTGGGTGTCAGCACAGATGAGTTGGTGAAGAGTTATAAGGCACCTCCTGTAATCCCTTTCAACGAACGGATGCAGATCATCGAAGCTCTAAAGACACCGGACATTGTTATCCCGCAACACTCTTTGGACCATACGGAGCTGGTAAAGAAGCTGAATATAGATGCTTTTGTGGTGGGAGACGATTGGACAGGCAAGTATGACTATCTGCGAGATCTCGGAGTACAGGTGTTCTACTTCCCATACGGTACCGGTGTCTCTTCGACAAGTATCAAGCAGTCTATCCAACAATCTTATGAGGCGAGCTTGAACACTGCCAGACAACACAAACCGGAGAAGATCAACAAAGGATAAAAGCACCGGAGTATGAAGACCATACTGATTACAGGAGGGACAAAGGGTATCGGCTTGGCTGTGGCTCGTGCCCTGCTTCCTTCTGCAGACCGAATGATCCTGACCTACGGAACGGATAAAGAGAGAGCGGAAGCGGTAAAGGCAGAGCTTGAAGCCGAACATCCTCATCTGAAACAGCTTCTGGTGCTCCCGAGCGATATAGAAGCTCCGGGATCTGCAAAGGTATTGGCGGATAAGCTAAAGGAAATGAACGTCATTCCGGACGCCGTCGTCCTCAACGCCGGAGTAACCAACAGAACCTCTTTTTGGGATATAGAGGAGGAGGATTGGATGAAAGTCTTGCAGGGCAATCTGCTCTACAACATCATGCTGATCCGTCATTTCGGCAAGCTCATGCCGAAAGGTTCTTGCTTCGTAGCCACCGGATCTCTCATGGGACTGCACCCTCACTCCGTCTCTATCCCCTATGGAGTATCCAAGAGCAGCCTTCATGCATTGGTCAAAAACATGGTAAAGGAGCTTTCTCCCTTAGGTATCAGGATCAATGGCGTGATCCCCGGATTCATAGACACGGAGTGGCAAAAGAACAAACCTCTTGAGGTGAGAAGAAGTATAGAGAGCAAGATTGCACTGCAAAGGTTTGCGACACCCGATGAGATAGCCAAAATCTACAAAATGATGGTGGAAACGGACTATCTCAACGGAGAACTCATAGTGGTAGATGGCGGATACAGCTACCGATAATCAAAATGACCCTTTATGTTAGATATCGAAAAAGAGGATATTCCTTCAGGTACATCCAAAGAGGATTACCTTGCATCTCTAAAGTCCATAGAGACTGAGAACAAAATTGATAGAGTATTCTATCGCAAGGTAGGATATAAAATAGCCGTGGCTCTTGTACCTACGGGTGTTTCTCCAAATACTGTAACCATTATCAGTATCCTTATAGGGGTGCTTTGCGGTCCTATGATATACTTCTCCTCAGAGAATTATATTTGGGGGCTGTTCGGTATTGCATTCCTTGTCATAGCCAATATTCTCGACTGCGTGGACGGTCAGCTCTCTCGCCTTACGGGTAAGAAAAGCAATATCGGCCGTATTCTGGACGGGATTGCAGGCGATTTGTGGTTCTTCTCTATCTATGTGGGGATCTCCATGAGGCTTGTAGCCGAGCATAATACATCTATATTCTACATCTTTGCAGCCCTTTCTTTGGTGTCGCATCTATCGCAAGCGGCATTGACGGATTACTATAAGACACTGCATCTTCTCTTTATCAGTCCGGAAAAAGGAGCGGAGTTTGACGATATTGAGAGCATCAACAAAAAGTACAATGATATGGAACCGGGACTGAACAAGCTGTTCTTCTGGTTCTACAAGTACTATACCACTGCTCAAATGGCAGCAACACCCAAGCTGCAAAAGATGGTCGAAACAGTACGGAGAAAGTTCAAAGGCTTCAGACTGCCCGAAGAAGAGAGTCTGCGATTCCGTAAAGGGAGTATGATAGTCATGAAGCTGATAGATCTGCTCACGTTCAACGGACGTTCCATAGTGCTTTTCATCGCCATCTTACTCCAACAGCTCTGGATCTATCTCGCTTATGAGATCGTGGTTTTGAATATTGTACTCTTCACCAGTCGCCTCCAGCACGAAACTTTATGCGAGTTCTATACCGAGTATATAGAAAATAAGTACGAGAATGAAAGAGATTGATCCCATAGTTTTACACCAGGAGGACATAGAAGAGATGCTGAAAGAGGTGATATCCAATCACTCTGCCAAGTGGCTCACTCCTCGATTGATGTCTATACTCAAGATTAACAATATCAACAATGTTCACGCCCGCAACTGCCATTTTAGAGGTCCGGCGTTTGCTCATGCCATTCTCAAAGATGAAGATATCAATGTCAGTTACAAGCTGCATGGCGCAGAACATCTGGACAATATCCCTGATGGGGCTTTCTTTTCAGTCTCTAATCATCCTTTCGGAGGGCTGGATGGCATAATGCTTCTTGATATTCTGGGGCAGAGAAGAGCAGATTACAAGATGCTTGTAAATAGCTTCCTGAGCAAGATTGGAGCGATGAACGACAGCTTCATTCCCACGCATCCTCTTATGAGACATAGGGAAGACAAGTATGACCCATCGAAGAATATCAGTGGCGTGATGCAGGTTAAGACGAGGATTTCAGAGGGGCATCCGATCGGGCTGTTCCCTGCCGGAGGAATCTCCAGATGGTCTTGGAAAAGATTTCAAATCGTCGAACAACTTTGGAAACCGAGTGCCATCCGTCTGATACGTGCCGCCAACGTTCCCGTTCTTCCGGTCTATTTTGAAGGACGAAACTCTCTGTTGTATAACATCTTCGGGATGATCAACCTGAAGATGCAGGTTGTCAGGATTCCTTGCGAGATTTTCAACAAAAAAGGAAAGACAATATCCATACACATCCGTCCGGTCATAGAACCGTCCGAGTGGCAACACATTGAAAGCGATACGGAGTTGGCAAAATTTTTTCACGATAAAACCGTACACTCTTCCACATAAAATACTTCACCAAAAACAGCATGACAAAACAATCGAACAAACTTAAAGCGTACCGTAAAGAGGGTATATTCTATATTGCACTTATTCTTGCCACTGCTTTACTCTTTGGTTGGATAAGCAGATATACGGATGCCGGACTGTCTCAAGCCGTCGAGAGCCAAGACAACGAGAGTGCGTTTTCTGTTTTTACAGGTTTTGTCAAGCATCATGCCGCGTCCGACTTCGGACTCATGCTGCTTCAGATCATTGTCATTCTGGTTGTGGCAAGAGGATTTGCATGGCTCTTTACAAAAGTAGGACAGCCTGCCGTCATCGGAGAGATCATTGCAGGTATTGCATTGGGTCCTTCTATCTTAGGGCTTATAGCCCCCGGCTTGTTCACCAAACTCTTTCCGGTAGAAAGCATAGACAGCATTGCGCTGTTGAGTCAGTTCGGTCTCATCCTCTTCATGTTCGTTATAGGGATGGAGCTTGATCTGTCCGAAATAAAAAAGAGATTCAGACAGACCGTCGTCATATCCCATGCCGGCATCATCATACCTTTTATACTTGGAGCGGTGGCGGCGGTAGGGCTGTACGGACGATACGCTTCGGAAGAGACTCCTCTGCTTCCGTTTGTGCTTTTCATCGGTATTTCGATGAGCATTACCGCTTTTCCCGTCCTTGCACGTATCCTTCAAGAGCGAGGGAAAATGAAGAGTAACCTCGGCATCATCACACTTGCAAGTGCCGCCAATGGTGATATTACCGCATGGTGTCTCCTTGCAATGATCTTAGCCATCTCCCAAGCAGGATCGGCTGCCAGCATTGTCTTCACCTTATTATTTGCTGCACTCTATCTTTTAGCCATGTTCCTGCTCATCAAACCACTCTTTAAGGTTATCGGGAATGCCTATACCAATACGGAGATTGTAGGCAAAGGCGTGGTCTCTCTACTCTTTCTCACCATGCTGGTCTCCGCTTATGTTACCGAGCTTCTTGGGCTTCATGCTCTTTTCGGAGCATTTATAGCCGGAGTGATTATGCCCGAAGATCACAAGTTCCGTCGCATTATTACCGAAAAGGTGGAAGACGTAGCGCACTCTATCTTCTTGCCTCTGTTCTTTGTTGTATCCGGATTAAGGACGGAGATCGGTCTTCTCAACAGCTGGGAGCTATGGTTTGTAACGCTGCTTCTCATTCTTGTGGCGGTAGTAGGTAAACTTGGTGGTTCTTACATCGCAGCCAGGGTTGTGGGAGAGAATGTCAAGGATAGCCTCTATCTCGGAATACTGATGAACACCAGAGGTCTTATGGAACTTGTAGTGCTCACTATGGGATTAGAGTTGGGTATCATCCCTCCTGTTGTTTTTGCCATGCTTGTTCTCATGACTTTGGTAACCACTTTCATGACCACCCCTACAGTATCTCTCATAGACGCCATCTACAAACGAATAGAAAAAGTAAAGCAGAGACGGATTGCCGGAGTACTGCATGTCTTCTTCTCTTTCGGACGGACAGAGACCGGTATGGCTATGATCTACACTCTGCACAGCCTTCTCAAAAAGAGGGTGCATAGCGCCGACATCATGGCTCTGCACATGACTGTCGGAAGTGATATAAACCCCATTCAGGCAAGCGCATTCAAGGAAGCGAGCTTCAAAGAGCTGAACAGCTACAAAAAAGAAAACGATATTAAGGTGGAAGAGCTGTATGAAGTCACGGACAATCCCGTTAAGACCATACTGAAACGATCCGAAGAGAGCGAAGCACAACTGCTTCTCGTCGGTGTCGGACACAATCTCTCTGCCCACCCGGACGATAAACAGGTAAGATACCTGGAGGATAAATACAAAGCAAAATTCAAGCTGGGCTCTCCCATCCTTACCGCTCTGTTCAATACCCAACTCCTGCGAGAGAAGACCTCTATCTTTATCAAGGAGCACAAGGGTAATGTCGGTGTGTTGATGGACAAGGGCTTCAAATCCGTCTCCGACAGAGTTCTCATTATCAAGGAAAGCCCTGAAGCATCGGAGCAGACCCGTGAAAGATACCAAAAGCTCATATCCGCCCTTGCAGATGCAAGCTTTGTCCGCTCTGCGGTAGAGTTTTCATCATTGGAAGCAAAAGAGGATGAGCTGAAAAAGTATGACCTTGTAGTTCTGTCGCAAACCACTTGGGAGAAACACTTTGAAGCCTCTCCCGCTCTCATACAACAGCTACCTACCACTCTTATTCTATATCCTAAATCCGACATATAGTAAGCCATGTTAAAGATCTTCGACAGAGAACACATACGCAATATAGAGGAAAATGCCAGAACCGGTTCCAAGATCATCTCTACCAGTACGCTGTATGAGACGATGGGGAATGCGTTTTGTAACCAGTTCAACAGAATGTTCAACGACCAGCGCAAAGTGATTGTCTTTGCCGGTCCATCCCAAAATGGTGCCATCGCACTTGCCATCGCTCGCATACTGTTCAGCATGAACAGAAGTGTGGATGCCTTTCTCCTCAATCCGGGACTCTCTTTAAGCGAAGAGGTTACAATCAATAAGACCAAGCTCCAACAGTGCGGATGTTACTTCATGGAGTTCAACTCCTCCTTCCGTCCACCCCGTCTTTCCGAAAACGACATCGTGATAGACGGACTCTTCGGATCCGAATTGGAAGTCCCCATAGAGGGGGATATGGAGCACGTGGTACACTATCTCAACAGCAAGGCACACACCATCGTCTCGGTGGATATGCCCTCCGGTCTGTTCCCTCAAGACAATTCGCACAACAACCCGGACAATATCATCCGTGCTCATCACACCTTTACATTCCATGGAGCGAAGCTCTCACTCCTCCTGTCGGACAACGAAAAGTATGTGGGCAAATGGCGTGTGATCAACTGCGGATTGGAAGAAGATCATCCGCAGAAGAATATCAAGAACTTCATATTTACCACTTCGGACTTAGACAACAACCTTGACTCCAGAGGCACGTTCTGCGACAAAAGAGACTTCGGACACGTTGCTCTCATAGCCGGATCGCAAGGAATGATGGGAGCGGCTATACTTGGAGCCAAAGCGTGTATGCGTACAGGCAGCGGACTCATCACGGTACACGTGCCACAAGGAAAAGATAATCTCATCCATACCACTATCCCTGAAGCGATCGTGGAAACAGATAAAAGCCCCACTCACTTCACGGAGATACGAAACGTGAATAAGTATTCCGCCATAGCGATAGGACCCGGACTGGGAACACAGTTCGAGAGTGCCGCCGCTATGGAAAGCCTGCTGAACCAGTACAAGAAGCCCATCATCATAGATGCCGATGCCATCAACATTCTGGCAAGTAACCCTACACTGCTCAACCTGCTCACGCCCGACTCTATCCTTACACCGCATAAAAGGGAGCTGGACAGGCTGGTCGGAGAGTCCGGTTCAGACTATGAGCGTCTCCGGAAAGCCTCGGCATTTGCACAGAAACACAGGGTCTACGTAGTGGTCAAAGGTGCATACACCGCTACGTGTCTGCCTCAAGGCGTGATCATCTTTAACCAAACCGGTAATCCCGGAATGGCTACGGCAGGATCGGGCGATGTGCTTACGGGAATGATGTTAAGCTTTTTGGGACAAGGGTTCGACTCCCTTACCTCTGCCGTCTTTGCGGTATTCATACACGGATATGCAGGGGACAGATATGCCGAATCCAACTGTCAGGAGAGCCTCTTAGCCTCGGACATCATAGATTATATTCCTGTGGTGTTCAAGCACTTCAAGAAGTTGCAAAACTATTACTGATCCATTCAGCCCCATAACGAAGAGGGTGTAGCCGAACAGTAGATCGGCTACACCCTCTTCTCTTTTTATATCCTTCCGAACAGAGACGGCACACATTTTTTCCGGCATGACACTACCTTAAAATCTCGTGAAAATTCTCTCCTTTTTCTCCACCTGAAACAAACTTTTCGGTGGGAGCTTTTATATAAAAACGGAGGGTGGTCTCCGCGGCTTCTCACATGAGATTTTGGGATGAATTTTCCATTTTTGAAGAAGTCATTTTAAGGCAACTTCTTTGTTTACAACCTGATACAACAAAATCGCGAATTTGGAAAAAATCGAATCCGGTAAACGTGTTTAATGAAATCACTAAACGTGTTCGTTGAAAAATTAAACACGTTAAGCCGAAAGAATATGCTCGTTTAGCGTTTTGGGTAAACAGGTATCGGAATTTATGTTAATAAAACAGACTGATTTAACAAATCCGGATCCCCTCTAAAAACAGGGTGGTCGATCAAAATAGAGAGCCGAAAAAAGTGAGCATTTTTCGGTATGAAATATATAAAAATCCTCTCACAACAGAGGGTTCTGAAGGAGAGGAATACGAGCTAAATCCGTATGGCTGTCCGGTAAAAACATCGGGAAAGGGAAAGGTGCGTGCTGTTCCGGAAGATCATCCGGCAGGGGCTGCCGCTCCTCCCACTCTTGATACTGTCGTACCAAAGGATGAGGAAGAAGTGCATCGGGATCAAAAAAAGAGGTATCCGCCTTCTCCTGCCACATGGTATCAAGAAGACGAAAACCTCTCTTATTATAATAAGGTATAAGATCTTCGTTTGCCGGTATAAGTATCGCTTCGCATCTGCCCCACTCTTCCCGCCGGCTCTTTAGCGCAAAGGTCAAAAGGCTGCTCATCAGCCCCTCTCCTCTTCGGGAGGAGTCTGTAACAAGAGCATAGAGATAGGCAACGGGAGGAGCATCGGCTGGCTCCACATAGAGGTACGGTACGGCTTGCAGTGCTGTCACAACGCGGTCTTTTGCCTCATCCACTGCAACAAAAGAGGTCTGCAAAGGGATGGCAACACACTCTACAAAGTGAGAAAAAAGGGAGTGATAAGGCCCGAAAGCCTCCGTCATAAGCTCTATCATCTCCCGACAGTGCGGATGACTCATCCACGATGTATCGGCAGGAATGCGGTAAAAAGAGATTGAGGAGGCGGAGCTATCAGGCATCGGTGTGGATTATGACAATGTTCTTCTCCAAAAGTATATCCGGCTTGTAGGAGAGTTTGGCCTTTCTCAACCCCTCTATTCCCAAGTCTTCTTCCCTGTTGATATAGGTGTATTGTTCCGGGATATGCCGGGCAAACTCACGGTTGATCATTGCAAACGCTTCCGGGATGGCAGGGTCTGCCTTTTCGATGCTGACGTCAAATGTGTTGCAGTTAATAGGCATCCCCATACTAAAAGCCACGATAGAGCCATTCACTCTTATGGCTCCACCGGTAAGTCCGATGGCTTCTTTCTCTCTCAAAGAGCGGCAGATGATCTCTCTCTCGGCATTGATTTCGTCCGTTTTACCGCTAAGGGCAAACCACTTGTTCTCCAACTCCATGCACTCCATTGCGTTGGAGGCGGTGATGGGTTCATAGATATAGTCCGGATAACTCCTTTCAAACTTATTGATGTGATTACGTTTGGACTGCAACTTTTTCCCGGAAAGAGAGCACAATTTTTCTCTTTCGTATATATAGTCGTAGTAGTCTCTGTTCGGGAGCAGGCGGTATCTGTTGGGCAGGATCTCGTCCAACAGCTTCAAAGAAGGCTCCGTGATGCTCATCAGAAGGAGATGCTCGCCATTGGTACAGCAGTCGCACATCATGTCTGCAAATACATCTTTCAGGCTCTCGACCTCTCCGATGGGCATGAGGTACGCAGGTCTTGTACCGCCATCCGTCATGAAACGGACGACCATGGCTCCTTTATGAAAGGCAATCTGTGTTTTATAATGGCTGCTCCAATTGTATAGGTTGGCAAAACTGAGGTCGCAATTCTGGTACGGAGACCCCGATACGACCTCCTGTATACGCTCTTTATCTTGTAGTGTTATGGGATGGAAGGCTATCTTCATTCGTTATCTTTTATAGAATAACTTTCAAAATCAGGCACAAAGATAGTGGTTATTATTGCCTTATCCAACAATATTTTGTACCTTTGTCTCCGTTACGCTAAAAACAAATATTCCACATCCAAACACTCCGAAGGAGGTGAGTGTTAGGCCGTAAAGTTTGCAAGAGTCAGAAAAAAGTGCTTACTTTGCGCTCCCTAATACACGCAATTGATTTATTTTAGTAACAACAATAACGATAGCAACGATGTCAAAAATTTGTCAAATAACCGGGAAAAGAGCGATGGTGGGGAACAACGTTTCTCACTCTAAGAGACGCACCAAACGAGTATTCGATGCAAACCTCTTCGACAGAAAGTTCTACTGGGTAGAAGAAGACTGCTGGATCCGCATCAAGGTATCTGCAGCAGGTTTGAGACTGATCAATAAGATCGGTTTGGATGCTGCTTTAAGAAGAGCAGCTGAAAATGGTACTCTTAGAAAGTACACTCTACTCTAATTTGTCTAATCTATTCACTTTAATCCCGAAAATTACTTATGGCTAAGAAAGCAAAGGGTAATAGAATCCAAGTGATCCTTGAGTGTACTGAGCACAAAGAGAGTGGAATGCCAGGAACTTCAAGATATATTACCACGAAAAACAGAAAGAACACCACTCAAAGATTGGAGCTTAAGAAATACAATCCTATTCTTAAGCGTATGACCCTACACAAAGAAATTAAATAACAACACACGTATAAGCTATGGCAAAGAAAGCAGTGGCGTCCTTCAAAACCGGTGACGGGCGTACATACTCCAAAGTGATTCGTATGGTGAAGTCTCCAAAAACAGGTGCTTACGTATTTGAAGAAGAGATGGTACCTAACGAAAACGTAAAAGAAGCTCTTGCGAAGAAGTAATCTTTTCCGTTCCGAAAACAATACGGATATAGAAAAGAGGAAAGCAATCCGGCTTCAACCCTCCGCTTAAGAAGAATGTAGTGGTAAAGCTTCCGAAAGCTGACCGAGGCTTTACATTTGAATTAAGCAAACTATATACATCAAGAAACAACAAAACAAAACATCAGAAAGATATGTATTTAGATTCAGCTAAAAAAACCGAGCTTTTCGAGAAATACGGCAAAGGTACAACAGATACAGGCTCACCTGAAAGCCAAATAGCTCTGTTCACATTCAGAATCTCACACTTGACAGAGCACCTTAAACGCAACCGCAAAGACTACAACACAGAGCGCTCTCTAAAGAGACTTGTGGGTAAGCGTCGCCGTCTTCTCAATTATCTCATCAAGATTGACATTGAAAGATATCGTGCTATAATCAAGGAACTCGGAATCCGCAGATAATAAGAGGAAAAAGATTTCCTTGACACCTATAAAGCAGTAACAATCTGTTACAACATAAAGAGAGGGTGAGTCAAAATCAAAATATTTGACTTACCCTCTCACTTTACAAGACACAACAGGCAATCAACAGAAACAACACAAACGATATGGAGATACTCTCTCTTACTATTCCTGCCTTGATTTTTACCGGCATCTATTCTCTGATACTCTTGTTCTTTGCCAACAGATGTTTTTCCTGCGCATTCGCAGTGGAAAGTCTTCAAGAGCATGCAGAGAAACATCCCGAACGAAATTACATGCACCGGATACAGAGCCTCCACAAGCAGTTGAGACTGATAAAAGCGATGCAAGGCCTCGGAGCTATAAGCTTTCTGATGTGTGTGATCTCAACAATTGCCACACTCGTGAATATAAGTATGCTGGCAATCTATACATTCTTACTGGCTTTGGTGTTGCTGGCAGCCTCTTTTATTGTCTGCCTATTGGAGATTTGGACTTCCACAAAAGCAACTCAAGCCAATCTGGACCGTCTGTTTATCTCCGAGAAAAGAAAGAGACAGAGAACTGCCGAAAGTAAAACAGAAAGCATCCCAACGAAGAAGCGTCGCAGGCCTGCAAAAAACAGGACAAAACAAGAAACGATAGAACCAGCCGGTAGGAGCAAAGAAAATATTATTCAAAAAAGCACATAGGGTTTGCAGGATTAAAAAAAAGTCTCTATCTTTGCATTCGCTAAACCTCCCAAGGAGAGTGCTATAAAGCATTTGGCCCATTCGTCTATCGGTTAGGACGCAAGATTTTCATTCTTGAAAGAGGGGTTCGATTCCCCTATGGGCTACTAAAAGAAAATAAACTAAAGATCATTAGATAGAAAATTTAGACATGGCAAATCATAAGTCTGCACTTAAAAGAATAAGACAATCGAGAGCACGTCGCTTGCGCAACCGCTACTACGCTCGTACTATGCGTTCTTCTGTTCGCAAGTTCAGAGCTCTTACAGATAAAGCTATTGCACAAGAGAGACTTCCGGAAGTGGTTTCAATGCTTGACAGAATGGCCAGCAAAAGACGTATTCACAAGAATAAAGCTGCCAATCTCAAGTCTAAGCTGACTCGCTTCGCAAATAGCCTATAACAGCATCAAGTAAGAAAACTTTCTTCTTGGCCCATTCGTCTATCGGTTAGGACGCAAGATTTTCATTCTTGAAAGAGGGGTTCGATTCCCCTATGGGCTACTTACAATAAGACAAATACTGGCTTGTTCTCTCGTTGGGAGGACGAGCCTTTTTGTTTGTAAAGGCATTCTACCCTAAAGAAGTAACAACGATCACTCAAGAGAAAACTCTTATGGTATCTCTTTGGAAACTTTTCCGAACATTCTTTGTAATAGGTGGCTTCACCTTTGGGGGAGGTCATGCCATGCTTCCTCTCATACAAGAAGAGATCGTCAGCAAGAAAAAATGGCTGACAGATAAGGAGTTTATAGATCTCTTTGCTGTAGCACAGTCTCTTCCTGGAGT
Organism: Porphyromonas canoris; assembly: GCF_000769115.1. Taxonomy (GTDB): domain Bacteria; phylum Bacteroidota; class Bacteroidia; order Bacteroidales; family Porphyromonadaceae; genus Porphyromonas_A; species Porphyromonas_A canoris. Next base: position 17,074 of record NZ_JQZV01000008.1, on the reverse strand, counting down.
CTTTGCCGTGAATATGTCGATATTTATAGGCTACAAGCTAAGAGGCCCGATAGGAGCAGTGGCTTGTGCTCTTGGGGCAACACTACCATCTTTTCTGATCATTCTTATACTGGCTCTTTTCTTCTCTCAAATCAGAGAGAATGAGTATGTGGAGCGAGTGTTCAAAGGCTTACGTCCGATAGTTGTGGCAATGATAGCTGCTCCAGTATTCCAAACATGGAAAAGACTGCATCTTCCACACACGACAATCTGGATTCCGATAGCTGTTGCCATTGCAGTCTGGTACTTCGGAGTATCTCCCGTGATAGTCATTATTGTAGCCGGAGCTTTGGGCTACATCTATACGGAACATATCCGGAGAAGACTTCATCCCAATAAAGAATAACCGACATGATCTATTTGGAGCTGTTTTACGTCTATCTCAAACTCGGATTCTTTGGCTTTGGCGGAGGGTATGCCATGCTTTCCCTTATACAGGATGAAGTAGTGGTAAAACACCAATGGCTGACCGCTCAAGAGTTTACAGACATTGTCGCCATCTCTCAAATGACTCCCGGACCGATAGGGATCAATAGTGCCACCTACATAGGATACGTTGTTACCGGATCTGTTTGGGGCAGTGTCCTTGCCACGTTGTCGGTAATGCTGCCTTCGTTCCTGCTGGTATTCATCATCTCCTACTCCTTCTCTCGGTTTGCCAACAACAGGCATGTGGAAGCTGTATTCAAAGGGATAAGACCTGCCGCCATCGGGCTTATTGCTGCAGCGGCACTGCTTCTGTGCAACAGCGAAAACTTTATAGACTACAAAAGCATCCTCTTTTTTGCTGTTGCTCTCATCATTACCATTAAGAAACTTTTGCATCCGATTCTTACCATTATTATAGGCGGAATCATAAGTTTTATTGTTTATAGCATATAACGAATTGCTTCATGTTTACAGCACATTATAGTAATGGCAAGGAATTTATACGATTTGATAAAAATAAATTACCAAACTCTTGGTGCAATGAATATAATGAAGTAATTTTGCACCCATAGAAGTATTGTTCAATATATAACTCTCAAAAAAAAGTTATGAAAGCGAAATTTATCAAAGTTGCTTTGGCTGCTATTTTCACAGTAGCTTTGGCTTCTTGTACAGGTAACAAGTCTGCAGAAACTACAACTGAAGAAACAGTTGCTCCTGTAGAAGTAGTAGAAGTAGTAGAAACTCCGACAGATAGCCTTGCTACTTGCGAAGGTAAGGAAAACTGCGAGCACAAAGAAAACTGCGAAGGTAAAGAAAACTGCGAGCACAAAGAAGGCGAAGCAGACTGCTGCAAGGACAAGAAGTAAGACTTAAAACAAGATCTCTAAGATCTGTTTTGGAATAAGAGAAGCGGAATGCGATAATATCGTAGTTCCGCTTTTCTTTTACCCTAAAAAGTCCTCTGTTATGGAGAGACAGCTCTTGGGGAAAGAAGACGAAGATAAAGACCTTATCTTCGGAAGTGATACAAGAAACAGACAACAGCAAATGAAAAAATTCATCTTAATACTCTCCCTCTGCCTGATCTCCTTTGTGGTTCACGCGCAATCCGATCCGAAGACAGACAAGCAGATAGCTTCGATCCGAGCGGCATATAATAAAGCAACGCAAATGGCGATGCACTCCGCAGCGAAGAAAGATAAAGAGAACTGCATGACGCTGACCATGTCTCGCAATATGCCGGGCAGCGGACTGTCGCGACTCACTACGGAGTTTTTCTTCATTCCCGGTACGGATGAGGAACATCCCTTCAATGAGCTTTATCTCGTCCGCACGTCTTGGAACTACGGAACGGAAAAGTTTTACCGCGAATTTCTATTCGACCCCAAGAGCGGCGATCTGTTGTTTTCCTATTACAAGGGCAACGAGACAGAAAGCAATGCCTCCTCCGAAAGTCTGCCGGCAAGTGTCGAGAGGCGGATCTACTACGCCGGGACAAAAGCCATCCGGTACACCACTATCACGACACCTTTGGATCCTCAGACCCGAAAGCCTCTTCCGAACGGGGCAAAGCAGAAGCAAGAAGGAGCAAAGCCGCTGCCAAAGCTTCTTTGGGATGATGCGGAAATCTCCCGATCGTTCTATGACACCTTCAACAATGTCTCCAATGTCGAATTCTAAACGCCTTATCTCATGAAGCAAACCGCTCTTTTTCTCCTTCTTTTCGCGCTTTCTTTTGCCGTTCATGCTCAGCCCTCTGCCGTCAAGACGCACATTCAAAAGGTTGAAAAGATCCGCAAAGCTCTTGCTGAAACCATTCGACAGTCGAAAGACGAGCCTCATGTCATCAACGTCATGGAGATAAATCTCCGGAGCAGATCTCCCGAAGGAGAGATCATTCAGGAGAAAGTAAAATGTTTTTTCGGGCTTGAATGGGAAAGCACACTCAAGGAAAGAGGGATCGAAACGGCAGGAATTCCGGGATGTAAGTTCATCTACTTTCCTTATCTGATTCGCAGGGAGTGGAGTGTCGAGAATGAAAAATTCACCTATGAATACCTGTTCGACAACTCGGACACGCCTCATCTCATCCACGCTCACTATGCCGTAACCGATCTTGCCACCGGCGCTCCTCATCAGGAAGTGCACAACTATTACAATCACGATGGACTTCTGTGGGGAGAGAGCCGCGAGTTTGATCCGGAGACACATCAGGTAGTGCTGACCACCGAGTCCGTATCCATCGACAGCGACCTCACCGGAGCAGCCTTCGAGCTACGTTTCGCCACCCTCTTTGCCAAGACTCTTCAGAAGTTCGCTTGCAATATTCGCTGACGTTTCCGGCTGAAGAAACGGACAAATACTGAAGTAAAAAGAGCAGTTTTTCGCTTGACAAAAGTGGGGAACTGCTTTTATAATATGCTCCCAACAGCTTTCCGAGTCCGAAGTTTGAAATATAGAATTGTTCATTATCAATCCAACTTTTCATCAAGCACTTTTCAGGTATTAGTCCGTTGCCTCCAAAATTTTCATTGCTCCCTTTCGGAGCAGTTCTGCGTGCCTGCCAGGCAGAAATAGAAAAAGGGCTGCCTCCCTTCTGATTCGGGAAGCAGCCCTTCGTGTTGAAGATATTTTCTTACGGTCTGTTACATCATTCCGCCCATACCTTGCGGCATGGCAGGCATGGCAGGCTCTTCGGACTTGATGTCGGTAATGACGCACTCGGTTGTGAGGAACATACTGGCGATGGATGCGGCATTTTCAAGAGCAACGCGGGTAACCTTTGTGGGGTCGATGACGCCGGCTTCGTACAGATTGACGAACTGCTCTGTGCGAGCGTTGTAGCCGTAATCGGCTTCGTGTTCTTTCACTTTCTGAACGATGACTGCTCCTTCTTTTCCTGCATTTGCCACGATCTGACGAAGAGGTTCTTCGATGGCACGTCTGATGATCTCTATTCCAGTGTTTTCGTCATCGTTCTCACCCTTGAGACCTTCGAGAGCTTTCGCGGCACGGATGTAAGCGATACCGCCTCCGGGCACTGTTCCCTCTTCCACAGCGGCACGGGTTGCGCTCAGAGCATCCTCTACCCGGTCTTTCTTCTCCTTCATTTCCACTTCGGAAGGTGCGCCGACGTAAAGGACAGCCACACCGCCGGAAAGTTTGGCAAGACGTTCTTGTAGCTTTTCACGATCGTAGTCGGACGTAGTAGAGTCCATTTGAGCACGTATCTGAGCCACTCTTGTTGCGATGTCTTCTTTGGATCCTGCACCGTTTACGATAGTGGTGTTATCCTTGTCGATCGTAACTTTTTCTGTCGTGCCAAGCATCTCCATGGTTGCGGAGTCGAGCTTGAGACCCTTCTCTTCAGAGATAACGGTACCGCCGGTAAGGATGGCGATGTCTTCCAACATAGCCTTGCGTCTGTCTCCATAACCCGGAGCTTTCACGGCACATATCTTGAGAGAACCGCGGAGACGGTTCACCACAAGGGTTGCCAACGCTTCACTCTCGATGTCTTCGGCAATGATAAGAAGAGGTTTGCCTGTCTGTACCACCTGCTCAAGGATAGGAAGAAACTCCTTGAGAGTGGAGATCTTCTTGTCTGTGATAAGAAGATATGGGCTGTCGAACTCTACGGTCATCTTCTCTGTATTGGTCACGAAGTAGGGAGAGATGTATCCTTTGTCAAACTGCATACCTTCCACCACCTCTACCGTGGTCTCTATTCCTTTCGCCTCTTCCACTGTGATGACGCCCTCTTTCTTTACCTTGCGCATCGCTTCCGCAATGAGAGCACCGATCTTCTCGTCTCCATTGGCAGAGATCTTTGCTACGTGTTCGATCTTAGCCAAGTCGTCGCCGATCTCTTTGGACTGTGAGCGAAGATGCTCCACAACCTTCTCCACCGCTTTATCTATACCGCGCTTGAGATCCATCGGATTGGCTCCGGCAGCAACGTTCTTCAATCCCACCCCGATGATGGCTTGTGCAAGCACGGTAGCTGTCGTTGTTCCGTCTCCGGCATCATCGTTGGTCTTGGAAGCCACCTCTTTCACAAGCTGTGCTCCCATGTTTTCAAACGGATCTTCCAGCTCGATCTCCTTCGCAACAGATACACCGTCCTTGGTGATGTGCGGTGCGCCGAACTTCTTATCCAATATCACGTTGCGTCCCTTGGGACCGAGTGTTACCTTCACTGCATTGGCAAGAGCGTCCACACCTCTCTTTAGCAGGTCTCTTGCTTCTATATCGAATTTAATGTCTTTTGCCATGTCTTTATCTGATTCTGTTTATCTGTTCTTTCATTACTTCTCTACCACTGCAAGTACATCGGACTGCTTCATGATAAGCAGCTTTTCGCCACCGAACTCGATCTCTGTTCCGGCATACTTTCCATACAGTACTTCATCACCCACAGCCAGTACCATCTCTTCATCCTTAGTGCCTTGGCCTACGGCTTTCACTACTCCTCTCAGAGGTTTTTCCTTTGCACTGTCCGGAATGATAATGCCTGAAACTGTCTTCTCTTCTTGAGCAGAAGGTAGGATCACTACTCTATCTGCAAGCGGTTTAATGTTCATAGATTTTGAATATTATGTTATTTAAGTTTTATGTCTATCGTCTTACTTCTCCAAATGTATGCCACCGGCTCAAAGCGGAAACTAACATGACGGTTCTGTCAGTCCCCGTGCCACTCCGGGAACAAAGCACTCCATCACTCTTGCTCCTGCCTTCGAGCGAAGTGTCAATGCATGGCAAGATGCCGGAACAAGTATCGTGCTTCCCATCTTGTATGAGCATTTCTGTCCGTCTGCTTCCAGCTCCACATCTCCCTCCACTACCATGCAGACCGTGAAAGAGTCTCTTTCGGCAAGGGAGATATGTATCTCTTCTCCCCGAAGCTGAACGATAGAGGTGATAAAGTATGGCGACTCCACAACCTGCCTATGCTCGGACAGAGCGGGAGACATATCGTATTGCGTGCGATAGTCTGACGATACCGAATAGTCTATGACATCCTTGGCAAGCTCCGTGTGCAACTCTCTCTCGTTCCCGTCCGCATCTTTCCTTTTGTAGTCGTATATCCTGTAAGTGATGTTGCTGTTCTGCTGTATCTCCGCCACCAGACAGCCGCTGCAGATGGCATGGACACGTCCGGCAGGAAGGAAGAAAAGGTCTCCCTTGTTTACCCGATAGCTTGCCAACGCATCGGCAATGGTACCATCTTCGGATCTTACCACAAACTCCGTTTCGGAGATCTTCTCTCTGAAGCCGGTCTTTAGCGTAGCATCCGGAGCAGCATCCACCACATACCACATCTCCGTTTTACCAAAAGAGTGGTGTCTCTGCTGGGCTATCTCATCGTTCGGATGCACCTGTATGCTCAGGTCGGCTGCTGCATCTATGTATTTAATAAGGAGGGGGAAGTTGTCTCCATACCTTTCGTACACCTGCCTGCCCAGCAGTTCCGATCCGTATTCCGAGATCAGATCCGAAAGCAATCGTCCTTTAAGAGATCCTTCGGCTACTACCGAGATACTTCCCGGAATGAGTGAAATCTCCCAGCTCTCCCCTATCTTCTTCTCCGAAGAGGGCAGTCCCTTGAATGGTTCGAGCCTGTGTCCACCCCAGATAATCTCTTTCAGGATGGGAACGAACGTCAGCGGATAAAGTTTATTATTGTTCATGACTCTCTTTTAGCTTTAGTTTGATACAAAAATGGGGTGCTTCTCCCTCTGCGGAAGAGATCATTACGGCATATCCCTGCCCCGATGGAGCATAGTGCGTGATAAGCTCTGCACCGTGGGCTGCCTCTGCTATGAAGTGAATATCCACTTCTTGAACCTCTCGGCGGAGTACTTCGTCCACCGGTAGAGTGTTCATTGCCATCGTTACCCAAATGGCACTGTTCACATGGTTGTTGATGTCCAGATCGGAGTATCTCACCTTATGATCAAGCCCCACAACCTTACTCTCCTCTTCTTCTATTCCCCATACGCTCCGGACCGGCACAGGCATCTCCACCCCTTCCGGTGCAGATACCACCACTTCTTTGGTCAGAATATGGGTGAGCGGGATAGCTCTTCTGGACTGCATATCCATAGCCACCCAGTAGCTCGTTGCGGTACAGATGAGCTTCTCTCCCTGATGCACCATGAAGTTACGAGTAGTCTTCACTGCCCCTACATCTGTCACGAATGTGGTTATTTTGAATGAGGCATCATGGTTTAACGGCTGCTCGAAATGTATGGAAAGGCGATGCAATGCCCAAGTATAACCTTGCTCCTGCAACTTCATCACGCCAAATCCGTAGCGATTGGCATGAAGTCCGGCCGTGTGAATAAGTCTGCTCACCAGCTTGCTCAAGGGAAAGCGACCTGCGGCATCCAGATGAAACGTCCAAAGCTGAAACTCCTCTTGTATGACGTAAGGAGCAATTTCGGTAGAAATCATAAGCGATACTGTTTTTTTGATTCTGCTCCGACAAATTTACATAGAAAAGATGTTTCTTCAACGAGCATATTCTTTCGGCTTAACGTGTTTAATTTTTCAATGAACACGTTTACCGATTTCATTAAACACGTTTACCGGATTCGATTAACGTGTTTAGAATTTTTAGCTATAGTACTGACAGATAACTGTTTATGCTTTTCTGCCTCTTTTTTGCTCTTTTTTGCCCTAAAAGTGCATTAGAATTTATTTACAAATAATGGTGTTAAAATTCACCTATATTAACTCGAAAACAGCCCTTGAATCCGACCAAGGAGAGCGTTGATCCGAAATTCGCGATTTCTCATACCGCATTGGCTTCAAGCAGATTAAGGCACATTTCTCCCATTTACCTCTAAAAATCCGCAATGAGATACTCTGCTTCGGAGGGCGAAACCGGGAGACCGTTTTTATATAAAAGCTCCCTGAAAAACCTCTCCCGAAAGAGTGCAGCCGGACAATATCTATTAGACAATAAATAACTATCTTTAGCGATATTATTTCAGATCAACAGAGATGAGCGGTATCATTAAAAGCATTCTGGACACAGACTTGTACAAGTTTACCACAGGGTATGCGTACTCCAAGCTGTTCCCACGCGCAAAAGGAGAGTTTCGTTTTGTGGATAGAGACGAAGTGGTCTATCCCAAAGGATTTGATACACTGGTGAGAGAAGAGATACAGAAGATGTCTCTCCTCTGCCTCACTCCCGAAGAGGAGACTTTCCTCTACAAAATGCTCCCCTATCTGCCTCCGACCTATATAGACTTCCTGAAAGGGTACAGATACAATCCGGAAGAGATAGAGGTCTGGATGGATGAGAAGAATCACCTGCATATCGTAGCCAGCGGACTTCTCTACCGCATCACCATGTGGGAAACGCCCATACTGGCTCTTGTCTCCGAACTCTATTTCAGAGTAACGGGAGCCACTCCGGACTGGGTTCATATTCGGAACGAGACCCGAAGGAAGGCAGAAGAGATAGCCAAACACGAGATACAGACTTCGATATTCGGCATGAGACGCCGGTTCAGCTCCGAAGTGGAAGACAAGGTAACAAGCATCCTGAAAGAGCATGCCGGCAACTATCTCTTCGGTACATCCAATGTCTACTACGCCATGAAGCACAACCTGCGAGTATCGGGTACGCATCCTCACGAGTGGATACAGTTTCACGGAGCGATATTCGGCTACAAGATGGCAAACTACATGGCTATGGAGCACTGGATAGATGTTTATGATGGAGATTTGGGCACAGTCCTCACAGATACCTATACCACCGATGTCTTCATGCGAAACTTCTCGAAAAAACATGCCATGCTCTTCACCTCCATAAGGCACGACAGTGGCGACCCGTTCGGATTCGTGGAAAAAGCGATCTCCAGATACAAAGAGCTTCGTGTGGATCCGCAGATCAAGTATATCGTATTCTCGGACAGCCTCAACATAGAAAAGGCAAAGAAGATCAAAGCATACTGCTCCGGCAGGATAGGTGCCACGTTCGGTATAGGGACGAACCTGACAAATGATGTCGGGAACGGCATCAAACCGCTCAACATAGTGATGAAGCTGTTCCGCTGCCAGATTACCTCCTCTCAACCATGGTATAACTGTGTCAAGCTTTCTGATGTCGATGGAAAGCATACCGGCGACAAGGGCGAGATAGAGCTGGCACAACGCACGCTGCTGATAGGCATGCCTTGAGACCCGTACGGCTAAAACGAAACAGCCGATGCAGGCGACCTCTCTTTTGTATTACCTAATCAAAAACAGATACTTATGAGTAAAACTTCCTCTTCCGACGATCCGATAAAAGGATTACCGGAAAATGCTTTCAGAGAACTCAAGCCGGGAGAAGAGTACGTCCCGGTAGTGCCGGAACACAAGTCTATTCCGGATGTAACGGTTTGGTCTGTACTCTGGGGTGTGCTTATGGCTGTGATATTCAGTGCAGCCGCTGCCTATCTGGGACTAAAGGTAGGACAGGTGTTTGAAGCCGCAATCCCCATTGCCATCATTGCCGCCGGACTGTCGTCTGCAACCAAGAGAAAAAATTCTCTGCACGAGAATGTCATTATTCAATCTATCGGTTCAGCCTCCGGAGTGGTAGTGGCAGGAGCCATCTTTACGCTGCCTGCCATCTACATCTTGCAAGAGAAGTATCCGGAAATGACCGTGAACTTCTTGCAGATCTTTATCTCTTCCCTGCTTGGAGGAGTATTGGGTATCCTGCTTCTGATACCTTTCCGCAAATATTTTGTCAAGGAGATGCACGGGAAATATCCGTTCCCCGAAGCCACTGCTACCTCTCAAGTGTTGATCTCGGCAGAGAAAGGCGGTGCACAAGCCAAGCCTCTTCTTTTGGCAGGTATTATCGGTGGGCTCTACGACTTCCTTGTCTCCACTCTTGGGCTGTGGCACGAAGAGATATCTTCCCGTATGGTGAGCATGGGTAACGCCATAGCGGACAAAGCCAAGCTGATATTCAATATCAATACAGGGGCTGCGGTGCTCGGTCTTGGGTTTATAATAGGTCTGAAGTACTCCTTTATTATATGTGCCGGCTCGTTCCTGATATGGTACATCATCGTTCCGGCTATGTCTCTGATCTATCCGGACACACTCCTTACGTTTGGAGACCCGAACATAACTGTACCTGTTGGAAGCATGTCGCCCGAAGAGATCTTTAAGATCTATGCCCGGAACATTGGTATAGGGGGTATCGCCACTGCCGGAATCATAGGTATCATAAAGAGTAGAAAGATTATCGTATCTGCCCTTGGACTTGCAGCGAAAGAGATGAAGAGTAAGCCGGAAGCATCCGCCGGTGCTGCAGCGACAGCAGAGAAGAGGATAGATAAGGATATACCGATGAAGATTATTGCATGGGGTACTATTCTGGCTCTTGGTGTTACGGGGATATTCTTCTATCTCGGTGTTGTTCAAAATCTGATGCATGCCGTAGTGGCTCTGCTTTTGGTGGCAGTTATCGCATTCCTGTTCACTACCGTTGCGGCAAATGCAACAGCCATCGTAGGTTCCAATCCGGTATCGGGCATGACCCTTATGACCCTTATCCTGGCTTCTCTTATCTTAGGAGTGGTCGGACTTAAAGGTCCTCACGGCATGGTCTCCGCTCTTATCATCGGAGGTGTAGTGTGTACGGCACTCTCTATGGCGGGCGGATTCATCACCGATCTCAAGGTTGGGTATTGGCTTGGAGTATCTCCGAAGTCGCAAGAGAGTTGGAAGTTTTTGGGCACTCTCGTCTCTGCCGCTACGGTAGGAGGGGTTATCATGGTGTTGAACAAGACCTACGGTTTCACCTCCGGTGCTCTTGCGGCTCCTCAAGCCAATGCAATGGCTGCGCTGATAGAACCGATGATGCAAGGAGCTTCGGCAAAGTGGGCGTTATACGGCATCGGAGCCGCTATTGCTCTCGTTCTCAACTTTGCAAAAGTGCCGACACTTCCTTTTGCTTTGGGTATGTTTATTCCGCTCCAACTCAATACTCCTCTGCTTGTAGGCGGTCTTGTGAGCTGGTTTGTAGGTAGCAGAAGCAAAAATAGCGACCTCAACAAGGAGCGTGTAGAGAAAGGAACTCTCATAGCTTCCGGATTCATCGCCGGAGGTGCTCTCATGGGTGTGGTAAGCGCAATACTCAGATACTACGAGGTGAATATCTTCCAAACAGAATGGAACGCCAATCCTTGGTCTCAAGCATTGACCGTACTGATGTACTTTGCCATCATATTCTTCTTCGTGAAGATCTCTCTTAGGGTGAAAAGTAAACACTGATCGATAAATAAGGGCGGATAGAAAAATCTATCCGCCCTTTCTATATAATTATATATGTACATAACCGAAGCAAAACCGGAGCATATCCCCGAAATATTGCGAGTACTGAATGCGGCTCGTATCTTTATGTGTCGGAATGGGAATCCTACTCAATGGGCAGAGGGCTACCCGTCTAAAGCGATGATAGAGGAGGATATCCGTCTGGGAGTAGGGTATGTCATCTTAGAGACAGAGCAGTCGGGGCAGCCCTCCGGGTACTTTGTCCTGATGGATGGACCGGATCCGACCTACTCCGAGATATACGATGGGGCTTGGTCTTACGATAAACCTTATGGCGTTATTCACCGTCTGGCTTCGGATGGTTCGCTTAGAGGGATTGCCTCTGCCGTTTTTGACTTTGCTGCCTTCCGCTATCTCTATCTCCGCATAGATACACACCGGGACAACGCCGTACTGCAACAGATCTTGAAACAACACCTTTTCGCCTATTGCGGTATCATATATCTGGCAAATGGTTCTCCCCGATTGGCATTCGACAAACTGCTCTCCCCCTAAAAACTACATTCTTCTCATCCGACAAGAGATCTTCTCACACAATAAGACAAAAATATCCCTCTATCTATTGCTTGAATAAAAAATATCCCTTACCTTTGCATCGCAAAAATGGGATAACCATTGGAGAGATGGCAGAGTGGTCGATTGCGGCGGTCTTGAAAACCGTTGAGGTGAGAGCCTCCGGGGGTTCGAATCCCTCTCTCTCCGCCAGAAGGTTTCAAAAGGGTTTCACAACCCCATTCAAAATAGCCTTCAAAATATAGATAATCGTTGTAAAATCAAGGTTTTACAACGATTTTTCTTTGTATATATCCCTATCTGCTGACGGCTAACCCCTATACTTTGNAGCCTTCAAAATATAGATAATCGTTGTAAAATCAAGGTTTTACAACGATTTTTCTTTGTATATATCCCTATCTGCTGACGGCTAACCCCTATACTTTGATAGTCACATTTCGGTCAAGTACTGCTACATTTACTGCTACACAAATTATTTGTCTTCAAAAAATGTAGCAGTGACCGATAAATGAATACCAATCTGACGGCATCAATGTTTTCTATATCAGATAATTATGTAGAACTTTGTAGCAAGATTGCTACACAAAACAATGATGCGTATGAAGCAGAATTTTAAGGTATCCTTTTACCTACGCTCGAATTACGAAAACAAAGAGGGAAAATCGCCCGTGATGCTNTGCTACACAAAACAATGATGCGTATGAAGCAGAATTTTAAGGTATCCTTTTACCTACGCTCGAATTACGAAAACAAAGAGGGAAAATCGCCCGTGATGCTACGTGTGTTCCTGGGTGGAGAAATGGCAAACTTTGGCTCTACAAAGATTTTTGTAGACAAGGCGCTATGGAACAATACCACCAGCCGACTCAAAGGTCGTACGGCTGACGTACTAACCGCCAATGCTGCACTCGACGGCATTTCTCACACCCTCAATAGTATTTATCGCAAGTTGGAAGACGATGAGTCACTCTCTATGGATAAAATCCGCTCCTTCTATTGCGGAAAGACCAAGGAGTACAAAGAGTTCCTCCCTGTCTTCGACTCATTTATCGATGATGTAAAACAGCGTGTCGGGAAAACCATCAGCAAAGACAGCCTCCAAAAGTACAGCGTGCTTCGCAGACACTTCTTTGAGTTTCTCAAACACAAGTATGCTCGCAAGGATATTGGGCTGACCGAACTGACTCCTGCCGTAATGCAAGACTTCGAATTGTATCTTAGCACCGTCGCAGGTTGCTCTTACAACACAACCGTCAAGAAGATGAAGACGCTCAAGACGATTACCATCTATGCCCAAAAGCGTGGCATCTTGATACACGACCCCTTCCTCAATCATCGCTTCCACTTGGAGCCAGTCAATCGTGGCTTCTTGACCGATGAGGAAATCCTCAGCATCGCCAACAAAGACTTTGGGCTGAAACGCTTGGAGTTGGTGCGTGACATCTTCATCTTCTCTTGCTTCACAGGACTGGCTTATATCGATGTGGCCAACCTCACGCCCGACCACATCGTCACGATGGGCGACAAGCAGTGGATTATGACGCAACGTCAAAAGACCAGCGTATCCACCAACGTTCTCCTCCTCGACATTCCCAAGAGTATCATCGAGAAGTATGGCGAGCAGACTTATCGTGATGGCAAGCTTNCGTCAAAAGACCAGCGTATCCACCAACGTTCTCCTCCTCGACATTCCCAAGAGTATCATCGAGAAGTATGGCGAGCAGACTTATCGTGATGGCAAGCTTTTCCCGATTTTGTCGAACCAAAAGACCAACTCCTATCTCAAAGAGATTGCCGACCTCTGTGGCATCAAGAAGAACTTGACCTTTCACCTCGCCCGCCACACCTTTGCGACCATGTCGCTCTCCAAAGGTGTGCCTATCGAAAGCGTGTCGAAGATGTTAGGGCATACCAACATCAAGACTACGCAAATCTATGCCCGTATTACGAACAAGAAGATTGAACACGATATGGAGCAGCTCGCAGGCAAGCTCGATAAGTTCAACTCNACCAACATCAAGACTACGCAAATCTATGCCCGTATTACGAACAAGAAGATTGAACACGATATGGAGCAGCTCGCAGGCAAGCTCGATAAGTTCAACTCGGCGATGGGCATCGCTAAGTAACACTTGTATTACCTAAAATCAAAAAGACATTATGAATCCAACAAAGAAAGAGCTTTCTTACTTCCGCCTGAAGTTAGAAGCCTACCTCAGTGACTATCACCCCGAGTTAATGGCCGACACCGCTTTTATTGCCGCTCGTGCCGATGCTGCACTTACGGTTTACGCTGATGCCGTGGCACAGGGCTTCTCCCACCTCGAAGCCGAGGCGATATCCAGCGAAGTCCTTTATCAAGGGCTACACTTCTCTAAGCACAACACCCTCGTGTCTATCTTAGAGAATGAGTTCAGCGAGGAACTTCCCGAACCTCTACCCGAAGAGTTGGCTCCCATTCTGCTTGGTAACAAGTTTATCCAAGCCGTATTCGCTAAGTACGACCTCACGGACGATTTTGACAGCAGCACCGAGTACGACCTCCTCTACACCGAACTCACAGGTACGATTGTCGAGCTTATCGAAAACAGCAACTTGCCTACAGTGAAGAAGGTGGATACATCGAAGTAACACGTAACCTTAATCCTATCGGGAGCATTGGAGCATCAAGAGCCAAGATATACACTCCGCCCCACACGCCAAGGGGCAAGCCCTCGTCTTTGGTGGTCGGACTATCTTGGGCTCGCTCTTGAAACTCTAAAATGCTCCCAGATATGAATACTCAAGTTATGAATCACGATGTCCACAGCCCCATCTTCATTCGGGCGAAGTCTACTAACGATAAGCCACAGACAGCCAAGCCTGCCNCACGATGTCCACAGCCCCATCTTCATTCGGGCGAAGTCTACTAACGATAAGCCACAGACAGCCAAGCCTGCCCGTAGCATCGACTGGCGACGCATCATTGAGCTGACACTTCTGCTCTCGCTCGTGGTCGCAGCCGTCTACTTCATCGCCAAGCTTGTTACACCCCAAGTCGTAACCGTCATTGGCATCTTCGTGGGCTTCTTGGTGCTGCGGTTCGTGGTAAAGACCATTCTGCAAATCACATTCACCATCCTCGGCTATCTCTTTTGGTTAGCCATCTTGGCGGCGATACTAGTTTGCATCTTCTAATCTGAGATAATCATCTTGACGGGTGGCGGGCTCTTCGGAGCTTGCCACCTTTTTTATTTTCGCTCTTTGGCTTTGCACTTCTGCTTCTTCATCCTCCGTTCCACTTATTGCGTAGCAGATGGATGCTGTTTCTTTTTCATCGCAAAGGTAGTGTGGGGCTTGGGCTACCCCAAGGTCAAGCCTACGGTTGGGCTGGAAAATCTCCACACTTGCGTTTCGCTCTGCTTCGCTCCAGGTAGTATTTTCCGCCCAAACCTTGTGTCGCTCCTCGCCCCCTACCTCTGTTTCGCTCGAAAAAAGGAATCAGCATACTCCGATCTTTGGACGCATAAAAAAAAATGTCACTATGGATAAGCAGAAAGTAAAAACAACATCTCCGATGAACAGAAAAGGATATAGCTCCTCCTCTCATTACCGCATAAGTTCGGGGGCTGGGGCGAGTGAGAGAGCCGTGGCGACTAAGTTCGTGCAGTGGGAAGTACAACCCTTGGAAAACCTGAGTAGCTGTAAAGCCTACCTCCTGAGAGAACAACTCAATCGTGGCGAAGCGATGAGCCGTGAGGACAAGGATTGGCTATGCGAAGCCGTGAACAGCAACACCTATTTCCGCACCGCCGTACCCGTGATGGGCTACCGATTTGACTTTTTCGATGTGCTGAAAAAGTACTTGGTCAATCAATACGGACATTGGGCAGAGTACTATGCCCCCAACCGCACCAGCCTACGCAAGTACCTCTACGGACGCATCAATCAAATCGTAGAAATTCCTAAATACTAAGACGACTATGGCATATTACGCATTCTATCAAGACCGCAAGGTTACCTGCTGGGAACGCACACACTTTGATGTGCAAGCAGACACTTACGAAGAAGCCCTCGCTATGATTAAATCGTGGGGTGGCGAAGATGTAGCTCTGTGGGAGGACGATGAAAAGGTTATTATCACAGAGGGGGAAACTCTCTATGAAACGAGTGAAGCCCTATCTCCCGAGGACAACCACGGACGAGCCACGATAGAAGTCTTTGACCCAAGTGGCGAGACCATAGCAGACAACGCAAACCTAACAAAACGATAACACCACTATGGCAAATATATGCACCAACCTATTCTACGCATCAAGCGACAGAGCGGAAACGATAGACGCAATCCGAGCATTCATTGAGGAGAACTTCCCCAATGATTGGTACGAGCAAGACGATGACTTTCAAATAGAAGCTGAGCTATACAGTCGTTGGGACTTCCCTCAGAGCCTATTTGAGGACTTGAGTAATAGCCTAAGCGAAGATAACACCCTCTATATGCGTTACCTATCGCACGAGTTATGTAATGAGTATGCTTGCCTATCCGTGTACCGAGATGGCGAGTGGGCAGTAGGAATATAATCCGCCAAAAACAGCACGACAATGAAAGGAACAGAACAATTCACACGCACCATAGCTGAGTATCTTAATGGCAGAGCAGCGACAGACCCTCTGTTTGCTCCTAACTNAAAACAGCACGACAATGAAAGGAACAGAACAATTCACACGCACCATAGCTGAGTATCTTAATGGCAGAGCAGCGACAGACCCTCTGTTTGCTCCTAACTTGGCAAAGCCCCACAAGAACATCGAGGACTGCATCACTTACATCTTACAGCAGGTACAGCAGAGCGGTTGCAACGGCTTTGAAGATGATGAAATCTATTCAATGGCGGTGCATTACTACGATGAAGACGATTTAGAAGTCAGTAGCCGTATCAACTGCAATGTGGTGGTCAATCACACCATAATCCTTACCGAAGAAGAGAAAGCCGAAGCACGCAAGCAGGCGATACAGCAGTACCAAACCGAGGAGCTACGCAAGTTGCAAGAGCCGAAGCGAGTGAAAGCCAAGACAAGCACCGACAGCGACCCCATACCTCAACCCTCTCTATTTGATATGTAAGCCTATGAAACCGAGAAATAAGTTTGAGCAAGCCGTCATCGCTCAGAGTAAACACCTTCGCCTCATTACGAAGGCACAAATGCAGTGGGCATTCCGTGAGTGTATTGACCACTATGCCTACCGACTACCCAAGGGCAAAACCACTTGTATGGATTGTGGGCATTCGTGGCAGATGGATATACCGAGCAGGCATTGTACCTGTCCCCAATGTGGGGCAGGCTTGCAGGTGGCAACCACAAGGGCGAGGAAGTTACAGCAGCGACAATACTTCACAGTGCTGACCACTTAGGGTGGGTATCAAGTCTTGCGTATGTACCTCCTTATCGTGGGTATGGAGAAAGGCTACCGAGCCATGTCCTCTGTGATGGAGATTGGGCAGTATTGGTGGAGCGAGAGCGGACGACAGACCATTGTGGCGATACATCGGACTTTGGGGCGGTATATAGATAGCTTTGCCTACTATTCGCCTATGGCTATCCGCAGAGATAACGAAGCCTATCAATGTGTTGCCCATTGTCCCCTATACCCCAAGACTAAGACAATAGACACCCTCCGCAGGAACGGCTTTGCAGGCGAGTGCCACGACATCGCCCCTAATATACTTATCCCTGCCCTCCTCACAGACAGCCGTGCCGA
>NZ_JQZV01000007.1 GCF_000769115.1 Porphyromonas canoris | reverse complement strand
TATTAGTCCGAATTTCTCCGGGTTATCCCCCTCTGACAGGTAAGTTGCATACGCGTTACGCACCCATCCGCCGGTCGCCATCTAAATCAGCAAGCTGAAATAATGCTGCCCCTCGACTTGCATGTGTTAAGCCTATCGCTAGCGTTCATCCTGAGCCAGGATCAAACTCTTCTTTGTCATTTTGTTTCTATTTTATTCCTNCGACTTGCATGTGTTAAGCCTATCGCTAGCGTTCATCCTGAGCCAGGATCAAACTCTTCTTTGTCATTTTGTTTCTATTTTATTCCTATGCTCAGTATTACTTCCTTCCTATTTATATAATCAGGTAATTGACAGGGTCACTATATCCATTTTATAATGGAGTGTCCCTTGTACTACTTGTTGTATATTGTCCAATATGTCTATGATCTTTACTTCTTTACAAACAGGTATCTCCCATTCGTGGGTGCAAAGTTACAACAATATTTCGATTAAACAACACCCAACGAAAATTTATACGGCAAAATCCAAGAAAAATATTCCCTTTATTTTCTCAAAACCGGCCAACCTGCAAAAACAAAGGAGAGAGCCATGTTCCTGTTACGGTTCATGCCTCTCTCCTTCTCTTCAAGTGGCGGCTACCTACTCTCCCATTTGCATAGTACCATCGGCGTGATCGGGCTTAACTGCTCTGTTCGGAATGGTTAGAGGTGGATCCCCGATGCTATAGCCACCTTTATTGGCTTCGCAAGTCCGTCGGTGTCTTCGTTTCTCTTGTCTCGTTCGTTTCCCTATCCGACTTCTTCGCTATCTCTTTCTCGTGTCCGAAGCATATCCTCCAACACTTCTTGCACGTTATATGTCTAACATATACGGAGAAAAGAACATAGTCCTAAAACTACAATACCCTTTATTTGAGAGATCTTCTCAATATAAGCGTTCGGGAGATTAGTACCACTCGGCTGAATACATTACTGCACTTGCACCTGTGGCCTATCTACGTCATCGTCTGTAACGTCCCTGATAA
>NZ_JQZV01000006.1 GCF_000769115.1 Porphyromonas canoris | reverse complement strand
GTCCCGCGCTACTCAGGTCTCTCGTCACTCCAACTTCAAAGTTTCGTATAAGGGGCTGTCACCCGCTTTGGCGATCCTTTCCAGAATCTTCTACTACCTCTCCGTTGTAAAGCTTTATTCGAGATCCTACAACCCCGACACTGCCGAAACAGCATCGGTTTGGGCTCCTCCCCGTTCGCTCGCCACTACTGAGGGAATCACNGCTTTTCGCAGCTTATCACGTCCTTCGTCGCCTCTTAGAGCCAAGGCATCCACCGTCTGCCCTTCTTTTGCTTATATTTTTTTTGCTCTCGCATATCACACCGTTAACGGCATGATACGGTTATTGTAGTTTTATACCATCCCGTATTTCCATACAGGACAATGCTACTATATTCTTCTCTTCCGATATGTCTATGATCTCGTATTCCTCACAGGAGATCCGCTCTCCCGTTTCGTGGGTGCAAAGTTAGAAAGAGTTTTTCATTCTACCAAACTTTACTAACAAAAGATAGACAAACATATCAAACAGCACTCTCAAAACAGCACTTAATCCGCTTGTTATCAAGCCTGAAGAGAATCAAACATTTTATCGAAAACCGCTATTTCCTTTCCCCAACTGCTCTCCCCTATATATATAATTAATGTATCCCCCGCCTCGGTCGCATTTCATTCCGGTCGGGGAAGGCATTTTTATATATTCCATACCGATGCTCTCCCCGATTTTTACGGCTCTCTATTTTGATCGGAGGGGTCGTTTTCGGAGGGGTGCCGGATTTGTTAAATCAACCCGTTTTATTAACACAATTTTCGATACAGGTTCACCCAAAACGCTAAACGAGCATATTCTTCCGGCTTAACGTGTTTAATTTTTCAATGAACACGTTTACCGGATTCATTAAACACGTTTACCGGATTCGATTAACGTGTTTAGCCAAAATAATTAAAACACTACACATCAGTATTTTATGTATTTTCACCCTAAAATGCACCCGGAAAGCCGATTTTCTCTATTAGATTTTCTTCACAGAGCACCCTGTTAAAATTCACACCTATTAACGCGAAAAAGCCCCATCAAACGGACTAAGAAAATTTTTTCTCCGAAGATGAGATTTTGCCATATCGCTTTCATTCAAAAGATCTTATCTTAAAACGACTTGACAAATTCGCCTCCTCCAAGCCAAAAATCTCCCCTTCCCCCTCCGTTTTCCGCATGACGTTTTTATATAAAAAGACCGATGCGCTCCTCCAAAAGCACATCGGTCTTCTTCCTTGTTCCTAAAATAATTCTGCCGAACTAAACCAGCTNCTCCTCCAAAAGCACATCGGTCTTCTTCCTTGTTCCTAAAATAATTCTGCCGAACTAAACCAGCTGTTTCGAGTCTTGGATAAACTTTGCCAAGCCGGTATCGGTAAGAGGATGATTGAGCAACTTCAGAATAGAGTCCAAAGGCGATGTAATGACATCCGCACCGATCTTTGCACAAAGTGTTATATGCAGCGGAGAACGGATGGAAGCCGCCAAAATCTCAGTAGTGTATCCGTAGTTGTCAAAGATCACACGAATATCTTCTATAAGATTAAGCCCATCCTGACTAATATCGTCCAAGCGTCCCAAGAATGGAGATACATAGGTAGCTCCTGCTTTTGCCGCCAAAAGCGCTTGTGCCGGAGAGAATATAAGAGTGCAGTTGGTTCTGATACCTTTTTCTGTCAGCTCCTTGATCACTCTTAATCCATCCTTAATAATGGGAACTTTGATGACAATCTTTTCCGGACATATCGCAATAAGCTCTTCGGCTTCTGCCATCATCTCTTCGTATGTAGTAGAGAGAACTTCGGCGCTAACCTTGTCTTCCACTATGTCGCAGATAGCCTTGTAATGTTTCATGACAGCATCTTTTCCGGAGATTCCCTCTTTTGCCATCAGGGACGGATTGGTAGTAACCCCATCCAAAATACCAAGTTCGTGGGCTCTCTTGATCTCGTTCAGATTCGCTGTATCTACAAAAAACTTCATATATAAATGGATTGATATAATGTTCTGTTCAAAAGTAGTGAAAAAAGCGGAGAGCGACAATAGGCTCTTCCATACCTTAGTCCCTATATATAAGAGCCGTAGCCATGGCGGCAATACCCTCCTCGTTCCCTGTGGCATCGAGCCTTTCGTGAGTGGTTGCCTTGATCGAAATATCTTCTTGGGGGATATTCAGGACTCTTGATATATTGGCTTGCATCTCCGGGATATGAGGGTTCATCTTCGGAGCTTGAGCTATAATGGTGGAGTCTATATTGCCTATGGCGTATCCTTTCTCCTTGAGAAGGGCTGCGACCTCTCCGAGCAAAAAGAGACTGTCTGCCCCTTTGTACTTCGGGTCTGTATCGGGAAAATGATAGCCGATGTCCCTTAGGTTTGCCGCCCCCAAAAGCGCATCGGAGATGGCATGAAGGAGAACATCCGCATCGGAATGCCCTAAAAGTCCGATCGAATGAGGTATGCGAACTCCTCCGATGATAAGATCTCTATCCGGGACAAGCCTGTGAATGTCGTACCCGAATCCTACCCTTATGTTCACTCCCATAGTCTTATCTTTTTTGTTTCTGTGGATGAATGGATTAAAACGAGCCGGTAAGCGAAAGGCGAAGAGTGCCATTCTGAGGATTGCGTGCGCTTATGGCAGCAAAGTAGGCAAAGTCGAAACGGACGAACTTGTACTTTACGCCGACACCCATAGAGAATCCACTGTCCGATCCTTTCGAGGGATGCATATACTTGTAACCGAGACGAAGAAAAGCCAGATCGTTGTACCCTGCCTCGATACCCAGTGCCGGTGTGTACTCTCTAAGCTCTTCACCAAACCCTTCCGGAGCATCAGAGAATGAGGCAAATATGCCTTGAAGTGCGGTAGTGGAGTAATACTCGTCTATGAGATCCGTGGTTCCGTCCGAGTCTTTCCCAATAGGATAAGATGGCACAAGCAGTTTTTCCAACTCCAGATAAGATGCCAAGGAGATATTTTTGGCAAATCGGGTCTGATACCCGACCCCTACGCGCAACATGGTCGGCATGAAAAGAGACTTACTGCTCTCGCCTATCTTCAGCTTCGGACCGATATTCAGGAGAGATGCTCCGGCGGTCAGTTTGTGCTTCTTTTCGGCATCCAGATAGTCGGTGAAAAGTGCTCCCAAATCGAAAGTAAAGTTACCCACAGAGGGATAGTAGGAGAGATGCCCCGATGATCCTGCGGTATAGAAATATCTCAACCCCGTTCCAAAAGACCACTTATCGGAAAGAGCATAAGCGTAAGAGAGCTGTGCCGATGCTTCAAAAGGGCTGAAGGTATGTGTGATAGAGCCGGACTTCCCAAAGACATGCACATCGTCAATATTCATTCTACGGAGGGAAACGCCGAAAGTATGCTTCCGCTCCGCTCCCAAAAAGGAAGGACGGAAATATCCGGTCAGGTCTGCTATACCGATTCCATCCGTTATTGCACTCAGCCACGAGAGATAAGCGACAGAAACACCATAGGAGTTACCGGCACGAGAGAGCTTTGCGGGGTTGAAGTAAGCAGAGACGGCGTCCGCTTCCGTTGCGACACCAAGACCTCCTAATGCCGCACTGCGAGCATCCGTGACTATGGATAAGGAAGATGCGGCAGTAACAATGGGAGAGAGAGCCGGCAGATAAACATCCGACGATGAAGCGGTTTGGGCGGAGAGCTTATTGATGCTCAGGAATGAGACCAAAAAGATCAGCAGGAAAGGATTTACAAAGTAAGCTCGCTGTCTCATAACGTATGCTGTATAGTGTCAATATTTTTTCAAAAAAGAAGAGGTGTACCAAGTGCCAACCATAAGCCCTCCTCCCACGATATTACCAAGGGTTGCCGGCAGAAGGTTGCCCCAAAGGAAGTCTGAGAGAGAGACATCCGCACCCTCCATCATACCGAGAGGGATATAGAACATATTGGCTACACAGTGTTCGTAGCCCAGCGCCACGAATGTCATTACCGGCCACCAAAGTCCCCAAATCTTACCTATCGTGGTCGTAGCACTAAGCCCCATCCAGATGGCCA
Source organism: Porphyromonas canoris (assembly GCF_000769115.1). Classification (GTDB taxonomy): domain Bacteria; phylum Bacteroidota; class Bacteroidia; order Bacteroidales; family Porphyromonadaceae; genus Porphyromonas_A; species Porphyromonas_A canoris. Next base: position 220,267 of record NZ_JQZV01000006.1, on the reverse strand, counting down.
AACAGACCAGCCAGTTGGCACCAATCCCTTTCACGAAAACTTTCCAAAAGGGAGCGGAAGTTTTATACTCCGCTATTCCGATGATCGTACTGTGCCAAGGGTCTTGCGCAAAGAGTCCCACGAGATAGACCAAGAGGTACGCAAAGCAAACCGCACCTACAAGGTTCATGATGAAGACCAGTGTCCAGTTCCGAAGAAGCTTTTTCAGACCAAAGTCTTTATTCCAAAATCCCGGCATCAAAACAGCATTGTTGCTGGTGAAGAGCTCTGCTCCTGCAATGACGACAAGGATAATGCCCACGGGGAAAGTCATTCCCGACAGGAGCATTCGCAGTCCGGGATTTTCGGCAGTAAGTGCCGGCATTCCTCCAGAGACAAGAACGGAGAGCGTCCCTCCCATTGCGATGAAAGCTCCACCGAGAAAGCCCAACAGAAGTGTCTTTATGAGCGAATAGTTTGCTTTTGAAATGCCCAGATCTTTTGCAGCCATCACTATGGCATCGGGCGATAATATATTCATTGTTTAGCTAAGTTCTAATGTGTTCTTTATCGAAGAGACAGTCTGGTCAAAAGCTGTGCTTCTTCTTTTTGATTTGTGTCCTCCAATAAGAGGCAGAGGTTGTCTCCTATAGCTGCCGTGTCGAATGCCTGCCGGAGAGGGAGCAGGAAAATGTCTCCAATCTTAATGGTGTGATACCTGCTTAGACGGGCAAGAGTCTCTTCTGCTTTGGTCAAAAGCTCGACGGGGATATGAATCTCTTCTTGCGCTTCTCCTTTTTGATGGAAAACTTTCACCGCACCATTCTCCCTGATAAGTTCGGGGGAGAATCCTGTCTCGCCCCAAACCAAAGCACCATCGAAGCCGTAAGCAGAGAAGGTCGATACTCCTTGGGAAGAGAGTGTGTCGAGCAGTTCAGGCAATAGAAGAGAGTAACCAACGGTTATGGCAGAGTAGTAACGATGTATAAATCTGGGAGCGATGCTCTTGCCTATACGATTCATCTTCAATACCAGCACAGGCATTACGGCAACAGGCTCGCCCTCTTCAATGGGAGGGAAAACCGGCTTTCCGCTCTTTACATAAGCAGAATCGGGTAGGAGAACCACAGCATCATCCGAAAACTCAGACTGTGTTCTCTTACCCGAATACAAATGTCCCGAAAGACTGAATATCTTCATTTATTATCCGTTTCTACCTTGCCTTGTACACCGGCAGTCTGTACAGTGTCAACTCTTGAGTCTGTTGAACATCACTGCAAGATGTGCATACATGGAGGTATTTTGCACTACAATATCTTCAGGAACTTTTATCCGAAATGGGGTAAAGTTCCAAACGGCTCTGATACCTTTGCTCACTACAATATCCGTCACTTCTTGCGCTTTAGAGATCGGGACGGTAAGCACTCCGATAGAGCCGGGAGTTTCTTTCATCACCCGATCCAACTCGTCCAAATGATAAATAGGAGTGTCCGAAATGGTCGTTCCACAGATAGACGGATCGACATCAAAACCTGCGACAATCTCCATGCCGTACTGGCTCAGTCCTTTATCCGCCAAAAGAGCAGCACCTAAGTTGCCCACCCCGAACACGTAAGCCTTGTGAGTCTGAGTGAAACCCAGAAAAGACTCTAAGACAGAAACCATCTGATCCACCCCATAACCGACACGAGTCTTACCGGAAATATCCACGTAAGAGAGGTCTTTGGCTACCAAAGCCGGATCTATACCTATACACTTTGCTATGGCAGTAGAGGAAATACTTTTGAGTCCTTCTGCTTGCATCAGTTTTACATGAGCCAAATACCACGGCAATCTGCGCAGTGTTGGCTCCGGTACTTGAGTTTGTTTGTCTATTCGTCCCATCTGAAGTTTTATTCTACCTCTAATTTATCATATAAACAGCAAGATCATCAGCTGTGCGACCACTACTCGTAGAAACATTGTCAGCGGATAAACGGTTGCGTATGCAATGGCAGGGTCATCATTTGTGGCAGTTGCATTGGCATAAGCAAGCGCAGGAGGATCTGTGGTACTACCGGATATAAGTCCCATCAACTTTAGATAGTTCACCTTGAAGACTCCTCTCGCAATAGCTCCGACAACGAGTAGCGGTAAGACGGTTATGATAAAACCATATCCTATCCACTGCCAACCTCCTTGATTTACGATTGTATCTATAAACCCGTTACCGGCTCCGATACCAACGCAAGCCAAAAAGATGCTTATACCAATCTCTCGCATCAACAAAGTAGCACTGTGGGTGGTATAAGTAACCATCTTAAATCTGTATCCAAAGCTACTAATAAGTATGGAAATAACCAATGGACCGCCTGCCAATCCTAACTTAATAGGTTGAGGAATACCTGGAACAAGAATAGGAATAGAGCCGAGAATAATACCCAAAGCAATACCTATAAATATGAAGAACAAGTTGGGCTCGTGAAGATGCTTTACCTTATTCCCCATCATCTTTTCCACTTGAGCTATTGCAGGATCACTACCAACAATGGTAAGCTTATCCCCAACCTGAATATGCAAGTCCGGAGAAGCTACAAGGTCTATACCGGAACGTGTAAGTCGGGTAAGATTCACACCATAAAGTTTTCTCAACTGCAGATCAGCGATTTTCTTTCCGGACAGTCTGCCATTCGTTACCAGGATTTGGCGGCTCACAAACTCCGCATGAGCCGGAACCCACTGCTTTCTATCCATGACGATCTGCTCTCCTATGATGGTTGTGATGGCATCGACATCGTCTCTCTGTGCGATCACAAAGAGCTTATCTCCGGTATGCAGCTCGGTTTGTCCGTTTGCTACCTCTATCTTTCCGGTCTGACCGGAGAGATGACGCGAGACAACAAAATCTCTTCCCTCCAATGCTTTTACTATATCAATGATAGTACGACCATTCAGAGCCGGGTTTGTAACAAGTAAAGAGAGTGGAACAAGATTTTGAGTTTCTTCCTCCGCTCCCACTGTTCTGCTTTTCTTCTCATCTTCAAGATTGATTCTGAAAACGACCCTTATCAGAATAAGAGAAAGAATAATCCCGACAACACCTAAAGGATAAGCTACCGCATACCCCATGGCAATGGTAGGATCCGCAGCTCCGGTAACGTCGGAATAAGCTTGCTGAGCAGCTCCCAAACCAGGAGTATTGGTAATGGCACCGGACATGATCCCGACCATCGTAGGAACGGGAATCTTTGTCATGTAATGTATGGCAAGGGTTGTAATGGCACCCAAAAGGACAATCGAAGCCGCCAGCAGGTTGTAGGTAACTCCCCCTTTCTTAAAGTTGGAGAAGAAACTCGGTCCAACCGCCATACCTATCGAGTAAACAAAAAGAATGAGACCAAACTCTTTGAAAAAATGAAGGACTTCATGATTGACATGCCATCCTAACTCTCCAAAGAGTATTCCCACAAAAAGAATAAAAGTAACACCAAGACTGATCCCACCAATCTTGATCTTACCCAACTGGATGCCCAGTGCTATCGTCAGCGCTATAATAAGAACAGACTGTGCGACACTTTGCACCGTAAATAACTGAGTAAACCACTCCATAATTCAGACCTAAGTTTAGTTTGACTCTTTCAAGTATATAATGTTAATGTTGTAAGGTTCTTATTAGATTTACCGGCGGGACAAAGGTAACAATAATATACTAAAGTCAAAAGATGTCAAGGCTGCAACTAACGCGGTTTTTGTATCTCTTTCGGCTGTAATGTTTCTACCGGAACACCCTTAAACGGGAAGAGGGAAAAGCAGACACGGAAAGGGAGCATGCGGAGGGAATAAAAAGAGAGATCTCGCCCCTCTTATTCAGAGGACGAGATCTCTCACAAATTATTATTAACACCAAAAACTTCTACATAAAATTGTTTTGAAGATTGTGTTTCAGAGGATAGCCAAAGAGAATATTACTCTTGTGTAGCTGCAACCTCTTGTTCAGCAGCTTCTGCCACAGGCGCAGACTCAGATACCACTTCAAAAGGAATCTCCACACTAACTTCTTTGTGAAGAGCAATCTTAGCGATATAGCTACCAACTTCTTTGATATTACCCGGAACTGAAATCTTCTTACGATCTACGCTGTAACCTTTTTCTTCAAGTTTTTCAGCGATCATAATATTGTTTACAGATCCAAAGATTGTTCCTTGTGCACTTGTCTTAACCGTAATGGTTAGAGAAACACCGTCCAGCTTTTGAGCAAAATCCTCAGCGTCTTTCTTGATTTGAGCAAGCTTGTGCGCTCTTTGTCTAAGGTTTTCAGCTAGTACTTTCTTGGCAGACTCTGATGCTATCACAGCCATACCTCTAGGGATTAGAAAGTTGCGGCCATAACCATCCTTCACCGTAACGATATCGTCCTTGAAGCCAAGGTTCTGCACGTCTTCTTTCAAAATAACTTCCATATTCTGTCTCCTTTATATTAGTTGTTTCTTACTATTACTACAAAAACTCTTATTTCATAAGGTCTGTCACGTAAGGCAACAACGCGATATGACGAGCTCTCTTCACAGCTTGAGCCACACGACGTTGGAACTTGAGTGAGTTACCTGTGATACGACGAGGAATAATCTTTCCTTGTTCGTTAAGGAATTTCTTTAGGAACTCCGGATCTTTGTAGTCTACAAACTTAATACCGGCTTTCTTAAACCTGCAATACTTCTTCTTGTTAACGTCCACAGACAGTGGAGTAAGATAACGGATTTCTGATTGTGATGCCATAATATTAAGCTTCTGTTTGTTCTTCATTAGGGGTTACTACTTGAGCTTCTGTTGTGCTCTTGTTGCCTTTGAGTTTTCTTCTCTTTTCGGCATACTCTGCGAAGTGTTTGTCTTGGCGGAAAGTCAAGAAACGTATAACACGTTCGTCACGGCGGAATTGCAATTCCAATGTCTCAATAAAAGAAGGCTCTGCCTTAAACTCTACAAACTGATAAAAACCGGTAGATTTCTTAAGGATTGGGTAAGCCAACTTCTTTAGTCCCCAATTTTCGTGGTTTACAAGTTCTCCTCCGTTTGTTTTGATGAGGTCTGTAAACTTATCTACCGCTTCCTTCATCTGAACTTCAGACAAAACGGGAGTTAAAATGAAAACGGCTTCGTAATTGTTCATAAAACGTTTACTATAAATAAATTATACGTTAATATTTTTGTACCGGCAGGGCTATATCCTGCCACGCGAGGCACAAAGTTAGATAAAATAGCCGGAATAGACAAACCTCCCCGCCATTATTCAATTATCGCCAATGCGTTTCAGGGTAATGACAACCTCCTCATCCGGCATTGCAGAGCGGTCTCCCAATATACTTGCATCGGTCAGTTTGAGCACCAAATCCTCTTCTGTCGAAGAGATGATGTCAAACTTTGCCGAAGCCATCCCGGCACTTAGAGAGAAGACACCGTCCAAAATCTTCCAGTTGAGCGTCCACTCTTCCGGCATGATATTCATCTGTTTAAGCACCGGAAGGTCCGGGAAGATCTTGTTCAAGTCTATGTTGGCAATGTTTATCGTACCGTTTGCCTTCAGGTCTATGCTCGGACTGTCGGACACCTCAATGCTTTTTGTACCCAGTTTGAGTTCGGTTGCACTCCATTTGCCTGCCAGATTTTTCTGTGCTTCCTCATCTCCTTTCTGACAAGCGGTAAAACCCAGAAAGACAACCATGAGAAGCAGTAGGGTATTTACCCTTTGGATCGTTCTGTTCATGTTCCTAATTATATATGTATGATGTTATACTCACTCTATTGCTCCACGCCATCTCTTTTGAGCAGCGCATCTATCTTGGCATCCCGACCTCTAAACTCTCTGTAAAGAATATCCGGATCCCGAAGATCTCCCTGCTCCAAAATGTGATGTAGAAACTTTGAAGCCACCGTTCCGCTCCATAAACCCTCCTCCAAGAGGTAGTCGAACGCATCGGCATCCAGCACTTCCGCCCACTTGTAGCCATAATATCCGGCAGCATATCCCCCGCTGAAGATGTGGTTGAATGCCGTTGAGATTGCTACCTCAGAGGGTGTATCTATCAAAGTGGTAGCCTTGCAAGCCTCGGCTTCTGCCTCTGCCACCGTCGGGATAGCCTCTATGTCCGACAGCGTATGCCAGAACATATCGAGATACCCAAAGTTCAGCTGACGAAGCCCTGCATATCCGGAAAGGAAGTTTTGGGTAGACAGCAGCTTCTCCAAAAGCTCTTTCGGAAGCGGCTCGCCCGTTTCGTGATGATGCGCAAACGATGCCACATAATCCGGCTGACGCAGAAAATTCTCCATCCATTGCGAGGGCAACTCCACAAAATCCCGTACTACATTCGTTCCGCTTAAAGATCCATGCTTCACTCGGGTCAGTAGTCCGTGAAGAGCGTGTCCGAACTCATGCAGGAACGTATTCACCTCATCGTAGGTGAGCAGAGAGGGCTGAGTGGAAGTGGGAGGAGTAAAATTCATGACGATACTCACCACCGGCAGATGGGCAATACCCTCTGCATCCATCCAATGTTCCGAAAAGTTGGTCATCCATGCCCCGTTTTGCTTACCCGGATTGGGGAAGAAGTCCGTGTACAGAATACCCACGACCTCTTCGGTAGAAGTGCGTACCACTCGATATGCAGCCACATCCTCTCTGTAAACAGGAGCATCGGAGTCCGGACGAAACTCTATGCCGAAGAGTGTCGTAGCCAGTCCGAACACCGCCTTTATCACCTTATCCAATGAGAAATAGGGGCGAAGCTCTTCGGCATCGAACTTCAACATACGTTGGCGATACATTTCGGAAGCAAAAGCCCAGTCCCAGGGCTGAAGACGATCCTCTTTCCCGATAAAGCCTTCCGAGACAAAGAAGCGTCTCACCTCTTCCAGCTCTGCTTCCGCTTTCGGTTTATATGCCGCTTTGAGGCTGTCGAGCATTTTATAGACCCCTTCCGGAGAGTGTGCCATCTTCTTTCTCAGAGAGAGATGAGCGTAGGTCGGCTCTCCGAGTATCTGTGCCATTCTGAGTCGCAGTCGGGCTATCTCTCTCAGGAGATCTCCGTTGTAAGTCTCCGACTTTTCGGGATGATTGCCCAGCGTCTGCCTTTCCATATAAAATTTACGGCGCAGCTCCCTATCCTCGGCGTAGCTCATCACGGCAAGGAAAGAGGGTGCGGAGAGGTCGAAAACCCAGCCGTTCAGCCCTTTGCTCTTGGCTTTCTCGTGAGCTATGGCAAGTGCCGTGGCAGGGATACCCTTGAGATCCGCATCGCTCTCCGTATGAAAAATGAAAGCGTTCTGCTCTACCAGCACATGGTTGGCAAATGCAAGTGTATGGCTGCTAAGGGCAGACTTAATCTCTTCCAGCTCTCTCTTCTTCTCCTTTTCGAGGTATGCACCGCTGTCTCTGTACCCCTCGTAGGTGCGTTGAAGCAGTCTGCGGTCTGCTTCATCTTCGGGTTGGGGTTGCTTCTCATACACTGTTTTGATGAGCTGCGCCAGAACATCGTCATACTTCATGGCATTGCTCCATTCGGTCAAGAGGGGCACAAGACGCTCTGCCTCTGTCTGACGCTCATCGGTACTGTCCGTATGCAGGAGGTTAAAGAAGAGATTGCTTGCCTGTTCGAGTGCTTGTCCGCTCCGTTCGAGGGCAAGAATCACATTTTCAAACGTAGCATCCTTTTCCGCCACGCTCTTTATCTCCGCCACTTCTCTCTTATGTGCTTCTATCCCTTCCGTGATCTTCCGGCTGAGAGATGCCGTGGAAAGATCGGAAAAGTCGGGATAAATTATCGTTGATTCAGATTTCATATTTTCCATTATTATCCGGACAAAGTTACTATTTTTGGACGATGCTCTATCTAAAATACCTGATAACGGTGGTGATACCCATTTCCCTGGTCGCCACACTCCTCTACCGCCTGTACCTCTACGGTAAAAGGCGAAGAGCCTCCGCATCTTTCAAAAAGGGCAGTAGGCTCTATCCCGAACCGGGAACACCTTCTTCCGCTCTCTCTGCCCGAACGCTCGTCCGCTCTCTGCCCCAAAGCGACAACCCCGATAAGGCAGGAAAATACCTTATCATAGATGTGCAGACAACCGGACTATTCGATAAACAGCACCCCGATACGGATCCGCCCCTGCCTTTGGAAGCTACCCTGCTGTTGGCTGATAGTGAGCTTTCTCCCATCTGTTCGCACACCTCTCTGATCTACCAAGAGACCATTGGCTCTCCCGAAGCCGTAAGCGTGCACCGGCTTTCTGCGGAACGTGTCCGGCGATACGGCTTGCCCATAGACGCTCTTGCCCCTGTCCTGCTCCGGTATATGGAGCGGGCGGATATTCTTGTCGGGCACAATCTGCCGTTCGATCTGGCTGTACTCCGCCACGCACTGCCTCGGCACGAAGCTCTGCACACTCTCATGGAGCAGAAAGAGCAGCTCTGCACCATGGCTCTTGCCTTGGAGAAGCTGCCGGAAGAGGTTTCGCAAGGGCGTTTCTTCTCTCTAAAGCAGCTGTCCCGACTCTTTGGCGCAGAGTGGCACGACAAAGCAAATAGTGCGGTGTCCTATGCCAATGCTCTCTACACTCTCTTTGTCTTGAAAAAGTTGAGCTGAACACCCACTCTCCCAAGCTGAGATTTTTATATATTCCATCCCTTTCCGTCTGTGCCCAAATTGCGCTCTCTATTTTGATCGGAGAGATTGTTTTCAGAGCACGACCAAATTGTTAAATCCACCCCTTTTTATTAACACAAATTCCGATACTCATTAAGCCAAAACGCTAAACGAGCATATTTTGTCGGCTTAACGTGTTTAATTTTTCAATGAACACGTTTACCGATTTCACTTAACACGTTTACCGGATTCGATTAACGTGTTTAGATTTTTTGCTTATAACGCTGACAATTAAATGTTTGAGGTTTTTCATCCTCTTTTTGCCACTTTTTGACCAGAAAACGAGTTAGGATTTATTTACAGATGAGGGTGTTAAAATTTACACCTATTAACTCGAAAACAGCCCATCAAACGGACTAAGAAAAAATTTTTTCCAAATTCGGGCTGATTTTATAAGCAGCTATCAAACAACAAGATAAGAGAAAACAAGAGGCGCAATAGAGAAAAAAGCATCTAAAAAAGTGAAAAATCGGGGCAAAAAACCGGTTTTCATTTTTGTATAAAAATTTCACTCTGAACGGCATTCTTGTTCAAGCAAGGTACTGTCCCGGCATACATCGCCGGCTACTGTTTTTCCATTTTCAGGCAGGAGTAAAAAGAGCTTTGCCGAGACATTCGGAAAGGGAACGAAAGAAACATCCGGAGCGTGGAACAACTCCTCAAAATCGGGAATCCGGAAACAAAAAAAGCGTTCGGATCTCTGCTCCGAACGCTTCTGTATCATCTTTCTGTAAAAGGAGTATCCTTTTTCTTAGCAACAGCCACAACCTCCGCTGCTGCAGCCACCACTGCCACAGTCTCCACTGCTACAGCATCCGCCGTTTTGAGGGAAGAACATCTCGATCTCTTCCGTAGTGGCTTCGTGTACGTCTGTTATCTCTCCGATGAAGTGCAAATCTTTTCCGGCAAGAGGGTGGTTAAGATCCACTCTTACGTGTTCATCGGCAACTTCGACCACCGTACCTATCAACTGATGACCTTCAGCATCCATCAAAGGCACTTGCGCTCCTTCAAAAACCATCTCGCTATCGAACTCACCTTCTACCATGAATATCTCTTTAGGAAGATTGGTGATGTATTCGTCGGAATGCTCTCCGTAAGCATCTTTTGAAGAGAGTACGAAGTCGAACTTCTCTCCCGGCTCCAAACCAAGAAGGTGTTGCTCGAAAGCGGGCAACATCATGCCCAGTCCGTGAATGTACTGAAAAGGTACTTCGTTTGTAGTCTCTTCTACCAGCTCTTCCCCTTCTACGCCTTTGGTCTGAGCATAAAGCTTATATTGTGCTTCAACAAATAGATTTTTGTCTACTTTCATTTGGTGTTACTTTGATATTGAATTTGTTGTATTGGAAATATTTCCGGTGTCAAAGATACGCAGTTTTTTGCAATTATACCGAACATATACCGCTCTTCCTTTTTCTTTTTGTACTTTTGTATGAGGACTTTTAGAGGAGAAAGCTTATGCTGTATGCCGTAGGATAAAGGTCTCACCATGTTTACAACGCGAAGATTCTGAGATAAAGAAAATGAAATCCCTTACAAAGTTCGTCATCAATATCGGTCTGATGATTCTGCTTGCCATAGCAGGCATCTGGGTCATCATGGCTCTGCTGAAAGTGTACACCAATCACAACGACGCGGTAGTGGTTCCCGACATCAAAGGTATGACGATAGAGGAAGCACAGACCCTTTTGGCATCGCAAGACTTGATGCTGAACGTAACAGACTCAGTGTATAGCTCCACCCATCCGAGAGGGGTTATCTTGGAGTTTACACCCGGTGGAGGTGCCAAGATTAAAAGGCATCGCTCCGTCTATGCTACCATAAATACATTCCAGATAGCACAAAAACGCATCCCGAAGATCAGTGAAGTCTCCATGAGACAAGCCGAAGCTCTGCTCCGCAGTAGCGGTTTTACCAACATCTCCATCGCTTATGTGAGTGGGCCGTATAACGATCTTGCCCTGCGTGTAACAGATGCTTCGGGACGAGAACTCAAGGAAGGAACGCTGGTTGCATACAACAGCAAGCTCATCTTGGAGGTCTCTTCCAATAACATCAATTCGCTCTACAATGAGGATGCCATGCTTGCTCCGGAAGATTCTTTGGGGACAGGCGAAGATGAAGCACAAATAGACGAAGACTTTCTCTGATGCAGGACTTGGATTTAGACAACTCGCCTCTGTCGGATGAAGAAGATGAGGTCATAGAGCTATACGAACACTTCAGCGTCAAAGTGGATAAAGGGCAAGCCCCTTTGCGTATAGACAAATACCTCGTACACCGTATGCCGAACGTCTCACGGCATCGCATACAGCAGGCAGCCGATGCCGGTGCTATCTTTGTATTCGATCGTCCGGTCAAGAGCAACTATAAGGTGAAGCCTCTGGACGAGGTAAGTCTGCGTCTCGAAAGACCTCCTTATGAGTTTGAAATCATTCCGGAAAACATCCCACTGGAGATCGTGTATGAAGACTCCGAGCTGCTGGTGGTGAATAAACCTGCCGGGCTGGTGGTGCATCCGGGTCATGGCAACTATACAGGCACGCTCCTGAATGCGCTTGCCTACTATTTGAAGGATGATCCGAACTATGATCCGAATGATCCGAGAGTAGGTCTGGTGCATCGGATAGACAAGGACACGAGCGGACTGCTCGTGGTAGCAAAAACGGCTGAAGCCAAAACGCATCTCAGCAGACAGTTTTTCGACAAGACCACAACAAGGTCTTACCGCGCGTTGGTATGGGGACGCCCCGAACCCAAAGAGGGTACAATAAAAGGAAACATAGCAAGAGACACGAAAGACCGAATGCAGATGGCGGTCTATCCGTACGAGGGAGAGATAGGAAAGAGTGCCGTTACACACTACAAGACATTGGAGACGCTGGGCTACGTAACATGGATAGAGTGCAGGCTCGAAACGGGACGAACCCACCAGATACGTGCACACATGAAGCACTTGGGGCATCCGCTCTTTGCAGATGAGCGGTACGGCGGAGAGAAGATACTCAGAGGACAGTCCACGGCAAACTATAAAAAGTTTGTGAGCAACTGCATGGCTATATGTCCCCGACAGGTATTACACGCCGCAACTCTCGGATTTGGACATCCCGTTACAGGCGAACAGATGGAGTTTTCTGCCCCTCTACCCGATGACATCTCCATGTTGCTGGAGAAGTGGAGACGATATGCCAACGAGGGCATAGAGTAGTAAATAGCACGAGTAAACGAATATGAAGCAAGGAGCTGAAATGAATAAAATCAACATAGCCGTTATAGCCGGAGGAGATTCCGGTGAATATGGTGTCTCTCTAAAGAGTCAGGCAGGTATCTTATCCTTTTTAGACAAGGAGTTGTTCTCTGCCGTTCCGGTCATCATCACCTCTAAGAAATGGGTGGCAACGGATGAAAACGGCAAGGAGTACCCGATAGATAAAAACGACTTCTCCTACTATCCCAACGGAGAAAAGGCTCGGTTCGACTTTGCCTACATTACCATCCACGGCACTCCGGGCGAAAACGGACTTCTTCCGGGCTATTTCGAGATGCTTGGGATCCCTCATTCCACTTGCCCTGCTTTCGTTTCCGCTCTGACCTTTAACAAGTTCTTCTGCAACAGAAGCCTTTCCGCTCTCGGTTACAACGTTGCCAAAGCGATTCTTCTTCGCGAAGGAAACACCTACGATAAGCAGGAAATCGTCAAAGAACTTGGACTTCCGCTGTTCGTAAAGCCGAATGCCGGAGGCTCCAGCGTGGCTACAACCAAAGTAAAAAAGGCAGAAGAGCTCGAAAAAGCAGTGATGGATGCTACCGCAGAAGGAGGAGACGTGATCCTCGAACAGCTCCTGACCGGCACGGAAGTAACGTGTGGCTGCTACAAGGATAGTGATGGCATACATGTGCTTCCGGTAACCGAAGTGGTGAGTAAAAACGAGTTTTTCGACTTTGATGCGAAGTACAACGGACAGGTTGAAGAGATCACTCCGGCACGTATCCCGGCAGAACAGTTTGCTCTAATCCAAGACCTGACCGTTCGCATCTACTCTACTCTCAATGCAAAAGGCATCATACGGATAGATTACTTCATCTCTCCCGAAGGCACACCCTATCTGGTGGAAGTCAATACCACGCCCGGCATGACCCCCACAAGCTTTATTCCGCAACAGGTAGAAGCTGCAGGACTGTCCATGAAAGAGGTCTTGAAAGAGATCATCCTGTACAACCTGAACGCCTGAGTATATGCCTTGATAGAGCAGACACCATCGCACTGATCAACCAACACAAAATCGAGACTGAAAGTATGGAAACAACCAACATATCCAACGATCCTTATAAAGATATAAGACCGCTAAACGAAACAGAGATACCGGAAGCCTTTGCACAGCTATTGCAGGATGAGACGCTTCGTAACCTTATCCCTCTGATGCTACCGGGGCATACGGCAAAAGATTTGGAGGCGTTGCAACCGCGGATCCGAACCATTTACGACTTCAAGAAACACATCTCTCTTCCGGTCGTGATGCAGATCGCCAAGAAAAGTTGCTTCTCTCTCTCGGCTTCCGGCATGAGTAAAATAGAGGGAGATAAGGCTTACACCTTTATCACAAACCATAGAGACATTGTCTTGGATGCCTCTTTCCTCAGCGTCTTACTCTTTCAGAACGGCAAGCTGTTCCCTCAAATCGCGATAGGCGATAACCTTCTCATCAAGGAGTGGATAAGGCAGCTTGTAAGGATCAACAACTCTTTTATCGTCAAACGAGCGGTATCCGTCAGAGAGATGCTCGCCGAAAGCAAAAAGCTCTCTTCCTATATCCGCCACACCATTACCGAGACCGGCGAACCGGTATGGATAGCTCAAAGAGAAGGTAGAGCCAAAGACTCCAACGACCGGACGCAGACAGCCATGCTGAAAATGCTGACGATGAGTTCGGACAAAGATACCGACACCGCTCTCCGGGAGTTGAAAATCGTTCCCGTATCGCTCTCTTACGAGTACGACCCATGCGACTATCTCAAAGCGCAAGAGATGTTACAGAAAAAGATCAATCCGGATCACAAGAAGAGCCAAATGGATGATCTCAAAAACATGCAGCAGGGTATCGTCGGCAAGAAAGGGCGTGTACACCTTTCCGTATGCGATCCGATGGGCGACTTTAGTACCGGACTCCCGACGAAAGAAGCCCTTCAAGCCTGGGCGGAAGAGATAGACAAGCGGATACACAAAAGGTACAGACTCTATGAAATCAACTACATCGCCTATGATCTTCTCAACGGAACAAAGAAGTATCAAGGCAGTATGTACGGAGAAAAAGATCTGGAAGAGATAGACCGTTACTTCGCCGAACAGATTGCGAAGATAGAAATATCGGGAGGAGAAAAGGATGAAGCATTTCTCAGAGAACGCATTCTGGAGATGTACGCCAACCCTCTCATCAACAATCTCAATGCGTAAAGAACAGACACAGAACATGAAAACACTATTGATCGTAGATCCACAGATAGACTTCATATCGGGATCATTGGCTGTCCCCAAAGCAGAAGCGGCAATGCTGAAGCTGACGGAACGGATAGAGAAAGAGGCTCTTGCTCCCACCCAAGCGTGGGAACAGATCGTAATTACCGTGGATGCTCACCCGATAGACCACTGCAGCTTCGTGGCTCAAGGCGGAGAGTGGCCGCCGCACTGCATCAAGCAGAGCGTGGGAGCCGCTATATACGAACCGCTGATGCAGGCTCTCATCAAACTAAAGGGCAGTTCTGCTGCTCCTCGCATCACTATTGTGGAGAAAGGGAAGCTGCAAGAGAAAGATGAGTATAGCGCATTCGGGGAGAGCCTGCCCGAATATCTCCGATCTTCTTCCGGGGTCGAAGTGTGCGGCATAGCAGGCGAATATTGTGTCTTCACCACGCTGAGCGACCTCATCAAGCATGGTATGCCTCCCTGGAATATCGTCATACTGAAAGAGTGCATCGGCTCTTTCGACGATGGAGAAACCATAGAAAAATTTGCACAGACACATCAATGTAACATAGCATAACAGATATAAAGAACAACGAAAATGAATTGGTTTGAATGTAAAGTAACCTACGAGAAAGAAGAAAATCAGGACGGAAAGATGAAGAAAGTGTCCGAAATCTACCTTTTGGATGCTCTTTCCTTTACCGAAGCAGAGAATAGACTTGCCGAAGAACTCGGTCCGCGCGGTCCGTTTATCGTGGACAGCGTGAAGAAGGTAAAGTATGCCGAGATATTCACGGACGAGAACGGCGACAAGTTTTACAAGATGAAGGTCGGCTTCATCTCTTTGGACGAGAAAGCAGGAGTAGAAAAGAAGAAGTACGTCAATATGCTTTCGCAGGCAGCAGACGTGGAAGGTGCCATAGCTCTACTGCACAAAGGAATGAGCGGAAGCATGATGGACTACGAGCTTGCCGCCGTCAGTGAAACCATGATAATGGACATCCTTAGAGGTAACGCATGAGCATCCGAGAAAATATAGAGGCTATCCGGCAGACACTTCCGCAAGATCGGAGTGTCACGCTGGTGGCTGTCTCAAAATATTATCCGGTCGAGGCTCTCATGACAGCCTATGAGAGTGCCGGTCAGAGAGTGTTCGGAGAGAATCGTGTACAGGAGTTGAGAGCCAAGTACGAAGTAGCACCGAAAGAGATCGAATGGCATCTGATAGGTCAGTTGCAGCGTAACAAGGTGAAGTATATTGCGCCTTTCATCCACACGATCCATAGTGTGGACTCCGAGTCGCTACTGGAAGAGATAGACAAGAGAGCAGGACAAGCAGAAGGTCGCACGGCTCCGCTCCGTGTCTTGTTGCAGATCCATATCGCACAGGAAGAGACCAAATCCGGACTCTCACCGGAAGAGTTTCTTGATCTTATCGCCTCCAAGCCGTGGCTGAAATACAAGAATGTCGAGTTTGCTGGCATGATGACCATGGCAACCAATACGGACGACGAAGCACAAATACGCTTGGAGTTCAAACAAGTATCCGATCTCATGAAAGAGGTACAGGCAAAAGCCGACGAACTGGAGCTGCCTGGCACATTCAAAGAGCTCTCCATGGGAATGAGCCATGACTACAATATCGCCCTCGAATACGGAGCAACCATCATTCGGGTAGGCTCCAAAATCTTTTCGGAGTGAATAAGATCGTCATCCTCTACATCGGCAAGACGGACGACAAAGGTTTGGAGTCTGCCACGCAAGAATACTACAAAAGATCCGGAAGGTATATCTCTGTGGAAGAGATAGCCATTCCGGATATAAAAAACAGGAAATCACTCGACCCCGAAGAGCAGAAAAAGAGAGAGGGCGAACTGATTTTGAGCAAACTCGAAACATCGGACAGAATAATCCTTTTGGATGAAAGAGGCAAGGAGCGAACATCGTCCGAAATGGCGGTTTGGCTCGATGGACAGATACAATCATCCTATAAAAGAATGGTCTTAATCATTGGCGGACCTTACGGATTTTCGGATGAAGTTTATGCCGTGGCACACGAAAAAATCTCTCTTAGCAAGCTCACATTTTCCCACCAAATGATACGCCTCTTCCTTGCAGAGCAGGTGTATCGCTGGATCTCCATCATCAAAGGTCTCCCCTATCACCACGATTGAGAGACGGATCACATCCGACCCTCACTCCTGGCACACTCCTCCGGCTCTCTCTACCTGTCAGCCGTCAATCTTGAAAATAAGACCTTTGAAAAAGAGAGCTTCTTGGCAAAAGATCTCAAAATAGCACCTTCTCCCCCTTTCCTCCTCTGTCCGACTGTCGCTTTACCTAAAACGACAAAACTCATCTTCCATGCTTCTCTTCCTGTCTATCATCGAAAAGAGAAGTGAAAGCAGAACAAAAAGAAACTTAATCCGTTCCCAAACAGAAACGATAGTATTAAAAACTTGCTCTAAACGTATTCTGTTCTGTAAATCAAGGCTCGATTTACAGAAATCAAAACCTAACTCTCACAAATCAAGCCTTGTCTGCTGCAAATCAAACTTTGCATGCTCCGACTCAAACCCTGCTTTCTACTTTTTTACCCGTTCAGGAGAGAAAATAAACAGGAAGAGCGATCTTTTTAGACCGCTCTATAACAACTTTTATACACTGATTTTGGAAAGACTCTGCTACTTCCTCTCAAGCAAAGAGAGTAAAAAGCTGAGAGCTGCTTCAGTTAGAGCTTGGATGCGCTCCTGCCTGCTCTCTTGAGGTGGTAAGGTTACTTTCAGCGTGTGTATCTCTCCACACACCACAGCTGCTACCCACATCTCTCCGGGTTGATGCCCACAATATGGAGAATCACCGGCTACTCCGGTAGTAGATAGTGTTATAAGAGATGGCGATGAAGAGCCTTTTTTCCAGAGAGATAGTGCCATAGCCACAGCAACATCCTCTCTTACAAGATCGCTGTGCCACTCTTCGCGCCATTCGCTCAACAGCCATTCTCTTTTGGTTTCAGGCGTATAGGTTACCATGCCACCACCGAACCAGAGAGAAGATCCATCTGTTTCCGTAAGGTGGTGAGAGATATTCCCTCCGGTGCAGCTCTCGGCGACCCGAAGGGTGTAACCATGTTTCAAGAGAAGTTGTGCTATCTCTTGCACCTGTTTTAGTGTATTCATCTAAATGCTTACTCTGGAGTAAGGCTCCAAGTCGAAACCGCTTCGCTCTCCTGCTTTATAAGCAAAAGCACCTGCCATGGCTACCATCGCAGCGTTGTCCGTAGTGTATGCAAACGGAGGAATATAGATGTTCCAGCCATAGCGTTTACCGTAATCTACAAATGCAGAACGAAGACCGGAGTTGGCAGAAACACCTCCGGCTACTGCCACTTCCTTGACTCCATACTGCTTGGCAGCCTTAACCAGTTTCTGCATCAATATCTCTATGATGGTGTGTTGAAGTGATGCGCAGAGATCTTCTTTATTTTTCTCAATGAAGTCAGGGTCTTTTTCCAGCTCGTCTCTCAGTGTATAGAGGAAAGAGGTTTTGAGTCCGCTGAAGCTGTAATCGAGTCCGGCGATCTGAGGCTTTGCAAAAGCAAATCTTTTTGGATCTCCCTCTTTTGCCAGTCTGTCCACGACAGGCCCACCGGGATAACCGAGTCCCATAACCTTTGCACACTTATCGAATGCTTCTCCGGCTGCATCGTCGATAGTCTTACCCACAATATCCATCTTGGAGGGAGACTCTACCAGAATGATCTGAGAGTTGCCACCGGAGACGAGAAGGCAGAGAAAAGGAAACTCCGGAACAGCTACACGAGTGTCGGGAGTCTGGATATAGTGCGCCAAAACGTGTGCCTGCAAGTGATTGACATCTACCATAGGAATTTTAAGCCCCATTGCCATCCCTTTTGCAAACGAAGTGCCCACATGGAGAGAGCCTAAAAGTCCCGGTCCTCTCGTATAAGCGATGACGTCTATATCTTCTTTCTCTATACCGGCACGCTTGATAGCCTCCGAGACAACCGGTACAATGTTCTGCATGTGAGCACGTCCGGCAAGTTCGGGCACTACGCCTCCATACGCCTGATGTACAGCCTGACCGGCTATGACGTTAGAGAGTATCGTATCCCCTCTAAGTACTGCCACAGAAGTGTCGTCGCAGGAAGACTCTATCCCTAAAATGACTTTATCGGTATCTATGAGTGATGTTATATCCATTGTTGTTCTGAGTTGTTATAATTTGAGGACGTCCACAGCGATCTATACAACGCGAGGCACTTCTCGTCCTCCATGGAAAAATCCGATAACGGCATCGGACAGCTCTTTGAGCATCTCCATACGGGCATCCACGGTCTGTGTTCCAATGTGTGGAGTAAGAAATACATTGGGCAGAGAGTAGAGTTCCAATGAGGGAATATCTTTATTTTCAAATACATCCAACCCGGCTGCGGCAATAGTGCCACTGCGTAAAGCCTCCACAAGAGCCGCTTCGTCCACCAATGCTCCTCTGCCTGTATTGATCAGAATAGCAGAAGGCTTCATCATCTTCAATGCTTTAGCATCTATGAGGTGATGCGTCTCTTTGGAGTAGGGAGTGTGAAGAGAAACCACATCTGCCTGCTGCAGGATCTCCTCCACGGAGGCATAAGTAAATGCAAGTCCGGCTTCTTCGGCTTCGGTATAGCGTGTACGCTTATTGTAGAGAATCTTCATGCCACACGCTTGTGCCCTGCGAGCAAAGGCCTTTCCGATATTACCCATTCCGATAATGCCAAGCGTTTTGCCATGGATGCCTGTCCCAAGATTGGTCAAACGGGAAATCTTCAAGGCGTGCTGCTCTTTCCGCATCAGCGCATCCCAGCGAGAGATGTTTCGTGTAGCATCCAACAACAAAGAGAGAGCAAGGTCGGCAGTGGGTTCTACTACCGATCGAGGAGTGTTGGTAACGGCAATCCCTTTAGATGCTGCATACTCTATATCTATATTGTTATAGCCTACGGCGTAGTTGGAAATAAGTTTGAGCTTCTTTCCGGCATCTATTATCTCTCTATCTACGGGGATATCAAATACCGAGCAGAGCACATCGCAGTCTGCCACTTGTTCTACAATCTCATCGTGTGTAAAGTCTCTACCTTCGGGAGGGAATACGACTTCAAAATGTTGTTGAAGCTCATCCCAGCCCTCTCTAAGCATATTAAAAGCGACTAATAGTTTCATCTTTCTGCGCTGTATAATATTGATATACCTATTTTTTCTCTATTCGTCTAAGAACCATAGCCGTACGAGCCGGCAAGTATAAAGACAAAATCCCCTTGCCCTCTATCGTATAGCTGACATCTGGAGCGGTAAAGTGGTGTACCGTTTTATCTATCCGATCGTAGCCGCCAAAGGCTGTGTCATCGGAAGAGAAAAGGACTTCGTACTCACCGGAAGGGGCTATGATGTTATAGTCTGTATAAGAATTGGACGGACTGAAGTTATAAACAAACATATACTCACCTCTTGTGTAAGCCAATACCTGCTCTTCATTCTGTTCCCAAATAGAGTTTAGAGGAAGAGAAGCAAAGTCTCTGATGCCGGAGATAAAATGTATCATCTTCTTGTCAAACTCATCCAGAAGTTGATACCTTAGAAATCCGTTCTCTCGAAGAGACCATTGGCGACGAGCATACTTATAGCTCCAATCGTTGCCTTCACGGGGAAAGTCTATCCATTCGGGGTGTCCGAACTCATTTCCCATAAAGTTCAGGTAGCCTCCGTTTATGGTCGTAGCGGTAACCAGACGTATCATCTTGTGCAATGCGATACCACGCTCCACATTCATATTGGAGTCCGCCCTATCCATGTGCCAGTACATATCGGCATCTATAAGGCGGAAGATGATGGTCTTATCTCCTACCAATGCCTGGTCATGGCTTTCGGCATAGCTTATTGTCTTCTCATCGCCTCTCCTGTTGGTACACTCCCACCAGATAGAGCCCGGTGTCCAATGTTCGTCCGGATACTCTTTGATGATCTTTATCCAGAAATCGGGGATATTAAGAGCCATTCTGTAATCGAAGCCATATCCGCCACTCTTTACCGGTAAAGCAAGACCGGGCATACCGCTGACATCTTCCGCAATGGTAACAGCTTCGGGATAGACTTCATGCACAAGCTCATTTGCCAAAGCCAAATAGGTAAGAGCATTTTCGTCCTGCATATCGTTGTAATAGTCTCCATAGGTACAGAAAGAAGCTCCGATACCATGGTGCAGATAGAGCATAGAGGTTACGCCATCGAAGCGGAAACCATCAAAGCAAAACTCTTCCAGCCAATACTTGCAGTTGGAGAGTAAGAAATGAAGGACTTCATTCTTACCATAATCGAAAAGTTTCGTGCCCCACTCGGAGTGTTCTCCCTTTCCTCCGGGATAGAAATACTGCTCTTCAGATCCGTCAAAACGAACCAGTCCGTCCACTTCATTGGCTACGGCATGGGAGTGAACAATATCCATTATCACTTTTATGCCCAATCGGTGCGCTTCGTCAATAAGTGCTTTCAACTCATCAGGCGTACCATACTTGGAAGATGGAGCAAAAAAAGAGGAGACCTGATAACCAAAGGAAGCATAGTAGGGGTGTTCGTGTATTGCCATCAACTGTATGGCATTGTAACCCGATTCGGCTATCTTCGGAAGGACATTCTCTCTAAACTCATTGTACGTTCCTATCTTCTCTTCTTCGGTAGCCATTCCGACATGACACTCATAAATTAAGAGTGGTTGATGATTGGATGTCGGTCTGCCGTGCTTAAAGGCAAAAGGAGATTCCGGCTCCCATACCATCGCAGAAAAGATAGCAGTATCCGGCATTTGGACAACATACTTCGCCCAAGCAGGTATGCGTTCGCCACTACCTCCGTTCCACTCTACAAAGAGTTTGAAATGATCTCCATGCTTGAGAGCATTCAAAGGAAGAGAAAGCTCCCATATACCATGATCTAACGGATGAAACTTAAATGCCTCCTCTATCTTCCAGCTATTGCCATCACAAAGGAGGTAGAGAGCCGTGGCATTGGGTGCCCACTCTCTGATAACCCAACCGGTCTTCTCTCTGTGAAGACCGAAATATAAATATCCGTCAGCAAAGCGAGAAAGTGAGCCGGACACGTTAGAGGTCAGTTCTTCTCTCTTACTCTTTATGTTCTGATTTCTCTTGTTTATTATATCGGTATAAGGCTTAAGCCAAGGATCATTCTCTATTATCGGAAGATTCATACGTCTGCTCTAAAATCTTTTGTTATCTCTATATCTCAATGACAGGTCTGCAAAGGCATCTATTCGTCTATCTCTCAAGAAAGGCCACCAACGACGGACATTTTCCGAACGACGTAAGTCTACGTCAACCACTCTGACCTCTTCTTCTGTACTGGAAAACATTGCCAAAAGCTCTCCTTGTGGTCCGGCAACAAAAGAAGATCCCCAAAATGTTATACCATTTGTACGTCCGGAAGGATCTTCTTCATAGCCTACTCTATTTACTGCTACCACAGGAAGTCCATTGGCAACAGCATGACCTCTCTGCACGGTAATCCATGCCTCTCTTTGTCTATCTTTCTCTTGTGGAATATCGGTGCTTTCCCAGCCTATCGCCGTTGGATAGATGAGCATTTCGGCTCCTGCCAAAGCCATAAGCCGTGCAGCTTCCGGATACCACTGGTCCCAACAAACCAAAACACCCAGCTTACCCACAGAGGTTTCTATGGGATGAAAGCCAAGATCTCCGGGTGTGAAATAAAACTTTTCGTAGTATGCCGGATCGTCCGGAATGTGCATCTTTCTGTATATTCCGGCAATAGATCCATCCTTTTCATGTACTACCGCAGTGTTGTGATAGAGTCCGGTGGCACGCTTTTCAAATAGTGAGGTTACCAGTACAACGCCTGCCTCTTTTGCAATAGCCCCGTAGAATGTGGTCGATTCTCCCGGTATAGGTTCTGCCTGATCGAAGATATTCACATCCTCTTCCTGGCAGAAGTAAAGGCCATTATGCAGTTCTTGCAAGACAACCAACTCGGCTCCTTGCCGGGCGACATCCAATATTTTACCACGTAAACGCTGTTTGTTCTCTTCTCTATCGGGAGTATTGTACTGCTGTATGAGTGCTACTTTCATATCTTAGATGTTTTGAACAAAACCTTTAGGAAACTGCATCGTGATACAATGCAACGATCCGTGCTGACGCACAACAGTGAAACAGTTTATTGCGACCACCTCCCTGTCCGGGAAAGTTTCTTTTATGACCGCTATCGCTTCCTCATCTTCGGGTACGTTGTATATTGGAAGTAAAACCGCTCCATTGATCAAAAGAAAGTTTGCATACGTAGCCGGCAGTCTCTCTCCTCGTAGAGGGTCATAAACAGGAGAGACAAAAGGCAGCTTTACCAAGCGATATGACTCTCCCTTTGTGTTTCTCATGACTTGAAGTTCTTGCTCCATCCGCACCAATGAATCGAAATGAATATCACTCTTATCCTTAGGAGCACCTACGTAAGCTATGGTATCCGGACTGCAAAATCTTGCCAATGTATCTATATGTCCATCTGTATCATCTCCGGACATTGCATCGACAGAAAGAGAGACCACTTGTTCCACTCCAAACTCCTCCTTCAAGACATCAAGGATCTCCTGCTTGGAGAGTTTGCTATTCCTGTTGGGCTCGTATTGTACAGAGTTTGTCGTAAGCAGCGTACCGCATCCATCCGTTTCTACTGCTCCCCCTTCGCAGACAAAATCTTTCTTCCTGTGGCAACCGACATTCGGGGCAAACACGCCATGTTTCTGCAGTGAGGCCGTTATCTCATTATCCTTATCCCAACCATACTTCAAGCCCCAGCCATTGAAAGCAAAGTCAAGAAGCACAGGCTTGCCATCTTCCATCAAAGATAAAGGAGCTGTATCCCTTGCCCATGTATCATCCAAAGGAATATCGGTAATTATCCGCAACGTGTGTGGGAAAGATAACTCTTGAAGACGGAGAAGAGTTTCCGTAGGCTCTATGCAGGCAATGACCAGAGGTTGAAATCTCAAAATCGCTTTGGCAATCTGCTCATAGCAATGCTCTATATCGGAAAGGATGTAGTTCCAATCCATACTCTTATGAGGCCAGCAAAGCAGCACGGCATCCTGAGGTTCAAATTCAGGAATAAATCTTCTACGCTTATTGATATTGTCGGACATATGCAGTCTGTTATTTAATAAAAGAACAAAGGATCTCACCCTCGGAATCAAAAACCGGGGAAGATCCTTTGATGCTATAAAAAGATGGCTATTCCGAAGAGTAGCTACATCACTATCTCTATTTTATAATCTATCCTTATTATTGTACAGCAGTATCTCCCGGTGTTGTAGTCTCTGTAGCCGGAGTAGCTGTCTCTTCAGGAGTTGCACTGAAAGGAGTTGCTTCTGCAGGAATTGGCATAGGAGCCTTTTCTACCATCTCTTCAATGTCGGATACTTCTCTTGTACTTTGTGTTGTGGGAGCGTATCTTGCTGCAATGATAGAGAAGAATACCAAAAGTCCGGCAAGAGTCCATGTCGCCTTTTCAAGGAAATCTGTTGTCTTGCGCACACCCATGATCTGATTGTTTGAAGCAAAGCCGGCAGCCAAGCCACCACCTTTAGACTCTTGTATGGTTACAATAGCAATCAGCAAAAGAGCCAATACAATTATTAAGATAGATAAGAATGTGTACATTTAAGTTCTATTATTTGTTATTAATCTATTCAGAAACCGAATTTGCTCTGCAAAGTAACTATTTTTTTGCGGATATTTCAAACGTAGAGAAGAAATTATCTTCTTCGCCTGCTCATATTTACCTTGTCTTATATATAGTTTTGCCAGAGTTTCCGTAAGGAGTTCATCTTCTTCGGGCAGAGTGGCATCATCATTCTTGATGGTGCTTTCAGTCGCACTCTTTTCCTCTACCGGATGTTCTGCGGGAGCGGACAAGTCATATTCCGGTATCGCATATAAGGGCAGTGGTTCTACCGGACTTTCGGCAAGATTACTCTCTGCAGCCGTCTCTTGGATAAGAGAAGTTATCACATCCCAAGTCTCATCTTGAGAGGCGGAAATGCTCTTACTTTTATCCCCATGGGCTTGAGGCTCTTCGCCATACCATGTCAAGCCATATTCCTGCCCTTTCAAAAGGAAAAAGAGTCGCTCCGGACGGGAGATATGAATGCTTCTACGGCGAAGCTCGGATGCAAACCGGAGATCTTTACACTTGTAAAGAGCCTTCAGCAGCAACATGTGCAGAGGAGTAGCATACGGATAAGTGGCAGACAGAGAGTACAAGTCTTCTATATGTTCTGCCTGTATATCCTCCGGATTTCTGAGTAGAGAGTAGAGTTGGTCTAAGGTCATATCAATCGTTCTATCTTACCAGTCTTCCACCGTAGCATTGAAGATCTGATTGATAATATCTTTAGAGATGTCATCCACCAACGCATCCTGCACATCGTTGAACATGAGTCCGCTGTCAAATGAAGCGTATGCCGTAAACTCTCTTTCAAAGCTCTTTTTCTCCTCTTTGTTATTGACGTAGCGCACTTTCACTCTCATTGTCAGACGTGTCTTTGCTGCATAAGCGTTTTCCTGTATCGCCTCTGCCGTAAGATCGTATCCTACGATTTCACCTTCAAGCTCCAGGTCTCCCTTGTCCTTATTCTGCGTGAGGCGGGTTCGCTTTTGGAACTGATCTCTAAGCTCTTCCGAAAACCTTGTTGCCAAAGGAGGATAAACGGTTGGAGCAAGATTTCCAAAATCCTTTATGGAGATACTTTTTATCTTGGTGTAGTCTATACTTGTTCCGCTCAGCTTATATGAGGGGATGCAGCTGCTCACAGCAAAAGAAGCCACCAAGATCAATAATATAAAGAGAGAGAAAACAATCCTCTTTTCGGCTATCTGTTTCATATCCTGTTCTATCCGGCTATTACTCTATCCGGTGTTCTTTGAGTTTTCTATAAAGTGTTCGTTCCGAAATCTTCAAATCTGCTGCACTCTTCTTTCTGTTTCCTCCGTTTCTGGAGAGCACTTGAAGGATATACTCTCTCTCCATCTCATCCAGCGTGGGAGGAGTTTCCGCTTCCGGTATCTCCTCTACATCCTCCACCTCATGGAGGAAGCTGTTTTGCGGAACAGTCATCGAGGGAGATTTGGTCGGGAGCAAAGCCTGAGAGACATGTGCATAACCGGAGTGTGAAGGCATACCGCTTATTCCACCTGATGCTGCTCCTGCCATGCTGTCCTTTAGCATCCGGGAGAGTTCTGCCACTTCCATCTTCAGGTCTATAAGCATCTTATAGAGGATCTCGCTGTTACCCGTATGCCCTTGCCCGAATGGAGGTATATCCCAGCCGTTCTGTTCCTCCATCTTGGAGTGTTGCTCCACCACGGCAGGCAGTCTCGTAAGAGCATTGGACGGCAGATAAGAGAGCAGCATATCTCTCGTAATCTGCCTCTCATTAGAGACCACACTGATGCGCTCTACCAGATTGCGCAGCTCGCGAATGTTCCCGGGCCAAGAGTAGAGCATGATGGCTCGTTGCGCTCCTTCGTCCAAGCGGATGGGAGGCATACGATACTTGTCTGCAAAGTCTGAGGCAAATTTCCGGAATAGCAACGGGATATCCTCCCCTCTATCCCTTAAAGGAGGAAGCTCGATAGTAACCGTATCGAGACGATAGTAGAGATCCTGTCTGAACTTTTTCTTCTTTATCGCCTTGTCCAACTCTACATTGGTTGCCGCCACAACGCGGATATCGGTTCGTTTTACTTCGGAAGAACCCACTTTCATAAACTCTCCGGACTCCAACACTCTTAGCAGACGGGCTTGTGTCGGCATCGGTAACTCTCCCACCTCATCCAGAAAGATCGTACCGCCGTTAGCCACTTCAAAGTAGCCGTTACGCTCCGAAACCGCATCCGTAAACGAGCCTTTCTTATGCCCGAAAAGCTCCGAGTCTATCGTCCCTTCGGGTATAGCACCACAGTTTACTGCTATATAAGTCCCGTGCTTACGTGCGCTATTCTGGTGTATAATCTGTGGAAAAACCTCTTTCCCGACACCACTTTCTCCCACGACAAGTACGGAGACATCCGTCTTTGCAATCTGAAGAGCCACCTCTATGGCTCTGTTGAGAGCATCACAGTTGCCTATAATTCCGAATCTTTGCTTGACTTGTTGAAGTTCCTGTTGAGATATCATGACCTATTCTTCCTCATTCGTATGTCCCGCTTTTGCCTCTTGCCGTACTACGCAAAAGAGCAAACCAAGACCTCATACAAAGTTACTATTTTTCTTTCAATCCAAGCAGAGCAGGGATCCTCTTCTATCTCTGCTTATTCATAGGGTGATGCAGCAGAATTTCCTCACGGAGAGACTCCCGGCTGATGTGTGTATAGATTTCGGTCGTAGTGATATCGGCATGTCCAAGCATTGCCTGAATGGCTTGCAAGTGAGCACCGCCTTCGAGAAGATGAGTAGCGAATGAGTGGCGAAAAGTGTGTGGAGAGATCGGCTTCTGAATATCTGCCGCGGCTGCGATCTTGCGGACAATGACAAACACCATCTGCCTTGTGAGTGCCTGCCTGTTGCGACTGATAAACAGATGATCCCTGTATCCGGCTTTCGGTTCAAGTGCATAGCGATCTTTTTGCAAGTACTCTTCCAAACGTGAGATACCTAAAGGAGAGACAGGCACGAGACGCTCCTTGGAACCTTTACCCAGAATGCGGAGATACCCTTCTTCCAGAAAAAGCTGCGAGAAAGTGAGTGCACACAGCTCCGAGACCCGCAATCCGCAGCTGTACAAAAGCTCCATGATCGCGAGGTTTCGCCGTCCGTAGGGATCTTCTTCCGGATCCACGGTGGCAAGCATCCGGTCTATCTCCTCCGTTGTGAGCACTTCGGGCAGACGCATACCTATCTTAGGAGCTTCCAAAAGCTCGGTAGGATCTTCCGTGATAAGCTCTTCCAGAAAAAGGAATCTGTAAAAAGCCTTCACTCCCGCCACTATACGAGCTATCGAACGAACCTGAATACCAAGATCGTAAAGGGTGGCAAGAAAGTGTTGTAGATTTTCGTAGGAGAGAGATAAAGGGTTCAGAGAAAGGGATTGTGCGTATTCGTAAAGATGTTTAAGGTCGGAAAGATAGGAGTCGCATGTATTTGGAGAGAGCTGCCTTTCCGCTCTCAAATGGAGGTAAAAATCTTCTAC
Source organism: Porphyromonas canoris (assembly GCF_000769115.1). GTDB lineage: Bacteria > Bacteroidota > Bacteroidia > Bacteroidales > Porphyromonadaceae > Porphyromonas_A > Porphyromonas_A canoris. The sequence continues at coordinate 192,871 of NZ_JQZV01000006.1, read as the reverse complement.
CAGCCCGTTGGTTTCTCTTAGGAATTTTCCTGTCATCCCCTCTTGAGCCATGACACAACCTGTTCAAACAGCTCTTCGGAAACGGTTGCCGGCAGGAAATATGGGATAACCCGATCTTTGCGCAGGCTTTCTCGTACAAACGACGAAGAGATCTCCATCATCGGAGCATCTATAAGTTGGATTCCGTGAGCAAGGTGGTTCAGCTCCGCAGGTACTTCTCCGGAATATCCGGGACGCGGATAGACCCATATCTCAATCTCTGCAAGCAGATCCGATATTCCGTACCAACGTGGAAGCTGTTCCAGATTATCCGTACCGACAAGAAGCACAAACGACCGCTCCGGATGGCTCTGCTTCAATGCCCTGATGGTATGCAAGGTATAGCTCGGTCGTGGCAACGTATCCTCCACGAGCGATAAAGCAAACCGGGGATAGCCTGCTATGGCACTCTTAACCCAAGCTTTTCTCAGCTCATCGGGCAACAGATGATTCTGTTCCTTGAGCGGATTGTGCGGCGATACCATAAACCACAGTTCCTTAACCTCATCCATACACTCGCAAACATAGTTTGCCAGCGCAAGATGACCCATGTGCATCGGGTTGAAAGAGCCGGGGAAAAGTACCGTTTTATCCTTCATGACGCTATGAAACGAGTGAAAATCTTTTCCGCTTCATTGCAAGCGGTGGAGAGGTCATCATTGACAACAACGGCATCGAAGCGGTCTGCATGCCCGATCTCCCACTCTGCCTTGGCTACGCGCTCGGCTATCTTGTCCGCTTCATCTGTGGCTCTTGCGGAGAGTCGCTGCTCCAAAGCCTCTATGCTTGGCGGCATGATAAAGATGGTCTTTGCTTCATCGCCGTAGATTTTCTTCACATTGAGTGCGCCCACTACATCTATATCGAGAACGACATTAAGACCGGCAGCCACTTTTCTATCCACTTCGCTGCGCAGCGTACCGTAGTAGCGTCCTTTGTAAACCTCCTCATATTCGAGAAACTCCCCGGCAGATATTTTGGCTTCAAACTCTTCGGGGGTCAGAAAATAGTAGTGCTCGCCCTCTTTCTCCTCGCCTCGTGGAGGACGAGAAGTGGCAGAAACAGAGAAAACAAACGGAATGCCTCTCTCCCTCAATGCCGAGATTATGGTGGACTTACCTGCTCCGGACGGAGCAGAAAAGATGATTATTTTGCCTCTTTTTGCCATACTTTTCTGTTTAGAGAACATTCAAAACCTGCTCTTTGATCTGTTCCAACTCATCTTTCATCTTTACAACAATCTGTTGCATCTCTGCTTGGTTGGACTTGGATCCCATCGTGTTGATCTCCCGACCGATCTCCTGAGCTATAAAGCCGAGCTTCTTACCTGCGGCAGGCTCTTCCATGGTTTTCAGGAAGTATGCCAAGTGGTTTTCCAATCTCTTCTTCTCCTCCGTGATGTCGAGCTTTTCGATGTAGTAGATAAGCTCCTGCTCCAGCCTTCCGGCATCATAAGAGACATTCTGCAGCTTTTCGAGCGACTCCGTGAGTCGGACACGAATATCGGCTACCCGCTGCTCTTCGTAGAGAGAAACACCATCGTAATGTTGCCGAATATTCTCGATATTTCCACGCAAAACGCCCTCCAGCATCACCCCTTCCTGTGTACGGAAAGCCTGCAATGCCTCTATGGCAACAGCCAATGCCTCAAAGAGCGTATCACGATAAGATGCGGTCTCCTCCGGAGCAGTCTCGTTATTGACAGAGATAGCGTCCGGCATACGCATGATAGAAGCTGTTACATCCAGAGGATGGGGCATACCGGTCTCCTGACACAGGGCAGAGATCTCCTCCCAGTACTGAAGTATCACTTCTCTGTTCAGTGTGGCAGATCCTTTCTTTTGCTGTCCTTCCATCGAGACAGCCACCTCTACCTTTCCTCTTACTACCTGTGCTGCAACCTCTTTACGCAACTCTATCTCAAACTCTCTCAATAAGTTCGGCATACGAACGGAAAGATCGAGCTGCTTAGAGTTGAGCGTTCTTATTTCTACTGAGATTTTCACACCATCGTTTTGGCTTGTTCCCTTACCAAAACCGGTCATAGACTGTAACATTACTTCCTCCTTCTATAATGGTTTATCTCTTCAAAGTTAAGAAAAAATAGGGAGTTTCGGACACGGCTCTCGTTGGGGAGAGGGGACGATTCTTTTATTTTTATATATTCCATCCCTTCGCCTCCTCCTATTTTTCCGCTCTCTATTTTGATCAGAGGCAGTGTTTTCAGAGCATGACCGAACTGTTAAATTCGGGCTATTTTATTAACACAATTTCCGATACCTGCTAAGCAAAAACAGTAAACGAGCATATTCTTTCGGCTTAACGTGTTTAATTTTTCAATGAACACGTTTACCGATTTCATTAAACACGTTTACCGGATTCGGTTAACGTGTTTAGCCAAAACCATTAAAACCCTAACAATCAAACATCTATGTATTTTTACCCTAAAATGTGCCTAAAAAGGCAGATTTCTTTATTAGGAAACGTTCACAGAAATAGGTGTTAAAATTCACACCTATTAACGCGAAAAACGCCCATGAAACGGACTGAGAAAAAAATTTTTCCAAATTCGCGATTTCCCATAACAATCTAAATACAAGGCCATTATAAAACAGAACCTCAACGCTTGCCGGAAAAAACAGAGAAAAGGGAGCCTTTGGAGGCACTTTTTTCAAGTGGCACTTTTATATAAAAATTCGGGCAAAATGAGAGAAAAACACCCTCATTCTGCCCGAATATGAGACTATATTTATAATATCATCCTATATCTTGGGAGGAGTTGGAGCTGCTCTACGATGCTTTCAACCGCCATCGTGAAGAGAACCTGCTCTCTCTGCGATTACCTTTTCCCTACTCACTGCTTGGAATAGGTGTGAGGGAAGATAGCATGATGCACAACCTCCGCTACGGTAGGATGCGGAAACGGAATACGGGTAAGCTGATCCAACGTGAGTCCTAAAGAGACCGCCATGGCAACAGGCGTGATGTACTCGGAAGAGAGATGCCCGAAGATGTGCCCTCCGACGATACGTTCTCTCTTGCCATAAGTGATGATCTTGCAAAAACCTTCGTTCTCCCCAAACTCTATAAGATGACGACCGGCGTACGCAATGGGCACTTTGTGAATATTGTACCCTTTTCGCCCGATGGTATCCTGCTCTGTCATTCCCACTCCGGAGGCTTCGGCATGAGTGTAAACCACTTGAGGAATATCCTTATAGCTCATGCCGTCTTTGATGTTCAGGATATGATTGATGGCTACTTGGGCTTCTCTACGTGCCGAATGCGCCAAGAGAGAAAGTCCGTTGATGTCTCCACAAGCGTAAAGCCCTTTGAGAGAGGTCTCCAAATGTTTATCCACAAGGATATAACCTTTCTTATGCTTCAGACGAAGCTCTTCCAAACCAAGCTCTTCCACATTTGCACTTCTGCCCATGGCTATAAGAGTGGCTTCGGAAGTAACGCTCTTCTGCCTGCCTTGATGCTCGAATGTGATGGTATGACCCTGAAACTTCTTCAGCTTGGTTCCGGTATAGAGCTTTACTCCATGCCGTACAAGCTCTTCTTCGACAGCGGTACGAATATCTTTATCCATCTCTTTGAGAAGATGAGGAGAGCGTTGGATAAGTGTGGTCTTCACGCCCATGTTCACAAAGAACGAAGCCATCTCGACTGCGATAGTGCCTCCGCCCACAACGGATATGGACTTCGGAAGCTCTTCGAGCATGAGCACGTCACTGCTGGTCCAGTATGGGCAGGTCTCTATCCCCTCAAAAGTCGGGACAGAGTTACGGGATCCGGTAGCCAACATCACCTTATGGGCTTGGTAGCGTTCCTTTCTGCCTTTTACTCCGATCACGAACGTTCCATCCTTAAGACGGCTATCTATGTAGGCGTGACCAAAGCACTGCTCCACACCCATCTCTTTGTAAAACTCCTCGATACCTGCTCCGAAATCTTTCACATAAGACTTCTTGCGCCTCTGAAGAGCTTTCATGTTCACGGAAAGTGCGTCTATCTCCAGCGCATGCACCTTTGCACTCTTCAACGAGTGATAAAGATGCGCCGTGTGCAGCAGGATCTTCGAGGGGATACACCCTTCATTCAGACAGGTTCCTCCGTAGTGCTTCTTCTCAAAAAGAAGCACACGAAGACCGTTTCGAGCAGCATACTCCGCAGCATTAGAACCGGCAGGACCGCCTCCAATAATGGCTATATCGTATGTCATGGCTCTCTACTTTCTCTCCTTGATCCAGTTGTAAGCATTGACAAATGCTTCCATCCAAGGCGTTACATCTGCTCCATACCCTTCGCCAATGTAGTCCGCCGCTTGCCAAGGGAAGACACATCTTTCGGGGTGAGGCATCATGGCAAGGTGTCTTCCGCATGGAGATGCCAACGCAGCGATATTATAATCCGAACCGTTAGGATTACCGGGATACTCGGCATAGCTGTACTGTGCCACCACGTTGTATTCGCTCACCGGCAGAGGCAGGGCAAAACGTCCCTCTCCATGTGCTACCCAGACGGGGATAGAGCTGCCGGACAGAGAGCCGAACATAACACTCTTATTCGCCGGAATGTCTACGCTCACGAATGAAGACTCAAAACGTCCGGAGCGATTGTGCTCCATCCGGTGCTTTTCCGTATGAGACGGATAAAGTACACCCAGTTCCGCCATCAGCTGACAGCCGTTACAGATACCCAGACTAAGGGTATTTTCTCTGGCGTAGAAGGCATCAAGAGCTTTTTTTGCAAGCGGATTATGAAGAAATCCTGCCGCCCAACCTTTAGCCGAACCGAATACATCCGAATTGGAGAAGCCTCCGCAGAACACAAGGAAGTCTATATCTTCCAGCGTTTCACGTCCTGAGGTGAGGTCTGTCATGTGTATATCTTTAACATCGAAGCCGGCAGTATAGAGGGCATAAGCCATCTCGCGCTCTCCGTTGGTACCTTTATCGCGCACGATGGCAGCACGTATGCCGGAAGCTTTATTCTCTCTGTCCGGAACGATACCGAGACTATCGAATGTTCCCTTAAAGTTTGAACCGAACTTATATTTCAATGGTTGAAAGCCCAGATTGCGTGCTCTCGACTCGGCTTCCGCCTTAGAACTTTGAAGTGTTTCCATACTGAACGATGGTGCAAACCATGCAGCTCGCATCTCATCCACAGGAATTGAAGCAGAGAATGCCTTACCGACAGAGATTTCGAGCTTTCTATCTTCTATCAGAGAGCCTATCTTTTCGTATGCCACACCTGCTTCGTCCAGGATCGAAGCCACTTTTGCAAGATCCGAAACCTGTACAACGACACCCGGATTCTCGGCAAACAGTCTGGTTATGGCATCGCATCCTTCGGGCTGAGTGAGATTAACCTTAAGCCCGCCCTTGCTATTGGCAAACAACATCTCCAGTAATGTTGTAACGATACCACCTGCAGAAATATCGTGAATGGCATCTATGAGACCTTTTTTCACGAGCGACTGCACTGCTTCAAAGGCATCCGCAAAATATTCTGCGGATCCCACTTCCGGTGCATCCGTACCAAGAGCGTTCAGCGACTGATAGAAAGCAGAACCGCCCAACGCCAACGGAGCAAACGAGAAGTCTATATAGAGTATGGAGGAGTCCTTCTTACCATTTTGTATAACCGGAGAGACTATCTTTCTTACATCCGACACCTCTCCGGCGGCAGAGATAATAACCGTTCCCGGAGAGAGTACCTGCTTACCGTCGGGATACTTTTGGGTCATGGAGAGAGAGTCCTTACCGGTAGGGATATTGATGCCCAAATCTATTGCCAACTCGGCACAAGCCTCCACCGCATTGTATAAGCGTGCATCTTCTCCCGGATGCTTGCAGGGCCACATCCAGTTGGCAGAAAGAGAGATAGAGGAGAGCCCGTCCCTTAGAGGTGCTCCCACGATATTGGTCAAGGCTTCGGCGATAGCCATTTCAGAGCCTTTTCGAGAGTCGATAAGTGCCACTTGAGGCGCATGACCTATTGATGTTGCCACTCCTGCCTTTCCTTTGAAGTCGATAGCCATGGCTCCGAGATCCGCCAACGGCAACTGTAGCTCGCCCATGCACTGTTGCATAGCCACTTTACCCGAAACCGAGCGGTCCACTTTATTTGTAAGGAAGTCTTTACATCCTACCGCTTCCATCGCCAATACTTCCGGCAGATACTCCATGAACTTCTTCTCATCGTAAGAAGCGTTGGCATACTTGCGCTCTACGCTGTTATCCGTCATCACGGTCTTGGGTGCAGAGCCGAACATATGTTCAAGCATCAGGTCGATAGGGCGTTCGCCATTATCCTTTTCAAAGATGAATGCCATGTCATTGGTCGTTTCGCCCACGACATAGAAAGGAGCACGCTCGCGCTCTGCTATCTTCTTCATCTCTGCTATATCCTCCTTGCCGACCAAAAGACCCATACGTTCCTGACTCTCATTACCGATGATCTCTTTCGCCGAAAGTGTAGGATCTCCAACGGGAAGCCTGTCCACGTTGATTTTACCTCCGGTCTGTTCGACCAGTTCGGACAGACAGTTGAGGTGTCCGCCGGCTCCATGGTCGTGGATAGATACTATCGGATTGGAGTCTGCCTCTGCCATTGCACGCACTACATTGGCTACACGCTTTTGCATTTCGGGATTGGAGCGTTGCACTGCATTCAGTTCGATGGCTCCGACATAGTGTCCGGTGTCCACGCTGGATACCGCTCCACCGCCCATACCGACACGATAGTTGTCTCCGCCCATCACCACAACGCTCTCGCCCGGCTTCGGTTCTCCCTTGAGGGCATCGCGTTTATTGGCAAAGCCGATACCTCCGGCGAGCATGATCACTTTGTCATAACCATAAGAGGGTTGCCCTTGCTCTTCATGCTCGAAGGTGAGAACGGATCCGCAGATAAGCGGCTGTCCGAACTTGTTTCCAAAGTCGGAAGCTCCGTCCGATGCTCTGCTCAAAATATGTGAAGGGCTATGATAAAGCCACTTACGCTCTGCTATATTCTTTTCCCAACCGTGACGGCTCTGCGGATGACGGGTATAAGAGGTCATGTAGACCGCTGTTCCTGCAAGCGGAAGACTGGCACGCCCTCCGGCAAGACGGTCTCTAATCTCTCCTCCAGAGCCTGTTGCCGCACCATTGAAAGGCTCTACGGTTGTAGGGAAATTGTGTGTCTCTGCCTTGAGAGAAAGTACGGTCTCTATCTCTTTAGTCTTGAAAAGAGAAGCGCGATCTGCTTTTTCGGGAGCAAACTGCATGGCTTTCGGGCCACGGTTGAATGCTACGTTGTCTTTGTAAGCAGAGACAAGATTGTTTGGATTCTGCTTCGAGGTCTCCTTTATCATGGAAAAGAGAGACATCTCTTTCTCTTCGCCATCCACCACGAAACGACCTCCGAATATTTTGTGACGGCAATGCTCGGAATTGACTTGTGAGAATCCGAACAGCTCGGAATCTGATAACGGTCTGCCAAGCTGCTCTACAACGCCTTTAAGATAGACGATCTCCTCTTCGCTCAAAGCCAGCCCCTCCTGTTCGTTATAAGCCTCGATGTCTTCGATGTAGTGTATCGGTTCAGGCTCGCAATCCACACGGAACAGCTCCTCATCCAATCTTTCATAGCAGCTGCTCAAAAGAGGATCAAAGTCTTTTGCGCCCGGAGTGAATCGCTCTATACGATCGACGCCCGAAAGGTTCATGTTCTGAAGCACCTCTATTGCATTCGTGCTCCAAGGGGTGATAAGCTCCGGTCTTGGTCCTATAAAGGGTCCGGCAACCGACTTTTCCTGCAAATACTTGGCACCTCCGAACAGCCATTCGAGGCTTGATATCTGTTCGGCACTGAAAGCGTCTCGGTGTCTGAGCGCATAAACATCTCCCTCAGGATGGCGAAAAAAGGATAGAATCATGTCGTTTATAACGTAAAGATTAAAAGCGGAAGGAGCATTCCCTGCCACACATATTAAGTAAGAGACAAAAATAGCAATTTTTAGCCGATTTACATGGTATTATTCAAAGAGGATTCTATCCCGTAACGGCAGGATGATTTTGATAAGATTCTCTTCCGGCTTTTACCCAAAAGTCTCCCTTTTTCACCCTAAAATCTCCCACTCACGAGAGGTACTTTTATATAAAAACGAAGCTCTGAGATTTCTCCCCAAAAGGGTCTGTTTTCTCTCGAAGAAACGGAGAAAAAAGAAGATTGAGAGAGTAACCAGCTCACAATAAGAGCATTATAAATCAGCTCGAATTCGGGAAAAATTTTTTCTCAGTCCGTTTGATGGGGCTTTTCCGCGTTAATAGGTGTAAATTTTAACACCCCTATATATGAACTTTTCCTAATAAAGAAATCTGCCTTTTTAGGTGCATTTTAGGGTGAAAATGCGTAGATAGCTGATTGTTAGCGATTTAATGATTCTGGCTAAACACTTTAATCGAATCCGGTAAACGTATTAAATGAAATCGGTAAACGTGTTTACTGAAAAATTAAACACGTTAAGCCGAAAGAATATGCTTGTTTAGCATTTTGGGTGAACCTATATCAAAAATCGTGTTAATAAAATGGGGTGAATTTAACAATCCGGTCGTGCTCTGAAAACGACCCCTACGATCAAAATAGAGAGCAGAAAAAAAGTGAGCATTTTTCGGGATGGAATATATAAAAATGACGATTGGAAAGCCTCTCTGTTTTGCTCCCGAAAAAGTAGCGAAAAGGATATAAAAAAGCGGAATCCCGATATTTCGGATCGGGCTTCCGCTTTATGGATTTCAAACATCCCTTAGCTTGGGAAGCTGTATAGTTGCTTAAACGATTATAAGTTGCGTCCGTGGCATTGTTTGAACTTCTTACCGCTACCGCAAGGACAAGGATCGTTGCGACCGATACGCTCCGGTGCGACATAAGGTTGAACACGTTCACGTCCTGCCGCAGATGCTGCCATTCCGGCTTCTCTTTGGGCATCCTGCGCCTGCTGTACGTCATCTTTATGCTCGGTGTAGCGGTTGCGAGGCTTCGGCATATCTCTATCCGGAGCTTGTCTCAATGCGGCTGCACCTTCCTGCTGTCCCTCTTCCTGCGGAGGGATAGGCAGCTTACCACGCATGATGATGGCAGTGGCTTTCTTGTTCATATCCTCTACCATGGTCTTGAAAAGCTCGTATGCCTCCACTTTGAAGATGACAAGAGGATCTTTATTCTCGTACGATGCGTTTCTTACGGCACGTTGGAGCTCATCCATTTCACGCAAGTGTTCTTTCCAAGCCTCGTCTATCGTATAGAGCAGAATGGTCTTTTGGAATGCCTTAACGATAGCCTGACATTGTGTGGAATCTGCTTCCGCAAGATCGACAGGCACGTTATACACGCTCTTTCCATCCGATATAGGTACGTGAACAGTGCGTATGGCGTGTCCCTGTTCCTCGAATACACGATGAATAACAGGGTAGGTATCGGACTTTATCTTCTCCGATCTTCTCTTAAGAGCCTCCAATGCGGCATCTGTCAGATAGTCTCCGATCTCAAGCGGAGAGGCTTTCTTGAACTGCTCTTCCGTGATAGGACTTTGGATCGCAAACACTCGAAGCACCTCCACAGTGAAGTCTTCGTAACGTCCGCTACCGGCAAACTGCTCGCCAATGGCGTCGGCACACTGGTTTATGGTGTTCATCACGTCCAGAGTGATACGCTCTCCCAAAAGTGCGTGATGTCTTCGGGTGTAGATCACCTTACGTTGAGAGTTCTTCACATCATCATATTCCAAAAGGTGTTTACGGATACCGAAGTTGTTCTCTTCGACCTTCTTCTGTGCGTTTTCCACAGCTTTGGAAAGGTAACCACTCTCCAATACATCATCTTCACCGAAGCCGAGCTTGTCCATCATCGGAGCCAAACGCTCGGATGCAAACAGACGCATGAGCTTGTCTTGCAGTGAAACGAAGAAGATAGATGAGCCGGGGTCTCCCTGACGACCTGCACGTCCTCTGAGCTGACGGTCTACACGACGACTCTCATGCCTTTCCGTACCGATGATGGCCAGACCTCCGGCAGCTTTTACTTCGGGTGAGAGCTTGATGTCGGTACCACGACCCGCCATGTTGGTAGCGATGGTTACGGTACCTTTCTGCCCTGCAAGCGCAACGATTTCCGCTTCTTTCTGGTGCAGCTTGGCGTTGAGAACATTGTGCTGAATCTTACGAAGCGTGAGCATACGGCTGAGAAGCTCGGAGATTTCTACCGATGTCGTACCCACAAGTACGGGACGCCCCTTATCCACTAGCCCTACGATCTCTTCTATCACAGCGTTATACTTGGCACGATCGGTCTTGTAAACACGGTCGTTCATATCGTTTCGGAGGATGGGTCTATTGGTTGGTATCACCACCACATCCAGCTTGTAGATGTCCCAAAACTCTGCTGCTTCCGTCTCTGCCGTACCGGTCATACCCGCCAGCTTCTTATACATACGGAAGTAGTTTTGAAGAGTGATGGTCGCCATAGTCTGTGATGCAGACTCTACACGCACTCGCTCTTTTGCTTCTATCGCCTGATGAAGACCGTCCGAGTAGCGACGGCCATCCATGATACGCCCTGTCTGCTCGTCCACGATAAGTACTTTGTTCTCCATCACAACGTATTGGTCGTCTTTCTCGAACAGGGTATATGCTTTCATCAACTGGTTCAGAGTGTGTACTCTTTCACCCTGCACGGAGAAGTTGGATAGCAGTTCGTCTTTTCTCTGACTCTTTTCCTCTTCCGTCAAATCAAGGTTTTCCAGCTCCGACATCTGCGATGCAATATCCGGAAGGACGAAGAACTGAGCATCACCCGTAAGCTTTGCAAGGAAATCCAACCCCTTGTCGGTAAGGTCTATCTGGCTGTTTTTCTCATCTATAACAAAGTAAAGCGGATCAGTAACGATATACATCTGACGGTTGTTGTCCTGCATGTAAAACTCTTCGGTCTTGATCATGCCCGCCTTTATGCCCTCTTCGCTAAGGAACTTAATGAGAGGTTTGTTTCTCGGAAGTGCCTTAAAGCTGCGATAAAGCAGTAGAAAACCCTCTTCCTGTACCTTCTTGTCTTCGCTCTTGATCTTCTGTTTTGCTTCCAACAAAAGCTCTGAAGCCAACTTCTTTTGCGCTTCGACAATAGCTTCCACAAAACCTCTGTACTCTTCAAAGAGTTTATCGCCGGAAGACTCTATCGGTCCGGAGATGATGAGAGGAGTACGTGCATCGTCGATGAGAACAGAGTCCACCTCGTCGACAATGGCGTAGTTGTGCATGCGTTGCACCAAGTCGTCAGGCGAAGAAGCCATGTTATCTCTCAAATAGTCGAAACCAAACTCGTTATTGGTACCAAATGTGATGTCGCAGTTATAGGCACGCTTTCTGGCGGCAGAGTTAGGCTCATGCTTGTCGATACAGTCCACCGAAAGTCCGTGGAACATATACAGAGGGCCCATCCACTCCGAGTCACGCTTAGAGAGGTAGTCGTTCACGGTAACAACGTGCACCCCGTTGTGGGTAAGCGCATTCAAGAAGACCGGCAAGGTAGCTACAAGTGTCTTTCCTTCCCCCGTAGCCATCTCGGCAATCTTACCTTTATGAAGAACGACACCGCCAAAGAGCTGCACATCGTAGTGAATCATGTCCCAGACAATCTCGTTTCCACCGGCGATCCAGCGGTTCAGATAGATTGCTTTGTCTCCTTCTATGCGAATAAAATCGTGCGATACGGCAAGATCTCTATCAAAATCGGTTGCCGTTACAACAATCTCTTCATTGCGTGTAAAGCGAGTTGCTGTCTCTTTCATGAGGGCAAAAGCTTTGGGAAGAAGCTCATTAAGCTTATCTTCCAGCTTGGACAGGATGGTATCGTTAATCTTATCCACCTTCTCCCATGCCTCTTTCCGAGCATCTATTTCAAGCTCCTCGATCTTTGCTTTAAGAGCTTCTATCTCTGCTCTTTCTGCTGCCACATGTGCTTGCAGATCGTTCATCATCTCCTGCGAAATGGCTCGCAGCTCATCATGGGATAGCTTCTCCATCCCCTTGTGCGCTTCAAGAATCTGCTTTACATAGGGCTCTATCTCTTTTCTGTCCCGTTGTGCTTTGTTGCCGAATATCTTGGACAATATGTTTACCAGTGCCATTGAATATTATGTTTTTGTTATTTTTCTTTTTTGTTCGTGTGTAATAATAGTGGTATCTGCTTGGGAATGTCCGGTTCGGCATTCGGAGGTCTTATGCGGAGCACATAAGCCAAAACAGAAGAGACGGACAGGGTAGAAATGGCATCGCCTATAACTTCCGGTGTCTTAATATCTCTCCATACTAAAATGAGCGGAGAGGCAACGGCTGTAACCCTTTCGTGATCCGACGCATTGCGCTGTCTGCCATTTTCCGTACCGCATGCCCATCCTTGCAAAAGGGAGTATAACAGCTGCGGTCTGTTCTTTGATACGGAGTGGTGATAGAGATAAGATTGACGGGAAGAGAGCTGTCCGTTTTTTATCTGAGTGGATGTAACGACATCTTTAATGCCCGAAAACTCTCTCAAAAAGTCTGCGGCATCTTCTTCCAAATCTTTTACTGAAACATTGTACTGCTTTGCCGCTTGCAGATTAAGATAGACCTCACCCCTGTCGGATACATCCAAAACCCATTCTGCACGCCCATACTTCGGGTTGAGATAGAGGTTAAGGAGTGTCTTGCAACGGTCTGTGAAGAATGTTCCTACGGAATGTCTGAGGCTCTCTCTGTCTCTTGCCACTCCGGTACCCGAAAGCATATAAACCACCTGATCTTTATGGTAACCCAGCTTATACTCGACCGCCCTTAGGATGTCGGCAACTGCCTTATCCAAACGGAAGTATGCGTCCTGTGTGGCAAGGAGAGGATTTTCTTCGTGATCGTGTGCAACAGAGAGTTGGACATTGAGCAGATCGGGAATTTCATCTGCTCCCAATTCACTACTTCGCAGTATAACATTGGTCAGCATTGCAATCTCCTCATTGATCATGGGAGATGCTTTGAATCTCCGGACAGCATCCACATCCGATCCGAAACCGACAGAGAGCTTGATCTCTCCTCTCTTATTCTTCGCCGGAAGATGTCTGTATGTTGTGGGATAAGCGTTGTAGAGCAACTCCCATTTGAGTCCGGAAAGCCTGCTATTCAGGGATGATGTCCCGTTGTTGTACTGATCTACGGCATTCTGAACCGCATGAGAGGCCGGCTTATAGTAGGTTGTGGAAGCCCATTTTCCGGAATTGCCATCCAGCCAATAGGAAGCATCTGCTCGCCTTCCGCCCATTACAAGTGCTTCTTCCGGCTGAATGCCGACAGCATAGACAAGACTCTTTCCACTCCAATTCTCTTTCAGTTTGTCCCCAAGCGTGGAGACATTCAGAGCTAATGGCGAGAGTTTGTCATTGGTTGCATATCCGATATATTTATCATCGTAAAAGACAGATCTGCTACGCTCTCTTCCGTTGCCGACAATAGTAGTCGGATAGCGATGTGTTATGTGATGATCCGCCGGAGTATGCCCGGTCTGAAGCATAGCCATAGCACTTAAGACATTGCTTTCAGCAAGGGGAGACTTCAACTGTTGGTAATAGACCCCTCCTTTGATCAGCTTTGTCAAACCATCCTCACGCATTTCCGGTAGAAGAGTTTCCAAATAATCTGTTCGGAGATCTTCTACTGTAAGCCAGACAACTAAGCGAGGCAGCGAGACTTGTGCCTGTGCCTGACAAAGCGTCAAAAAGGCTATGAGAGGAACTATTGCTTTCTTCATTCCGGTAGTAATCTATGCTTTTGCTTTCTTGTATAGTCTCCGCATATTCTGTGCCAATTCTCTGTGAGAGTAGCACAAAAGCAACAGAAATGCCAATAAATATATGGGAACGGATAGAGATTGTACTCTAAGGAGGAGAGTGATAAGTATGCAGAGAAGGATGAGACCGGCAAGGAGAATAGTCCACCTCCGAACAAGTTGTGAGCCGTTATCCTTTTTCCAAATCATCCAAACGGTTATAAAATGGAACGGATGCAACAGAAGCATATTGTAGTTGGGAAAAGTAAACGGATGATTTGATAACAAAGAGATATACCAAATAACACAACCAGCTATACCGGCAACGATAAGCAAGAGAGTTTCTACACTTTTCACCACCGTAAAAGAGTTTTTACGATAGCTTACCACAAGAATAACAAGATGCAGAAGCAACAGCAAAGAGAAGAGAGCAGTGGGTGTAACGATATCTGTCCACGTCTTCGGGGTGGCATTTTGAAACAATGGATCGGGAGTAAAAAGGACTTCCTCCCGAACGATAAGAGGTTTCTCTCCACGATCCATCCACCTCCCGTTTCTAAGAGTTTCTTCTACCATTACCGGCAAAAAGCGATCTGCTAAAGTATCAGGGTAACTATCCGTACCTGCACCAAGTGCAAGATTGATTCCAAAAATCTGCCAAGAGTTATTTTTAGTACACTCCTCTATCCACTCTCTAAAGGTTCCATTATTTTTTAATGGAACCAGCTCTATCTTTCCCAATACTGACTCGAACAGCATCATGGGTCTATTGGCACAGTTATCAAAAATGAAGTTGTAGAGATACCGACAATTTTCAGGCAAGATATTCTCTTCCAAAGCTGCCACAATAAGCTCTGCTTCAGTGTCTGTAAGGTTCAAGATCTGCTGACTAAAACCTCTGTTGAAGTAGGTATATTCGTAGAAAAAATCGCCGTAACTCCTTTTATCCACCCAATATTCCGGCTTCCCCTGAATAAAGTTGAGCGTAAAATTGGGTTCATTGAAGTCAAAGACACCGTAGTTATACACCGCATCCGTTCCGACAATATGGTCTATCACTCTTACCGCAGTGTGTCCGTAAAGTGTATAAGGAGTTTCGGGACTTGGGGATACGGTGATCACAGAGATCTCATATCTCGGAATGGCAGAGAGCTCTCCACTCACAGACTCCTCTGTCTGTGCTTTCATCAAGGAGGGGAAAGAGAGCAAAAGCAGAAAAGATACAGCCAAGAGCCATACTCTCCACCTTGCATCAATGTCCGAGTATTGCATTATTATACTCTTCATTACAGCTTCATTAAAAAATTGCTCCACTTCCAAGAGTCCGGTTGTAGAGACTTATTAAAAATAGCCATCCCTTTTGGCAGAAGAGAGTTGGCACGGTTACCCAACTGCTTTATCCAGCCCAAAGGAAGACCTTTATAGGTAAGAAGCACTATTCCTTTAGGAGCATCTACGGAGATATTCTCTCTTTTAAGATAGTCCAATGCCTGTTCCTCTCCTATATCTACCATAGGATAAGGATGAGACAAGCGAGAAGATAGTGCCCATGAGTGCTGAGGGATAAGATCCTTACCCTTGAACTCCGCAACAGGTATTCCTGCTTGAACGATCCGACTCTTGCTTCTTGAATGAAGCTGTTGAAGGATTGGGGCGGAAGTCAAAGGCAGGGCAAAAATCTCACCTGAAGGTATTTCCCAAATCAGATCTAACGGTATGGATGTTGCTTTTTCCACTTCCACTTTCGGGTGTCGAAGAGTTACGACTCCTTTCTTAGCCTTGGAAAAAGAGTTGTTTTGTTCTGTTCCTCCACATTTTCTAACCGCAAAGATGCTGAATCCCTCAGAGTCTGTTTCAGACGGTAAAGCCCTATAAATGCCATCACCGGAAGTAAAGATTCCATTCGCCGAATGGGGTTCAAAAGGCTCTAAAACCTCGGCATCATACTCGGATAAAAGGTATGAGAGAATCTGTTCATTCTCTTCCCTGTTGTAGGTGCAAGTACTATAAATCAACACTCCACCCTCTCTGAGCATCTTCCAGGCAGCATCCAAAATCTCTCGTTGCAGTTCCGAGCAGTGAGCTATAAGTTGCAGACTCCATTGAGATACACTCTCCGGCTCTTTCCGAAACATCCCTTCTCCACTGCATGGAGCGTCTACGACAACTGCATCTGCCACTATCCCCGAATCTGCCAAAGCTGGGACACTTCCATGAGTGATGATTACATTCTCATGTCCGAGACGGGTCATGTTTTCTTTCAGAACCTGAACACGGGAAGCATCCCACTCGTTCGAGATAAGTAGCGTATCGGCAGGAAGCGCATCCCTAAGCAGAGTGCTTTTCCCACCCGGAGCGGCACAAAGATCCACCACGACACCGCTAACCGGCTCAATGTGTCCGATATACCGGCTGAGCATCATGCTTCCGGCCTCCTGAACATAGTACGCACCGGAGTGCCACCACGGGTCTGCCGTAAAGATCGGACGAGATTCAAGATAAAAAGCGTTATCGGAACACCACGGCACTCTACGTATATCCGCCGTAGGAGAGAGTGCTATGTCTTTACTCTTATGCAGTCTCACGGAAACAGGAGAGGGCTTATGAAGAATAGCCTCAATAAGAGCAAGACCTTTATCTTGCCCGAAGCCATCGGTTACAGAACAGACTCTTGAGCAAAATATCTCAGGGAGCTGCTGCTTTTGTTCCATTTCGTTCACTATGCCGTCTCTGCTTCTGTTGTTCTTTTTAGATGCCAAAGTTACACATTTTCAAGGAGAATACAGATACTTTACAATTCATCGCAGTCTCTCTTCTCCTATCCGACTTAAAGTTATGACTGCTCCTCTTTTGCTCGAGACGGATCAGATCCATCAAAACACATCGACAAAGAGAGAGGTGTACCACATTGATCAAAAAAATCAAGCGTATCGGAGTGGTATTCCAATACGCTTGAGAGATATTATAAAAGCTATAAAAGAGACTTTTAAGATTATTCCGAATAGCTCCAGTGATACTCTTTCAACGGAGTTACGATCCAAGAAGCCAAATCCATTCGGTGCTTTTGTAGAGGAACAATGCTTAGACCGGGGAACAGATGTTCTTCACAAGAGCGTTTTGCCTCGTCTATCGTACTATTCTGCATACCCTCTTCAAGATCGCCATACAGTACCCACTCTTCTGAGGAAGCGTCCCACGCCATCCCTGCAGTATCTTCATTGTAGATATAGAATGTCATTGCCGAATCTCCTTCCGGTACAGGGGCAATTCCACTAAAGAAATTTTCTATTCTTGCTTTCTCCTCTCCTGTTTGAAGATTATAGACCAAAAGAGTTCGGATATTGCCTGTTCCCTGACTTACGACAAGAGAATTTCCCATGATGGTCTCAAATATTGTACCCTCCGGAGTCTCAAAACTCTTTCCGTCCTTGTATTTGGATTGTACTACAATATAGAATGTATTATCGGTTTCATGATCCAAAAGACGCACGTCTTCGTTTTCAAGACAGATTGTCTGTCCATCTTCAAGAGGAGGTAGCTCGATCTTCTTTTTGCCTGCTCCGGAACAGCCGGTCAGCAGAACGAGCAAAAGTGATAGTGTAAAAGTCAATTTCTTCATACCATTATCGTTTCAAGATAAATTATTTAGATTATTCGCCCGACAAGCAGTGCCGTCTACTCTTCGCTGTACTGCATCATATCCGCGGTAAGAAGAGGGTAAGTCAGCTCCTGTCTTGCCTTTTTAACCTTTTCAAAAGTCTCTTCCGTGATTTTCGGTTCGGCAAGTAATATACGTACCAAACTCGCTGTCGGACTATCGGGATAGCTGCTGATGAAGCGTTCGTACTCTGTTTTCACTTCGGAGTTCAACTGTTCATTGTTTTCAAATTCTGTAATAGGGCTATTATCCAAACCATAAATATAAGCGGCCTGAACAAGAGCATAGCTTCTGCTCATGGTAACAATCACTTCAAAGAGATCTTTATTTTTGGTGGCGTAAGCCTCATACTTTGCGAGAAGTTCTCCAAGCTCTTTCCATGAGACCATGACTCCGGCATCGTTGAAAAAGGTTCTCGACTTCAACGAAAGAGACCAAATCTCCCTGTATTCGTCGGGCAGATGTTTCACAATCTCCTCATAGAACTTCTCTCCGGCAGAAATCTCATAGCTGCCTTCTCCGGTATAGACAATATCCAGCCCCATTTCTTTGTAATGCTTCTCCTTTTGCAAGATAGAGTCTTGAGGTGCTATTCCATTCTCTTTCTGATCATACATTGCACTGGAATAGGCTTCAAGAAAAGAAGCTTCACGTTCGGAAACAGAGAACAACTCTCCTTCGACACACCCTTCCAAGAAGTAAAGACAATGGATTGCATCCGTTGGTATGAGTTTATCCATATTGGAAAGGAGAGCATTTTTCATTTCCAACACTCTGTCCGCAGGAGGAGAGGGAACATCTTCAGAGTAATACAGCTCTTTCAGTACCGAAACCTTCGTATCGTGAGACACCGTTACACTGTCTGTTTCGCCCTCATTGTCGGATTTGCTTCCTGCCTTTTTGCCACAACTTGAGACCAAAAGAAGGAGCATAAGCATATAGATTATTCTACGACCCATAAAGATCTTCGGTTATTTCAGTCCGTTAAACGTTGCATCGAAAGAGATCTCACGAACACGAGAATAGAGTCCGGGCGAATTGTTTACGATGAAATACTTTCCGCGTTCGCTCGTCTCATCGGGTTTCTTGGTTTTAAGAACATAGAGGACATCCGGACTGCTCTTACCTTTTGTAAGCACATAAAGATAGAGAACAGTGGTTTGATAGTCGTTGGAATAGCCATATCTACGTCCCTTATCTACCGTTACTTCTACGGTATAAGGCTCTGTGGGATTGTACCCATTCTCGTGTGTTGCGCCCTTTAGGTAGGCTGCCATCTGATAAGGACGTGAAGAGTTGTCCTTGCTAAAGATTTGGTCCAACTGCCTTACGGCACTACTATTCTTTCCCGAATTGGTTATCGTATTGTTCAATCGTATACACTCCAATCCTGTTTCCGGGTTTCTCCGGTACATTTCGTATGCCATGATTTGGAGAGCAACGGCACCATGAGGTTCTACTGCAAGTATCTCTCTAACCTTTTGAAACTCCTCCACTGTTCGAGGAAATCTGCTGAAAGTAACAGATGCACGTTGTCCTTCCGTGTAGGTATTATGGTCTATTGTCCCCTCCATCGAGACTTTTATGTCAGATACTACTCGTTCTGTCTGCGCCTTTCGGGCATTACGTTCCGCATTGGAAGAGTTTTCCCCATTGTTGTTATCCTGAACAAAAGGATTTAGAAGCACTAAGGCTATGGATAAAAAAAGAGTTGTCATAAGCATAATATTTTTATTGTTAAAAACTTTTAGTGGTTATAATGGAGCAGTATAAAAGCTCCAAGAAGCTCTATTTTCCTGCTCCTCCTCATCCTCATTGGCTTTTGAGCGGTTCGGATCTACGGCTTTTTTATTCAAAACGTATGGGACAATTTCATCTCCTTCTATGGTCCACATATCAAAGTTTATACCCTCAGCGCCACCATCCTTCAGAAGAAAGACAAGGGTGTTATCACTTTTTTTCAAAAAACATTCTACTACATATTTAGGATAGTAGCATCCTTCATCATCCACACGCCAAGTAGAGACTTCATCGTAAGATCTGTGTTCTTCCAAGACAGCGAAGCCATCGGGGGTCTCTATTGCAATGACGCCGAGTGCTTGTCCCATTTCCACTTCAAACTGCATCGCATAAAAGTAAATTCCTTTCTCCCGAATGGATTGATAGCAGGAGATTCCTTTGATGCGGCGTTCGTACTCTTCTTCAAATACGTTCTTTACCTTTCTTTCGGCAGAAGTCAAATCTTCCCACACTTCAGCCAATGAAGAAGATCCTTCTCGCTCTTCTGTTTTCACATTAACCAGCTCAAAGTCTCTCATGAAAGCATCATTACAAAGCAGAGCATAGACCCACTCGTACTCATCTACCTTTATGAAGTTTTTTGTAGTCTCGAACAAAGCTCCACTCATATAGTAGAAGTTCTGGGTCGTTTCCCTTCCGTTATCTCCCGGATGCTGCCGTTTCATTTTGACGAAGCGTATCGGATAAGTTTTACCCTCATATATCGAGTGGGTAAAATGCTTAAAGAACGAAGAACCTTTACCGTTATTCTGTGCAATGAACTGCTTTCCGTCATCGCTCCCAACCGCCATGGTTACCATGTATTCATTGGTAGGAGTATGATCTTCCTCCGTATAGACTTGAATAGAATCCTCCTTCACGACATCCTCTTGAGTCGTTTGCTCGGATTCATGACTCTTATTGGTTTTACCGCAGGATGCTATCAATAAAAATACGATAGCCAAGCCAATGTATCTCTTTAGCATATCTGTTTCCGTTTTACTTCTGTGCTACACTAATATGGTCTCCTTAGAACGAGAAAAAGAAGAAAGCGACCGCAGCCCACTCTTTCTTCACTCCCGATGCACGACCAATGCTGGAGTTGCTACTGTTACGTACAGTACCATCCGACTCTATCTTGCCTAAATATCTGTTTCCGGAGTCTCTCACTGTTCCGTCAGAGTTGATCCTCCCTATATTGGAGCCACTGCGATCTCTCACTGTACCGTCAGACCCTATCTTGCCGATCTGCTTATTGCTACGATCATAGATATTCCCGTCGGAAGCAATCTTCCCTGCATAGGCTCCGTTTTTACTTCTTATCTCTCCGCTTGAGCTGATACTTCCGATCTGCTCATTGCTGTTTCCGCGAAGGATCTGACCATTAGCACACAGAGGCATAGCCAAACAGAGCAGTATGCCAACAATAAAGATGTAAATTGAATGTCTCATTTTTCATTATGATTTTAGAAGTTAATATTTTATGTCCCAACTTAAAATCTGCTCGAAGCACCACCTCCACCGGAGCTGCCGCCCCCCCAAGAGCCTCCACTGCTTGAGCTTCCGCCTCCGCTCCAACCATCTCTATAAGAGCTTCTAACAGCAGAAATCTGTGTGCGATAATCCACTACTCCATCCCGATAACCTCCTCCGAAGAGTTTTTTATCCGAGAGTCTGATGGAGGTTTGCTCTATATGATTGTGCCCGCAAGCGGTACATCGAAACTCGTGTATCTTTATTCCCGAAGAGGCGACAGAGGGTTCTTTCGGGACGGAATTGCCCACATACTTGGTTGTTCCTGCTTTTCCGCAAGCCTCACAGACAAAAGCTCTTCGGAAGCGGATCTTAATGACCCAAAACCATACAACCATTACAATCAGAGCCGGAATGGAACAACACAAAATGGTACTCCAAACTATGGTAGAGAAGTAAAACGGCGACTCTCTGAGCTTGACCATCGTAAGGTAGGGGTCGTGGACAGACTTCTTCATCTCTTTAAGTACCAACTCGATGCTCGTACCATAAAGAAACACTCCTCCGGCAAGCAGTAAAATGACAATAAAAGCCCACATCATAACCTCTCCGATCCAGTCATCTCCGGCAGACTCCTCGTACTCTTTTTTCAGAGACGACTCCCCGCCAAAGACCTTATCCACCTCTTCCACACCGGCAATAAGCCCTTCGGCTGTGTTACCCTCTTTCAGTAGAGGGATCATAGCCTCTTGCTGAATGAGATAACAGAGTCCGTCCGGAAGGTCGGCTTCCAATCCGTACCCCACCTCGAAGGTGATACTCCTCTGGCTTTTATCGGTGATATAAACCATCAGCAATCCTCTATCGGTCTCTTTGTTCCCAATCTTCCAGGTATTGAACAGCTTGTTTGCAAAATCTCTTTCGGACGGATACTTTGAAGTATCTATCCGCGGTATCACCACGACAGCTATCTCAACGTCTCTTTCCTTCATTACTTTTGCAATGGCAGCATTGAGGCGCTCTCTCATAGATGAGGACATCGTCTCCAACGGATCGCTGACATACTGATCTTTATCTTGAAGATGAACATTGGGGACATCTTCCACATCGTAAACTTCCTGTCCGTATAAGGAAAAAGAGAAGAGAGAAGCAGCTAAAAGTAAGGTAATTAAGATATGTTTTCTCATTATTCTGTCGATGTGATGCGCTACAGGTTCTAAGCTGTGGAAAGGTTTCACAGTGCAAACATACAAGAAATTGCATTTATCTCTGCCACATTTGCCGAAGAAATTGATTTTTTTTAAGATATGAGATACTTTTACTGCTCTTCTCTTTTACTCTTTTTATCCCCTTTTTCTCCCCATACCGCGCCTCTTTTCAAAAGAGATTTTTATACATTCCGCCCCGAAAAATGCTCCCTTTTTTCTTGCTCTCTATTTTGATCGGAGGGGTAGTTTTCAGAGCACGAGAGAATTGTTAAATTCGGGCTGTTTTATTAACACAAATTCCGATACCTGTTCATCCAAAACAGTAAACGAGCATATTGTTTCGGCTTAACGTGTTTAATTTTTCAACGAACACGTTTACCGATTTCATTTAATACGTTTACCGGATTCGATTAAAGCATTTAGCCAAAACCATTAAAACGCTAACAATCAATCACCTACGTATTTCCACCCCAAAATGCACCTAAAAAGGCAGATTTCTTTATTAAGAAACGTTTACAGGTTTAGGCGTTAAAATTCACACCAATTAACGCGAAAAAGCCCCATGAAATGGACTGAGAAAAAAATTTTTCCAAATTCGCGATTTCCCATAAGATTCTGATTACAAAAAGATTGCAAGGGTCAAGCAAAAATCCGGAGTAGAAAAAGCGATCCAAAAAGAGCTTTTTCGCCCTCCGACCGATGCTCCATTTTTATATAAAAACTCCCTTTCAAGAGCTCCAAAACAGAGGCTCTCAAAAGAGAGTTTTCTATATTTAGACAGGGAGAAAATCCGGTTTCAGGTCAGATTCAGATAGCCTCGAAAAAGCTGTGTTTCCGCTCGGTGTCCGCCAATGACCAATGCGCAATGGTAGAGATCCAGGACAATGCAGTGAGAGACCCGCTTCCTGAGACACTCTCTCCATATCCGATACTCCTCTTTGTTACGACGGATGCCGTCGATAAGGAGCATGGGACGATGAATAGACGCTTCACTTCTGTGCAGCAATCCCTCGTTGGTCTCAAGAAGATCCGCAGCAAGAGAGGGGGTGGGCGCATAAACCAGCAGCGGAGAAGCGGTCGGTGCTATCTCTTCGGGACGCTTCACTTCAGTGTGTATGCTGTCGGGGGCTGCACGCTTTCCCCATAGAGGTATTCCGGTGGAGGCGTTGTCCGTGAGGTAAAAAACCTCTCCTTTCGGAGCATGAGCCAGAAGACGAAACAGAAACTGCCCTACTCGCACCTCTCTCTCAGGCGTATCTTCCGGCAGACTCTCCGCTATCTCATCAAAAGCATAAAAGGGTATGGAGCAGGACGAGACACTGCCGACAAGAGTAAATGCCAAGGGAGAGTGTACGCCATGCCCGGCTCTGTATCTGAATCGACGCAGAGCATCTATGGCATAAATCGTATGGTATCCGAACGGTTTCATGCTCCGGCAAAAGTAGTAAAAATATCTGCCTCTTCGCTAAAAACGTTGTTCCACAGCCTTATGGCTGAGCTTTCTTCCGGGAGAGCTCTCTTTGGCTTTTCCAAACTTATAGGAAACAGAGAGGTAGAGCGTGGGAAAAGAGTAGTTGTTATCAAACTCAAACTTTGTGTCTCCCACATAAGCAGTACCGCTGTAACTCGAATTGAGCAGTTCGAGACCGGCAAGAGAGAGAGACAAAGCTCTGTTGAAAAAGAATGCCGTAACTCCGCAACTCAACTCATATTCCGGATCAATATCCGCTATCACGGTAGATCTCTTGCCCATATAAGAGCCGGAAAGAAATCCCGTAAAGGTTCTCGATTTGTTGAAGACAAAGTTGAGGTATCCGTCCACGCCCCACTTCACGCTCTGTTTGCTCTTTTGGAGTTCGGGCAGATGGCTTGTGTAGAGCGTGCCACCATAATAGGCATCCAAAGATGCGGTCATCCACGAAAGTTTATCGAAGTAGT
Source organism: Porphyromonas canoris (assembly GCF_000769115.1). Lineage (GTDB taxonomy): Bacteria > Bacteroidota > Bacteroidia > Bacteroidales > Porphyromonadaceae > Porphyromonas_A > Porphyromonas_A canoris. Next base: position 168,931 of record NZ_JQZV01000006.1, on the reverse strand, counting down.
AAGAGCCTTTTAGAGCCAAGAAGCGACTCTGCTGGGCATTCATCGGAGTTTTGTAGATCACACCATCCTTTATACGGGTAACGGATGCAATGATATCCCGTTCCCATTGAGCCTGAGCGGCAAGAGAGAGCACGCCTCTGAATGTATAGCCCAAGTCCATCCGATAAGCGGTTTGCGGTTTAAGATCGGGATTGCCAAAGAGGACGGAGAACGTAGTAGTCTTCCACTCGAACGGGTTCAGATTGTCAAACTGCGGACGCTGTATATCGGAGTTGAGCGTGTAGTAAAACTTATGTCTCCGGGATGGTGTATAGACGATATATGCAGAAGGGAGGAGATGCATCCGTCCTTTCCCCTCTTTGTAGCCGGCATTATCGAGAGACGTTGCCGTAGAGGTGTAGGGAAGTTTGGCTCCAAGACGCAAGAGAACCTCATCGCTCACGGCAAACGTGGTGCTAAAGTAGGGAGAGTAGATGCGCTCCACGACTGAAAAAAGAGCTTTCTGCCTCTGCTCTTCTGCGTCAGACTTGTCCAGATCGGCATAAGGATAGTAGGGTGCTAATGGGTTGTTCGCAGGCTTCCAATAGGCATGGGCATGAGATCTGCGGTTGTCGGTTGTGGAGATCTGCGCACCAAAACCGGCATCCAATACCCACTTGTTGTCCGGGAGAAGCGGTATGGAGAGGTCTATGTTGGAGGCAATTCCGGATGTTTTGACCCTGTCCAAGTCTCTGTAACCGAAGTAGGGCGACTGCACTCTGCTTATAAAAGAGGGATTTCCCGGATCGGGCGAAACAGGTGTATAGGATATTTTGCTTCCGAAGTCCGTTTCTCTGCTTTCGGTATAGCTGTAATAGGAGAGATCAGCCCAGATCTTTGCTCCTTTTGGAGACAGCGTGTGTTCCCAATAGGCGGCTACGGCATACTTCGGCACGGTATCTCTGTAAATGTTATGGTTGTTCAGAGTGGAGTCTGTATGGAGCGTCTCTCTGTTACGAAAAAGCTCGGTACTCTCGAAAATATTTTCCACTCCGGTGCGTTTAAGCTCGGCATGAAGACCTATGTTGCCTAAGCTGCTGTAATCGTACTGTAAGTTCAGATTGAGACCCGCATTGCGTCGCTCTCCGGTACTTGGATTGTTGATGCTGTGTAAGGACTTGGGATGATAATAGACCGCATTCTCAAAAAATTCGGTCTCGCTCCGGTTGGAATAAGGACTTACGGCGAAAGAAAATCTACCCAGATTGAGAAAAGCAGAAGCATATCCACCATAACGAGAGTTCTGCATCTCTCCCGTCATAATCTCCGTTCCAACCACTCCCCCGACATAGTTCAGAAACTCCGACTCCATGGATAGAATAATCATAGCCGTGTTGCCGTCCTTGTCATACTTCAAAGGGGGTTGCATAAGAACCTCCACACTTTTTATGAGTCGGGCATCGTAGCCTTTCAATATACGTGGCAGGCTCTCCGGAGTTGCACGCTGAACAACATTGCCAATCTTGAGTATGATCTGCTTCTTTCCTGGAATGAACAGCTCCTCTCCACGCACAAATATATTGGGAAGCCCTGCCAGCAGATCCAGAGCATTGTTTCTCTCCTCCCGTATCTTCGTTACATCAACCTTGAATCCGGTTTGAGTACTCTTTACGGTCATGGATCTGCCTTGTACCACAACGGTTTGCAGCTCTGTGGGATCTTCTTGAAGGGTAATCTTCCCCATATCCAGATCTTGGTTCGGAAGCAGAGTTATCTTGGAGACATAGAGTTTATAGCCCAAATGACTGACGCCGAAAAAATAGTTTCCCGGAGCCATCGAGAGCGAGAAACGCGCAGAAAGATCCGTATGTGTGCGTTGCAGGATCTTCTCTTCGCCGTCTCTGACTTCTCCTACAAATACTTCCGCGTAAGGGATAGGGGCATTCTGGCTGTCCATGACCGTGCCCGAAATTTGGGATAAGGAGGTCTTATTCTGCGCCGATACGGATGTAAAAAGCAGAACAAACAGCGTTAGTATGGTGATGATTTGCTTTTTCATGTCAAAGATTTTTGTCTGTATTACATAGAGCTCAAAGGTAGTATTTTTCTTAAAAATAGATGGATATAAAGTATAAATGGTGAGTATCTTGTTCAAATGATTAACTTTGTTACAACTACATGAATGTCTAACCTTTTGATAACTTTGAGATATGATGAAATGCAAAAGCATTATAGCAGTATCCGTTCTGCTTCTATCGGGTGTGGCAAGTCTGTTTGCACAGAGCCCTATCTACACCGCAGCCCAACTGCAACAAGCCAAAGTATATAGAACAGGTGCCGAGATGAAGCACCATGTCTCCACTTCCGTCCCTAAAGGAGCGTCTGAAATAGTAATAGGGCAAGTATCCAATGTGATGGACATCTCCACCTTAAGAGTATTGACCAATGCTTCGGGATTGATGGTGTTATCATCGGAGTTTGTTTCAGAATACAAATGGCCTTCTAACATTGACGTCAATACACCGGAAGGAAAAGTTTTTGCCGAAAAAGTGGCAACACTGGAACAGAAACTTGAAAAAGCCATCATCGAAAAAGAGACAAAGAGCAAGGCAATAGAGATGATGGACGGAAATGAGTTTGTTGGTAACAAAGGAGCAACTAATGTCGCACAGTTTCGCGAGCTCCTCTCTTTCTACACCTCACAGCGTATCCAACTGAGCCTTGAAGTGAAAAAGTTGGAGAAAGAGATAGCTGCACTGAAAGCAGAACTGAGTACCCTTAAAGGCAATACCCAAGAAGACGAGACAGAGAATAAGAGTAACAGCAGCAAGAGTGCCATAGTGGTGCGCGTCTCAAGCAGTGTGGCTCAGAACGTGAAGCTAAATATCGAGTACCTGACTCGCTCTGCTTCTTGGAGCCCATCGTATATGCTGCGTGTTGCATCCGAGAAAGAACCGGTGGAGATGTCGCTTAGAGCAAATGTGAGACAAGGCAGCGGTATCAACTGGAAAGGCGTAAACCTGACACTTGTAGACGCAAGACCGACAAAGCGTGTGAATGCACCATCCGTACACCCATGGTTTATCCGCTTGGAAAATCCGAATCACATGAGGCTGGAATCTATGGAAAAGTCTGCTCGAACGATAGCATACAATGCTGTTGCCGAAGAGATCTCCTATGCGGAGTATGATGTGGGAGCGCAGTCTGTGTCCAATATGATGAATCAGAGCTTTGTCGTAAGTACTCCTTATGATATTTATAGCAACAACAGAGACCATCTGATAGTTCTAAACAGCGAGCGCATCAAAGCCTCCTACCGCTACTTCGCTTATCCTGAAGGTGATAGCCGGGCTTTCCTTATGGCTCATATCAAAGATTTGGGTAAGAGTGGACTGGTCGTGGCTCCGGCAACAGTGATCATGCAAGGTATGCAGGTAAGCGAGACTTATATAGATCCGGTGAAGTTTGAAAACGGATTGGATCTCACCCTTGGAGAGGATACCCGCCTGAGTGTTTCTCGCAAACAGATTTCGGATAAGAGCGGTACAAAATTCTTCTCATCGGAAAAAGAGGAGACTCGCACGTATGAAATCTCTATCGTGAATAATAAGAGAGAGAGTGCCGAGATAGAAGTGAAAGATAGAATACCGGTAAGCACGGCGAACAATATTAAGGTAGAACTCCTTGAACAAAGCGGAGCCGAACTGGATGCAGAAACAGGAATATTGACATGGAAACTGAATCTATCCGGTAACTCTACGAAGAAACTTCGGGTGAGCTTCAAAGTAAGATACCCTAAGGATATGAATCTTTCAGGATTCTGATCCCCTATTATATAAGGTATGGAAAGCGGACAAATCGGAGAGTTTGTCCGTCTTTTCATATCTTTGCAGTTATGATAAAAGCAGTTTTCATAGATTTAGACGATACTCTTTGGGCAACAAAGCAAAACAATAGAGAGGCTTTAGAGGAGCTTTTTCATAAGTATGGTTGGGGTGGTAAACCCGGAGATTTGTATCCCTCATTCGAGAAATTCTACGAGGTTTATCTCCCTTATAACGATCTGCTATGGGGAAGGTATGCACGGAAAGAGATTAGCAAAGATGTGTTGAAAATAGATCGCCTTCGTTATGTCCTTTCTCCGCTGTACGAGTATAGCGATGAAACCTATATGGAGATCCATAATGAGTACTTTGCTATTGCAAATAACAAAGAAGCACTTATACCTCATGCTGTTGAGGTGATGAAAGAACTTCATCACAGCTATCCCGTTGTGATAGTAAGCAATGGATTTATAGAAGTTCAACACAATAAGCTTGCAAAAGCCGGACTTACCCCTTACGTGGATCATGTAGTACTTTCTGAAGATGTAGGAGTGAGTAAACCCTTTAAGCAGATCTTTGCAAAAGCACTTTCGTTGGTAGGTTGCAAGCCTGACGAGGTAGTTATGATAGGAGATGCTTGGGAGACTGACATCGAAGGAGCTTTACGCATCGGCATTCATCCGATCTGGCTTAGGCATGACTACACCCCCTCTTCTACGAAAGAGAAAGATGTAACGGAGATAACATCGCTGCAAGAAGCTCTCCCGGCTATCAAAGCAATCAATATGCGTTTACTGGTACACCGGACTTCGGTACGGTTTCCCGGCAAGAGCAAAATGAAATTAGGAATACAGAATATATGACCCAAAAGAAAAGAAAGACATTAAAACAGCGAATAGCACAAACACTCCTGAAGTGGCTGGGATGGAAAGCTCTTGTACCGGAATCACGTCCTCTGAAGAGTGTGATCTGTGTAGCTCCGCATACCAGCAATATTGATTTTATCATCGGGAAACTCTACCATAATTTTACCGGTGTTGGAAGCCATTTTATGATGAAAAAAGAGTGGTTTGTATTTCCTTTAGGACATATTTTCCGTGCAATGGGCGGTATTCCAATAGATAGAAAACATAAAATGTCACTGGTAGATCAGGTGGCAGAGACCATACGCAAAGCAGAGCGATTTCACTTGGGAGTAACACCGGAAGGTACTCGCTCGAAAGTGGCAAAGTGGAAAACCGGATTTTACTACATGGCACTGAAAGCAGGTGTCCCCATAGAGCTTGCCAAAATAGACTACGCACAGAAAGAGGTGGGGATATTTGAGATATTCAATCCGACAGGTAATGCCGAACAGGATATTGCCTATATCCACTCTCGCTACAATAAAAATATGGCCCGTGTTCCGGAATATTTTTCGGAATATTAAATGCACTCATTCAAACAGATAACATCGGAAACTTTTATGAAACCTATCACATATAAAGGGGAACCACAAGAAGAACTCAATGTAGCCATTATACAGATGTCTTTGGAACATCTTAACCCGGCAGAAAATGCCCACGTCATAGATATTCTACTCAAAGATCTCGAACCGATAGAGGATGATCCCATCGACCTTATCGTACTGCCGGAAATGTGGAATACCGGGTATGTAACCGGAGATGAAAAGATTGAGCCTGAATGGTTTTACGAAAGTCTGGAGTGGATGAAGCAAAAAGCCCAACACTACAACACCGCTATCTTCGGCTCCATGATACATATAGAGAATGATGTCCGTACGAATAGAGGGGTGTGGGTATATCCCAACGGAGAGACTCTATACTATGACAAGATGCACCTTTTCGGCCCGGGAGGAGAAGCCAAACACTTTTCTTCCGGCTCTGAACGCTTGTTGGTAGAGTATAAAGGGTGGAAACTGTTCCCGATTATCTGTTATGATCTTCGCTTTCCGGTATGGTGCCGATGGACTAAAAAGCATGATTATGATGCAATAGTCTGTGTGGCAAGCTGGCCTCAAGCGCGTCGTTCTCCTTGGAAAGCTCTTCTAAGAGCAAGAGCATCTGAGAATCTCTGCTATGTTTTGGCTTGTAATCGTGTGGGCGTAGACAGCTACCGACAGGTATATAGCGGGGATAGCCGGATAATAGACCCAAAACTTTCGTTGGTGAAAAAGCTGAACAAAGGAGAGATAGGCATACTATTAGGACGTATAGACAAGAGACAGGTAAGCGATCTACGCAAGAAATTTCCTGCTCTGGAAGATGCCGACGAGTTCACACTACACTTCTGAGTTAATCCCGTAAGGCGATATAGAGAATGATTCTGAACTATATTTGGATCGGTTTTTTCGTCCTTGCTCTGATTGTCTGCCTTTTCAAGCTGATATTTACGGGCGATTTAGAGACCTTGAATGAGGTATCTAAGGCTCTTTTTAGCAGTGCTACCACAGCTTTTGAACTCGCTCTCGGTCTGTCCGGAATACTTACACTCTGGATGGGACTCCTTAAAGTAGGAGAAAAGAGCGGGATGGTTTCTGCTTTGGCAAAAGGGACATATCCTTTCTTTAGAGTGTTGTTCCCCTCTCTCCCCAAAGATCATCCTGCCCTGGGAACCATAATGCTGAACTTCTCTGCCAATCTTTTGGGAATAGATAATGCTGCTACTCCTCTCGGATTGGAGACGATGAAGCATCTGCAAAAAGAGAACAGCACTACACCGGATCGCATCTCGGATGCCATGATTATGTTTCTCTGCATCAACGCATCCGGTCTTACACTTATTCCGATCTCGATCCTGATGTACAGGACAACCATGGGAGCCGCTGTGCCGACGGATGTCTTTATCCCGATATTCATTGCCACAGCAGCCAGCACCCTGTTTGCTATATGCGCCGTAGCTTACAAACAGAAGATTTCCCTCTTTCAACGAGCGTTTCTGATACCCTTATTGATACTGCTGTTCGCCATTGTACTCAATTTTATTCCTTGGGGCGGTGATGGAGAAGTAAGTGGAGAGTCTCTTCAAAAAATATCTGCTCTCATCGCCAATGGTATTATCTTATCTGTCGTTGTAATATTTCTCGTATATGGATTATGGAAAAAGCTGGATGTCTTTTCCGTTTTCATAGAAGGTGCAAAGGAAGGATTCAAGACAGCGATCAATATTGTTCCATATCTTGTAGCCATTCTTGTCGGAGTGGCAGTCTTTAGAGCTTCGGGAGGGATGGATTATATTGTTTCCGGTATAGAGGCTTCTTTTCGCTTCTTCGGCTTACCAAGCGATTGGGTTGGAGCACTTCCAACCATGCTGATGAAGCCTCTGAGCGGAAGCGGAGCACGTGGACTGATGATAGATGCCATGCAAAATTATGGCGCAGACTCCTTTATTGGAAGACTTGCTTGTATGTGTCAAGGAGCATCCGACACTACTTTTTACATCATTGCACTCTATGCCGGCAGCGTAGCAATACGTAACACACGCTATACTCTTGGTATCTGTCTGTTGTCCGACCTGGTCGGCATGACTGTTTCCGTACTATGTGCCTACTTTTTCTTTGCCCCTTAAGAGAGTATGAACAGGTTCCCGATAGGTATATTCGACTCCGGTTATGGAGGCTTGACGATATTGAAGGCTTTAGAAAAGGCTTTCCCTCAATACGACTTTGTCTATCTGGGAGACAATGCGAGAGCACCATACGGTCCAAGATCCTTCGAAACCATCTATAAGTTTACCTCTGAAGGCGTAGCCTTTCTCCTTAAAGAAAAGAAGTGCAGGCTCATTATCTTAGCTTGTAATACAGCATCCGCCCGAGCATTGAGGCAGATACAGCAGACCTCTTTTCAGCCTTGGGCAGAAGAGGGATACCGTGTACTTGGAGTCATAAGACCTACAATAGAATCGCTTGCACCTTTCAGCCGGACGAAACATATCGGTCTTTTGGCAACCTCAGGCACGGTAGCTTCCGAAACCTATCTTCGTGAAGGAGAAGAGTATGCCCCGGATCTCACTATCATACAACAAGCATGTCCGATGCTCGTCCCCCTTATAGAGAGTGGCGAATGCCATTCTGAAGGGACACGTTTCTTTGTCAAGACCTATCTTGAAGAGCTTTTGAGTAAAGATGTGGAAATAGATACCATTCTACTGGCATGTACTCACTATCCGCTTATCAAAGAGATGATTTCGGAGATTGCGCCCCCTCATATCACAATTTTGCCACAGGGAGAGATCATAGTGAACTCTCTTAAATCCTATCTCGAACGCCATCCCGAAATGGAGCAACTACTCTCCAATGGAGGGCAACACCTTTTCTTTACAACGGAAGAGTCTCATGCCTTCGAGCAGGCAGCTCGTCAGTTTGTCGGAAGAGCCATTTCTGCTACGACAGTCAATATTGCCGGAATGACTCTTGACAGAGATTGCTGATCCGTTTTTTCCATACCACTGCTTATTTCGCACACTGTTTTTCTTTCGATAAGATCTGTTCAGACCATAAAAAAGTCTGCAAACCTCTCTACCTCTATAGATAGATAAAGTTTGCAGACTTTTATTCTTTAAGAGTTTGGATAGTCTCTCTTCTCGTTCTTACTTCTTAAGGTAAGCTGTAAGCATCCAAACTAATTTTTCTTGTCCTTGAAGATACTCTGAAAGTAGTCCTACAGTAGTATCGTCTCCATTTTCGGCAGCCAAAGCAAGTCCTTCTCTTTCGATCTTTATGAATAGAGAGATAGATTCCAATACCTGCTCTATGATATCGCTTTCCTTACTTACGTTTACGGCTTGCTTCAGTGTCGCCAACGATTCGATGTCTTTGAAGAAACGTACAGGAGTACCACCGAGTTGGAGGATGCGTTCTGCCACTTCGTCTATATTCTCTGCAAGTTCATCGTACATCTTCTCAAGCTGTTCGTGAAGGACAAAGAAAGAGCGACCTTCTACATGCCAGTGAAATGCTCTAAGGTTTGAGTAATAAATGTGGAAGTTTGCAGCAAGCTGGTTCAACTTCTCTACTGCTTTTACAGTATAGGCTTCATCCAAGTGAAGATAGTTTGTTGTTTTCATATCTTGTAATTGTTTAGTTATCATGTTTATACTGCAAAGATATAAATATATGTATGCAGATACAACAGATACAATCTATAACTGTATAGACAAAATCTAAAACTCGCTTGTGAAGTGGAAACGAATATCCGGGAAATCCTGCCTTGCCATCTGAAGCACGTATGGAGAGTCTGCAAGATAAACGTCTCTTCCCTCTCTGTCGACAGCCATATATTGTGCCTTACGCTTCTTAAAGTTTTCAAGGATGGCAAGATCATCGCTCTCTATCCAGCATGCTTTGTAAAGGCTTACCGGCTCCCAGCGACACTTTGCCTGATATTCGTGCAAAAGTCTATACTCTATCACCTCGAACTGGAGTTGCCCTACCGTTCCGATAATCTTACGACCGTTGAACGTACTGGTAAAGATCTGAGCAACGCCTTCCCCCATAAGCTGTTCAACTCCTTTCTGTAGCTGTTTAGTGCGCATGGGATCCGCATTTTCAAGATACTTAAACATTTCCGGAGAGAAGCTGGGCAGACCTTTGAAATGAAGTATCTCTCCCTCCGTGATAGTGTCTCCAATCTGGAAGTTTCCCGTATCGGGCAGACCGATGATATCCCCTGCAAATGCTTCGTCCACAGTCTCTTTCTTCTGCGCCATAAAGGCAGTAGGACTGCTAAAACGAAACTGTTTTCCGAGAAAACGCATATGGGCGTATGGTTTATTCCGCTCAAAGCGACCGGAGCATATCTTCAAGAATGCGATACTGCTGCGATGATTCGGATCCATATTGGCATGAATCTTAAATATAAATCCGGTCAATGCCTCCTCGTAAGGATCTACGATTCTCTCTATTGCATCAATAGGTCGGGGCGAAGGCGCAAGACGGACAAAACAGTCGAGAAGCTCTTTCACCCCGAAATTGTTCAGAGCAGAGCCGAAGAATACCGGAGCCACCCGTCCTGCAAGATAAGCCTCCTCATCAAGCGAAGGATACACTTCCGAAAGAAGCTCAAGATCATCCCGGAGCTTATCTGCCTGTGCATCAGAAATGTGTTGGGTCAGTTCGTCGGACTGCAAATCATCTATGTGCACACACTCTGTTACTTGCTGCTTGCTCGGTTTATAGAGATCCAATCCACTCACATATCGGTTGTAGACTCCTTTGAAACGTTCTCCGGAATCTATTGGCCATGTTTGAGGAGAGACGGCAATACCGAGTTCTTCCTCTATTTCATCCATCAAATCGAACGGATCCCGTCCTTCGCGGTCCATCTTATTGACAAAGACCATCACAGGAGTATGTCGCATACGACACACCTCCATCAGGCGGCGAGTCTGTTGCTCCACCCCTTTGGCAGAGTCCACCACGATGATTACACTATCCACAGCAGTAAGTGTACGGTAAGTGTCTTCGGCAAAATCCTGGTGACCGGGCGTATCGAGGATATTCACTTTATACCCTTCATACTCAAAACCCATGACAGAAGTTGCTACGGAGATACCTCTTTGTTTTTCTATCTCCATCCAGTCACTGGTTGCGCTCTTCTTTATCTTATTGCTTTTTACTGCGCCGGCTATATGTATCGCGCCTCCGAAAAGGAGTAGCTTTTCGGTCAGAGTAGTTTTCCCCGCGTCGGGGTGAGAGATAATCGCAAACGTTCTGCGACGTTTTATTTCTTCTATATAAGACATCTGTATAATATTCGTCAAAAAGGAAAGATAAGGCTACCTGAAAACCTTGTTCTCCGAACCTCTTGGGTTGTAGCTTATTCCTGATTGTACACCTGCTCCAAAGAGCTTTTCCAGTCGTGTACCGAGTCCGGAAGTATTGCCTCTATCTTACTTGTATCCAATACACTGTATAGAGGACGGACAGCTACCGTATCATAATCTTTTTGCAGACACTTCTCCATGGATAAAGAAGCTGTTTTAGGATCCAAATCCAATATGGCACGAGCAAAATCGTAACGAGAGACAGCGCCTCTGTCGGCAAAGTGATAGAGACCGAACGGAATCTTTCCCTCTTTGGATTTGATGCGCAAAAGAATGCGTATGATAACGTCTGCAAGATTGAGTGCGGAGGTCGGGCTTCCGACTTCATCCGTAACGAGACGCAATTCACCCTGACTAAGGGCTACGCGACGTATCTTGGTGTAAAAGTTGTTGCCATAAGCAGAGTAAAGCCATGATGTACGAATGACATACGAACGCGGACAAGACTCCTGCACAGCAACTTCTCCCTCATGCTTGCTCTTTCCATAAGCATTGCAGGGAGCGGCAGGATCTTCCTCTTTCAGTGGTGAAGAAACCGGCTCTCCACCGCCAAAGACATGATCCGTACTGATGTGCATCAAAATCTTCCCTTTATTATGACACAGCTCGGCAAGAAACTTGGGCACCTCATAGTTGATCCTCCGCAATTCATCGGGGTTATTCTCGGCGGCATCCACCGAAGTAAAGGCTGCGGCATTAAGTATCACATCCGGCTTATAGAGGTCAAAGAAGCGTTGGACATTGGCTCTATCGCTCAGTTCTATCTGATCTCTTGTCGTTGGTAACCACTCTATCTCATCATTCGGAGAGTAGTTCCGCATGATAGCGTTCCCCAACTGACCTGCGGCTCCGGTAAGCCACACTCTCATCTTTTTCTTTATTCTGCTCATATCTGCCACAAAAATACAAAAAGAAAGGGATATTTTCGCGATTCTTTCTACATCTTTGAACGCAAAAATATCTCATTAAAAACTCATAATTAGAGAGTTGTACAACAAACAAGAAAATACTATCTTTGGAAAAACCTTCAATACTATGGCAAAAATATTAGACACCCCACCTCAAGAGGTACAAGAGAACCTCAACACACTTAAAAGAGATCTGGATGAAAAGATTCCATCCAAAAAGTTAGACAAAAACCTGCTTATTGCCAGCTGGAACATTCGTGGTTTCGGCGACCTGACACGAGAATGGGCAAGCAAAGAGAACGACTCCCCAAAACGAGATCTGCACTCCACCCTCTGCATAGCCGAGATCATCAGAAGATTCGATGTTGTTGCCGTGCAGGAGGTCAAAGCCAACATACGGGCATTAAGGGATACGCTGAAAGTTTTAGGAAGCGACTGGTCCATGATCCTTACGGATGTCAATAAAGGCGATGCCGGCAACGGAGAACGGATGGCGTACCTCTTCGACACGAGGAGAGTAAATCTTTCCGGGCTTGCCGGCGAACTCGTCGTGCCGGATCAGTGGCGAAAAGGTGTTTCGGAGAATGTAATGACGGAACAGTTCGTGCGCACCCCTTATGCCGTAAGCTTCAGATCCAAAAATCAAACCTTTATCCTCATCACTCTGCACGTGATCTACGGGAAAAAGTCTAAGGACAGACTCGGAGAGCTGAAAGGGATAGCCCAATGGCTCTCCGGTTGGGCAAAGGACGTTAATGCCTATCACCAAAACCTCATTGTCTTAGGAGACTTCAATATAGATGCTCGTGGAGATCTGCTGAACAAGACTTTCCTTTCGGAGGGGCTCTATGTCCCGGAGGATTTGCAGAATCCGGAGGTTACCCGTTCCATATTCGATAAAACCAAATTCTACGATCAGATCGCATGGTTCAACGGCAAAGATGGAGAGCCGAAACTCTCTTTGGAGTTTATCCGAGGCGGTAGTTACGACTTTGTTCCAACGGCTTTGAACAATAGAGGACTCACCAAACAGCAACTCTCATTCATGATTTCGGATCACTATCCGTTGTGGGCAGAATTTAAGCTCTAACGCCTCGACACAAAAATATAAAAATGCCACCCGATACACTCTTCTCAAAAAGGTATATGGGGTGGTACTTTTATATAAAAACGAGAGCTGAATTTTCCCGAATACAGAATCTCTTCTTCAATTGTTTTTGCTCCCGCAACACACTCTGAAAAACCACAACAAGCTAATAGATAGAGAGATAAAAGAGAACGTCATCTTTCAAACTTTTCTCCTTTCGGTCGGATTTAGGGCTCATTTTACGCACAATAAAAGTTAAAAACAACACCTTTAATCGTAAACATTCTCTAACAACAAAAATTGGATCAAAGAGGGCAAAAACAGGAGAAAACAGCTAAAGCACTAATAATCAAACAAGTAATCAAAATTTCTAAACACGTTAATTGAATCCGGTAAACGTGTTTAATGAAATCACTAAACGTGTTCATTGAAAAATTAAACACGTTAAGCCGACAAAATATGCTCGTTTAGTGTTTTTGCTTAACAGGTATCGGAATTTGTGTTAATAAAACAGCCCAAATTTAACAATTCTCTCGTGCTCTGAAAACGACCCTTCCGATCAAAATAGAGAGCAAGAAAAAAGGGAGCATTTTTCGGGATGGAATATATAAAAATGAAGATTGAAAATCTCTCCCGAACAGAGAGCAAAGAGAGCAAAAAGAAGATAAAGAAGGAGTTATTATATAAATCTCTCATGAAATCCAAGATATTATTGCTATATTTGAGACCTAAGAAAAAAAATGAAAAAAAGAGATTTCACATATGGAATATCTATGGAACTTGAAGAGCTTGACCTCGGAAGAGGAGCGAGTTGCGGCGGAGCTGTCTTCGTCCTCGATGCTTCTACCCATGGTCGCGAAGCTCTTTGTCCAGCGAGGTGTTACTACTCCAGAGCAGGTACGGATGTATCTGCAACCGGAGATAGAGGATCTGCACGATCCGTTCCTTATGCTGGGCATGCGAGAAGCCGTGGACCGTCTCAACAAAGCCTTAGGGCAGAAAGAGAGGATCTTAATATATGGAGACTACGATGTAGATGGAACCACTTCGGTGGCACTGATGTACAAATTTCTCCGGCAATACACTACCCAACTCTCCTACTACATACCCGAACGCTACAATGAAGGCAGTGGCATCTCTTTCCAAGGCATAGATCATGCCGAGAGAGAGGGGTGCAAGCTGATGATTGCACTCGATTGCGGCGTAAAGGCAGTGGAGAAAGTGCGATATGCAAAGGAGAAAGGAATAGACCTTATTATCTGTGATCACCACGTCCCGGATGCAGAACTTCCGGACGCTGTGGCTATTCTTAACCCCAAAATACCCGGATCCACATACCCGTTCGATGAGCTTTCCGGCTGCGGTGTGGGGTTCAAACTCTTACAGGCATTTACTATCGACAATGGAGGTGATCTCCGTCAAGTCTATGATCTATTAGACCTCGTGGCAGTGAGTATCGGCGCAGACCTTGTAAGTCTTACGGGAGAAAATAGGGTAATGGCTTGCCATGGGCTGAAGATTCTGAACAAAAATCCGAGACTCGGACTGCGAAGCATCATGGATGTCAGTGAGATAAAGACCAAACGAATAACCATGAACGAAGTGGTCTTTAAGATAGGTCCGCGAATCAACGCATCGGGAAGAATGCAAAATGGAAGGGAGTCCGTGGATCTGCTTCTTGCCGCAACGGCAGGAGAGGCACGCAAGATGACCAAAAACATAGATAGCTACAACTCCCAACGCCGAGAGTTGGATAAGTCCATCACCGAACAGGCTCTGGAAAGAGTGGAAACGGAGACAGCCACAAGTCCGACAGGAGAACCCCTTGCCAAACAGAAGATTATAGCCCTCTACGATCCGTCATGGCACAGAGGCGTGATAGGTATTGTGGCTTCCAGACTTACCGAGCATTTCAACCGTCCGAGTATTGTCCTCACTCAGACCGGAGGCGGTGAAGATTTGGTCTGTGGCTCGGCAAGAAGCATCGGCGGATTCGATATGTATGCCATCATAGACCAGTGCAAAGATCTGCTGATCAACTTCGGCGGACACACTTATGCCACCGGCTTCACGCTCCATAAGGACAACGTGGAAGCCTTTATACAACGGATAGAAGAGCTGGGAGAGAAAGAGGTGAGCAATGAAGTGCTTACGCCTCAAATCAACATAGACTTGGATATCAAGCTCTCCGATATTACGTCCACTTTCAGAAAGCAATTACGCGAAATGGCACCCTACGGTCCTCACAACGAGAAACCGGTATTCCGCACCACAAATCTGGAGCTTGCCTCCTCGCCCAAGTTTATGGGAAAAACAAAGAGCCACGTGAAGCTGGCCCTTAAAGAGGATGGAACGGACGAGATATTCAACGCCTTTGCCTACAACTCCCAGTATAAGATAGAAGGATATAAGAGAGGAGCACGCATCGACATCGTCTATACCATAGAAGAGTATAGCCGTATGGGTAAGAATATGGCGCAACTCCTGCTTCTTGATTTTAGAGTACTTTCCTGATGGTACGGCAGTCCGTCAATGATGTTGTAAGTGTATCCCCTTTGGATATACTGCGACGCTATTGGGGTTACGATGAGTTTCGCCCGATGCAGGAAGATATTATCTGCTCCATACTGAACGGCTACGACACTCTGGCACTCATGCCTACCGGAGGCGGTAAGAGCATTACCTTTCAAGTGCCGGCTCTTATGTTACCGGGCATTACCATCGTTATCACTCCCCTTGTAGCCCTGATGCGAGATCAGGTAAGCAGGCTTCAAACATTGAAGATCAAGGCAGAGTATCTCCATTCAGGGATGTCGTCCGGCAAGATTATAGAGGCTCTCGACAACTGTCTCTATGGGGAATACAAGCTGCTATACGTCTCTCCGGAACGGCTCGTATCCGAAACCTTCCTCCGCCGAATAACCAACATGAATGTCTCTCTTATTGTCGTAGATGAGAGCCACTGCGTCTGTCAATGGGGATACGACTTTCGACCCAATTATCTTAAAATAGCCGACTTCCGTACTCACTTCGCCGATACGCCGGTCTTAGCCCTTACCGCAACGGCAACGACAGAGGTGGTTGCAGACATTCAGGACAAACTGATGTTTCGGCAACCGGCAAAGCTGTTCCAGAGGAGCTTTTACAGGAAAAACCTCAGCTATGTTGTCAAAACCACGACAGACAAGCTGTCGGATCTGGTAAACATACTCAACAGCGTCAAGGGATCGGGGCTGGTATACGTGCGTTCACGAAAGAAAGCAAAGCTCTATTGTGATCTGCTCAACGAGAACGGTATAGATGCGGCATACTTTCACGCCGGTCTTTCGCACGATAGCAAGGTTAAGAAACAGAAAGCATGGATGAACAATGAGACCCGAATAATGGTCTGCACAAACGCTTTCGGTATGGGGATAGACAAAGAAGATGTTCGGATCGTGGTGCATCCCGAACTTCCTATCGCTTTGGAAGACTATTATCAAGAAGCCGGACGGGCTGCGAGAGACAATCAACCCTCTTATGCCGTTCTGTTATTCGACCCGGCAACAGACCTTTCTGCCGTAGAGAAGAGGGTGGCAAGCGGTTTTCCCCCACGAGAAAAGATACAAAAGATATACGGAGACATCGCCAGCTTTTTGCAGATAGCAGAAGGAGCCGGAACGGGACACCTGTTCGAGCTGAATATTTCTCTCTTCTGTCATCTGTTCCGACACTCTGTACTGGAAGTACATGCCGCTCTTTCGCTCCTGGATATAGCAGGATATATAGACTTTGAAGTGGATCAGAACATGCCGTCAAGAGTGAAGATCACTCTTTCTCGTCATGAATTGTACCAAGTGATGGACGAGTCTTCGGATCTGCATTACAGGGTAATGGAACTGCTGCTAAGGAGTTATACCGGTCTGTTTACAGAGCATGCCATAATAGACGAACCCAAACTCCGTACACAGTTGGATATGGATGCAGATACTTTTTACGGAGCCATGCTGCATCTTAACAGGTGGGGCGTTCTGGACTATATACCGGGCAAGCGAGCCTCTTATATCCGTTACAAAAGACCGCGATGCCTTCCGGAAAACATACATATCTCGCACGACAGCTACGAAAAACGGCTACAAAAAGAACGCGATAGAGCCGAAGCGTCTATCGCGTATGCTTCTTCCTCGGCAAGGAAATGCCGTTCGCAGGTTCTTCTAAACTATTTCGGGGAGACTCACTCCCTGCCTTGCGGTTTGTGCGATGTGTGTCGGGAAAGGAAACCATCCGGACTCACCTTTCGCACGATGGAGGTTATTCTGGATTTTCTATCGCAAGCCTCGTTGCCCATAAACCTGTCCGAGGTATGCAAATCTCTCAATGCCCCGAAAGATTATATACTCCAAAGCATCTCTTTTGCCAAGAGGGAGGGTCATCCTTATGAGGTTCGGGAGGATGGCATGATATTGAAAAAGAGAGCCGAAACGGATTAAAGTATCACAATCTTCATACCCGGATTTTTTCCTCGTACTTCCGGCATTTCGGTAAAGAAGTCGTACTTGATCTCCACATTCCCGATACGGGATATTCTGTCCGAGCTGAAATCATAATCTATCCGGTATGGTCCTATCTGCTCTACCCTGTCGTTGCTGAACTTGTACTTGATCGCGTATGGACCTATCTTTTCCAACTTGTTGTCCCTAAACCGATACTGCAGCTCCCAATTACCTATCCGAGCCAGACGACCACGATAGTCGTATGAGAGTCTTGCGTATCTGTCGTTGTTTTCCCTCATCACATGATCATAAATGACCCTTCTGCGACGGAGGATTTGAAAGTTGGTCAGCTGTCCCTCCACTATCATAAAACGGACTTCTCCATTGATGGTGATATGTGCAGACCTGCCGGTTGGACGAGGCCCGAACGTAAAGTCGGGTTCTTCATCCCTATCCCATTCATCCAGATACTCCCATGTTCCATCGGCATGAAGCAGTACTTCTTCGCCATCTCTGGTTACGGCTATCTTTTGAGCATAAGCAGACGCTGTCGTTCCAAGCACAAGAAAAAACAGGATAAGAATCGAATGGTATCTCTTCATGGTTATGTACAGTTTACTGTTAGGTTTTCTTTTCCGGTCTCTATGCGATCTCTTCACGATCGCTCTGTGGCAAAGGTAAAAATAAAGGGAGAGCTTTGCAAGACTCATACTGTTACTCCCTTATTTTACTATCTTTGTTTTCAACTTATATCAGAATTACAAGTCGATGACAAACAGACAACAAAACGATATTATAGTAGCCATAGACGGACATTCTTCTTGTGGAAAAAGCACTATGGCTAAATGGCTTGCCAAAGAGACAGGATACAGATACATAGATACCGGTGCCATGTTTAGAGCGGTAACACTGCACACCATGCGCAAAGGTCTTTGGGGAACAGACGGGACAGAACCTACCATCTCCGATGTGGAGAAAAGCCTCGGCGATATTTCCATAGACTTTAACCCCGAGAACGGACACACGCTTCTCTGTGGACAAGATGTTGAGCAGGAGATAAGGGGCATGGAAGTCTCGTCCAAGGTTTCGTTCATCTCCACAATACCTGCAGTGCGAACACTGCTCCTGGAACAGCAACGCGCCATGGGTGCTCAGAAGAGAGTCGTTATGGATGGAAGGGACATCGGGACGGTAGTATTTCCGAATGCAGAACTAAAAGTATTTGTAACGGCAAGTGCGGATGTCCGTGCCGAAAGACGCTTCAATGAACTGACAGCAAAAGGAGAAAAGGTCTCTTTTGAGGAGATCCTTCACAACGTTCAAGAGCGAGACCGGATAGACTCATCCCGTGCAGTAGCCCCTCTTAAACCGGCAGAAGATGCAATCATGCTCGATAACAGCGATCTTTCGATAGACGAACAAAATGAAATCATGCTGTCGTACTTCCACGACACCCTAAAAAAAAAAGTTCCTCTAACAGATCCCTCAGCATAGAGATAGATGAAGGATCCGGCTTCTGTTTCGGTGTAATCAATGCGATAAAGCATGCAGAGAAAGAGTTGGAATCGGGAGAAGCACTCCAATGCCTTGGGGATATTGTTCACAACAATCAGGAGGTGGACAGACTCGAAAAGAAAGGTCTCAAAACGATTGACTACTCTAATTTTAATACTCTAAATGGCGGCAAGGTTCTGTTTAGGGCACATGGCGAACCTCCGGCAGTATATGAGTTTGCCCGCCAACACAATATCACTGTGGTTGATGCCACTTGCCCCGTCGTATTGGCACTTCAACGCAACATCAAACGCACCTTTGAGAAAACACGAGATATAGATGCACAGATTGTCATATTCGGAAAGCACGGACATGCGGAAGTGAATGGTCTTGTAGGGCAAACCGGAGGAAAAGCCATTGTAGTGCAGAACATGAATGAAGTTTCCAAGATTGATCTCGACCGCCCTATCGTGTTATTCTCTCAGACCACGATGTCCATAGCTGGATTTGAAGAGCTTATCTCCTACATCGAAACCCATAAAGGTGCAGATGTCATATTCCAATACAAAGACACGATATGTCGGCAAGTTTCCAATAGAATACCTAATATCGAGGAGTTTGCCAAGAAAAAAGATTGGATCTATTTCGTAGCAGGAGACAAGAGTTCCAACGGCAAAGTCCTCTTCGGACACTGTAAAGCGGCAAATTCCAACTCCTACTTCATCTCCTCCGCAGAGCAAATATCAGAACCGCTACCACTATGGGTCAATAGCGTAGGTATATGTGGTGCAACCTCTACACCCAAATGGTTGATGGAAAAGATAGCTGAAAAAGTGGCACAGATCAATAACACAAAGCCCGAGCAGGCAGAACAGTAATCGAAATAAAAACGATACGAAAAAATCCCTAATGGCAGAAGGTCATACCTTGAAGCCATTAGGGATTTTACTTTATGCCCCTCTCAAGAAAAAGGATGTCTACTGCTGTTTGTCCGGATGTGCAGGTCTCTTTGTGGGAATGGCACCTCTATACCATTTGCATTAAATTCATTAAATATCGCATAGTAGAGTTCGCTCTTCAGCACTGTAGGTCTTTGGATGTAGGTAGAAGTCCAAACGATCAACTCAAACTTCAATGCGCTGTCTCCATACTCCACAAACCAAAAGTCCGGAGCCGGTTTACTCAGCACACCGGGGTGATTGCGAGCAACGTTCAACACAATCTCTTTCACTCTCTCCGGCTTTTCCTTATACGCCACACCCACCGGATAACGAAAGCGAACAAGTCTGTCGCTGTGAGACCAGTTGATCACATTTCCATTTATAAACTGTGAGTTCGGCACGATGACCGATATATTATCATTCGTTACCACCGTTGTGGCTCTCATGGAGATCTCTACGACGTCTCCCGAGATATCGCCAACCTGAATGCGATCTCCCACTTTAATGGGACGTTCAAACAGAATAATGATACCCGACAAAAAGTTATTGGTGATATTCTGAAGACCAAATCCGATACCCACACCAAGTGCTCCCAAGAGCCAGCTAAAAGTACCAAGCTCGAAACCGGCTGACTTAAAGATGAGCAGAAATCCCAAAAACAGTATCAAATATCTAATGATGGTAACAATGGCTGCACGTGTTCCCCGCTCGGAGATACGTACCAAAAGTCTGCTATCCAAAAGCTTAGAAATTCTCCGTACAAGAAAGATAAGAACGGTGGATGCTACTATCAAATAAAGTAGCGTAAGCAGCGTAAAGGTGCTTCCCTTTACATCGAATATGACAAAGTTCATAATCTCCTGAAGCTTTGTCCAGATGTCAGTCATTGTAGTAGAAAGGTTCATAAGGTTAAAGATCATCTTGAAAATAAATGGAGAATTTCCCGTGAGAGTCATAAACAAAAATAGGAATAATATTCCACTTTCAATTCTGTTTCCATCACGGATAAGAGACATTATGATGCCTATATAAATGAATTAAAAATGATTATCTTTGTTCAGTTTACCAGTAATAAAGGAAACACTCACAACAAAAAAACTATATCTTATGAAAGCATTTGTATTTCCGGGTCAAGGTGCACAGTTTGTAGGCATGGGGAAAGAGCTTTACAACAACAATGCCGAAGCCAAAGCCATCTTTGACAAAGCAAACGAGGTACTCGGCTTCTCCCTCACAGACATCATGTTTGAAGGAACAGCCGAAGAGCTTAAGCAGACCAAGGTAACCCAGCCTGCTGTTTTCACTCACTCCTATGTTTGTGCCAAGATATTCGGAGCAGACACCCAACCCAATATGGTAGCCGGACACTCTTTAGGAGAGTTCACTGCTCTTGCGGTAGCGGGCGTATTGGAGTTTGAAGATGCACTTCGTCTCGTGTCGGAGCGAGCTCTTGCCATGCAAGACGCGTGCGATGTAGAACCAAGCACCATGGCAGCGATCCTCGGATTGGATGATGCTGTTGTAGAAGAGGTTTGTGCCGGCATCTCCAGCGGTGTCGTCATCCCGGCCAACTATAATTGTCCCGGACAAGTCGTGATATCCGGCTCTAAAGCAGCCATCGAAGATGCTTGTATCGCTCTTAAAGAAAGAGGAGCAAAGCGCGCATTACCTCTGCCTGTAAGCGGTGCATTCCACAGCCCATTCATGGAACCGGCTCGTCAACGTTTGGCGCAAGCAATAGCAGCAGCGACATTCAAGGCTCCAAAAGTACCGGTTTACCAAAACGTGGATGCTCGTCCACATACCGATCCGGAAGAGATCCGCACCAACCTGATAGCTCAACTCACAGCTCCTGTACGCTGGACACAGAGCGTACAACAGATGGTAGCTGATGGAGCAACAGAATTTATAGAATTCGGACCCGGCAATGTCCTTCAAGGTTTAGTCGGGAAGATTGCATCAGGAATGGCAACAAAGGGGTACTCATAAATAGTAACCGGTTTATGGTAAGAACACAGCAATAATTGTAACATAAACATAGAAGCTTAGAGGGTGTGCCCAAACAGTAATTTGTTCACACCCTCTTTCTTTTTGTTGATATTCGATGCCCGTTTTTGAATCGAGGCTGTGCCAAAGTTCAACTTTGACACAGCCTCGACTTATTTTAATTGTAAGATCTGGCCCGAGCACTATATCCTTTCGGATAATTTTGGAAGTCGAACCTAAACCTTCCAAGTTTTGTTTACCATCACATAAATCCTATATATCAATGCGAACAGAGAATGAAAAATTATTAAAATCTTTTTTAGACGCAATCTGATATGCAAAATCCAAAGAACAAATAGAGTATCTATACCCGGCTCCCATTGTATATTTTGAAAAGACTCCTTGGCGATAGTAGCCGGAGCGTAGAGCTATTCCGCTTGAAGTTGAGGCTTCTAAGCCTACCCCTCCATACAGCGGATAACGTTCTGATGAATGAAGTAAGTAACTTCCCATTGCTGCCAAGGTCAATTTATACTCAGTTGAACATTGAACCGATACAGAGCTACCGATCTGAACTTTTGATGAAAAGAACCACTTCTTCTCAGCTTTAGGAGCAAATAAAGCACCAATATCCGCCATTTTTACGGTAAAAATATAGTCCGCCGGCAGTGTTTTGTTAGCTAAGTGGAATCTTCCCTTATAGGAACTACCAACTGAAGCCACAAGAGCCCTGCTAAGATCTCCATAATGACTCTGAAGATATGAAATTCCGGTAAAGGCTGATAGCTGTTTGGAAATCATGGTTGATGTCCCAAAATCCGCACTCCAAACGATAGGATGAATAGTGGCTCCTTCTCTTCCACTCATATCGACAGAGGGAATAAACAGCCCTGACTGGTACCTCATCCCAGCCATGATATTGAAGCGATCAGATATGGGACAACCTAATTCAATCGCATGTGTCTTAAGCCTTCCATTATCGCTCCGAGGAAGAAGTCCCAAGGAGTAATTGGCATAAGGTCCAACGGAAGCACTGCGAGAAATTGGCTGACTGCCATATAGACTTAAAGTATTACCTAAGCCTAAGTATGCCTCACCAAGAGCCGCCCCTTTTACATTGACATTTGTCTGTAACAGATCAAATATCGGTCTTTCTTGTGCGTGAACAGAAAGAGTGATACCACTAAATAAAAGCAGACCAACAAAAATATTCTTTATTCGTATCATTATCTTAGTTGATTTTTATAAAAGGACGCTTTACTCGCTTGCCATTACCCTCCACAATTAAGAAATAAGTTCCGGCAGAAAGATGCCCGATTTGAAGTGGAATCAATCTACCTTCTTCATTCTCTATTGATACATGTTGTAAAAGCATTCTTTGTCCGTTTTGAGAGTAAACTTCGACTTTGGCAGAATATATATCATCCGATAGTCTGACATTCAACTCTTTCTGAGCCGGAATCGGATAGACCAAATAGACAATATCATCCTCTACAAGTTGGAGATCAAATTGAATTCTTGCTACCGCTCCATGAGGATCCTTAGCTGTAACCTCCATGTGAACAAGCCCTTTCTTTTCCGCTTTTATTGATAATTTATCACCATTTATCACCGGAATGGCAATTGTTGGATTATAGGAATGTGCCTCAAAGCTTAAATCCTCACCCTCAAAGTCTGAAAAATACTTCATCAACTCAAGTTCAAAAGAAGAAGCTTTGGTAATAGGTATTATTTTAGAAGAAATCTTCTCTACTACATTAGGTGCTTTATTGACTGCTACTGTGAAAGGAATATCCAAAACACTCCGACTAAAATCATTAAAGACTATCAGCTTGATGTTATATCTTCCAACAGGCAACACTCTGTGAAAACGGAATTTAATAAGATTTCCTTTCCTTTCAGCCTCTACGCCTTTTGTTTCTCCTTCTATTTTATACTTCCAATCATATCCGTCAGAATCTTCGACTGCAACATCAAGACACGCAGGATCCGATCCCACGAGAAGGATATCTTTATTGCTAGAACGGGAAAGTTTAGGAGGAATTGTTTTCAGAGTTGTAGAATGAAAAAAGTATGGTTTAGATTGATGTCCCCATCTGTCCATTGAAATAATAGCCATTGAATATTCAGAGTCTTGTTCAAGAGAAGATAGCCTATACTTTACAACATCTCCGGACTTAAGCTGAGGTTGGCAAATCTCAATTCTCTTTGCTTTCAAAATATTTTTCTCATTCAACTCTTTATCTTTAAGACAGTACAGATAGTAAAGAATGGCAGTTTCGTCATCTTCATCGGCAACTGCTCGCCATGTGAGGTCTAAATAGTTAGGTCCTCTTTCGACATTAACATTTTCAACCATCTCCGGCTTCTTGTTTTCATCTATGCTAAGGGCCTTTGCGGCATCTATAATCCCGATCCCTAATTTTCCCACAAAATTGGGATTAAAAGAATAAAGATCAAACGGTCTCAATGAAGAGAGCAAACGCTTCTTCAAATCTTCATTGGTAAAGCCTTTTCCTCCAAATTTTGAAAGAACCAAACCGGCAACTCCGGATACCAACGGCGCCGCTTGAGAAGTCCCTTGCATATAGCCATACTGATTGTCCGTAACAGTGCTTAAAATGAGAGCATCCGGATTTCCATAGTCATAATCCCCTCCAGGAGCAGCAATATCTACCCAAACTCCACTATTGGAATAAACAGCACGTTTTCCTGCCGGTCCGATAGAAGAAACTGCAACAACCCGGCTGTAAGATCCGGGAATATACCAGATCTCCTTCGCATTGTTACCTGCGGCAAAAACTACGACTCCTCCTTTCATCGGAGATCCAGAAGCTTGCTCTCCTGTTTTAGGATCTATACCCGCCATATCAATAAAATAGTCAATAGCCACTTTATATGATCTGGGCAACTCATCAGGACCCGAAGAGCCTCCCATTCCCCAAGAACATTGGGCTACTACGGCTCCATGCTCCGCGGCATAAACAAAGGCACGAGGTGCGGCAGCAGGATTATTTCCTTGATCGGAGAAGACCTGGCATGACATTATCTTCACTCCTTTCGACGAGACATCTCCACCTGCGACTCCCGCGACACCAATTCCATTCATCCGACGAGCTGATATGATTCCTGCAACATGAGTTCCATGATCATCAGGCTCTATATTCCCATTATTAAGGACAAAATTATACCCATTCACATCATCGCCATACTCTCTTGTTTCCGGAGGATTGACCCAGATATTTTCTTGAAGGTCTTCATGAGTTACCTCTACACCTCCATCCAACACAGCAATGATAACATTTGGCTTACCGGTCTCTATCTCCCATGCAGCCAAAGAGTTGATATCTATCCCCTTCACATATAATGGAAGCTGTTGAACATTGGAGTGATGCCATTGATATGGGAGGCGGGGATCTGCTTTAGGATTTTCGGATCTTAATGCAAAAGAATTATTGGCTCGTATCGGTACACTCTCCGGTTTAATCGGCTTATATATAGGCTCTGTGTAAGAAAAGACATCCTTAAGATCTTCTGCGGATCTGCCGGCACGAAGAACAGTAGTTTTCTCTTTGTCAAACTGAATATCATACCAAAGATGAAGCCCTGCTGCACGCCTGTATTTCTCATAAGCGCCTCCATTTCCGGGGAATACAGGTGTCATAGACTTCGCACCAATAGATGAGAGAAAAAGATCGAGACTGGACGAGCCGGTTCTTAGGCCATCCTTATTTCCTGTTATGGAAAACTCTTTCTCCAACTCAGGAGTCAGCATGACTCTCAGATATCCCTCTTCTATAAAAGCTTTGTTAGATTCTATTTTTTCAACCTCCGGTTTATTATCTCCCTTATCGGGACGCTCCGGATATTCATCTTTCCGACATCCCATAACTCCTACTGCAAATACAATAAGTATTGCTACAAGATTTTTATGAGATACCATTTTCATTTTTATCTTTCTCATAGCAGCCTATTATTCTTGCATTGGGAGGAACATCATCATTACCGAAGGAAGACCGCCGTTAACCTCTTTCACAGAGCTAACACGAACTCCTAAAAGAAGCTTTTTCTCTTTATGTGGATAAAATCGTCCAAACTCATCTCCCGTAATGATAGGATCCCCAAAGCCTTCTTTTTTAAGAAGAGCCTTAAACTCATCTGTTGGGATATAATTATTCTGATTGGATCTATAGAAAAACTTGCTAATATCGTAAGTGAAACAGACCATATTGGCAAGCCCTTTACCATCTTGATTAAAGATGTAATATCTACCGATGTAGGTATTGTCATTTACATCAAAATAGTAAAAATTATTTGCAGATTTTTTTTCTGAGAACTTTCCACCATGAGTAGATTCCCATGCCACTACAGTATTAAGATTTGTATTTTTTGAAAGATCTCCGTATCCGAATGGCAACCTTTCAAAGGTTGGCATCGGTCCCGGTTGACGTCGAATGAAATTGAATTCTATTCTGGGTTCTTGACGAGGGACATCATAAATGACATTAGCTACGATTTCATAGCGAGTGCCATTGGGCAATTCCTTCCTTACGGCATACGCCCTCTCCTTACCATTATCTCCTTTCAATTCAAATCCCTCTTTAAGAAACAACTGATGAAATTCCGGTTCAATCAACATTGATTGTTCACGAGTACGCAAAGTAGCACCTATCAGTTGCTTTGTGCTGAAAGTATATTTAATATCCAGAATAATAGGACTTTTTACATTGTAAGTGTGGGATCCGCCATTTAGATAAGAAGAGTTATGTTCTACCGAATTTCCTCTGCTTTCCTCAAGTTCTTCCACTTCTGCCATAGTAGCTTCCGGGATCAATATAGGAAGGATGTAGTGAATCAATCCTTTCTGGAGGACTTCAATCTCACGTACTTTATCTCCACTTTTCAAAAAGATTTTTGCATTTCGCTCAGATGGGTCGTTGTTTTCTTCAACCTTTACAACAAGAGTATTATCTCCCGGAACATGTGAAAGTTGAATCCAACTTGCGTTGGTTTCACTCTTCCACTCCTTATTATTGGTAATAACGGTTATTCGAGTGGTGCTTTCTCTCTGCAAAAGGTCTATACGATCTTGAGATACTGATATTTCAGTAGGAACTCCCGCTTGAGCTATCGGGATTTTTCTCAACAATCCTCCTGCAACAACAGATACTTCCGCCTCTCTTTTCTGTACAGTCGTGTTCGGTTCAATATTTATGGTTAGTTCTCTACTCGTTTGATTTGTCTTTACCCACTCTGCATTGGAGAATGCTCCCCATTCTTTTTGGTTAGTGGTTATAACAATTGTTTTACTTCCTCCTTCTACAGAAAAGTCCAATGTAGAATAGTGCGAAAGTTCCAATTCGAGAATATCCATTTTAGAATGGTTGCAGCCCGATAGGATCAACAATAGTATAGTAGAAAAAATGAATAATACTTGTTTAGATTTCATTATTTGTATTTTCTAATTAGTCAGACATAAAAACTTAATTTTTCGTTTTAACATCCACGAGCTTAGGATCTGTGAAAATACCACGATCTTTATCAATTCCAAAAACCATTATCACATAGTCTCTATTTTTTCTCATAGGATGAGTCGTTGGAGTTATAGTTATCTCCCCTTGACTAAATTCAAAGTCCTTTTTTCTTAAGTGAATTGATGCCAATTCATACCCTACGGCTTTCAGCTCCTGAGGTGTTCTATTAGGGGCTCTTCCGTCAATGAAGGACTTTCTTTCATGAACGACCATATAGGTATAATTGCTATTTGATGGAGTAACTTTCGCAATGATTCCATTGTTAAGTACTTCTTCGATTTTCACATCAAACGTAAGATCACTGACAGATTGTTCCGGTAGAGTTTTAATCTCTTTATAGAAAATTTCAGAAGTCTCCGTACCATCATAATTGACACCAAAAGCATACACAATGTAAGAGGTTCCCGGTCGTGCCAGTGAAATTCCTGAATAACTCAAATTCTGATTCAACCGAGACCCTTTCGTCGTAAGTTGCCTTAAGGCATCTTCAATAGAACCGGCACTGTTCCAAAAATGTCTTTCATACTCCAAAATACCATTAGCGCCACCTATTTTATCCCACTCTTCCTTTAAAATAGAAGAGAAGTAATAGATACTCTCTTCATCCGAAGGAACAATAGAGAAGTTCGCATCTATTGCTTGTATTCCGTTTATCGTGATATCAAAAGTCAAAGAAAATTTTGGATTTACGACAACTTCGCAAACAGCCTTTACTGATCCTATGGTTGCAGTAATAGTAGCATTGCCTCTGGAGACTCCTCTAACATTTCCATTTTCCACGATAGCAACTTTTTCGTTTGAAGAAGTCCACACAATACGATCGGTAGAAATAGAATTTGGAGTAATTCTGGCTTCAATCACAAAGCTTTCGCCCTCCATTATCTCTTTTGTCGTAGGATTCAAAACGATCTCAGAAGGCACCGGATTAGGAGTAGGATTACCTGACTCTTTTGAGATAACGAAAGTCTGTCCCTTAAATACTATGATGATCGACTTATCTGTCTCCGTAATCTGTAGATCGGAAGTGCTGCCTCCTGTAGCCTCAACAGGTTCGTTGTCTGAGTTCAATACCAGATGCCATGAAGCTCCTCCATCCACACTATATTCCCAATAGTTATTTTTTTTGTTTACTCTCATTATGGGAGTTACTCCGTTTGCTCCATCTTGCCCGGAAGCTTTGATCTTATTGCCATCCGAGTCATACATGTACTGACCATTGATAGTCCAGTAGAACACCCCATCTTCACCACGCTTTACTCCCATTGATGAATTTGTTCCGTCTGTTCCGTTTTTCAAGACAATCTTATCTCCATTACTCATTTCGAGAAGATAACCACTATTGTCATCGAGGGGGCGATAGCTTTTAATTGAAATATTGGAGCCTTGGGTCTCTAAAAGAGTTTTCATCGCCTTGATGTCTCTATTAGCTCCATCTGTCAATTTTTCAATCTTTGCCAGTCTGGTTTCAACTTCATCCAATCTTCTGTAAACATCCTCAAGATTACTGCAAGCCGATAGCATTAGCATACTAAGGAATAAAAAAAGCATTGTTGTGCATTTTGTTCTCATTAACTTCTCCTTTTTTAGTTGTTAAAATATAGTTGTCTGATCTGTTCGATCTTCTTTCAAACTCAAGCCTCCCGATAAAGTGTAAATTTCAGAAACGGTTATCTGTTCTCAAGTAGTCCGAACTCCCTGTACAGTTATGCCGAGAGGATAAGCCTCTCATAAGGGATCTATTCCTGTTTTTTTAAGAGAGCCAAACAATCCCCATACCAGACTTTACACCAACACAATTCAAGTATAAATGGTTTTTCCCGGCAAAGGTAATATTTATTGTGAATAAAGAGGAGCTTCTTTCCATTTTTTTATTCGGCACTTCCGACTTTATCCATTTGCACACATAATTGGCAAAAAAGTCGTTCAAAAGCACTCCTCGTAGATATACACCTCACAACGGATACATTGAAATGTTTCACATATTTCAGACTCATCCATCGGGGCATAAAGAAACGGTCCGGAACCAAGTATTCACAGACTGAAAGGCGAACGCTTTAGAAGATACAACCTCTGCACATCAATCATAAAAGCACAAGCCGGCTCCTCCCTCAGACCATATCTACTCCGGCTTTACCGCAACACTTTCTACCCGACTCTGTCCAACGCTTTAAAAGAACAGCTTTCTGGTATTTTCATTTTGTTCATGCCATACTTTATATGGTTTAGAGAGCGAAAGCAAATACCTTTTTATGTATTTCCGAAAAAGTTGATTTATAAGACGTTGATAGAAAGGCGTATCAGCTGCCACTCTATCGTAATAGGTCTGCAGAGTGTCTCTCCTAAAGTGCAAAATCTTTTCGAGGTTATCTCCATCCGCATACAGCCCACAGTGATAGTTTCGCTCGGCAAAAGCTTTATCAGGAAAGTCGAGAGCGCCCAAACCTCTTATCTTAAAGTTTTTCTCCAAAAGCTCCTTGTACGTTGTCCGGCAAGACTCTCCTCCTCCAAGATTAAAGATATGTCCTCTAAGCTCTTCCCGATGATCCACGGCAGCCACTAAGGCACGAGCCGCATCTTGAGGTGTAATGATCTCTATGGGGGTAGACAAAGGCATATAGAACATAATCTTGGAGAAGTGATGGTTACTTGCACCCATCACCATAGTCAAGCGAAAGATGCTCCAGTCGAGCCTGCTTTTCTGGAGCAACTCTTCCATTCGGATTTTGCTCTCGCCGTAGTTGTCCGGATAAGGAGGAAGCAAAGGATCTCCGACACGAATATTCGGATTATTGAGCCGATCTCCATACACAGCCACAGAAGAGGTCATCACCACAAAAGCATTCGGGGAGTTTTTGGTCAGCAAGTCTATTAAGTTCTCCGTGCCGAAGATGTTCACTCTGAATGTCAGATTGGGATCTTCATAGGCCTTAGGAGGAATCACCGAAGCAGTATGAATACAGACATCTACGCCTTTGGTCGCTTCTTCCAGATCTTCCGGCCTTCTGATATCTCCGTAGAACGACTCAATACGATCCCGATACCTGTTCAGAAAAGCCTCGCTTTTACGAGTCTTCAAATCAAAAGCTCGGATATTGTACTTGTGCGACTCGGACAGAAAAAGCTCCAGCGCCCTACTTCCGACCGTCCCGGATGCTCCTGTAATCAGAATGGTTCGCTTCATATTGACATCTTCATTTTTTTGGTTTGTCATCACACACTTTCATATTATAGCCTCCTACGACTCTATCATTCACCGATCGGCTCAACACAAGGGGGATAAAAGGGGTGGTATACTCTGTCTCAAGACAGAAACTCTGCTTTTAGCCTCTTTCCTCTAAAAAAAATCGACTCAGAGAAGAAGCCTTAGCTTGACATTCTGGCAACAACCATCTGCCAATATTCTTCCGATTCTGCTCTCCCCTGTTCAAAACAGAATAGACACCGAAGCTCCGGACTATTCTCAAAGGTGGGGTACTACTTGAAAGAGCAAACGATACCGGAGGTGAAAGTACTCTCTATCGTCTAAGCAATAAACCGACGAATCTGTTTCGGTCTTCTGTCAAATCATTTTCTGTTACTAACATACAACACAAAAGTAACATTTTAAGTCCAATATATCAAATAAATAGCACCAAATATTTGCCCCATTTTCTTCTTTCGTTTCGTCTCCGAACAGGCTCTTTACAGCATCGCTCCTCGTGATCCGATTTGGCTAATTGAAATATCGTTGCTATCTTTGCGTACCAAATGGAAATAATGGTTCCTTGGCCGAGTGGTTAGGCAACGGTCTGCAAAACCGGAGACGGCGGTTCAAATCCGCCAGGAACCTCTACAACAGATGCTCCGAAATCTTTCAGTAAGGTTTCGGAGCGTTTCTTTTTCGCCCTTCCACCTTGTCTGCCTATTTCCTTGAGCTTTTTACTCGGTCTCTCTTATCCCCTACTTCCAAAAGGGTAAATCTCCTCCCAGAAAAACGTTCTCTGTTTTGAGAAAAAAGGGCAAGCCTATACCCCGTTTTTCTCACCCGAAAAGAGGAGGTTTTCAAAACTCATTTTTATATATTCCATCCCGAAAAATGCTCACTTTTTTCTTGCTCTCTATTTTGATTGGAGGGGGTGTTTTCAGAGCACGACCGAATTGTTAAATTTGGGCTATTTTATTAACACAATTTCCGATACCTGCTAAGCAAAAACGCTAAACGAGCATATTCTTTCGGCTTAACGTGTTTAATTTTTCAATGAACACGTTTACCGATTTCATTAAACACGTTTACCGGATTCGATTAANCATATTCTTTCGGCTTAACGTGTTTAATTTTTCAATGAACACGTTTACCGATTTCATTAAACACGTTTACCGGATTCGATTAACGTGTTTAGCCAAAAACATTAAAATACTAAAAATCAATCATTTACGTATTTTAACCCTAAAAAGCCCCTAAAAAGGCGAATTTCTTTATTAGGAAACGTTTACAGACATGAATGTTAAAATTCACACGTATTAACGCGAAAAACGCCCATGAAATGGACTGAGAAAAAATTTTTTCCAAATTCGCGATTTTTCATAATCACATTATTATCAACCCCTTATAGAGGAAAAATCTCTTTTTGCTCTTGAAACAGGAGAGTCGACGAAGCCATTCAAGAGAAATGTCGGGACTCCATTTTTATATAAAAGTTCCCGACAAAAAAGGTGCTTTTATAGGGGTACGGTTACTCCAAAAGAGTACCGATACCTTTGATGATCCACATCAACGCACCCACGATATTGAGCGACACTTCCGGAGCAGCTTTATTGGTTATCGGGTTGTATCGGTATGCCACTCCCAGCTCAACCGGTCCGCAGCCCGGAATATTGTAGCCCAAACCGCCCCCAAGAACGGGTGAGTAGAGCAGCCCGTAACGTTGAGGGAAATATCCGGGTAGAGAAGTGAAAGAGCTTGCCGCCGATCCGTAGAAATAGACTCCGGCATCCATGGTGTACTGAAGCCTTAGACCTCCGTAAAACTCACGTCCGGAAAACTGCGATGCATACGGAAGCGTGAAAAAGGAAGCACCTCCGTCAAGGTTGAGCCTAAGGTTTTGCGTGAGGAGGATTTGGGAATGAAGTCTGGGATTGATATAGGTCTGCCCCATGTAAGAGCCGAGCGCAACACCTCCCGTAAGTATCCACTTCTCCGTGGGAGTGTAGCTAAGGCCGGAGTAGATCTCTCCAAACTTTTGGTGTGTAGGAAGATGAAAAGAAGAGAGCTGCCCCATGGAGAGATCGTTGTTCCAAGAAAGCTCTTTGCGCAGCTTGAGATCGATGCCGATGGTACGAGAGTCGTGCCGGGTGTTGAAGGCATCTTTCCATTGATGGCTTGAGGCATGCGATTCGAGCCGGAAGCCATTCCAGTCCACCTCCAAAAGTTTAGGGCTGTTGAGCTGAAAGTTGAAAGCCGGAATGCCAAACTGAGAACCGGAGAAGCGTCCCTGCATTGGTCTTCTCCCCTCTTGCTTTATGCCGGCAATATCCACCGTAGGGCGGATGTCGTCTATCTGCTTCCGAACCTGTTTCAGAAGCGCATCCTCCAGATCTTTAGGGAGCTTGTTGCCCACAATGCCTTTGCGTTTGAGAGTATCTGTCGGTATAGAACTGTCCGTCTGGGCCGCTGCGGTAGTAACGATAAAAGTCATTGCAAGCAAGACCAAACAGATGAATGGTTTCGGGAAAGGGCTACACTTCATCACTTGTAAGAGTTATTCTCTATTGTATATGGATGCAACTTATCGGTTCAAAGGTAGAAAAATATAAGTTGAACGGCAATGACAACAATTATAAATAAGCACTCTTTTCACATTCAAGAAGTTAAATATAAAAAAATCCTCCCCGGAAGAGGACGCTGTCTGTGTCCCGACCGGAGAGGATATGCTCTTGCTTCATAAAACCTCTACTTATGGAGGCAGGATATTACCTCACATCTTTCACCTTGATGATGATCTTCCTCTGCACTCCTTCCCCTACAAGCGGAGAGTGGGGGTCTTCGGGAAAAACGATGGTAAGCGTCCCCACGGGCATCGACAGCGTAAGAGCCGGAGTGTCTTCCCATAGAAGATAATCGCCTTCCGCATCATAAGGCTGACGGATGCTCTTACAGAGGTCTTCCGAACTCCAGCCCATACTTTCATCGAACCTCAACGGCACATGGATGTCTATGTACTCCCGATGCTGCTCCATAGGGATAAGTCTGTCGGGAGACATAGCTACCTCTGCGACGTTGGCATATATGTTGTCCCCGTCTATCTCGTTTCGTCCCGTAGGCAGAGCGGACAGATCGGTGCTTCTAAGCCAACCGGCTACCGCTTTGAAGTGCGGATTCAACGGGAAGTATCTTTCAAGCTGTTCTAACGTTGTGATAATCATGTTTTGTAAAAAGTGATGAGGTTAGAAATTTTCGCTCTTCATGTCCACATACTTAGGGCGAAGGATGGTGATCTGTAGCAGTAGTGCCACCAGGACGATACCGGCAAGCATGGCAAATCCAAGTCCTAAGTTGCCCTCTCCGGTCCATGCACCGAGTACCTGAGTAATGAGTGCGCCGGAAAATACTCCTACCATGTTCATGAAACCATAAGCGGTAGAGCGAAGGTTATCCGGGACAAACTGGCAGAGGATAGGCATATTGTTGGCATCGAACATACCGTATCCCACCCCGAAACATAGGGCTGCACCGATGATCGTAACCATACCATGCCCCAAACCTAAGAAGATAAGCGCAGGGATGGTGAGTGCCAAACCTATGGCTCCGATATAGACACGCCCTCTGAGATTGCGCTGTACCCAACGGTCGCTAAGCATACCGCCCACAATGACACCGACGAAAGAAGAGAAGGCGATAGATATAGTGCTCAACGGTCCGGCGTGTTGCATGTCTATGCCAAGGCTGTCTCGGAAAAGTGTCGGCAACCAGTTTTTGGTAGCCCATCCGGGTAGGCTCGGTGCGGCAAAGTAGATGAGGATAACCCAGAAAGCAACATTGCCAAACAGTCTTTTCAGTCCCTTACCAAACGGAATGGCATCAGGATTGGTAACAGCACTTTTCTGTCCGATGGCTGAAACCTCTCTCTTGTCCCGAAGAGCCATGGCAAGCACAAAGGCATAAACGACTCCGGCAAGACCGAAAGAGATAAACGTGGTCTGCCAACTGAAGTGATGCGCCACGGTAGCCCCAAAGCCACCCAATGCCTGACCCATGTATAGACCGGTCATGTGTATTCCCACGGCAAGAGAGCGTGTCCGCCCGGTGTGGTACTCGGTGATGAGAGCTAGTCCGGCAGGAATATAGAGAGCTTCGCTGATGCCCATAATGGCACGAAGAACAAAGATCGTATTGTACGAAGAACTCATCCCCATAAGGAATGTAACGGCAGACCAGACAAGGAGACTGCCTACAATGAGCCATTTCCTACTCATGCGGTCGGCTATGACTCCCGCTAAAGGACTCATAAGACCATATATCCATAGGAAAACTGCCATGAGATAGCCAAAATACTTAGGGTCTTGAAGCTCGGATATATCCACCTTCATGCTGTCTGCCATAGTGGATAACATCTGTCTGTCAAGGTAGTTGAGCAGAGCCACAACCCAAAGGAGTGCGACCACTATCCAGGGATATATCTTTCCTGTGATCTGTTTTGATGTTGTCATAAGAGTATAATGTCTGTGATATAAGCATTAGGGCCGCCCCTTCTAACGGCAAAGACCGAAGGAGCGACCCTAAAGTTAGTCATATTCTTATCTTATTCGTACCCTTCGGTTTGCTTGATAAACTCAGGGTCTTCTGCTATCATTTCTCTGGAGATAGGATAGTAGATGAGGTGTTTTTTGTTCTTGTCGAGCTTCTTGACATACTCGAACACAAGATCGTCTCCTGCACGAACAAGATCCCACCAACGTTTGCCTTCTCCGATGAACTCTTTCAGACGCTCATCCAATATGGCTCGCTTGCCTTGAAGCTTGTCTCCATTGTGAACATACTTCTCGAAATCGCTCTCCTTTGCAGCACGTTGGCGCACTTGGTTGATCTCTGCTGAAGGATCTTCTCCAAGCTGATTCTTCGCTTCCGCAAGTAGGAGCAGAGCATCGGCATAACGGTAGATCGGAATATTTTCGTAGTACTTACGAGATCCGTCGCTCTCCAATACACCCATGAACTTAGCGAGGATAGCACCGCGATAGTTCTTTTCATCCTTAAGATTCTTCGGGTCATACTCTCCCTGTTGAGAGAAGAAGAGGATGAAAGTATCCTGTCTCTTGTCCGGAGTTGAGTAGAGCTTTTCTATAATATCAAAGGAAACACCGTTTCTGTTGTGTCCGTTGAACTTGTACTTCTCAAGCTTTTCACCATTCAAATCCACAAAATTGGCAACGTCTGTGTTACGTGCCGTAAACGTGAAGTAGAAGTGTTGAGCCTGATCTTGTTGGTAGTCTATCGTGAAGATAAACTCCTTATTGCGTTCATTGGAAAGACCCCAAAGGCTCTCGTAAGAAACCAAAGAGTAACCCTCTATGGCAGATAAAGCTTCTTTCGCAGCACGGAAGTCTGCATCTCCACCGCCTAATACCTGACCCTTCCAAAGGAGAGCATCGCCTTTGAGCATAAGAGTCGCAGCTTTTGACCAATACACTTGGTTGTTTTTCCACTTACCATTTGTGCCGGCATAAAGCTCTAAAGACTTTTCGATATCCTTGAGGATAAGAGCCATAACATCCGCTTTGGGCGAACGTGCTCTACGCAGTTTGGAAACATCCTTAAGCTGCTCTTCGTTCAGAGGCTCGGTAGTGATGATGACATCTCCCCACGCTTTAAGCATGGTGTAGTAGATAAAAGCACGCATACCGTAAGCCTGCGCCATCATGTTGGAACGCTCAGACTCATTGCCGAATGGCGCTCTCGGTGCATTGGTAATAAAGTCATTCAACTGGTGGATATAGCCATAGAAGCCAGCCCAATTGGTAAAGACGGTATTCGTTGCATTGAAATCGTTATCAATGAGTATCTGATTTTGGGCAGACTCTGTGGTTATACCACCCCAAATATCCGATCTCGCTTCTCCCATTAAATAGAATGTCGATACAAAATTTCTGAACTGCGCAGCCAAACCAACGTGTGCGCTTCGTACTCCTTCTTCTTGTTCCCAAAATCCGTTGTACGTAAGTTCTGATTTAGGCTTGAAGTCCAAGTTACAAGCCGTAGCGATGACTGCAATCAGAAGTGTATATATATACTTTTTCATATTTTAATCAGTCTCAAAAGTTAGAAAGTAAGATTTAGACCCAAGGTGAATGTCTTAGGAAGCGGATACCTTCCGGTATCAGATCCTCTGGCTTCTTCCGGGATGCTACCGGAATACTTGGTGAAATAGTGCAGGTTAGCTCCTGTAATATAGAATCTCGCATCTTTGATAAGCTTGTTGAAGATAGGCTTACCAAGGGTATAGCTGAGTGTTACTTCACGTAGAGCAAGATAGTCGCCCTTTTCCAATGTTCTTGTAGAGCTGTTCACGAAGTCTCCTTGGTCGGAACCTGCCGCAAGGTGATTCTTTTGCGGGTCGGTAAATCCGTAACGAGGGATATTGGAATCCGGGTTGGTAGGCGACCATGTATCTTTAATCTCCACAGGGCCATTCTGATTACCTTGTGTCTGAGCCAACCCCTTCATACGGCGACCGTTTACAAGATAGTGTCCTACCGCAAAGTCCGTCTTCACATAAAGAGAGAAGCCTTTGTAGTTAAGGTCAGTAGAAAGACCTCCGACAAGCCATGGAGTAGTACGTCCAACCACTATGCGGTCGCGGCTATCTATAATATTGTCTCCATTAAGGTCTTTCCAGCGAGTGTCTCCCAAGAAACGTTTTGTCTTGTTATAGGCAAACTCCACTCTACGATCCTTGTGTTCGTCAAGTTCGGCTTGTGTTTTATATACACCGTCAAAGACATAAGCGGTAACAAGATCGTAGCCGAGGCGTTCTCCTTCTTGTAGTCCTCCCACATAGATAGTCTTTGTAGGATCGTTAGGAGACCAGATCTCTCTACCGCCTTGTCTGTTCTTATCAAGACCATTATTCGGAAGAGACTTTGCGTAAGACTTAACAGACGCAAAGTTGGCGTTGATATTCCATTTGAAATCCTTGGTCTTGATTGCTTCTGCATTGATTTGCAGCTCGAATCCCCTGTTTTGAAGCGTACCGTTGTTGGTCTTAATGCCTGAGAAACCTGTCCATATAGGAAGCGTTTGGTCTGCCAACTTATCCATAACATCACGTATGAAGAAGTCTCCGATCAAGGTAATTCTGTTGTTGAACAATCCTAAATCAAGACCGGCATTAAGTGTAGTAGATCTTTCCCAACGAAGTCCGAGGTTTGGAAGAGCGGTATTGACGTATCCCTTTTCCGAGTTGTAGGTGTTTGTCAAGCTGTACAGACCTTGAACCGTATAGTTGCCAAGAACGTCGATGTTACCATTAACACCATAGCTCAAACGTGGCTTCACGCGAGAAAGGTAGCGGACAAGAGACTCGTTTTCTCTGAAGAACTGTTCGTTGTGAAGGTTCCATCCCACAGAAACACCGGGGAAGAAGCCGTACTTATTTGTACCCAAACGAGATGTTCCATCGTATCGGAATGTGAAGCCGAACAGATAACGGAAGTCGTAGTCGTAGTTCACTTGTCCGAAGATAGAAGCAATAGCATATTCCGTTTTTGAAGAAGATGGTTTACCCGAAGCCTCTGCACCTGCATTCATGGTGTGGATAAGGTCTGTCGGAGAAAGTCTTGTAGAAGCATTGAACGCAAATCCGGAGTTGATGAAATACTCTGACCCTAAAAGGGCAGCTACGTTGTGCTTGTCGAAGAAACGGTCTCGATAGTTTGCAAGAGCCGTAAACTGGTTACGCAACAAACGGTTATGTCCTACCGAAGATGTTCTGTCTGTTCTGAGTGTTCCACCTTCAAGATAAGCCTTGTTGAAGGCCTCGTCGGAGTCGTTTACCGTAAAGTGGCTGCCCTTTGCAGTTAATGTGATCTTATCCGTAAGATTGTAGTCCAACTGAACATTCGCACTCAAGCGTTGTTCCAGGTTGGTTGCAGGGAACTTGTCATGGTAATAAAGCGGGTTACCGAAGTTGTAGCTTGTTCCCGGATGCGGTTTATCTGAGTCTGTTCCATCCGGATTGGTGTACCAGATACGAGTGGTCGGAGCCATACCGGCAGAACGTTGGAACAAATCGTATATTGCGGTATAAGGGTTGTTCAAGTTGGAATGTGCATAAGCCACACTGGAAGAAACCTTGATTCTGTCCGTAATCTTATAAGAGCCGTTAAATGTTCCGGATACACGCTTAAAGCCCGACCCTACAACGAGACCCTTATCATCCAAAAGACCAAGACCGAGATAGTAAGTCGCTTTATCGTTACCACCATCGAAAGAGAGCGTATAGTCTTGAGCGTAGCTGTTTTGATAGAAGAGCTGAGAGTGGTTGTTCGCCTGGAAGATCAGCTTCTTGGTCGGATCCAACGGGTCTTCGATAGAAGTCCAAGTACCTTTACCGAGAAGGTGTTCATTCTCCGGAGTGAGATACATGGTTGTATAGATGCTGTTGGTTGCGTTGTTTCCAACACCGGCACCATTACTTCCGTTCAAGAATGCAGAGAAAATCTTCGGATCGTTACGAACAATCTGAGTGTCCTTTATCGCCAAACGGTTGAA
Organism: Porphyromonas canoris; assembly: GCF_000769115.1. Taxonomy (GTDB): domain Bacteria; phylum Bacteroidota; class Bacteroidia; order Bacteroidales; family Porphyromonadaceae; genus Porphyromonas_A; species Porphyromonas_A canoris. The sequence continues at coordinate 130,138 of NZ_JQZV01000006.1, read as the reverse complement.
GCGAACATAGTCCTCGGCATTCAAATAAGTCATCGGGTCTACCGGACGATTGTTAAAAGTGTACTTGGTACGAAAGACTATGCTGGAGCGTCCTGCCTTACCTTTCTTGGTGGTAACGAGGATAACGCCATTTGCCGCACGAGCACCATAGATAGCGGTAGAGGCAGCATCCTTCAACACTTCCATAGACTCGATGTCGTCCGAATTGAGTGCGTAGAATGAGCTTGGCACTCCGTCCACAAGGATAAGAGGTGCGCCGGAACCATCGAAGCTGGTACCACCACGCAATACCATGGAAGGAGTAGAACCGGGTTGCCCTGTATTTTGAGTTACCTTAAGACCCGGAATAGTTCCTTGCAACGCTGTGGCTGCATTCGATCTGGGTGCACTCTCCAATACTTTCGTGTCGAGCTTTGATACGGAAGTGGTCATCTGGGCACGCTTCTGCGTAGAGTAGCCCGTTACGACCACTTGGTCCAACACCGTGGAGTGTTCCTTAAGAACAACGTTGATGATCGTGCGTCCGTTCACACGTTCCTGCTGTTCTTCCATTCCGGCGTATGTAAATCTCAAAACGGCATCTTTGGCAACGTTTTCGAGCTTAAACTCTCCTTTCACATTCGTGTACATACCACGAGCAGTACCCATCACACGGACAGTAACGCCCGCCAATGGTTCTTTGTTTGTGCCTACCACTGTTCCCGACACGGTAATACCCTGTGCATAAAGGGAAAGAGGAAGGAGCATGAGCAGCATGAGCAACATGCTTCGGAACGCATGATGCGTGCATTTAATCTGTTTCATGATCTTGCAAAAATTATTGATTTGAATTAAACAGTATTTTTATCTCTTTTCTATTGCTTACTTATCTCATCGCACAGAAGCGATGCCTTTACCAACATTCTGGGGATATGGAACGGTCCCTTGAAGATATTTCCCTTTGCAGGCTGTGCCACCGTACCATCGCGATGCAGATAGCCGTACCACTCTCCATACTCTTTATCGGGGAAGTGTGCGTATGTCCAGTCGTGTACCTTCTTGTGCCAGTCGAGATACTTCCTATCGCCTGTCAGCTTGTAAGCATAAAGCAGGGCAATGATTGCCTCCGTCTGAGGCCACCAGAACTTCATGTCCTGAGAGTAGTCCTGATGAGGGAATCCCTTGGCATCTTTGAAGTTGATGATACCACCATACTCCTCATCCCATCCCCATACCAAAGCATCATCGAGAATGGTAAGCCCGAACTCTTTCATCTCCTCTGCGATGGAGAGTTGTGGGAACAATGCTGCCGCTTCCATCAGAAACCATGCCGTCTCTATGCAGTGTCCCGGATTGATGGTGCGCCCCATGCAGCTGTCTATCATCGTTCCGTCACGGTTTACAACCTCCAGCAGCGTGCGGTACTCCGGTTTATAGAGTTTGTTCTTTATCAGATCGAACGAAGTGCGAACCTGTTCCGCAAGAGCCGGATCGTCCGAAACATCGCTTATGACACCTGCCACACCAAGCATGATCATTGTGGGGCTGTGTCCTATGCAGTCCATCACCGGAAGATATTTCGGTTCCAAAATACCAGGAGTAGATAGCCACTCCTGCATCTTCTTGAACAACCTTACCGCTTTCTCCGCATACTCCCGATCTCCGGAAGCCTTGGCATACTCTGCAAAAGCGATTGCGGCGAACGACTCGCTGAATATGTATCTTCTCTTTCTCAGGGGAGTCCCGTCCGCCATTACTTCAAAGAACATCCGTCCATCTTTATCGAAGCAGTGTGCTTCCAAGAAAGCGATGATATGTTTGGATGCATCGAGCCACTCCTGCCTTTTCTCTATATTATTGTAGGCATAGGCAAAAGAGAATGCTCCCCGTCCTTGAAACCAGACAGACTTTGTACCATCCATCAGTGTGCCGTCTCTGTCCACACAGGTATATATCCCTCCGTGAACACGATCCAGACCATATTTTAGCCAAAAAGGGAGTATATCCTCCTTCAACTGAGAGGAATAAACCTCTCTATACTGCTGTATCTCCATTTTCTACTCCGTTACAGCTTGTTGCAGTGAGTAAAAAAGTCTATGGCTTCAAGATCTGCAAGAAGCTGCTTCTCTTCTTGTTCCGTTACGTTACGGAATGGAGTTCTGTTCGGACCGAGATCAAGCCCGATAAGCTTCATGATACGCTTTCCGCCCACAATGTTTCCTCTGTACTTTACAATGACATTGATCACATCCTGAGCATAGTTTTGCAAGCGACGAGCCTCTGCAATGTCTCCCTTTTTCCACGCTTCTATGATACCCACAAGGCATCTGCCGTTGTAGTTGGTAGTACCACCGATACCGCCTTGCGCACCTCCCATGACAAGAGAAGAGAGGATAGTCTCATCCTGACCATGCAGCATATCATACTTTCCGTCCTTGTAGAGCATACACTGGTTGTATTCGTAAAGGCTCTCGAAGGTGTACTTGATTCCGGCAAACGTAGGCACTTCCACCTCCATCTGCTTGATAAACTCCAACATAGGCAGGAATGCTCCGTTGAATGCAGGGATATGATAATAGTAGAAAGGAAGCTCCGGTGCTCCGGCAGCTATCTCCTTGCAGTACTGTACCAGCTCTTCCACTCTGCCGATCTTCGGAAATGGAGGTGCCATGGCACCGATACCGAACGCGCCGATCGCTTGGGCATGTTCCGCCAATCTGCGACTGCTCTTCACGCAAGTGGATCCGACGTGTACAATCAACTTGAAATCGTCCCACTTTATGGCAGATTTCCAAGCATCCGCAAGCTGGATGCGCTCTTCTTCCGTAAGCATATAGCCCTCGCCGGAAGAGCCATTGATGAAAACACCTGAAAGTCCGTTCTTATGCAGCATCTCTGCATAAGCCGGGATCTTTTCGTAGTTCACTTCGTGCGTATCCTTGTGGAACGGTGTAAATGGAGCATCTATAAGCCCCTTTATTTTCTCAAAAAACATGGTAATAAAGTTTGTCTATTCTTCTATAAAAGGTGTATTCTCTCTTTGTGAAACCATTATGACGCAAAGATAAGTATAGTTTTTATTCAATCGTTATATTTTACCTCCCAATTTGAGAACAAACTTTGATTGTGAATTTTAATTAGTAAATATTTTAAGCCAAATCGAACACCATTATAGCCAGCCGGCATATTTTCTAAAAATATAGACAGATAGAAGAGCAGAAAAAAGCGATTGGCAGAGAAGCAAATATCGGATAGAAATCGGGATAAACGTTAAGACTATTTGATTTTATCCCGTTTAGAAAGTGAGTTCATAAGGTTCGGAAGTTCAAGTCAAGGCTTAAAGGTTGCGATTCAAACTTTGATTGATAAAAATCAAGGCTCGGTTTCTGTCCGTCACGCCGTGAAAATGAGATTTGAGCGGATTAAACCGAATTTATATCCCTGTTAAAACAATGTTCTTAAAGCAGTCGGCACAAGTTTGTCAAGCGGTATCTTTCCCCGAAAAAGCGACAAAAAAACCTTGAAAACAGAGTCTCATCTCCTGCCTTCAAGGTTCATAGGAACAGCCGAATGGTTCCCGGCTACTTCTTTCTATTTTTTCTTTGGATGAAGTAGCGGATATTCCGCTTCATTCCACTCCATTTGGTGCGCGTGAGAGAGGTGCCAAAGAACATGTCTCCATACTCTTTCTCCTCCATTTTGGAGAGCATCTCCAGCGAAAGATCGAGCAACGACTCTTTGGGCAACAGCTCCAACTCCGTCGTCGGAGGTACGTTCTTGTTATAGGGACACACATCCAGACAGGTATCGCAACCCACAAGACGAGAAGCCATTTTGCTGTTGATCTCTTCGGGGATCTCTTCCGAGCGGTTTTCTATCGTCCAATAGTTGATGCACTTTCTGGCATCCAACGAAAAGGGAGACAAGGCTCCCGTGGGGCAGGCACGGACACAGCGGTCGCACTCCAAGCAGATGTCCGCTCCGGTATCAGGGAAAGAGAGTGCCTCTTTTCGAGGGAGATCGGTTACCCTTACGGAGGTAAGCAGAGATCCTATCACGCACCAAGAGCCCATGCCGGGTACTATCAGGCAGGTGTTCTTTCCTATCTGCCCCACCCCTGCACGTGCTGCCCAATATCTTTCGGGTATGGGTGCGGTGTCCGTTACACCCCTGTAAGTGTGGGGAAATCTCTGAGAAAGTTTTTCGGCAAGCATCTCTATCCGTTTTTTCAACACCTTATGGTAGTCTCGCCCTAAGGCGTACTTCGTAATCTTCGGAGCGGATGCCGCCTGCTTCTGAAGAGGAGCGTAGCTCAGTGCGATGATGATAAGTGAGTTGGCTTCGGGCAGTAGGGCTTTGGGGGTTCGCCGTACATCTTCGTAGCGGGTCAGGTATTCCATATCCGCGTGTTGCCCTTCCTCTATCCAGCGATCGAAGCACTGCTGATACCATGAATCCACATCGGGATTTTCCTCAAGGTCTATTACGCCGATGTTGAATACATTGATCTCCTCTGCCAGAGCTTTGAGGTCTGAAAAAGAAATGGTTGGGAAAGACATCTGTTAACGCCTGATCTACCGGAAAAGAGAGAATGTGTATCCCTCCGAAAGAAGAAAGTCTATGGCTTTAGGCAGGGCATATCTCAGATTTGCCTCGCTTTTGATGGAGTCGTGAAAGACAATGATAGAGCCGTTCTGCACGTACTTGCGGACGCTTTCGAGCGTTCCTTCCGGAGTCTGGCACTTGCTGTAATCTCGTGTAACGATGTCCCACATCACCATTTTATATCTCCTCCTAAGACGGAAAAACTGACTCCATCTGAGGTGTCCGTGAGGAGGTCGGAAGAGAGAGGTGTTGAGCCATCTGTCTGCCTTCTCCGTATTTTCGATGAAAGCATTGAAGCCCACTTTCCAGCCCTGCAAGTGATTGAAGGTGTGGTTACCGATGTCGTGCCCTTCCGCTTTGACCTGTTGGAACACCTCCGGATATTTCCGGACATTATCCCCTACACAAAAGAATGTTGCCTTTACTCCTTTCTCTCTAAGCACGGAAAGCACCCAAGGTGTAACCTCCGGTATGGGTCCGTCATCGAATGTAAGATAAACGACCTTCTTGTCTCTTTGAGGAAGACGCCACAATGCGCCAGGGAAAAGGGCACGATAAAGCCGGGGAGGATGTTCGACCAAGGCGGTACACCAAGCCGGCCACATCCCTTTACGTTTACGAGTTTCCACCGAAATAGCTGAGATATTTAAGAACGTCCGGCTCTATGGACTTGTAGTATTCCTCGTTATAAATCTTGTTGATACGAGCTATCGTGGTTGAGACAAGCAGGGCTTCGTCTATCTCTCTTGAGCTTCCGGTCTGTCCGTCGATGGATTGCGAAGCCGCCCAACGCAGAATATCGAGAGAGCGGGATACCATCTCTTTGGAGAGAGCAAGTGCCTCTTCTTTCATGCCTGCATTGTAAAGCGCATCCACCATCGGGATAGAGGTGCGTGTGTGCGGTATTACTTCAGCCGGCAACACCTGCAAGCCTTTCTTGAGAACCTCTTGAGCGCGAACGGTATCGCCCTTTGCCACCAAAGCATTGGCAAGTACGGCAAACACTTCTGTCCTGTATCCTTCAAACATTCGTCTCGCATTCTCATCCATGTAGACGCCTTTGCGATCCGCGCCACCCCATCTGAACTTGTTCATGACATTGTCATACATTCTCTCCGTATCCACTTGGGTAGCGATGCTGTCGCCTGCACGGAAAGGAAGTACCCTGTATGCAAGACCGGTCTGACGGAAGTACGGCTTCATGCCAACGTATTCACTGTCCGGTACGGTAGTGCAATAGTAGATAGGACGTTCAAAGTTGTTGTTCGCCATGATATTCAATATCACACTCTCGTGCTTACCTAAAAGCTGTTTCTCTTTCATGTTGAAGATCATCTTTCGAGAGGTCGGGATGAATGCGGTATCGGCAGGATAGATCGCGCCTTTACGGATCAGATCATCCGGATCATATTGTAAGCTGAACGTTTCGGTGGGGATATAGTCTATTTGACGATTGACATTCGGCAATGTTTTATTCTTCGGATCTGTGCTTGTAGCGAAATCGAGAGCCTTGTCGAGCGCAACGGTATCTTGCAGGATAGGCACAACATAAATCACGGAGAGCTTCTCCCCGGCATACTGATTCGGATGCCAGCTTATCGGAAGCGCTTTACTGTCGTACATATCCTTCTTCATCTGATCCACGTACCAGTCTGCTTGCAAGTACGAAGTATTACATACCCTGAGGTCTCGACGTACTCCTTCCACCTCTTGAGCGTACCAAAGTGGGAATGTATCGTTGTCTCCGTTACAGAAGATTATGCCATTGGGGTCGCAAGATTCGAGATAGTTGTATCCGAAATCCGAAGCCAGCGTACGCCCATGCCTGTTGTGATCATCATAGTTCTGCGCAAAGACAAGAGCCGGAACGAACATACAGAGCAGCGTTGCTATGATCGGAGCTTTCTTGCTTTCTGTTCCCTTGAAAACGTAATAGTCTATAATCTCACTGATATATGCCACTCCGAACGCAATCCAAATAGAGAAAGCGTAGAAAGAAGCGGCGAAAGTATAATCTCTTTCACGTACTTGGTAAGGCGACTGATTGATGTACAGGATAATGGCCAAACCTGTCATAAAGAAGAGCATGAATACGATAAAGAGTGTTTCCAGGCTCTTCGGACTCTTGGATGCATTCCTCGAAACGAGCAGGAAGAATATACCCAGCAGACCCAAAAGAAACGGCAGCATGAAATACTTGTTCTGTCCCTTGTTCTGCTTCATGTGCTCCGGCATGCTGTCCAGATCTATACCGAGCAGGATGTTATCCAGCGGAGTGATACCGGTGATCCAGTTTCCTCTTGTCGCTTCTCCCTGTCCGGCGAGGTCATTTTGCCTTCCGCTGAAGTTCCACATAAAGTATCTCCAGTACATGTAACCCACTTGGTAACGGAAGAAATAGGTAAGATTGTCTCCGAAAGTAGGCACCACCACGGTCTTCATCTGCCCACCATCGTTTACGCTCATTGTTCTTCCCTTGTGGTCGCTCCACATTTTGTAACCTTGTGGAAAGTGTGCCTGCGTGCTGTTAAAGACACGAGGGAAGAGCATATTCATATCCGATCTGTATACCGGCTCCTGTACTGTCAGTTTTTCGTAGCGGTCTTTGTCTGTCTCGGAGCTCTTTGAAGCGCGCTGCCACTGTACCGACTCTTTGAACTTAGTGGAGCCGTCGCTGTTTCTTTCCGGCAAAGACGCATAGGTTTTACCATAAAGATGCGGAGTGGATCCATACTGCTCACGAGAAAGATACCTCTTCAAAGTAAAGACATCTGACGGATTGTTCTGATTGAGTTGAATATCCGAATTGGCACGGATAAGGATTACCCCATAAGTGGACACACCGACAAAAAACACCGCCAGGCAGAGCATTGCCAGATTCATCAGCTTTGAGGTGAAAGAGGGACGGGTAAATGCCCACCATGCGACAAGCGCAATGATAAGCAACGGCACTATCCAGCTGCTTCCCATGAAAGGAATACCCATGAGGATCACCACGACAAGGAAGATCGCCTGCATCAATCGTCTTCTCGGTTCGATGCGGATACTCTCCACATAACCCACGATGAGCAGCAGAGAGAGGACTATCAGATAGAGGATAAGACCGCTGTTGAACGGCAATCCCAAGAGGTTCACGGTAAACAGCTCAAACATCCCTGCCACAGCCGGAGCACCCTGAACGATACCGAACATAACGATGGCGATAAGCGCAAAAGAGCCCAACAGAGCCCCGATAGAGCCTTTGAAGGTAGGGTTAGGAGATCTCTTGTAGTAGTAGATAAGCCCCATCGCCGGCAAGCAAAGCAGATTGAGCAAGTGTACTCCGATGCTAAGCCCCATCAGGTAAGCGATACCCACAATCCAGCGATCCGCCGTACTGCTGTCCGCAGCCGCTTCCCACTTGAGCATGAGATAGAATACAAGCGCCGTAAAGAGGGAAGAAAAAGAGTAAACCTCTGCCTCCACCGCACTGTACCAGAATGTATCGGTAAACGCATAGAGCAGAGAACCCACCAGGGCAGACCCTAACACCACATAGCTCATATAGCCTCCCATGCGACCCTCAGCCTGCTCCTCTTCCGAGCGCACAAAGCATCGGCGCACGAGGTGAGAGATACTCAAGAAGAGCAGCATCACGGTGGCACCACTCATCAACGCGCTCACCGTATTGGCTGCAATGGCTACATGATTGGAACCGATGGGAAGAATGGTAGAGAAGAAGTTGTACACCAACATATAGAATGGTGCTCCGGGCGGGTGTCCGACCTCCAAACGGTCGAAAGTGGTAATGAACTCCGGACAGTCCCAAAGGCTGGAACTCTTCTCCATAGTCAGGATATAAACAATAGAAGAGAGTAGCATCACCACCACTGCTCCTATCATCTCTATTCTCTTGAATATCTGTTGTTTCATACTTCTGCTGTTTTTACTACGTTTCAGAGTAGTTTAGCCGCAAAGTTAATCATTTTGACGCATTTGGTACATCTATTCTCCGTTTATGCCTCTCCCTTTCCCCTTTTCTTCCATTCGCCTCTCCTCAAAAAAGTCAAAACCATGTCCCGATTTCCCGACCGCAACAGAGCATTTGAGGTGGGAGCTTTTATATAAAAACGGATACCTGAAAATCTCTCCGGGAAGCTCGTTCCGAAATCCGATTTTTGTACTCAAAGGAGAAGACAGTTCCGTAAACATCATGTTTCCAGAGCAATATGAAAAAAAACACGTTAATCGAATCCGGTAAACGTGTTTAATGAAATCACTAAACGTGTTCATTGAAAAATTAAACACGTTTAGCCGACAAAATATGCTCGTTTAGCGTTTTGGCTTAACAGGTATCGGAATTTGTGTTAATAGAATGGGGCAGATTTAACAATTCGGTCGCGCTCTGAAAACGACCCCTCCGAGCAAAATAGAGAGACCGAAAAAAGTGAGCATTTTTCGGGATGGAATATATAAAAACAGAGTTGAAGAGGGGAGGTATAAGGCATGCTTCGGAGAATAAAAAATGATCCCGAAAAGAGCATCTCTTTCCGGGATCATTCCATAACATATCGTTCGGAAGGTGTCCTACCTGTAAATCTTCTTGGGATCTACCACAACCACCTCTCCAAGCTTTGCAAGAGCTTTCATATCGAGCTTCTTAGGATTGCCCACTACGACATAAGCCCTCGGATGACTCTGCTGTAACTTCTCCGATATATACCGGGCAAAGTCCGATCGATCCACGTCTTCTATCCGGTTCAACAACCATAGAGCCGGATCTTCATCGAATCCGCGTCTTACGGCTCTCACCGCCGTCTCACTCTTTTTACGGAATGTAGGATAATTGTTGGATGCGGCACTTCTTAGAGCTTCTTGTGCATACTCTATCCGTCCTGCATCATCGGGCTTCACGTTCAGTAGGGAGTCCAGTAGCAGCAAAGCCTCCGTAGCTTTGTCTCCCTGCGTGGAGAGATGCGCCTCCAATATGGTTGCTTTGCTTGTCTGAGAACGTTTGGAGGGGAGATAGCTCACGGAGTATGCTCCGTATGCAAGCGATCTCAACTCGCGCACTTCCTGGAAAAGCAAAGAGTTCATACCGCCTCCCAAATAGACTCTGTAAAGTTCGAGATAAGCACGCTCCTTATCACTCTCGAAAGGAGGAGCAAAGAGATAACCTTTGATAATGGTCTGGGTGCTCTTCTTATCGGGCAGGATGTAGAGGTAGGGCTTCTTGGGCACAACGGCATCAAGGTCTATGGGATTGGCTGTCCGCTCTTCGACCTTATCCAAAGGCAGGTACTGCTTCAGCAGTGAAGCCACTTGCTCCGCAGACTCATTACCCACATAGTGGATGTCGCACTCTTTGAAGAGAACGCTTTTCAGCTCTCCCACAAGGCGGTCTGCCTTAAGGGCTTTTATCTCTTTTAAGGACAGCTGCATTGCGTAGGTCGATTTATCTCCGAAGCGAACCCATTCGGAGAGCGCCTCACCCATATCTTGCGAAGACTTCAAGATGGCTTTTCGGGAGATTTTCTTATTCTCCACCAACTTCTTCAAAGCCTTCTTTTCTCCTTTCACATCGGTCAGGAAGTGTCCGAGAAGCTCAAGAGTCGGTTTCAGTTGCGCGTCAAACCCTCTCACGTTGATCGTAAAGGTTTCGTTGTATGCCTCGAAAGAGAGTGTCGCTCCAAGCTGTTGGAGCTTGTCCTTAAACTGATCGCTACCATGCCGAGACGTGCCCAGCAGAGAGAGATAGAAGGCAACCTGTTCGAGAACAGGGCGTTCGTAGATTCCGACCTGATAGTTCAGCTTGAGCGTGAACAGGTCGTTTATAGGATTCGCTCCCGTATAGAGCTTCACCAGATCGTTGCCCTCTATCACGCTTACCGGCTTCGCATCTGTCTCGAAATCGAGGAAACGAAGATCGCTGTTGCCTACCGGAAGTGTTTCGAGAAAGCGTGCAAACTCCGACTTAGCCCCCTTGTTGTGAAGAGGTAGAGGCGCAAAAGGAGGTTTCTGTATCCGGTCTTTGGGGTATCTGCCCGTCTTCTTGGAGACTTGCAGATAGTTTCCGGTGAAGTAGCGATTCACCACATCCACCACATCCTGCTTGGTAAGGCTGCGCACTCTCTCCAGCTTTTGGTGGTGAGAAGACCAATGCTCTCCTGCGGCAAAGAGAGAAGCGTATGTCCTGCCCCTGCTTGTGAGATCTTCCAAAAGGGTTGTGTAGTCTTGCAACATCTCATTCTTGAGCTGTTGGAAGAGATCATCGCCAAACTCTCCTCTTTTGACCTGCTCCAAGATCTTTGTTGCCTCTTTCTGTGCAGAGGATATGGTGCCGAACGGAAGCTTTGGAACAAAGAAGATAGCCGCGGCTCCCATATCGTTCATATTGTTAAACTGTGCGCCGGCAGTCATTACCTTGCCCGTCCGATAGAGTTTATCCAAAAGCCCGGTCTCCCCTTTGTTGGAGAATATACGGATAGCAACCTCCATGGCAGCCTCATCTTCGTGTCCGCTTGGTACTCCTCGCCAAATGAGGACACGCCCCTGAATGAACGGTATAGGGAATTTGACGGAAAACTGCTCTACCCCATTGAACGGACGAGGCTGTTCGCACACCGGACGAGGCGGATTGCCGGGACGGATGCGCCCGAATGTCTTTTCCAAGACAGGAAGCACCTCTTCCTCCGAGAAGCTTCCGCAGAGGATAAGACCCATATTGCCTGCAACGTAGTACGTGTTGTAGAACTCCTCCATCTTCGCCAAGTCGGGCTTCTTGAGGTTCTCCGTACTTCCGATGATGGTGTACTGGTAAGGGTGTGGAGCGGCTACTCGTGCTATCACTCTGTCCATAGCCTCTCTTCCCATGGCATCGGAGTACATGTTTTTCTCCTCATAGACGGTCTCCAGTTCGCTTTGGAAAAGTCTGAATACCGGGTTGATGAGTCTCTCGCTATTGAGATAACACCAATGCTCAAGGTATTGAGGAGAGAAGGTATTGAAGTAAGCCGTATGGTCCCAGCTCGTATAGGCATTCAGTCCGGAGCCTCCATACTTCGAGATGAGATTGGTAAACTCATTCGGGATAGCATATTTGGCTGCCTCTATGGATAGCGTATTGATGCGCTTCTGAATATCTTCGATCTCTTTCGGATCCGATGTTTGGCTCAGCAGGCTGTACTGTTTCTTGATTTCGTCAAGTAGCGGTTTCTCCTTCTCGTAATCTACCGTACCGATCTTATCCGTCCCTTTGAACATGATGTGTTCAAAGTAATGGGGAATACCGGTATTGGGAGAGTCTTTCGCACCGATACGTACAACGAGGGTGCCGATCACTTTGTTTTGGGAGTGATCCTCGTTGAGCCAGACGGTAAGACCGTTAGAGAGACGATGCTCTGTTACTTTGGAGTTTTGTGCATTCAGTGAGGGAATGGTCATAAGCAGTAGAAGTAAGACTTGCTTAACGCGCAAGGAGGAAGCGAATATCGTCTTCATGGCTCAACTCTTTAATCTCTTCTCCATACTTAAACAGGCGCATGGTGCGTTCTCCCAAGAGTTCGATCTTTTCTCCTTCCACCCATAGACGAGAGCCTTCACGAAGTCCCGCCACATACATGTGCGGATTAGCCTTGATGTATTCCAGGATACGCTGCTCTCTTGTCTCGCCTCCGTGACCATCGGGATGAGCATCAAGATAGTGCGGATTGATTTGGAAAGGAACAAGATTAAAGGCACGGAAGCTCTCCGGTTCTACGATAGGCATATCGTTGGTTGTGCAGATGGTCGGGCATGTTACGTTACTGCCGGCACTCCAACCGATATATGGCACTCCCGCCAATACCCTTTCGCGGATGGCTTGTATGAGCCCCATCTGTTGCATCATCTTGGTCAGCATAAACGTGTTACCCCCTCCCACGAAGATGGCAGACGCTTTCATGACGGCTTCTATCGGATTGGAGCAAGTGTGTATGCCCGTTACTTTCACACCGATAGCCGCAAGGGCGTTGTTCACCTTAGCCGTATAAGCGTCATACTCTACGGTAACGCCGGCAAATGGAATAAAGATGATATTATCTGTTACTGCGCCAAGAAAACGCTTGATATCCTGTAAAGGTTTTTCGAGATAGCTCTCTCCGGGAGAGGCTGAATTGGAAATAAGAAGAAGTTTCATACTCTGTAGTTTTTATTGGTTTATATTCGTTTTACTCTTTCGATGCTTCTATCAAGGCATCCACAAGGCTCTCGATCTTGGCTTTAGACGGTTCGAGAGCCACGGTGTAGCCATGCTTTCTCAAAGCGTTGGATGTTTGCGGTCCTATGGAAGCCATCTTACACTTCTCCGCCCATGCTCTAAGGTCGTGCCTTTCTACCAGTGACGCAAAGTTTTCTACGGCAGAAGAGCTGCAGAAGAGTATCCAGTCCGGAACAGAGGAGTGCATCATCTCTATACGCTCACTGTAATACTCGATGGGGACATTATCGTACAGTGGCACGAAGCGACACTCTGCACCGAGGGCGTTAAGCTCTTCCACGAAAAGGTTCTTCGTCAGCAGAGAGCCGGAGACAAGTATTCGTTGCGAGCGGATTTCCGGATGCGTCTCCGCAAATGTACGTATAAAATGTTCTGTTTTATGGTATGGAGGCGTAAAGTCGGGCAGGAATCCGAAGTGTCCCAATGCCTCTGTGGTTACTTTCCCGATGGTCGCAAAGCGAAGATGAGACAGGCTACGGAAATCGACTTTTGCCTCTCGGAGTCTCTTAAAGAAAAGCTCCACACCGCTGACGGAAGAGAATATCACCCAGTCCGTACGGAATAGATCGGATAGTGCGGATGTGATCTCTTCGCTCTCTGTTACGGGAGCAACCTTCATGGTAGGCAGCACAAATACCTCCGCTCCATGCCCTTCCAACGTATCTGCCAGTGTGGACGACTGATTGTAAGAACGAGTAACGATGATACGCTTGCCTGCCAAACTGCCCGGCTTGACCCACTCATACGCTTTGTGAAAATCTACCACATTGCCTATCACGATAAGACCCGGAGCAAGTGTCGAATAGTCTGTATAATCGGGAGTAAAGGCATCCAGCCGGTCGCTGATGATTCTCTGCGTCGGCAATGTTCCCTCCGAAATGATCGCCATAGGGGTAGCAGGATCCATACCTGCCTTGATCAAGTTTTCGGTAATAATGGGAGCGGTGTTGGTCCCCATATAGAACACCAATGTCCCTTTCATGCCTGCGAGAGCCTCCCAGTTGAGTTTCGGCACACCGTGATGCTTGGAAAACCCGGTGATGAGAGAGACCGAAGTGGCGACACCTCTGTGTGTAACCGGGATGCCGAAGAAGGCAGGCACGGAAACTCCTGCCGTTACGCCCGGCACGATTTCGTACTCCAATCCCGAAGCATGAACAGCCATCATCTCCTCTCCCCCTCTTCCGAAGACAAAGGGATCGCCTCCTTTCAAGCGGAGGACGCTATATCCGGCTTGCGCTTTCTCTATCAATATATTGTTGATCTCCTGTTGCTTGAAGCAGATTTTACCGGAACGCTTCCCGACATAAATAAACTCCGCTTCCGGATTGGCATCATCCAGAATAGCCGGATTCACCAATGCGTCATACACTATAACGTCTGCTTCCTTTACCAGTTGGGCACAACGGACGGTCTGCAGCCCTATGGAGCCGGGACCTGCGCCTGCCAGATAGATCTTTCCTTTCTTTATCATTTCTACTTTTTAGCCTCAAGGGCATTTATAAATCGCTCTATTTCTACTTCGTAAGCTGCCTTATCTTCTCTTCTCAAAGAGGAAAGGCGGTTCAAATCTTCCTCCATCTCTTCCGGGATGGTCGCCTTGAAATGCTTGGCAAAAGCCTGAAGCACTCTGGGCTGCTTATATTTTGTTCGCAGAGCCAGCTGCAATCCTTCCTTCTCGAAAGAGAGTGGAAACTGAACGGGAGAGAAGTCCGCCCTGCTAAGATCCATATAGAGAAGAGAGTGTATGGCTGCTCTCCGACAGACGGACTCGTTCAAAGAGGGATCGTCTGTTGCGGCAATCACAATCTCGAAACCATCCAATGCTTCTCCCCGATAGGCTCTCTGCTCCAGTCTCAATGCGTTGTCCGAACGGTGCCGGAGCAGTCTCTCCGAAAAAGCAGGAGCCATGACCGTGGTCGCCACACCGTAACGCAACAGCGTCTCCACCTTTATGGCTGCCCCTTCGCCCCCGCCTATCACCAGAGCCGAAAGCCTGTCCGGTCTGAGCATCAAGGGAAGATAGCCCCTCTCGCACGGCTCCGGCTCGAACACCGGATGCTTCCACACTTTTCCATGTAGCGCATAAGGCCTTGCCAGATGCGCCTCTTCCGGCAGTGTCGGATGCAGGAAAAGCTCTTCGGGGGAGAGTCTTGCCGCCAGTTCGCCTCTGTTAATCACCCACACTTCATCGCCCCACGCATACGCCAGATCGGCATCGTGAGTGGAGAGAAGTACGCCCTTGCCTTCTGCCACAAGGCTGTCTATCAGAGCCATCACCTTTTGAGTGTAGAGATGATCGAGGTTTGCCGTAGGCTCGTCAAAGATGACAAACGACGGATCAAGCACTAAAACCGAAACGATGGCAACCCATTTCCGCTGTCCGTCACTCAACAAATGAGGCGGTTTTTCTGCCAAAGCGGTAAGCTCGTACTGCTCAAGGATCTCATCCAAAAGAGATTCAAACCGTTTGTCGCCCCGTCTTCCCGCTCCGCTGTTGATGAGTCCGAAAGCGATCTCATCCCTGACCGAAGGGGTAAAAAGCTGGTGATTGGAGTTTTGAAAAACAAAGGCAACCTTCTGCCGGAGCACCTCCTGCCCCCGTTTTCCATGCGGAATCTCCTCTCCATCGAGCAGGATAGCCCCCGAAAGAGGAGGCAAAAGACCGGTAAGTGTCTTGAATAACGTACTCTTCCCTGCACCGTTGCACCCCATTACCACCACTTTTCTGCCTGACTCCACAGAGAGTGAAAGATGCTCCACAACCCTTTTGCCCTTTTCGTAGCCAATGGCAAGATCTTGGAGCCGAAGCGTCATCCCGGACTGCCTGCCACCTTGTTCCGGTTCGGACATCCCGTAAGAGCGAGAGTAAAGCCCGTCCATCATTTTGTCCGACTCGTGCAGAGCCAGCACAACGGTCTGCCCCAAGAGAAGAGCCGCATGCCCGGGGCGTTCGCTCCGAACAGCATATCCGCCTCTCAACTTCTGAGCCGTAAAGATCTGCTGAGCCGTCTCCATAAGGATATGAATATAGCGGTAAACATACTCCATCAGCTCCACAGCCAGGGCAGGCACTTTAAGCCGTCGCATCTCTTGGATCATGGAGTAGAACGGGACGAGATGAAGCAGAGCCAGCAGCACGGAATAGCCGGCAAAGCAACGCGCCAAAAGCAGAAGAAACATATCAATGCCGGAAGAGGTTATCCCCCACCCGTATCTGCTCCATACCACTTCGTCCGCCACGCTTCCGGGAGGAACTCGCTCTATGAGTACCGGCAAGACTCCCAAAAGAATGAACAGAGGGACAAGGATAAGCCCTCTCTTGGATCTGCTCTGCCCTTTTACCGGGACAAAGAGAAGCACGCCGAGAATGGAAACAAACACCGCCAACAGCATCTCTATCCATGGGACAGCTACCACCACGACTATCAGCAGCAGTGCAAGCAGAAGTATCGTTCTATTATGTCGGTCAGGTAAGATCACGAACCTTTTTTCACCAACTTCTTATATGCAATGGCAAAAATAGCGATGCCTATCACGATCTGAACAAAGAACAGCACCGGCTCCATCGTTTCCGAAGGCTCATAACCGAAAGAGAAATCCATAGGCTCGAAGCCCGGTACCAATGTAGAGATCATTTCTCCGGCGGCATCATCCGTTCCCTCTCCGAAGTCGATAAAGTTGCCCACTACAGGTACAAGAAGAAACAGAATGCTCAGGATGACAAGAAGAATGGTGTACTTATGCTTTTTCATGACTAACGGCTTTTGATGTGAAATAGGTGGAAACACCCTGACGTACCAGTATGCGGTACACAAAAAGGGTGATAACGCTCTCGACTATGGCTAATGGAACTTGAGTAACAGCAAAGATACCCAAAAACTTCATCGCCGCACCGAAGACTCCGGTGGCAGACTCCGGCAAAAAGAGAGCCAGCTGAAACGATGTGGTAACATACGTAGACATGGAGCCGATAAAGGTAGCCAGAACAATGCCGACACTATCGGACAAACCGATCTTCTTAACACCCTTGTACACGCCATAGGCTACAAAAGGTCCTACAATACCGAGAGAAAAGACGTTCGCTCCCAATGTGGAGAGACCGCCATGCGCAAGCAAAAGGGTCTGAAACAGCAGAACGATGACACTCACGAGCGGTATGGCTTGCGGTCCTACAAGCACCGTACCGAGAGTGGTACCCGTAAGGTGGCTGCTGCTACCATTGACAGAAGGCAGCTTGAGCGCACTCAGGATGAAGACAAAAGCTCCGGAAAGAGCAAGCGTCAGCTTTGCTTTGGGGTCTTGAGCCACTCGCTTACGAATGTAGATAAAGCTCCAAACCACAAACGGAAGGGATAACACGTACCAAATGGCACACCAGTTCAACGGCATATAGCCCTCCATGATGTGCATAGCGTGTGCAGGCGTGGCAAAGAGCACCGCTAAAAGAAGAGCATAAAAAAGTTTGTTCATCTGTTGTAATGTTGATTTCTGTTTATACTGTTAGTTGCAATGCAGTCTCTTTCAAGCTCAAAAAACCTCACTCTCTTCGGCATCTCCACACCGGGAAAGTGTCATTCCGTCTTAGAAAAAGTCTTAAAACCAAAAAGATAAACGAAGATACGAAAAGTTTACGGATTCTTTCGGCAGGATGATACCCGACAACTCTCACCTCTTCACTTCTTTAAGAGCAGTCCAAAGCTCCGGAGCACTCCCCTTTCTTCGTTACACAATTCGGATAAACCCTATAAATAGTTCTGATGAATGGAGTAAAAAGCTGCTCCGATCCCTTTAATATCTCAAAATCCGGATTTGAAGCGTGGAAATCAAAGCGTAGAGTGTGGCAATCAAGCCATGAAGTGTACAAATCGGCACTTGAAAAGCAAAAACCAAGCCTTGACTTCATCTTCCAAACATGATAAACCGTTCTTTTAATGCCTTTTAGCTGCTCTTTTGAACCCGTTCCGAACAAATCTCATCGCCACAACTCCAAATCTCCACAACAATATCTTCCCCAAAACACCTATCGCATCCCCCAACCGATTCCCGATACTCCGAAAACAGAACGCAACCACCACCATCCCCAAACAGCATCGGCTCATCCCAAAAGAATCTCGTGATGCTCTATAACCACAACAACCCATCATTCCAAAACAGCTTCAGCTCACCCTCCTATCTTTTCTCTTGTTATGGTCTATCTATTTATCTTTCTATCCTTGTATTCACCCTCTATCAGCAATAACACTTTCCTCTTGTATTTTCTAAGCAATATCATGAAGTTTACTTATACCCCTTCAGTTCAAATGACACCCGATAAGATGGGTATCAATGAGTTTTTCAGTGAGGTTTTCCCATAATCCTTCAATTCAGCCCCTTTTTACTATCCCAACAAAATAGTACTCACCCTTCTTATAGCATACTCGCCTCCAAACCTCTATTTCACAAAAAAAAGAGAGGTGCAAGCATCGCTCGCACCTCTCAATATATTCAAGTTAGATTTAGAACCCAACTGTGATCTCAAAGTCTATTAGATACCAGGTCTTGGAACAATCTTGAAGACTGCATAACCCTTAACTCCGGCATAACCGCGTCTGAATGTAGCCCACAAGCCATTAGGAGCTTCTCCTACTACAAGTGTAGCCGGATTACCCTTTATTCCATTGAAACCTTGTTGGATTGCTGTCTTGTTAAGGACAGGAATACGGAACCAGATTTCAGATGTAATACCTGTCAAGTTTCCTTGCCATTCTACAGTCCAAGTATCCTCGTGAGTAGCACTATCATATGCTCCTACGATATCAATGAATCTCGGATGGTGTGTAGAAATAGATGTCATATCTTTCGGAATTGGTTGCCATGTAGCACCCTTATCGTTAGATACTTCCATGTACTTGTAGTCAATATGAGTATCATCTCTCAATGGGAATGTTAGACGCTCTTCAAGACCATACCATTGAGCAAGTTTCTTAGGAGCAAACTTAGCATCTCCATTGATAGTTTCAGAAGGATCAAATCTTGCTACCAAGTGACCAATACCTTGAGAGTTTGTAACTCCTGCATCACCATGGTCAAACAGACCGCGATAAATCTTAGCAGAAGTATCTCTTGTATGGAAGTTAAACTCGAATGTTTGCTTATCTTGCTTATCTGTCAACACAACAGTAGTAAACTTAACACGTAGAGCTCTTTCAAACTTCACAGCGAAGTCCTTAATGTAGTAATAGTTGTTATTAGCAAACTTTTCAGGATTCGGATCTGTATCAGGAGCCTCATGGTTGATGTCTGTAACCATACGCACCTTCAAGAGTTTCTCCATGTCGTCTACACGTTCAAGAGAAGAGTCTTCTGCATCGGTAGTAAGCATATTGTGAGGATAACCTACAGAGTGAGGTCTGTGGTTGCTCATCAAGTAACTGTATAGACGGTCTCCACCTGTAGAGATAGAAATACGCAAGCGTTCCCATCCGTCAGCATCTCTTGCGATCCAAGCAGCTATATTAGAAGGCTGATCTTTCACGTAGATCTGAGTCAAATAGTTCTTATCATCACGCTTAAATACGAAACCAGCGTCAACAAGATCTTGATCATAAACGAACTCGAATCTTGCTCTGTATTGTGGAGCCTCACCTGGTTCTACGCTATTAGAGTCAACAATCTTTTCAGTAGTTATAAGGATGTTAGACTTATCATTTTCAACCAACTTGAATGCTTCAGTAAGGTCTACCTTATAGCCATTTTCAGACAAGAATTCATAACCACCTGCAATAGTGTTTTGGATTCTTGCATATTGAGCTCTGATGATATCTGTATTCGGGATCCAGTTATGAGCATTTTCTGCCTTGCTAACAGAGATTTCACGAAGCGCAACACGGAACTTGAATGTCAAGTAAAGGTCACGACCTTGTTGTACATTACCTGTCTTGTATTGTAGCTTGTAAGTAATGCTATAATCACCGGCCGGAGCCTTATCGTCTACATAAACGATAAACGAGTTAGCATCAAATTCATATCTGATAAGAACATGGTCGAAGGCATCAACTTCATCAACACCCGTAGCATCAACATTTTCAGTATCATTTACATGGTTATAATCTGCTGCCTCGAAAGATTGCTCAATTATTTCAGAGTTATCACCATTGATAATGTAAGCACTCTTGAACTCTGCTGCAGAGTTGATTGTAGGCAACTGCTTCAAGATAGGATTGATGTCACCAGGGTTAGGAAGAGCATTAGAAATACCCCAAGAATTCTTCGCATTCAATGGGTTCATCCAGCGTGCAACCACAGTGTTATCATTAGCATTTTCGAAGTTTACAATTTGACCTCCTACAGGCTTATCAGTACCAAACATCTTGTGATAGTAAGGAATGTTTCTGTAAGAAGTGAATTTATCTGCATCTTCTGGTTCGTCTTGAGTAAAGTCAAATGTCCAATGAGCATCACTCCAACCTGTTGTAGATTCTACGATCTTAACAACCAAATAACCTACAGGCTGACGAACGTCACACTTAGAGTTAACTTGTGTAACCTTAACAATCACCTTCTTATTGTTAGAAGCAGAGATTTGATCAGCTTTAACTTTAAGCTTGCTACCTTCGATAGTTGTATAAACGTGAGTAGTGTTTGTATTACCATCAATGATAACAATATTGTGATTATCATCTTCGTATGCTACTTGCTCAAATTCGTAAACAGGCTTAGCATAAACCGGTTTGTCTGTGTATGGTTCACCAAATGCACCAAACTCATTGTAGAAATGGCGGAATGGATCTCCAGTAACAACCTTTTCATTCTTATAATCACCGCCATCTTGAGGATAGTAGAAAGATGTTACATAGTCATAAAGATCGATCTCTCCTTGGATAGGAGCAGCATTTGCAATAGGAGTACCGGACCACATAAGAACGTTCCAGTTCTTTTCATCGTTTCCAAGAACGGCTTCGTCCTCATTTGCCCAAGTAGTAGCCTCAGCAAGAGTTCTCTTAAGAAGACGAGATGTCAAAACAGGCTTACCCGGTTTACCCAACTCTACAAGACCCTTTTCACCAACAACTTCAGCAAGTTTGATTTGAGTAGGGATAAGTTGAGTATTAACGTGTTCTGTAGACTTCACACGAAGCTTAGCAGGAGTTTGTCCTTCTTTTCTCTTAATATCGTTAGTAAGAGCTGTAACAACGATAGAAAGACCTCTTTTGCCACCCTTTGCTCCATAGTTAACATTAGGAGTAGTAGCGTCTTCGTCCACGGTCATAACAACATGAGGTCCAAAGTTAGCTTCTTCAAGAACATTATCACCATGGAAGAACTCATTGCCCCACCAAGTGTCGTTACCAAACACTTCACAAGCTTCTGCTCCCTTAATATGAACAGGAATGTAGATGATATCACCCTTTTGAGTAACCTCACCATTGATGTGAACATCAACCTTAGAGGAGTGATCTTCTACACCATCGTCAGCAGAACGAGTAGTGATTTGGAAGTTCAAGCTTTCGATAGTAAAGTCTTCACCAAGCTTTGCATTAGATGGGCTAACGCGATACATCAACACGTGATCAGCTGTATAGTCACCTGCAAAATAGTACAACTTCATAGTCTTTTCAGAAGGAAGACCACGAGTTGGGATGAATGTAAGACCTTCAAGTTGCTTAGAAAGTGTAAGGATGTTAGCAGCGTTGAATCCGATCATCTTTTCCAACTCTTTATCCTTATCGTCCAATTCTTTCTTATAACGCTCAACCTTAGCATCCAAATTTTCAATAGCAGTCTTGTTTGCTTCGATCAGACCCTTAAGTTCGTCATACTTCTCTTGCAATTCGGTCTTAAGAGCTTCGATAGCGGCCTTGTTTTCGTTAATCTTAGCAAGGTGATCTTCAAGAGACTTATCGATACCATCAAGTCTGGCATTGATTTCCTTAAGCACTTCAGACTCGCCATTAACAAGCTTCAAGACTCCTTCCAAAGCAGCAATTCTCTTACCAAGTTCATCTTCAACCTTAGCGATCTTTGCATTAAGTCTATCTTCCAAAGCCTTAACTTCGTCTTTTGTAGCAGCCTTAGCAAGCTTAGCTTCGAGATCAGCCAACTTAGCATCTACTTGAGCCTTATAAGCATTGAATGTTTCAAGGGAAACAAGCTTAGCCATAAGCTCTTTCTTTGCATCTTCAAGCTCCTTCTTTGTAGCGGCATTAGCCTCCACTGAAGCAACTTTTTCCTCAAGAGCTTTCACCTTGCCTGCAACAGTAGTCACATCGCCTTTAAGGTCCGTGATCTTCTTTTCAAGCTCAGCTTTCGTAGCCTTAAGATCGTTAGCAGCACCGGCCTTGTAAGCTTCTAGAGCTGCCTCGATTTTCTTAATATCATCATCATAATCCTTACAACTTGTCACAGTGAAAAGCACAGCAACAAGCGCAAGCATAATGAATCTGAAAGAAAAGTTTCTTTTCATAAAACAATAACATTTAGAGTTAGTAAATAAAAATTTGATTCGTATGCTGTATTGGGTTAATACTTCTAGTTTATCAATATCAATTCGATCCTTTTGAGAGATCAGTTATTTCAACACCTGAAGATCTTTCTAAAAGATGCCACACCACGCTTCTAAGACAAAAATCTTATGATAGACAATGAGACATCCACTTTTAACATATTCACCAATGAGAGAAAGAAAAAAAAGAAGAAAATTTTAGGCAAAAAGCAACAAAACCCAAAGATAAGGGAGATAAAAAGACGACAAAAACGAACCATAAATGTGGCCACAGATGGACGCTAATCTCCTTAATATCTCATACTTACGCCAAAGCAGACTTCTTCTCGTCTTACTCTACAAGAGCAAAGGTAGGAAATATTATCATAAATACAAACATTTCCACAGCCAAAACCGCGTATAAAAGAGGAATAGAAGCACCGAGGACGAGAGAAAAAGAGAGAAAATCCCCCCCTTTGGTTCTGTTCTCTGAATAGAGATTTGACTTTACCTCTATTCACTATTCTTAAATGTCTAACCGGGAAAGTGTGTAAGAATTGATCTCCAGATGATTAAGAACGCTTCCCTCTTTACGCTTCTCCTGACAACGAGACAAGAATAACAATAAAAAGGGGGTGTCAGATGAATCTGATACCCCCTTTGAATGTATATCTGAATATAGTTCATTGTAAGAGTTACGCTTCTGCTGCCTCAGATTGAGGTTGAGCTGCAGGAGCAGACTCTGTTGCTTTCTTGCGTGAACGACGTGTACGAGGTTGCTTAGCAGTCTCTTTCTTTTCCTTAAGCATGTTTTCGTTGTAGTCCACAAGCTCTATAATACACATCTGAGCATTATCACCAAGACGGAATCCTGTCTTAAGGATACGAGTGTAACCGCCCGGACGATCCGCAACTTTTTGAGATATATTTTGGAACAACTCTGTTACCGCATATTTATTTTGCAAATAAGAGAAAACAGTACGACGAGAGTGTGTTGTGTCTTCTTTAGAACGATTGATAATCGGTTCTACATACTGTCTTAGTGCTTTTGCCTTGGCAAGAGTGGTCTGAATCCTCTTATGCATAATAAGAGAAGTTGCCATATTTGAAAGCATTGCGTGTCTGTGAGCTGTCTTACGGCCAAGGTGATTGAATTTTTTTCTATGTCTCATCTTCTTATAATTCTTTATCTAATTTGTACTTGGCTACATCCATACCGAACGAGAGTTCCAAACGTTCAAGAAGGTCTTCCAATTCTGTAAGAGACTTCTTACCAAAATTGCGGAACTTTAGAAGGTCTGCCTTAGTGTGCGCAACAAGTTCTCCAAGAGTTTCAACTTCCGCTGCCTTCAAACAGTTGAGAGCACGAACGGAAAGATCGAGTTCAGATAGCGGAGACATGAGCAATTGGCGCATGTGTATTGCATCTTCATCAAACTCAGAGTTGTCATCCGTTATATCACTCTCTAATGCGACATAATCTTCTGCACAAAGAGCGAAATGAGAGATAAGAATCTGCGCTGCACCTTGCAAGGCATCCTTGGGAGAGATAGAACCATCTGTGGTAATCTCTAATGTTAGCTTGTCGTAGTCTGTACGTTGCTCCACACGAGTATTTTCCACTTGGTATTTGACCTGTTTGATGGGTGTAAAGATAGCGTCAATCGCGATCTGTTGAGGGTCATCAAACATTCCCATCATCTCTTCCGCAGGAATCCAAGAGCGTCCTTTTATAATGGTAAGTTGGAT
Organism: Porphyromonas canoris; assembly: GCF_000769115.1. Taxonomy (GTDB): domain Bacteria; phylum Bacteroidota; class Bacteroidia; order Bacteroidales; family Porphyromonadaceae; genus Porphyromonas_A; species Porphyromonas_A canoris. The sequence goes on along the minus strand of NZ_JQZV01000006.1, from coordinate 106,106 downwards.
GGTAAAGGATACAGATTTATCCAGATTGCAGATAACCTGATCCTTGTTGAGCACTTCAAAACTACTTAGCTTTGCAGAAATATCTGCTGCGGTAAACTGCTCTGTATTTTGAACCTTTATACTAACGGTTTCGCCCTCTTCCCCTTCGACAATACGCTTAAAACGCACTTTTTTCAAATTAAGAATGATGCTGGTAACATCCTCGATCACACCGGGAATGGTAGCAAACTCGTGCTCAACGTTGTCTATCTTGATTGAGTTGATAGCGTAACCCTCCAGAGCCGATAGAAGAATCCTTCTCAAAGCATTACCCACAGTAATACCGTACCCCGGCTCCAGCGGTCTTAGCTCGAACTTCCCGTATGTAGGGGAATCTTCAAGCATGACTACCCTTTCAGGTTTTTGAAATGCCAATAAAGCCATATACTACGTTACTTTGAATAGAGTTCTACAATCAGTTGTTCTTTGATATTTTCAGGGATATCCTCTCTGGAAGGAATGCTAAGAAGCTTACCGGAATAAGAAGCCTTATCCCATTCCAACCATGGATACTTACTTCCGCCGCTTGATGCAAGAGAGTCAACAATCACTTCAAGAGACTTAGATTTTTCTCTAACACCAATCACTTGACCTTGTTTTACGCTATAAGATGGGATATCTACGACCTTTCCATCAACGATAATATGACGGTGGTTAACCAACTGACGTGCAGCAGCACGGGTCTTAGCGATACCAAGACGATACACTATGTTGTCAAGTCGTTGTTCCAGCAATTGAAGAAGAACCTCACCCTTTACACCTTTAGAGCGAGACGCTTTATCGAAAAGATTTCTAAACTGTCTTTCTAAAACACCATAAGTGTATTTTGCTTTCTGTTTTTCGCGCAGCTGAATACCATACTCAGAAGTCTTACGTCTTCTGCTATTGCCGTGTTGTCCCGGAGGATAGTTCTTCTTAGACTTTACGGAGCCAAAGATAGGCTCTCCGAATTTGCGAGCAATTCTCGCCTTAGGGCCTGTATATCTTGCCATAATAAAATTTGATTACATGAAAGCGTACGCATACAGCCGCGATTGTGAGAGATGCTCAATCCATTTATATTTATACGCAGCCTTCATTCTTAATGATTTAAGTAAGTAAAGTGTATTATACTCTTCTTCTCTTAGGAGGACGACATCCATTATGTGGTAGAGGAGTTACGTCTATAATCTCCATAACCTCTATACCTGCACCATGAATAGATCTGATAGCAGACTCACGGCCGTTACCCGGTCCTTTTACATAAACTTTCACTTTACGCAAACCAAGGTCGTATGCAACCTTAGCACAGTCTTGAGCAGCGAGTTGAGCTGCATAAGGAGTATTCTTTTTAGAGCTTCTAAAACCCATCTTACCTGCACTTGACCAAGAGATAACTTGACCTTCTGCATTGGCAAGAGAGATGATGATGTTGTTGAAAGAAGAGTGGATATGCGCTTGCCCAATAGCATCAACGCGAACAACTCTCTTCTTTGCGACTGTCTTTTTTGCCATATTATCTTAACGTATTATTTAGTAGCTTTCTTCTTATTCGCAACTGTTTTCTTCTTTCCTTTGCGAGTTCGGGCATTGTTCTTTGTGCTTTGACCACGCAAAGGGAGATGAAGACGGTGACGTATACCTCTATAGCAACCTATATCCATAAGTCTCTTGATATTAAGAGTCACCTCTGTTCTAAGATCTCCTTCTACCTTATATTCGGCCCCTATAATTTCACGGATCTTAGCTGCCTGATCATCTGTCCAGTCTTTCACCTTGATATCCTTGTTGATACCGGCTTTGTCTAGAATGGAATTAGCACTACTTCTACCTATACCGAAGATATAGGTAAGAGCAATCTCGCCTCTCTTGTTTTGTGGTAGGTCAACACCTACAATTCTTATTGCCATAATATGAGTATATTAATTCCGTTTTAGGAGTGCAAAAGTACGAATTATTTTTGACGTTGTTTCATTTTAGGGTTCTTCTTATTGATAATGTATAAGCGACCCTTACGTCTGACAATCTTACACTCCGGAGTGCGTTTTTTTAGGGATGTTCTTACTTTCATGATGAAATGTATCTTTGTCTTGTTTTATTTGTATCTGAATGATATACGACCTTTTGTAAGATCATACGGAGACATCTCAACCTTCACTCGATCTCCAGGAAGGATTCGAATGTAATGCATACGCATCTTTCCGGAAATGTGAGCTGTAACAACGTGACCGTTGTCCAACTCAACCTTAAACATTGCATTGGAAAGAGCTTCAACGATGACTCCATCTTGTTCTATTGCCGCCTGTTTTGCCATGAACTATAATGATAACTAAAATGTTTGGTAACCTAAGACTTCATATATATAATCAAATGTAGAAAGGACATCTGCCTTACCATCTACAACAGCCACACAATGTTCAAAATGAGCAGAATATTTCCGGTCTCTGGTCCAAACAGACCAACCATCATCCCCGTTTACAATATTCTTAGATCCCATATTGATCATAGGTTCTATACAGATGCATAGTCCTTCTTTCACTTGAAATCCGGTACCTCTTCTTCCATAATTGGGAACTTGAGGTTCTTCGTGCATTTCTCGACCAATACCATGCCCAACAAACTCACGAACAACAGAAAAACCCGCCTTTTCGCAATAGTTTTGTATCGCATAGCCTATGTCTCCAAGCCGACGACCGACTTGTAGCTGCTCGATTCCTAAAGCAAGAGAATCTTTAGTTGTATTCAGAAGTTTCTTTACTTCGGAAGAGACTTCTCCAACAGGAAAAGTAAAAGCACTATCACCCGTAAAACCCATTAGCTTTGTTCCACAATCTACCGATACAATATCTCCCTCTTTAAGTATCACCTTATCGGAAGGAATACCATGTACTATATACTCATTAGGAGACGTACAAATAGATCCGGGAAATCCTGCATATCCTAAAAAAGCAGGAGTAGCCCCATGGTCACAAATGAACTCATTTGCTACAGTGTCAAGTTGCTTAGTTGAAACACCCGGTTTTATATGTTTAGCAACCTCTGCAAGCGTCCGACCAACAAGTTGGTTGGCTGCTCGCAGAAGTTCAATTTCTTCTTTTGTCTTTAGATATACCATAGTCTGAGATCAGTACATGGCACTTGAGCGTCCTTTAATACGTCCACTCTCACTAAATCCGTCATAATGGTGCATGAGCAAATGAGACTCTATCTGTTGAAGAGTGTCAAGAACAACACCGACAAGAATAATTAGAGATGTACCACCAAAGAACTGTGCAAAAGCAGGGTTTATACCCATAGATTCAGACATCGCAAATGTAGGTAGTATTGCTACAACAGCAAGGAAAATAGCTCCGGGAAGAGTGATTTTACTCATCACATCATCCAAAAAGTTCTTTGTTGCCTTGCCTGGTTTTACTCCGGGAATGAAACCATTATTTCTCTTGAGATCTTCTGCCATTTGCGTAGGATTTATCGTAACTGCTGTATAGAAGTACGTAAACAGAATGATCAACAGCGAGAAAACGACTGCGTACAAAACTCCTCTACCATGCATAAAATCAGTAAGCAAAGCGGATGGTTCTGAAGAAGCAAAAGAGTACAAACTCACCGGTAAAAACATAATAGCTTGAGCAAAAATGATCGGCATCACATTTGCAGCATTAACCTTCAAAGGAATGTACTGACGTGCACCACCATATTGCTTATTTCCTACCATTCTCTTGGCATATTGTACCGGAACTCTACGTGTTCCCTGTACCAACAAAATAGCTCCTGCAATAACAAGCAGAAGGAATACAATCTCAAGGATGAAGACATACAGACCTCCTTCGCCTCCAAGTCTTAGAGAAAACTCATTGATGACCGCTTCAGGGAAACGAGCTATGATACCTATTAGAATGATAAAAGAGACACCATTGCCTATACCTTTATCTGTGATCTTCTCTCCAAGCCACAACACAAACATAGAGCCAGCAGTAAGGATTGCCGTTGAAACGACCATAAATCCTAACGTTGAAGGCATAATCACCCCCTCTGCCGCCAATGTATTTCGAGTACCAATAAGGTAAACAGGACCTTGAACAAGAAGAATTAAAATGGTAAGATAACGAGTATATTGATTCATCTTTCTTCTACCACTTTCTCCCTCACGCTGCATCTTTTGGAATGATGGAACCACTATTGCCAGAAGCTGCATTACAATGGATGCAGAAATATATGGCATGATACCTAACGCGAAAATTGATGCATTTGAGAATGCCCCTCCGGAAAACATATCTAATAGCGCCAAAAGGCCCTCTGATGTAGAGTTCTTCAAGGCTAATAGTGCGTTAGGGTCTATACCGGGAAGAACAACAAATGTTCCCAATCGGTATAGAATTACCAAGAAAACAGTGGTAAGGATTCTAGTACGAAGATCCTCAATTTTCCAGATATTTTTGATTGTCTGTACTGCCTTCATTGCATATTAGTTTATCACTGTAGCTGTTCCGCCTTGGGCTTCAATAGCCTCTTTTGCACTTTTAGAGAAAGCATGAGCTTCAACCTTGATAGAGATAGAAAGTTCTCCTCGTCCCAAGACTTTAACTCTGTCATTCTTTCCACACAAACCTCTAGCTACAAGTGTGTCTATATTAAATTCTTTGATATTATTCTCTTGTGAGATCTCGGCAAGAGTATCGAGATTAATTGGAGTATACTCCACTCTGTTGATATTCTTGAAGCCAAATTTAGGAAGGCGACGCTGTATCGGCATCTGTCCCCCTTCAAATCCGATCTTACGAGAGTATCCAGAGCGAGACTGTGCCCCCTTGTGACCTCTGGTAGAAGTACCACCTTTACCAGAACCTGGACCACGACCAACACGCTTACGAGACTTTGTAGATCCTTCTGCAGGACGTAAATTTGATAAATTCATATCTTCAATATTTTATGCCTCAACGATCTCTATGAGGTGTCTCACTTTATGCAAGTTCCCCCTTGTAGCATCATTGTCCGGTAATTCAACCACTCTATTCAACTTATTGAGACCAAGTGAGTCTAGAGCCGCCTTCTGATCTTTCGGACAACGAATACGACTTCTGACTTGTTTAACTTTTACTGTTTTCATCTTTCTCAGCCTTTAAATACTTTTTCTACTGATATACCTCTGGCCTGTGCAACATCCAATGGGCTTCGGAGTTCTGAAAGTGCGGTTATCGTAGCTTTCACCAAGTTATGAGGGTTAGAAGATCCCTTAGATTTCGCCAAGACGTCAGTTACCCCAACACTCTCAAGAACAGCACGCATCGCACCACCGGCCTTTACTCCGGAACCGGTAGAAGCAGGTTTGATAAAAACACGAGCACCACCAAAGCGAGCATATTGTTCGTGAGGGATGGTACCATTATATACAGGAACTTGGATGAGATTTTTCTTTGCGGCTTCAGCTCCCTTAGCTATTGCAGCAGTAACTTCTCCAGCCTTACCAAGTCCCCAACCAACGATACCATCTTCATTTCCAACAACAACAATTGCAGAAAATGTAAATGTACGTCCTCCCTTGGTGACCTTTGTTACTCTGTTTATTGCGACAAGCCTATCTTTAAGCTCCAAGCCATTTGCAGATTTCACTTTATTCATTTCGTTACAGACTTTTACTATTAAAACTTAAGACCAGCTTTACGCGCAGCATCTGCTAGTTCTTTTACTCTACCATGATAAAGGTAGCCATTTCTATCGAACACAACAGTGCTCACACCTGCTTTCATTGCATTTTGAGCAACTATCTCACCCACCTTGGCTGCGATCTCTTTTTTAGGGAGTTTTTCTTCCATCGGGAGAGAGCTTGCAGCTGCAAGAGTTTTGCCAGTTGCATCGTCTATTACCTGAGCATAAATCTGCTTATTACTTCTAAAAACGGTCAAGCGAGGCTTTTCAGCAGTACCAAAAATATTCCTACGCACACGTCTTTTTATTTTTTGTCTTCTTAGAATTTTTGTATTCATAACAATGTTTAGTTTACGTAGAGAGATTATTTACCTGCTGTTTTACCAGACTTTCTTCTGATCACTTCTCCTTCAAACTTAACACCCTTACCCTTGTATGGTTCAGGTTTTCTGAAGCTACGGATCTTTGCACAAACCTGTCCGAGAAGTTGCTTGTCTGCCGATTCAAGAATAATTAGAGGGTTTTTATTTCTCTCCATCTTAGTTTCGACTTTAACCTCAGAAGGAAGTTGAAGATATATCATGTGAGTAAAGCCAAGGGACAACTCTAGAACTTGACCTGTATTTGCGGCTCTATAGCCCACACCAACAAGTTCCAATGTTTTAGTATATCCTTGAGATACTCCAACAACCATATTGTTTATAAGAGATCTGTAAAGACCGTGAAATGCATTGTGTTCTTTTGTCTCTCCTGTCTTATTCACAGTAAGTTGACCGTCATTGATTTCTACCGCAACTCTACTATCCATCTTCTGTGAAAGCTCCCCTTTAGGACCTTTTACCACAATCTGATCGTCATTTACGTTTACGGTTACACCAGCGGGTATTGATATAGGTAATTTTCCAATTCTAGACATAATACTTTCCTCCTAATCAATAAACGTAACACAATACTTCTCCGCCAACTCTAAGTTCGCGTGCTTCCTTGTCTGTCATAACTCCCTTAGAAGTAGAAACGATTGCGATACCAAGACCATTAAGAACACGAGGAAGATCTTTATAACCCACATAACGTCTAAGACCCGGCTTAGATATTCTTTGTAGCTTCTTTATGGCATTAGTTTTAGTAGCCATATTATATTTCAAGGCAACTTTAATAGTACCTCTAGCGCCATCTTGTTCAAACTTATAGTTGAGAATATAGCCTTTTTCAAAAAGGATTTTAGTCATCTCTTGTTTAAGTTTAGACGAAGGGATCTCCACCACTCGGTGATTAGCGCTGATTGCATTACGCAATCTAGTCAGATAATCTGCTATTGGATCTGTCATAAAACTTTTAATTAAATTGATCCGAACAATCGGACAATATTTAACACTTGCTTCAAATACTCAGACGAAAAGAAAGCAGCCAGTTAATTACCAGCTTGCCTTCTTTACTCCGGGGATAAGCCCCTTTGAAGCCATTTCTCTAAATTGAATACGAGAAAGACCGAATAGTCTCATATATCCCTTAGGTCTTCCTGTAATCTTACACCTGTTATGAAGGCGTACTGGTGAAGCGTTTTTAGGAATAGCCTGCAATGCCTCATAATCGCCCTCTGCTTTAAGGCGAGCACGTTTATTAGCATATTTAGCTACCAAGTTTGCCCTTTTCACTTCACGGGCTTTCATTGATTCTTTTGCCATGCTCTTAGTATTTAGTCTTCTTTCTTAGCATTATTGAATGGAAGGCCAAAATGCTTCAACAAAGCGTAACCCTCCTCATCAGTTTGTGCCGATGTTACAAAGGTAATATTCATACCCATTATTTTAGTGATAGAATCCAAATTAATTTCAGGGAAAATAATCTGTTCACTCACACCCAAAGTATAATTACCTCTACCATCAAGCTTACTATTAATACCCTTAAAGTCACGGATACGAGGAAGAGCAACACGCACAAGTCTTTCTAGGAACTCATACATTTTTTCTCTTCTAAGAGTTACCATAACACCAATAGGCATCTTCTTTCTCAACTTAAAGTTTGAGATATCCTTCTTAGAAAGAGTTGCAACTGCTTTCTGTCCTGTAATAGCTGTGAGTTCAGAAATAGCAACATCTATGAGCTTCTTGTCTGCCACAGCCTGACCGATTCCTTGATTGATAACAATCTTCTTAATAGCAGGAACCTGCATTACTGTGGAGTAGCCAAACTCTTTCATAAGAGCAGGAACAATACGCTCCTTATAATCTTTTTGTAGGTTATTTACAGTACTCATTACTTTATCAGCTCTCCAGATTTTTTAGAATAACGAACCAAATTGCCTTTACCATCATCCTTACGACCTATACGAGTAGGTTTTCCCGTAGATGGATCAACCACATTGAGGTTTGAAATATGGATAGGAGCTTCTATCTTAACCAGACCGCCTTGTGGCTGTTTTGCATTAGGCTTAGTAGCTTTAGTAATAACATTTACGCCTTCTACTATAGCTCTCTTTTTTGTGGGATCTACACTGAGTACACGTCCGGTTGCGCCTTTATCTTCACCAGCATTCACATACACAGTATCGCCCTTTTTAATATGTAGCTTACTCATTGTCTTTATGTATATATGTGTATATAATAGTGAAAGAGTTATAGCACTTCGGGTGCCAATGATACCACTTTCATGTTTTTAGTTCTAAGCTCACGAGCTACAGGACCAAAGATACGACTACCACGGATATCGCCGGCTGCATTAAGAAGGACACATGCATTATCATCAAATCTAATGTATGAGCCATCCGGACGTCTGATCTCCTTCTTTGTGCGAACAATAAGAGCTTTCGATACAGCTCCCTTCTTCACATCTGAAGATGGGATCACACTCTTCACTGACACAACAATAACATCTCCTATACCTGCATATCGTCTCTTTGTTCCCCCAAGAACACGAATACAAAGGACCTCCTTTGCGCCGCTATTGTCGGCTACGACTAGTCTTGATTCTTGCTGTATCATGATTATTTCGCTCTTTCAATTATAGAAGTCAATCTCCAACGCTTAGTCTTACTCAAAGGTCTTGTTTCCATGATCCTTACAGTATCGCCTATGTTGCACTCATTTTTCTCATCATGAGCGTGATACTTCTTAGTTTTGTTTACAAACTTACCATAAATGGGGTGTTTCTCTTTCCACTTTACAGCAACAGTTATGGTTTTATCCATCTTATTGCTAGAGACAACGCCCTGTCTTACTTTTCTTAAATTTCTTTCCATAAGGTAGGGACATTAATTAGTTTCTGATATTCTTTCGTGAAGAATAGTTTTAAGTCTTGCCACGAATTTACGCTTAGCTGTAATATCCGATGGCTTGTCTAGTGGAGTAACAGCATGAACAAGAAGCATCTTATTGTAAGCTTCTTCTTCAGCTTGGAGTCTTTCCTTTAGCTCCTCTATGCTCAGCTCTCTTATTTCTTTACTCTTCATTTTCGATTACGCATTAGTTTTGTGTTCATAATCTCTGCGAACAACAAATTTTGTTGTTACAGGCAACTTCTGTGCTGCAAGTCGAAGAGCTTCTTTAGCCACGGCAAATGGAACTCCTTCTACTTCGAACAGCATACGACCGGGAGTAACTGGTGCCACAAAACCTTCCGGAGCACCTTTACCTTTACCCATACGCACTTCGGCTGGCTTCTTAGTAATAGGCTTATCAGGGAAAATACGTACCCAAACTTGACCTTGACGTTGCATATATCTTGTTACAGCAATACGAGCAGCTTCAATCTGTCTACCGGTAATCCACTTGCTTTGAAGCGATTTGATACCAAAAGAACCGAAAGAAAGCTGATTACCTCTCTGAGCCACACCTCTCATGCGACCTTTTTGCTGCCTTCTAAATTTAGTTTTTTTAGGTTGTAACATGATGATAAATCTTTCTTCTTACATTAACGGTTCTGTCTTCTTCCTCGGCGAGCATCTCTACCACCTCTATTATTTTCACGTCTGCCGGATTCCTTAGCAGCTGTAAAATTAGGAGTCAACTCTCTCTTACCGTACACTTCACCTTTACAGATCCAAACCTTTATACCAAGTAGACCTACCTTAGTAAGAGCTTCCGCATGACAATAGTCAATATCCGCTCTCAAAGTATGAAGTGGAGTACGTCCTTCTTTAAACATTTCCGAGCGAGCCATTTCTGCTCCGTTAAGACGTCCGGAGATTTGAATCTTGATACCTTCCGCTCCGGCTCTCATGGTAGAAGCAATAGCTGTCTTTATAGCTCTTCTGTAAGCCATCTTACCCTCCAACTGGCGAGCAATAGTATTTGCTACAATAACAGCATCAAGTTCAGGTCTTCTTATCTCAAAAATATTAAGCTGAACATCTTTATCTGTGATCTTCTTAAGCTCCTCTTTCAACTTATCAACCTCTTGACCTCCCTTTCCGATAATAAAACCGGGGCGAGAAGTACAGATTGTTATTGTGATAAGTTTGAATGTACGCTCTATAACTATACGAGATACACTTGCTTTAGCCAAACGAGCATCGAGGTACTTACGTAGCTTACTGTCTTCATAAATTGTATCGGCAAAATCTTTCTTTTTACCAAACCAGTTAGAATCCCATCCACGTACGATACCCAAACGGTTACTTATTGGATTAATCTTTTGTCCCATCTAAAATTAGTTTTTTACAGATGAATTAAGTGTATCTACATATAGAGTTACATGATTAGATCTCTTACGGATTCTATAACCTCTTCCCTGTGGAGCAGGTCTCAATCTCTTCAGAGTCACAGCCTCATCAACAAATACTCTACTTACAAACAGCTCACCATCGTCGGCACGACGTTCGTTCTTTGCTTCCCAATTGGCAATAGCAGAACGGAGCAGTTTTTCAACTCTTCTTGAGGCTTCCTTGTTTGAAAACTGAAGCACACCCAGAGCTCTGTTTACTTCCATTCCTCTCACCATGTCCACCACATATCTCATCTTACGAGGAGAAGTAGGAACATTGTTAAGCTTTGCGAAGTAGAGTGTTTTATTATTTTCTTTACGTGCGTTTGCCGACACTTGTTTTCTTTTACCCATAATGTGTTCTTAGTTGTTCTATATTACTATTACTTACTTTGGGATCGCTTAACGCTTCTTATTGCCACCATGTCCACGGAACGTACGTGTTGGAGAAAACTCCCCAAGTTTATGCCCTACCATATTTTCTGTGATGAAAACAGGGATAAACTTGTTACCATTATGGACAGCAACTGTATGACCCACAAAGTCCGGAGAAATCATCGTAGCTCTTGACCACGTCTTGATCACAGACTTCTTACCACTTTCATTCATGGCAAGAATCTTCTTCTCCAACTTCACATTGATATATGGTCCTTTTTTTAATGAACGACTCATAGTTTTTCTTTTCTAAAATAAGTTTACTTCTTTCTTCTTTCTATGATGTACTTAGAAGAGTGCTTTTTAGGAGCTCTTGTCTTCAAGCCCTTAGAATAAAGACCTGTACGAGAGCGAGGGTGACCTCCGGAAGCACGTCCTTCACCACCACCCATTGGGTGATCCACCGGGTTCATTACCACACCACGGTTATGCGGTCTTCTACCCAACCAGCGAGAGCGACCGGCCTTACCGGAACGTTCAAGAGCGTGGTCGGAGTTACCGACACCACCAATAGTTGCTTTACAAGCAGAAAGAATTCTACGAGTCTCTCCTGAAGGCATCTTAATCACAGCATAAGTACCTTCTCTGGAGGTAAGTTGAGCAAACGCACCGGCACTTCTCACAAGCTTAGCACCTTGACCGGGTCTAAGTTCGATATTGTGAATTACAGAACCGATAGGAATGTTTTGAAGTGGCAAGGCATTTCCAACTTCGGGAGCTGCCTGGCTACCTGACATCACTGTTTGTCCCACTTGCAAGCCGTCAGGTGCAACGATATAGGTCTTTACACCATCTACATAGTAAAGTAGGGCAATACGAGCTGATCTGTTTGGATCGTACTCGATGCTCTTAACGGTTGCCGGGATACCATCTCTATTTCTCTTGAAATCAATAAGTCTGAAACGCTTTTTGTGACCGCCACCAATATAGCGCATTGTCATCTTACCGGTGTTGTTACGACCACCGGTACGCTTCTTACCCACAACAAGAGATTTCTCTGGCGCACTTGCAGTGATCTTATCGAATGCGCCAATAACTTTGTGTCTCTGCCCAGGGGTAGTGGGCTTCAATTTACGTATTCCCATTTCTTAAATTAGATATTGCTATAGAAGTCTATTGTTTGACCTTCTTCAATGGTAACAACAGCTTTCTTAAATGCACTTTTTCTACCGCGGATTACTCCACCTTTTGTATATCTTACTTGTCTCTTACCATCATAGTTCATGGTATTAACGCTCTTAACGTCCACACCATAAAGTTTCTTGATGGCATTCTTAATCTCAATCTTGTTCGCATCACGAGAAACACGGAAGCCATACCTGTTAGGCATGTTTTCAGTAATTTCTGTTTGCTTCTCAGTGATGATAGGCTTAATTAGAATACTCATTGCTTACGTCGTGTTATTATTATGCGTTCAAAACATTAACCATTTCACCAAGTGCGCTCTCTGTAATGACCATATATTTAGACTCCAAAACCTTGTAAGTGTTCAAGAGTTTAACATTCATAAGGCTCACATTGGGAATATTACGAGCGGACAAATATACAAAATTATCCGCATTATTCAAAACCATCAATGTACGCGCAGCATCCACCTTAAGGGCTTTAAGGATACCCACGAACCGCTTTGTCTTAGGAGATTCAAAAGAGAAATCTTCTACAACAATCACCTCTTGGTTCTTTGCCTTATAGCTCAAAGCAGAAGCTCTTGCAAGGTTTTTCACCTTCTTGTTCAACTTCTGACGGTAGCTTCTCGGTTGAGGGCCAAACACTGTAGCACCACCACGAAGAAGAGGAGAGTTAATATCACCTCTACGCGCTCCACCTGAACCCTTTTGACGGATCAGCTTGCGAGTACTACCGCTGAGCATGCTTCTTTCCTTAGTGGCATGTGTTCCTTGGCGTTGGTTTGCTCTATACTGCTTTACAGCCAAATAGATAGCATGGTCATTAGGTTCAATGCCAAATAGACTCTCCGGAAGAGTTACTGTTCTGCCGGTTTCTACACCGTTGATATCTAAAACTTTTACCTCCATGTTTACTTTTCTATTAATACGATTGAACCATTAGCTCCCGGTATGGAACCCTTCACAAGAAGCAAATTGTTTTCTGGAAGGACCTTAACTACTTCCAAGTTCTGCATAGTTACTCTCTTATTTCCTGTCTGACCAGCCATACGAGTACCTTTGAATACTCTTGCAGGAGTAGAACAAGCACCGATAGAACCCGGAGCACGCAAACGGTTGTGCTGACCGTGAGTACTTTGACCCACACCACCAAAACCATGACGCTTCACGACGCCTTGGAAGCCTTTACCTTTAGACTTGCCTATTACGTCAACAAAGCCTGCATTTTCAAAGAAGTCGACAGTAAGGACATCGCCCAACTTGTACTCTTCTTCATAGTTTTTGAACTCGGCCAAGAATCTCTTGGGTGTAACACCACTTTTCTTGAAGTGACCTTGAAGAGGTTTGGATGTGTGCTTTTCCTTCTTGTCCACAAAGCCAAGTTGGATAGCTTCATAACCATCTGTCTCCACAGTCTTCACCTGGGTTACAACACAAGGACCTACTTCGATAACAGTGCATGGTACATTTCTACCCTCGGCACTGAAAACGGAAATCATTCCGATTTTTTTTCCTAATAATCCTGGCATTTCAGTTGAATATATAAATAATGAACATTAAATATTTGTCTTAATCTCGATCTCAACACCACTTGGCAACTCCAAACGCGCCAAAGCGTCAACAGTTGAAGGAGTAGCATTCAAGATGTCGATCAATCTCTTAAATGTAGAGAGCTGAAACTGCTCACGGCTCTTCTTGTTTACGAAAGTAGAGCGGTTTACAGTGAATATACGCTTGTGTGTTGGCAATGGAATAGGACCACAGATAGTTACACCTGTTGCACTCACTGCTTTTACGATCTTTTCAGCCGACTTATCTACGAGTTGATGATCGTAAGACTTAATTTTGATTCTTATTACCTGACTCATAATATGTATGATTCAAAAATGAACTATTTCTAATTACTTAATAAGGTCTACACGGCCTTGTACTTCTGTAAGCACCTCTTTAGCGATGTTAGCAGAAACCTCAGCATAGTGAGAGAATGTCATTGTAGATGTTGCTCTACCTGAAGTGATAGTACGCAAAGCTGTTACATAGCCGAACATTTCAGCAAGAGGAGCTTTAGCCTTAACGATTCTTGCTCCGGTACGATGGCTTTCCATACCTTCTACCTGACCTCTACGCTTGTTAAGGTCGCCGATCACATCACCCATGCTCTCTTCCGGAGTTACAACCTCTATCTTCATGATTGGTTCAAGAAGTATAGGTCCTGCCTTTTCGGCTGCACTCTTGAACGCCTGAATAGCACAGATTTCGTAAGAAAGCTGGTCAGAGTCCACGGGGTGATAAGAACCATCTATCACGGTTACTTTCAACTTATCAAGCGGATATCCTGCAAGCACACCGTTCTTCATGGCACGTAGGAATCCCTTCTGAATAGATGGAATAAATTCTCTTGGAATGTTACCACCTTTCACTTCGTCAATAAATTGAAGTTCGCCTTCAAACTCAGCATCGGCAGGCTCTACGCGGACAATCATATCCGCGAACTTACCACGACCACCGGTTTGTTTCTTATAAGTCTCACGAAGTTCTACGCTCTTAGAGATAGCTTCCTTATAAGACACTTGAGGCTTACCTTGGTTACACTCTACCTTAAACTCACGTTTAAGACGGTCAATGATGATCTCAAGGTGAAGCTCACCCATACCGGAGATAACGGTCTGACCTGTCTCTTCGTTTGTTTGAACGGTAAATGTCGGGTCTTCTTCTGCAAGCTTAGAAAGACCAACACCGAGCTTATCAAGGTCTTTTTGAGTCTTAGGCTCTACGGCAATACCGATAACAGGATCGGGGAAGTCCATAGACTCCAACACCATCGGATGTCCTTCTGCACAGAGTGTGTCTCCTGTACGAATATCCTTAAATCCTACACCGGCGCCAATGTCTCCACAACCGATAAAGTCTTTTGGATTTTGCTTGTTAGAGTGCATTTGGAACAAGCGAGAGATTCTCTCCTTCTTGTCGCTTCTTGTGTTATAAACATAAGAGCCTGCATCCAACTGTCCGGAATAGACACGGAAGAAGCATAGACGGCCCACATAAGGGTCAGTTGCAATCTTAAATGCCAAAGCGCACAAAGGGGCATCAGGCGATGTCGGTCTTACTACTTCTGTATCAGGATCACCCGGAAGAGTCCCCACGATTTCAGGAGTATCTACCGGACTTGGAAGATAAGCACAAACAGCATTTAGAAGTGTTTGTACTCCCTTATTCTTGAAAGAAGAACCACAAAGCATCGGGTTGATCTGCATTGAGAGTGTTCCCTTACGGATAGCCGCACGAATCTCTTCCTCTGTGATTGCTGATGGATCTTCAAAGTACTTCTCCATGATCGCATCATCAACATCGGCAAGAGTTTCAAGGAGCTTATCTCTCCACTCTTCTGCTTCAGCTTGAAGATCTGCAGGGATATCCTCTATCGAGTAGTCTGCACCCATTGTTTCATCGTGCCACAAGATCGCCTTCATTGTTACAAGATCGACAACGCCTTTGAAAGTCTCTTCGGCTCCGATAGGTATTTGGATAGGACATGGATTGGCACCCAATACATCCTTTAGTTGGCGAACCACTTCAAAGAAGTTGGCTCCGCTACGGTCCATCTTGTTTACATAAGCGATACGAGGCACTTCGTACTTGTCTGCCTGTCTCCAAACTGTTTCGGATTGAGGCTCAACACCACCAACCGCACAGAAAGCAGCCACAGCACCATCAAGAATACGGAGTGAACGCTCCACTTCCACAGTAAAGTCAACGTGTCCCGGAGTGTCGATAAGGTTGATTTTGTACTTATCGCCGTCATAGTTCCAAGATGTAGTTGTTGCTGCAGATGTGATAGTTATCCCTCTTTCCTGCTCTTGTTCCATCCAGTCCATAGTGGCTGCACCATCGTGCACCTCACCAATCTTGTGTGTAAGACCGGTATAGAACAGGATACGTTCAGAGGTTGTTGTTTTACCGGCATCGATGTGAGCCATGATACCGATATTTCTTGTAAGTTCTATTCCTTGTTTTTTTGCCATTGTCTTTTCCTTATCTATCCACAAACTCTACGCAATCTTCGTGCTCTTCATTCCTTTTGTAACCATACCAAAATGAGGCATTAGATATAGAAGTTTTTCTGAATGTTTTCTATTGTTATTACGTGAGCTGTGTCTTTTTCTTTTATATAAGAGTGGAACTTAGAATCTAAAGTGAGCGAATGCACGGTTAGCTTCAGCCATACGGTGCATATCTTCTTTTCTCTTGAATGCACCTCCTTGGTTGTTATAAGCATCTACAATCTCTGCAGAAAGCTTATCCGCCATAGTCTTACCACCTCTTTTTCTTGCGTAGCCGATAAGGTTCTTCATTGAAAGAGACTCTTTTCTTTCGGGACGGATTTCCATAGGCACTTGGAATGTAGCACCACCCACACGGCGGCTCTTCACTTCCACTTGAGGAGTGATATTATCCAAAGCGATCTTCCAGATCTCAAGAGCAGACTTCTCTTCGTTAGGAAGCTTTGTCTTTACGATCTCTAATGCTGAATAGAAAATATCGTAAGACAAGTTTTTCTTTCCATCGTACATAAGATGGTTTACAAACTTACTTACTTTTACGTCACCGAAAACAGGATCTGGCAACACCTGTCTTTTCTTTGGTTTAGCTTTTCTCATTTTGGTCTAAAAATTTTCGTTTTGTCATTGGTTGTTCCTTCTTCTGTCTTCAACACTACCGCCGTAGCATTTACTCAACCTTGGGAGCCTATCCAATATTACTCAAAACATCGTTTAGTAATAATTGTCTCTTCGTCTTTCGAGCGAAGTAGAAAAGGGGAAATTTTGTTTTGCTCTCTCGTGAGAGCTTTTCTGAAGCCTCCTATGTTATATATGTATAGGAGTTCAAGACAAAGGCGATGGATTACTTAGACGCCTTAGGTCTCTTTGCTCCGTACTTAGAACGACGTTGGGTACGACCATTAACGCCGGCAGTATCCAATGTACCGCGAACGATATGGTAACGAACACCCGGAAGGTCTTTTACACGACCACCACGAACAAGTACGATTGAGTGCTCTTGCAAGTTGTGTCCCTCTCCCGGTATGTAAGAGTTCACTTCCTTACCATTTGTCAGACGCACACGTGCCACTTTACGCATTGCCGAGTTTGGCTTCTTAGGTGTTGTGGTGTACACACGCACACAAACGCCACGACGCTGCGGACAAGAGTCAAGAGCAGGAGACTTTCCTTTCTCTTCGATTGTTTTCCTTCCTTTTCTAACTAACTGTTGAATTGTAGGCATTTTAAAACTGTTTTTATTTCTGTGTTATATCGTATTTGATACTTCTTTTATCGTATCTCCGCCATAGGATACACGATTGAACGCACAAAGGTAAGCATAATTATCTGATTATACAATAAATCAAGCAGATAAATTATTTTCACCCCCCTTATTTCAACTCTTTTGAGAAAAGAAGACTTCCGGAAGGAAAATACTTTTCTCTATCCTGAAGAGAAAAAACGATACTCTTTTTGAGGTAATATACCCCTGTTAAAACTGCTCTAAAACCGCCCTTTCAAGAGAGCGATTTTTATATATTCCATACCGCCGATAGAGCCTCTTTTTACCCTCTCTCTATTTTGATCGGTGGGGTCGTTTTCAGAGCGCGACCGAATTGTTAAATCCACCCCATTCTATTAACACAAATTCCGATACTCGTTAAGCAAAAACACTAAACGAGCATATTCTTCCGGCTTAACGTGTTTAATTTTTCAATGAACACGTTTACCGATTTCATTAAACACGTTTACCGGATTCGATTAACGTGTTTAGCCAAAATGATTAAAACACTAACTATCAGCATATTATCTATTTTCACCCTAAAATACCCCTGAAAAGGCAGATTTCTTTATTAGGAAACGTTCACATGATGGAGCGTTAAAATTCACATCTATTAACGCGAAAAAGCCCCATGAAACGGACTGAGAAAAAATTTTTTCCAAATTCGCAATTTTTCAAATCTCACTGAAAACAAACAGATTAAGCGACAACCCGAAGGAGATATATTCAGAAAGCAACTGTTTCCAACAGAAATATTCGATATCTCTCAAACTCCGTTTTTATATAAAAATTCCGGCAAAAACAGTCCTCTTTCAAGGCAGGGAAAACCGAATATCGGATGTCCGAATTTAAGCTTTAATGTTGCCGAGAATCGGGAAAGACAAGACGTAAAAAGAAAGCCCTTTTTACCTCTCCTTCTTTGGCAGCAAACATGAAAGATCTTGACGTTTTGCCACAAAAAAAAAGAGCTATGCCAAACTTACGCTTGGCATAGCTCTTCTATTGCTAAAGAACAGTTCGGAGCAGCGCGCTCCACCCGTTCTTATTATCTTCTTGTTATGGGAGTTTGTTCCAGAAAGCGATGTTAGAAACACGCTCTATGGTTATCTTTCTGTCTCCTTCACGAACATCGTCAGACTCGGATGCAGGTACGGCATTCACTTTCTTGCCTACCCCTCTCCACTTCAGCATGCTTGCAGGTACACCTCTCTCGATAAGAGCATTGACCACAGCTTGTGCGCGCTTGCGAGAAAGCTCAAGATTGTATGCCTGATTGCCTTGAGCATCGGTATAACCGGTGATAAGGAAGTATTGACCGGACTGCTTTTTCAACATCTTAGCAGCATTATCCAATGCTTTTTCAGATTCCGGCGTGAAGTCGTATCTGTCGAAACCGAAGTTGATATTCTCCAAAAGATTACCTACTTGTGGTTCTGCCTCCACAAAGACCTTCTTCTCTACAATCTTCTCCACGATCTTTTCGACCGGTTTTTCTACCTCCACATATTCTATACGTGGCTGCGGACGCTTGTCTTTGCCTCCGAAGCGGAAAAGGACATTGAGAGAAACCTGTGCAAAGCGAGGAAGCTCCTTGCGTATAGGCATGATATACTCTCCTTGAAGCCCAAGACCCACGCTGTTGTTAAGCCAGGCATTGACACCGGCACCAACTGAGATGGGGAAGAATTGGTTCTTGTCCTCCAACTTATCCTTGCCATTCCAAGTGTCTTTAGACGACCAGCCTGCCTGTCCTGTAGGATCCTGACTGAAACGTCCTATGTTTCTCGCTTGAAAATCTTTCCAAAGATAGTTGGCTCCGACTCTTAAATAGGGCTCTACATACTCGGATCCGAATAGCGGACTAAGTCTGAACTGCAAACCGGGACCTCCCATAAACAAGAAGCTGTGCTTGCCCGACTTTCCTGTCTGTTCGGGGTTGTTGTATGTGATACCCATAGTTCCTTGAAGATCGAGATAGAACCACTTGTTCAGCTCTCTGGCTACGTATAGCTTTGCGCCTCCCATAAGATGATCTACTCTGAAGTTGTAGAAGTAGTCGTCTTGTCTGCTTTCAAATCCGGAGATAGAGACTCTGTTCCAGTTGATAAGAGCACCTCCGACACCTACTTCCCACGCTTTCTTCGCAGGCTTAGCCTCTTGGGCTTGCAGCGTAGTACTGCAGAACCCAAGAGCCAAAGCGGCAAGTGTATATATTGTATATCTTATTTTCATTGTCTTGTTGTTTTATCTATTACATCCTGATGGTGATATCCCACACTTGTTCGTTTATGATCAAGGAAGATCTTGCTGAGGAATAACAATAGGAGCATTTACACCATAGAAGTCTTTGAACTCAAACTTCGGATCTTGAATAGTAGTGATGTAGTATGGAAGAGCTCTATAAGGAGAATATCCGGCACCAAGGATTCTCTCATCCTTCTTAACCTGAGTCAACTGTCCATAACGGTCTCCCTCCAGATAGCTCATTACAGACCAAACACCGCCATCACGTGGAGCAAGAAGCTTGTAAAGAGGATTGTTATCCTTAAGAGAGATATCTGTTTCGGTCGTAACATTGTTGTTTCCTTCTCGCTTGAATGATACGATCTTATACTTGAAGTTGTTTCTGTATGAAGGAGTATCTCTTAACAAGCTGCCCGGAAGTTTGTCTGATGTCCAAACTTTTACAGGAGTTGGTTCCAGTTTGTACTTCAAATAGAAGTCCGGCAAACGGTCTATAACATCAAGTTCTCCCCAGATAGTAGTCTGGCCATGTACGACAGCTATCTTCGATCCGGTAAAGACCGGAGTAGGATGGATTTCCGGAACGTGTATAGGCTCAGGAAGAACCGGCTTCTCTCCGTAGAAGTATCTTTCACCGACAATAGTAAAGTAGTTCTTCTGACCGTTCCACTCATACTGTCTTACTTGCAACACTCTCTTATTATAGTCATGAATTGCAGGATTAGGAAGTGGTCCTGTCTTCTCTATATCCATTAGAACGATAGGACGTATAATCATCACAATGTTCTTATCTCTTGCTTGATTGAAGTCTGCATAGTAACCATCCTTAGATACGAGCCATCTTTTCGTCTCATCGTTGAATGTGATGTTTTCGATTGTTGGAAGTTGAGTAGGATCATTTACCCTACCTGTTCCAAACTCAGGTTTCGGCAACTCTGCCGGATATTCACCCCAAACACCATCTACTTCACGCTCGTACTTGTAATGCACTGCAGTAAAGTGTGCAAAAGGATAGCTACCACCTCCAAGATTGACGTGAGTCTGCTGACGCAGGTAAACAAGGTCTGTGGATATTCTGGTCTTTATCTTGTTTGGTACAAGTGTGTTCTTTGCAGACTCCATGGTTTCTCCTCCAATCTTAACACGAGTAGAACCAAGTCTTTCTGCTTCCGGCTTCTTATATGGCAACTTATCTACCGAAACTTTGAATCGGCCATCGGTATCGGTAACAAACTTTTGTCCCGGCATAGCAGGCATATTATCTACCTCTGTTCCCGCAGGAGCAGGCTTTCCTTCCTTGTCATAAACGATGTACCATACACCGCCATCTTCCGGATCTACATACTCTTTCAAAGATGCATTGTAGTATTGAGCTACGACGTTAGCCTTGCCAGTTACAAGACCGCTGGAATCCTTTCCATTCTCTCCGTCTTTACCATCTTTACCGTCTTTACCATCCTTACCATCTTCACCATTTCTACCACGAAGATAATGCCAGAAGTCTGCAAGGCTTGTCTTTTCGCATGGCCATTCATAGCCCGGATTATGAGGGTCCATAACAGGTGCTGCGCTACCTTCGCAACCGGCTTTTACGGTATCAACCCACATTTCGTAAGCACTCTTACCATTTTCGCCATTCTTGCCATCTTGGCCATTTTGACCGTCTTTACCTCGAGCAGAAACTCCGGTATTTACATCTCCAATCCACCAGTTACCGTCAGGACCGATACGTGGAGAGACTCCATCTTGTCCGTTTTGACCATCTTGACCATTCTGACCATCTTTACCTTTGGCAGGAACACCGGTATTTACATCTCCGATCCACCAGTTACCATCAGGACCGATACGTGGAGAAACACCATCTTGACCGTCTTGGCCATCCTTACCATCTTTACCTTTGGCAGGAACACCGGTGTTTACATCTCCAATCCACCAGTTACCATCAGGACCGATATGTGGAGAGACACCATCTTTGCCGTCTTGTCCATCCTTACCATCTTGACCGTCTTTCCCTTTTGCAGCAACTCCGGTATTCTTATCTCCTATCCACCAGTTGCCGTCAGGGCCGATATGCGGTGTTCTTCCCGCTTCTCCTGTTGCGCCTGTAAGGAATCTCCAGAAGTCAACTACACTATTCTTATTAGCATCCCACTTCTTTCCTGGATTGTGCGGATCATCAACAGTTCCGGTTGCTACCGCTTCCTTCCACTGTTCGTATGCACTTTGACCATTCTTTCCGTCTTTTCCATTCTGACCATCTTTACCTTTCAAAAATTTGAAATAGTCGGCTACGCCTACTTGATCTTTAGGCCAGTTTATAGTACCATCTGCTACTTTCTCTTTCCAAAATTCAAAGGCAGACAAACCTGTATCTCCCTTTGGACCTTTAGGCATTACTACATCTACTTGCGTACATGCCCCCACTATGCTGGTGATGAGCACAAGCAATAGCGACAAATAAAAAAATTGCCTTTTCATGAACTAATTAAATCTATTGAATAATATTTATTGTGTGTGTTTTCTTAAATTCGAGCGCAAAGATAATATATTTGGACACAATAATCAAAAATCAAAATGATAAAAAACCAAAAACAAGACCAATAATTACATAAACAAGCACACTAATATCAAAATAAAGGCAGAAAAATCATCAAAAACAGATTCATCATTTCAAATAAATGCACACAAAAGACAATATAGAGCATATTTTGAATAAAAAATAGGGAGAGGCGTTTTTTATACACCTCTCCCTATCATTATATTCTCTTCAGATGGATCTATTACTTCTTCTTGAGAACAATATTATCCACTCTAAAACCATTTTTATTTTCGGCTCCTTTTGAATTGAATTTAATGGAGATCTTTCCTTCTGTCAGTGTCGGAGCGACTATCTCGACACTCTTCTGCTGATACTCGTTCTGCTTAGGATTGGTGAGAGATACCTTTTGAGTTTTACCTCCTACTATCACTTCCAAAACACTTTCTGTATCCCCCGACTTATTTGTAGCGAGATCGAATGTCAATACAAGTGTATTTGCTTCTCCCGGAACAGAGATATTACCGACTTGGAAGAAGGTATCAGGCTCCTTAGGAAACCAGATATGCCCATCCAAATGAGAGGTAGCACGAACATCTGCACCGGAGATCTCATAAAGATACCCCTTATCTCTGTTTTCTGTATCTATACAATTCAATAGTTTATCCAGCGTATCAGCTTTATCCTTTGAGCCTTTAGGCATATTGCCGAACCCTTCTTTGAAAAGAGCTCCTTCGGGAGATGGATCCGGATTGACACCTTTTTGAGTGAGAGTAAACTGCAATGTCTCTTCTCCTGCCTGTACACGGATGATTGCTTTACGCTCTTGACTGTCGGTATTGGGAGATGGAGAAACCACAAACTGTCCGTTTCCGATACCGGAAAGAGGAGATACAGACACCCAGCTTTCCGATGTTGAAGCATTCCAGGCAACACCCTCTCCTGCGGTTACATTCACAGTTATCGGAGAGGTCGAAGCAGCTTCTATCGTAGCTTCGGAAGGAGTTATTGCAAACTCTTTCTTTTCCGGACGCAGCTCGTGAGTACCGCCATCTACATCGCTCCATGGTTCTATTACAGTACCCAATTCGTTTACCTCAATATTTCCTTCCGGTGTGATATTCAGTGTAAAGGTGTATCTCTTACCTCTCTCAAAGTTCATCTTGTTAAAATTGCAGTGATACTTTTTACCTCCGGTATCAGAAAGATACAGCATCATATCCACATCATTTTGAGGGATTAGGATTGAAGAGAACGAGTAGCCGTCTTCAGAAAGTTTTGCCCATACCACCTCTGCTTCTTCATAATCGGAGAATGCTCCATCTTGGAGGTTGAACTGTCCCTTTCTATGGAAGCCGGAGATACCGACAGAAAGAATCTTTACAATTTTCTCTTTAGCCTTCGGAGTGAATACAAACTGTACAAAACTCATTTGATGACGGAAAGAGAGTTTGAACTGAGATGTAGGAGTCATACTGTTTACTCCTTTCAGATTGTTGGCATAAATCAAATCCAAAGCCTTTTGGTCAGACTGATTCGACACATCCAACTTGATCTTCCTCTGATTTACATCAGCTCGATAAGGATGATAAGCCACGAAATCGACATTCGTTCCATCCTCTGGCAGAAGAATCTTATCGCCTTCCGTCTTCGGGATGAAGAGAGCCTCTGCTCCACCTTCGGCAGTAATATATGCCGCATTTTCTTTTGCTTCTCCGGCAGCAGGCAGCATATAAACGCCTATTTGATCTTTCGCTTCAAAAGCCGTCTCTGCTGCACGAGAAGTAGAACCGATGATGGACGATTTGAAAGCCACAGGTTCTTTTCCAAATCCATCCGTCGGCATATCCGGCTTGCTGTTACAAGCAGCAAGGGCAAATACGCCCAGAGCTCCTAATAGTAGTTGTTTAAGTTTCATTTTTAATTCATTTTATGGGATTAAAACTCAATAAATACTCTGTATATATCACCAAAGATGATCTTCTATTTTATTCTTCACTTCATCTTTCAAGAATGGAAAAAAGGTAAATCCGGTCTTTCTTTCCACCTCCTTTACCGTACACTTGTATTTCATATAATTATCACCTGAAATCTCGGAAGTATTTTTCATGATGAATCCTATCGTATGAAATTCTCCATGTCTGTCCATTTTAGCCAGCACCTTGTAGTAGTAGTGCGGAGCAGGACAATCTTTTCCGTCATTATCTTGAGCCATGTGTACCGGTTCGCCATCCTCCATACCGGCTCCGGTAACCACATATAGCGTATCTTTTCCCACTCCATTGGTAACCAGTCCGGCTTGCCATGTTCTGATCTGTCCCTCCAATCTCTGCCAGATCCGCTGGTTCAGATCGCTTGCTTGAGGTGTCATATTGGTTGCATAGAAGGTAGCATCGTTCAGCTTTCGACCTGCTGTCCTGTCTCCGCTTGGGAGTTGATGCCCTCTATCATACTTTATTCCATCCTTGCTTTGATACCCTTTCTTATCAAGACGAGCCTGATACTCTTTCGGGACATCGGGGTCAAAGTCAAAGTTATTCAATCTCTTGAAGTTGCCCAAATAGAATCCGTGGAGAGGATAAGCCACCCAATAGGCAAACTTAAGCTTGGTGTCGAGCAGGAATGTATAGTTTCTTGCACCATTCAGTTCGGTTGAGAAGTGAGTATGGACGAGCGTATTGGGCAAAGAACGCTTTTGGGGCAGCTCCCGATAACCGACCTTGTCGTCCGGGATAAGTCCTCCCGGCTTAAGATTGATACCATAACTGTACTCATATCCCATCTGAAAAGCATGACTATCCACACGGATATTCCAGATATACTCTTTTCCGGAAGGCAGCCTAAACAGCACTCGCATTGCGTTACTCTTTTCCGAAGGCAGTATGAACGCTTCGGCTCTCACCTCCGATCCTGTTCCGTCTATCTTGGCGGTAACAGTCTCTCCGGCTGCCGGCTCTATACTCCACGTGCGAGAGAGGAGGTCGAAACGCCCTTTTGTAGGAAATCCCTGCAGAGTTACCTGCAGTCCTTCAAGGGAAGAGCCGTCGGTAGAGCGCACATTAAAACGCACTTTGGACAACGCATGGCGGAAGACCAGATCCGCTGCACTGCTTTTACTGGTGATACCATTCAGATTATCGGCATATAGAAGATTGATCTGCTCCGGAGCAGACTGATCCGAAACGGAAAGCGAAACACTCTTTTCATCGAGGGGAGTTCTATGCGGATAGTAGGCAAGTATGTCTATCTTCTGCCCTTCCATCAGATGTATCTCGTCCGAACTCGAAGCCGGGCGGAAAATGGCACGGCTGCCGCCTGTCTCATTTATAAACAGATTATTATCTGCTATCAGCTCTCCTTTGTTCCATACAGCTTCCGGACGGCTCATTCTCGTAAAGACTCCGATTTTATCTCCGGATGCCCACTCTCCATCAAGGGCACGTAAACTCTCGTCTGCAAAGTTTGCAGAAAAAGTAAGTCCGATCTGCTCTTTCTTTTGAGGCACTTTAATACCGCTCTCCTGCTTACAAGAAACCGTTCCGAAAGCGACCAAAAAGAGAAGTAGCATGGCTCCACTCAGGGAAGCCCTATGTTCTTCTTTTGTGTACATCATACCTAAAGTATCTTTTTGCCACCATCGCCCTTTTCTTCTATCACAAGCTCTCCATACTTTATATGCTCAAAGATCCACCGACAGGTCGGTGCTTTATCACGAAGGGCGACTATTGTGTAAAACTTTCTGTCTGTTTTCTAATCCTTATTTTCTATTCCGTTTCGTTTCTTCACGCCTTATCTCTTTTCGAGAGACAATAGTAACACTTTTTTCCGTTCTGTTTATGCTTGTATGCGACGTACCATATTCCGTACCCAACTCCTTGGAGCAAATCTTCCCGAAAAGACCAACAGCCGGTTCCATACGCCATGAATGGCAACCACCTGCCCTCTCATCATTGCTTCGTAACCAAATCGCGCCACATCTTGAGGCTCGCTCACCTTTAGATTCCTAAACAGTCCCGAAGCCAAGAGATCGGCTCTCGCCTCAAAGCCCGTCCGTATAGGTCCGGGGCATAGAGCCGTTACGGAAACGCCCGTCCCTTCCAACTCCGTGGCAAGAGCTTCGGAAAAAGAGAGGACAAACGCCTTTGTCGCATAATAAATACTCATGTGAGGACCGGGCTGAAAAGCCGCAATGCTGGCAACATTCAGTATCCGCCCCTTCTTGAGCCATACCATCTCCTGTCCGAAAAGATGACAAAGCTCTACCACGGCAGAGATGTTCAGAGCGATCATCTCCTGTTGTTTTTTCAGATCGGAGGTACAAAACGGAGCAAAATCGCCAAACCCCGCATTGTTTACAAGGATCTCTATCTCGAAGCCTTGCTCTCTAACCAGATCGTAAAGCCTGCGAGGAGACTCGACAAGAGCAAGATCCATGGCAACGATATCGGCAGAGACCCCGAAGGACTGCTCTATGTAGAGCTTCAAAGAAAGCAATCTCTCCTCGTTTCTTGCTACCAAAACGAGGTGATGACCATTGCTCGCCATCAGCATCGCAATCTCCATACCAAGACCTCCGGATGCTCCCGTTATCAATGTTCTTCTCTTATCCGACATAAAACAACAGTTTGTATATACGAATGTAAAGAAAAACGATGATACCTTTCCCGAATTTCCTATTTTTAACCTATGTTTCCATTCCGCACCACAGCTCTGTTTTTATATATTTAGTACCGAAAAAAGCTCTCTTTTTTCCCTCTCTCTATTTTGATCGGAGGGGTCGTTTTCAGAGCACGACCAAACTGTTAAATCGGAGCTGTTTTATTAACACAATTTCCGATACCTATTCATCCAAAACGATAAAGCAGTATATTTTGTCGGCTTAACGTATTAAACGAAACCGGTAAACGTATTTACCGATTTCATTTAATACGTTTACCGGATTCAATTAAAGTATTTAGCCAAAAACATCAAAACTCTCAATATCAATCAATTAAGCATTTTCACCTTAAAATGTACCTAAAAAGGCAGATTTCTTTATTAGGAAATATTCACAGGCGCAGGCATTGAAATTTACACCTATTAACGCGAAAAGCGCCCATGAAACGGACTGAGAAAAAATTTTTTCCAAATTCGCGATTTTCCATATACGCCTGAATGTAAAACACTTAGCACACCCTCTCCATTTTTCATGCTCTCCGACCGGGAGAAAAATCGGAGCAAGAAAAAGAGGAGCCGGCTCTCCGTTTTTATATAAAAGCTCCCCTTAAAAGAGCCTAAAAGAGAGGTTGAGAAGAGAGCATCTCTTCCCTCTTTTACGGAAAATATAACTATCTTCGTGAAGCCTTTACAACAAGGTTTTGTGTCAAGCATCAGACACCTAACAGACAACAAAAGAAGAAAGATATGAGTCACGTACATTTTATATCCTCAAAGCGTAAAAGCATTCGCAAATTTGCACCCGTCCCTGTCCCTCAAGAGGCTGTACAGGAGATATTAGAGGTAGGGCTTCGTGCGCCATCCTCGATGAGTACCAACGCCACACGTTTTATTGTAGTAGAAGATAAGAGCACGCTGGAAGCGTTGTCCAAGAGTAAGAAGATGGGCAGTAAGTTTTTGGCAGAAGCTCCGTTGGCTATCGTTGTGGCTGTGGATCTCAATAAGTCGCGCCGTCCGGAAGCAGAAGCCGCCATCGCTGCCACTATGATGCAGCTCGCCGTTACCGATCTGGAGCTTGGCTCATGCTGGATACACGTGGCAGACTCCACCTCTCCCGACGGAGAAGAGAGCGAAGCCGTCGTGAAGAGAGTACTGAACATCCCTCCGAGCATAGGAGTCCTCTGCATCCTTGCACTCGGTGTCCCTGCCAATGATGAAGATCTCGCATTCCGTGATATAGAGATAGACTGGGGACGTGTATCCATAGACACGTTCAAGGATATAGAAGACTGATTTCACTACACCATGTACACCTTCTGTCTTGTAGGCTCCGGCAATGTTGCGACCCACATAGGGACAGCTCTCTCAAAGGCAAATCTCCGATGTTTGGGCGTGATGAGTGCCACGGCAAAGCACGCAGAAGCATTGGCTCGGAAGCTCGACACCAAAGGAGTAACAAGAGTGGAAGAGCTTCCCCGAACGGCAGACATCTACCTTCTATCCGTTACGGACACCGCTTTAGCCTCTCTTGCCGGGCAGCTTTGCCGGCATATCGCTCCGGATGCTGTGCTTCTGCACACGGCAGGAAGCATTCCTATGCAGACACTTTCTCCCCATCCCCATATCGGTGTGCTCTATCCGTTGCAGACGTTTTCACGTTCCAGAGCGTTGGATATGTCCGATGTTCCTCTGTTCGTAGAGGCTTCCGACGAAAAAGCAAAGGAGACTATACAGACACTTGCCTCTGCTCTTCAGAGCAAGCAGATCAGGGAAACCGGCTCCGGCGAACGGCTCATCCTGCACCTCGCTGCGGTTTTCGCCTGCAACTTTTCCAATAACATGCTGCACTCCGCAGCCCTTCTGCTCAAGAGGTATGGACTGGAAGAGACCCTTCTGAACCCTCTCATACAAGAGACCATGGCTAAAGCGATGGAGATGGGAGCGGATAAGAGCCAGACCGGACCTGCGGTAAGAGGAGACCATAACGTGCTTTCGCGCCACCTTTCACTGCTGGAAGAGGAGGGCTTGCCTTCTCTTACCGAAGTGTATCGGAGCGTTAGCCATAACATCCAACAGTTGTCGCACCACACAAAAGATTCAGATGAGTAGAATATTAGAAGACCTGAGACCATTCAAAGCAGTCATATTCGATGTCGATGGAGTACTTTCCAAGACCACCATCGATATGGATGAGAGTGGCATTCCAAAGCGTACCGTGAATGTTCGAGATGGCTATGCCATCAAGCAAGCCACAGATCAAGGGCTCATTTTAGGTATCATCACAGGAGGCTATTCTCCCTCCCTGCCGTTGCGATACAATGCACTCGGCATGACGCACGTCTATATGAAAGCCTCCAACAAGACAGAGCAGTGGGAAGACTTCTTACAAAAGACCGGGCTACAGCCTCATGAGGTGATCTATGTAGGCGATGATATTCCGGACATACCGGTAATGTCGCGTAGCGGACTCGCCGTTGCACCTGCCGATGCTGCTCCTGAAGTGAAAGCAATAGCGCACTACATCTCTCCGGTGGAAGGAGGCATGGGAGTTGCCAGAGACGTATTGGAACAGTTGATGAAAGCCAAAGGGCTATGGCTAACCGGGGATGCCTTTGGATGGTAAATATAGAATAACAAAATATGCCACGTACTAAGATAATACTTGGAAGCAGCTCCCCAAGAAGAAAAGATCTTCTTCGGAAAATGGGGTATAAGATAGAGGTTCGCACCGCACCCTGTCAAGAGGACTTTTCTCCCGAGATGGACCCAAGAAAAGTCCCTGAATTTTTGGCAGAGAAAAAGGCTCGTGCCATAGGTCCGTTGGTTTCAAAAGACGAGCTGCTCATTACGGCAGACACGATAGTCCTCCTCGATGGAGAGATCATAGGCAAACCGAAAGATAAAGAAGACGCTGTACGCATCCTCTCACTCCTGTCCGGGAAAATGCACGAAGTGATTACCGGCGTGGTGCTATCCTATAAAGGGAGGGTCTGTAAGACAAGTGCCGTAACAAAAGTATATTTTCGCCCCCTCTCCCAAGAGACCATCCGCTACTATGTGGACGCCTACTCCCCTCTGGACAAAGCCGGTGCATACGGCATACAAGAGTGGATAGGGCTCATAGCGGTAGAGAAAGTAGAAGGATCTTTCTACAATGTGATGGGGCTGCCAACCTCTCTACTCCGTCATGAGATAGAGAAATGCCTTTCCGGGGCATCCAAATAAAAAGCAGGCAAAACCTCTAAAAGGCTATTATTCAACATTATTTTGTACCTTTGGGAGGATGTTTTGCCACGAGGCTCAAACATAGAATCGTATATTCCAACACATAAAACTTATAAGAACATGAAGATTAAACAGCTCACAAGCTTAGTGTTGGCAGCTCTTATGGGAGTAGCCATGTTCGCTTGTACGCCTTCGGAGAAATCGACGTCCGAAAAAGACAACATCATTAAAGTCGAAGTCCCGGAAAGACCGGCAGGTCAGGAGCACGTATTGGAGCTTGCCACCGAACCGCTTCCTACCGTAAGAGTCGGATTTATAGGACTTGGTATGAGAGGCCCCGGTGCCGTATATCGCATGATGAACATACCGGGAGTGGAGATCGTGGCACTATGCGACGTAGAGCAGGATCGTGTAGAGAAGGTCAATGCAAAGCTTGTGGAAGCAGGCTTGCCCAAGGCTCAAGAATTTTATGGAGACACTGCGGTATGGCGTAAGCTCTCTGCAATGGAAAATCTGGATCTTATCTACATCGCCACAGACTGGTCTTCACACGCGAAGATGGGTGTTCAGGCGATGAACGATGGCAAGCACGTGGCTATCGAAGTACCTGCTGCGATGACCATGGAAGAGATTTGGGATCTTATCAACACTTCCGAACGCACAAGGAAACACTGTATGCAGCTTGAAAACTGCGTATATGACTTCTTCGAGCTTACTACTCTGAACATGGTTCAACAAGGTCTGCTTGGTGAGGTGATACATGGCGAAGGCGCGTATATCCACTCTCTGAACGACTTTTGGAGCGCATACTGGAACGACTGGAGACTGGACTACAACCGCAAGCACAGAGGCGATGTATATCCTACACACGGTCTCGGCCCGGTTTGTCAGGCGATGAACATTCACCGTGGAGATAAACTCAACTACCTTGTCAGCATGGACACAAAGCCTTTGCAGATTCCGGCTCTTATCAAAGAGAGAACAGGAGAAGAGGTAAAAGACTTCCGCAACGGCGACCATACGATGACAATGATCCGCACCGAAAAGGGTAAGACCATCATGATTCAGCATGACGTTGCTTCTCCAAGACCATATAACCGTCTGTATCAAATCTCCGGGACAAAAGGATTTGCCAATAAATATCCCACTCCGGGCTTTGCTCTTAGCGGAAAGGATCTGGATAAGGAGACTACCCTGAACCACGAAGATCTCGACACACACAACTTTGTTCCGGACGAAGTACGCAAGCAGTTGATGGAAAAATACCGCCACCCGATCGTGGATGTAGAACTTGAAGAGACTGCAAAGCGTGTCGGAGGACACGGTGGTATGGACTTCATCATGGACTATCGCTTGATCTACTGTCTGCAAAAGGGTCTTCCTTTGGATATGGACGTGTACGACCTTGCAGAGTGGTGCTGTCTGATTCCGCTTACAGAGATTTCTCTCGACAACGGTTCTGCTCCGGTAGAGATTCCGGACTTTACTCGCGGTCACTGGAATAAGCTATCCAAGCTGGAGTTTAAGAAGTAAACCTCTAAAATATCTGCGGATTCGACACTCCGTATTCGCAAACAGAAGAGAGGGTTATCCGATATTTTCATCGGGTAGCCCTCTCTTTTTATGGTTGTATCCGCTGCGCAATTATTTTCTTATCCCGCTCAAAACTTTCTCTTATAGTAATAAAAAAAGAGTCTGAACAGATTCAAACAAGAAAATCAAGGTTGGAACAGCAAGATTCAAGACCTGAATTGCAGAAAGTGAGCCTTGATTTTTACCATTCAAGCCTTGAAGTGAGGATTTGATAAGGTTCAAAGAGACTTTTTTACCTGTTCAGAAGAAGTTTTATATGCTCTCAGACCCTTTTTTCATCATGGAATAAGAGAAAAAGAGAAGAGCAAACCGGCAAGAAAGCTACTATCCAAGAGGGGAAACAAAGCTCTTTTGTCCGAACTCCGTTTACCCTGCAAGGCTTTTCTCTTCCCGCCTTGCTCCTATAGAAATTGTTTGTATTTTTGTAACATATTTGGGACACCCCATATATTCTACATATACCTATTAAAATCTGAATATGAGTAAAGAACGAGATTTTCTGATCTTCTCAGGAACAAACTCCCGATACTTGGCAGAAAAAATATGTCAAAGCCTCGGTTGTGAACTTGGAAAGATGCAAGTAGACCGATTCGCAGACGGAGAATTCAGTGTCTATTATGAAGAGTCCATTCGTGGAAAAGATGTCTATTTGGTACAGAGTACGGTACCGACATCGGATAATCTTATGGAGCTTTTGCTGATGATAGATGCGGCAAAGCGTGCAAGTGCCCACTATATCGTGGCTGTCATCCCTTACTTCGGTTGGGCGCGTCAAGACCGTAAGGATAAACCTCGTGTCTCCATCGGTGCCAAGCTGATAGCCGATATGCTTTGTGCTGCCGGAATATGTCGCTTGATCACCATGGACCTTCATGCCGATCAGATTCAAGGATTCTTTAATGTCCCTGTGGATCACCTTTACGCATCGAATGTCTTCTCCAACTACATTCAGGAGACATTGAGCATGGACAATCTCGTTATCGCAACTCCGGATGTGGGTGGTACCAAGCGTGCCAACTCTTATGCCCGCTATCTGGGAGTCCCAATGGTTATCTGCCACAAGAGCAGGCTTAAAGCCAATGAGGTTGCAGAGATGCGCATCATAGGGGAAGTAGAAGGAAAAGATGTTCTGCTTATCGATGACATCGTAGACACAGCAGGAACAATCACCAAGGCAGCCAACCTCATGCTGGAAAATGGAGCGAAGAGCGTCCGTGCGATAGCCAGCCACGCCGTGATGAGCGACCCGGCAACCGAACGTGTTGCAGCGTCTGCCTTGTCGGAAATGATCTTCACAGACTCCATTCCATACCGTAAAGAGTGCCATAATGTACGCATCCTCAGCGTTGCGGATATGTTTGCGGAAGCCATCAAGCGGGTATCCTGCCACGAGTCTATAAGCTCATTGTACAACATCTAAGTGTGTCCGATGTTCCTTAAAGGAGTAGAGAAAAATAGAACAAAAGAGAAGAGCGAAAGGGCAAGCCTCTTTCGCTCTTCTCTTTTACGGTGGTACTCGGAAAACGGTAGAGATCTGCCTTGGAGACAGACCCAAGATCCGTACAAGATATGGATATCCGAGATCATCCTCCAACAGACACAGGTAAAGCAGGGATGGGGTTACTATCTCCGTTTTGTAGAGCGTTATCCGACAGTCCGATCGCTTGCGGAAGCTCCCGAAGAGGAGGTCTTACATCTGTGGGAAGGGTTGGGCTATTACTCTCGTGCGCACAACATGATGGAGGCAGCAAGGCAGATCTGCAACGAGAAAGGGGGCATCTTTCCCTCCACATACCGAGAGCTGCTCACGCTTAAAGGTGTGGGGGCATACACCGCAGCGGCCATTGCATCCATTGCATTCGGTGAAGCTGTCGCCGTAGTGGATGGAAATGTTTATCGGGTGCTTTCCCGCTTCAACGGCATAGATACTCCGATAGACACCACAGCAGGGAAGAAGCTCTTTGCAGATATGGCTCAGGAGTACATGGATGAGGATGAGCCGGCTCTCTACAACCAGGCAATCATGGACTTCGGTGCATTGCAGTGTCGCCCCAAAGGGACTGTCTGCGAAGAGTGCCCTTTAGAGCGTGAGTGTCTGGCTCGCAAAGCAGATCTGGTGGATCTTCTGCCCAGAAAGGAGAAGCGTGTGGCGGTAAAGGAGGAGAGCATCCGGTACCTTCTCTGCTTCTCTCAAGATGGGGAGCTGATAGTGCGGCAGCGAGACAAGAAGAGCATCTGGAAAGCGTTGCATGAGTTCCCAACACTTTCTCCGGAGGATATAGACTCTCCGGGATATGAGCTGTTATGGGAGACGACACACCAGCTGACACACCGTAGACTGAACATACAGATATATGCTTCGGAGCAGAAAAAGGAAGGGCTGACAATGCCTCCGTTCTTTTCCATTCCGCTTGAGTCGCACAACAGAATAGCTTTTCCAAAACCGCTGAGAGAGTTTCTGGACAGACACTTTCCGCTACATCCCTCTTCGGAATAGAGGAGATTTCCCCGATATAAGGTTCGGCATCTAATACATAAAATAGTATCTTTGTGGGGTGTGAGAGTTTTATTCGAGACCTAGCAGTCTCAAAACAACAGAACAACCTATGAAAAAAGCATATTTGATACTCCTTTCCGCTCTTGTGGCACTGATGTTTCAAGGATGTGATTGGCTATTCAGACGCGGACAATTCGAGGAAGGAAAGATACATATCCCCCATTACGTATTAGGCTATCTGGATAATGCAAAAAATCTGGAAGCGACCTACTACTCCTATGAGAACTCCATCAACATCCGATGGGCACATAGCGTGCTGGTTTTGGGCTGGGATTCCAAAGGTGAAGATCTCGCCGGATACAAGGCGTTATGCAATAAAAACAAGGATACAAAGTACGATGCTCTTACCTATACTATCAAAGGAGATGCTTTCCGATCCTTTGGTCGCAGCTACAGATACTACTATAACTCAAATGCCATTACCGGGATAAACGTAACAAGTGATGCGGCATGGGACGATGCTCATCCGGCAGGAGCTTCTCTGAATGATATTATAATCTTCTACTCCAATGCTCTTGATCCGTTTATCCAATCGGGGTATAAGGAAGAGTTTGCCTGGGATGAGAAGAAACAAAAATTCGAGCCGATCAAAAAAGAAGACCCTAATGTGGAAGAGCTTGCAGGCAGGATAGAGTGTTTATTGTCCAAGTTCGACTTCTCCTCTTACCGTCTTCTTGGCTTGGGCGAGATGACGCTATGCCGTCTGAAGATCGCCCAAAAACCGACAAAAGAGCTGAAACACATCATCAAGATAGAGATTCTGTTTGAAGACGGAACGAAGACATTCAAACAGCTCAGTATCAATTTCCCGACAGAGAAACGCTCCTAAAATTCGACCATTACGGCTTCCGGCTCTTTGCTCCTCTCTTTCTATTGCGCTTGTAAGAGTGTCTGTAAACGATGTAGCCTGAGATAAGAATAAAGGTAAAAAGGAGTCCGAACAGAAAGATAAAGAGATCCGAGAAAGGCCCGATCACCGGATTGTATGCACGCCCAACGTGTATCTCCAAAGCAGTGTGCCATAGTGAGAGTCTTCCTTTTTTAAGGATCTCCGGCATCTCTGCAAAGGCTGATCCGTCCGATGTTTGCGCTCCGGTATTATAGCTGAACACAATCTCTTTGCCGGCAGAAAAGTCTCTACTGTATCCGCTGACCTGATTATTAAATACAGGTCTGCCTGCAGGCTTTCTCTTTTTCGGTACCACCTCTCCGGTCTGACGGTCCGTGATAACACCATTGACCCTGTCCCAGGAAAAAAGTCCACTGAAAGATCCCACCGTCCAGCCGTTTGGAGCAGGCTCCATACAGTTTATACCCATCACACTGACAGGAGGAGTGTAAGCGACAGGGCGAGGAACAGCATCCAAAGAAGCAAGAGAGAAAAATCCGGAAGAGGTGTACAACAGCCAGTCGGAAGTGTTGGCATCGTAACGCAAATTGCGCAGTTTGTCCCTCCAAGGGTTAGGATCGTCCAGCACAGAGCCGGGCAGAGGTTTCACGTCAGAGCGGATAATGGCAATCAGAAGCGGAGGACGCAAAAAAGTACCCGTAATGCCCAGAACAAGGAAGAGCACCAAGAAGAGTGCGCCAACCTTATTGTGCCACTTGATAGAGAGCTTGAGAGCATTCATTGCAGGTTTTATCGCCAGCTGTTTCTTGCGTCTGTAACGAACGAGTTTCGGGATGAAGGTGAATGCTATCCCGGTCAAGCACATCACTATAAGCAGTACCCCAAGAAAATCAACCAATAGCTGTCCCGGCAGACCGAATAGCTCGCCACTGTGTAGCAGCCAAAATGTACGGAACAGAGAGGTTTTCGCAACGTATCCTTCCGGCTCTTTGATTTCGTGAGAGTGAAAAGAGAGGTAAGGATAAGCGGCATGATACACCTTGGAACGGGTCAGCACAACCAGCGTATCACCTTTGACCGTGAGGTCGGATATACGTTCATCTATCCCTGCACGTGCTGTGAGATTTTCCCATCGGTTATCTGCGCCAAGTCTGTACAGATCGAATGTGGTGATTGCATACCGCTGCTCATCCGGTGTGGATACTACTCTGTTCACGATTCTATTATCTGCGCCCGTGAGAAGACCGGCATTAAACGCCGCAAAGGAGCGATGTAATGTGTCGGACAACAACATCCCGGCAGTGCCGTAGAGCAGTACGGAGTCTCCACCAAGCCTGATAGTCCCTTTCACTGCTCCGTTGTTCCAGTTGGTATAACCATAACTCGCCGGCAGTGCCGATCTTGGAATATCTATGCGTGAAACCGCTCTCCGGTGATTGAGAACAATGCCGGAAAGAGCAGACAGAATAATAAAGAAGCAAACAAACAGCCCTATCCATTTGTGGTACTTCTTAAAAGCTCTGTTCATATCAGTAGAAATCTGTTTTTAGATGAGTATCTGTTTTCGTGCAAAAGTAGCAAATAAATCTCTCGAAAAGCTGTAACATAAATCACGATAAACAATAAAGAAGTCTACTATATTTGCATAAACAAACACTCAAACCAATTAGAATTATGGAAAAAAGAGCGACATTTCCCTCTGCAACCGTATTTGGTCTTTCTAACGAAATCGAATACTCCGAAGGAGGAATCATAAGCAAGCAGATACTCAAAAACGATGTAGGCAACGTTACACTCTTCTCATTCGACAAAGGACAAGGACTAAGCGAACACACTGCACCCTTTGACGCTTTGGTACAGATCATAGAAGGAGAAGCAGAGATACTTATAGGCGGAAAACCTCATAGCGTGAAAGCCGGTGAGATCATCATCATGCCTGCCAACGTTCCGCATGCTCTGCAAGCGGTGGAAAGCTTTAAGATGGTTTTGACAATGATTAAAGGAAAGTAAACCATGAGCGAATATATCAACAACTCATCCCAAAGAAAAGAGATGCTCAAGCATCTTATCCTCGAACTTCACCGAGGTACAGCACCCGAACAAGTGAAGAAAAGACTCATGGAGATGCTGAAAACCGTTCCCTACAACGAGGTTGTGGAGGTAGAGCAAGAGCTGATAGCCGAAGGTCTCCCTGAGAGTGAGATCTTGAAGTTATGCGATATACACGCCGCAGTACTCGATGGCAGCATAGACACTTCACACGCTAAGAATGTTCCTCCGGGGCATCCGGTAGACACGTTCAAGCAAGAAAACAGAGCGTTGGAAGCTCGGATAGTGAAGATAGAAGAGATACTGGAAAATCTGCCCAAACTCGATCCAAACGATTGGGAAAAGAGTCTCTTGCAGATACATGCACTCTTTAACGAACTCTCCGATGTAAATAAACACTACCTCCGAAAAGAGTACGCCCTCTTCCCTTACCTCGAAAAAGCCGGCATCACAGGGCCTCCAAAAGTAATGTGGGGCAAGCATGACGAAACTCGTGCCTACCTTAAAGCCGCACACGAACTATTGGGTCGCAAACCGATGCCTACCATTCAGGAGTTTTGCGCAGCAGTACCGGACGTTATCGTACCCGCTATTGAGGCAATACAAGGAATGATCATGAAAGAGGAAGAGATCCTGCTCCCGATGTGCATGGACACCCTTTCGGAAAAAGAGTGGTACAGCATCTATATCGAAACACCCCAGTTCGGCTTCTGTCTTTATGACCCTACAACCGAATGGCAACCCACGGAAGAAGTAGCAAACGAACCCACTTACCTTTCCGGTGATGCCATAAGACTGTCATCCGGTAGCTTCGATATGAAAGAGCTCGAAAGCCTCTTCGTTACCCTACCGATAGATATCACCTTTGTGGACAAAGAGGATAAAGTAAAGTTCTTCTCCCATAGTCCGAAGCGTGTCTTTGAGCGTAACCGTTCCATCATAGGCAGGGATGTCCGAATGTGTCATCCTCCTCACAGCGTTCACATAGTAGAACAAATCATCAACGACTTCAAGTCCGGAGCCGAGAACAAAGCCGCTTTCTGGCTCTCCAACTTCATGGGCAGATTTATCTATATAGAGTACACCGCTCTGCGAGGAACAGATGGAGAGTATCTCGGAGTAGTGGAAGTAACGCAAGATATTACCGAACTGCGCAAACTGGAAGGCGATCAACGCCTGCTATCATACTCGGAGAAGTAAATAGGAAATAAGCAATAACACCAAAAGCAAACAGTCCCGGACTTTTAGTATAAAGTTTGGGACTGTTTGTAATAAGGTTCTAAAGCTCCATTTTTATATATTCCATCCCTCCCCTCTACCCTCTTTCTATTTCACTCGGAGAAGGTGTTTTGAGAGCACGACCGAATTGTTAAATTCAACCCATTTTGTTAACACAAATTCCGATACCTGTTCACTCAAAACACTAAACGAGCATATTCTTCCGGCTTAACGTGTTTAATTTTTCAACGAACACGTTTACCGATTTCATTAAACACGTTTACCGGATTCGATTAACGTGTTAAGAATTTTCACTTATAATGCTGAGAATTAGAATATTAAGAATTTTCACCCTCTTTTTGCCGTTTTGGGGCATAAAACCAAGTTAAAGTTTATTTACATATTCCCCTGTTAAAATTCGCATATATTAACGCGAAAAAGCCCCATGAAATGGACTGAGAAAAAATTTTTTCCAAATTCGCGATTTTTCATATCTACCTAATTGTTAGAATCTTATTGCGATCTTCAAATTTTAGGAGGAGGAAAAAAGGGAAGGAAGAGGAGATTTCGGACGAATTTCGGAAAGGTCGTTTTTATATAAAAGTTCCCCAAAAACAGAAGAGCATCCCAAGCCAAAACTTAGGATGCTCTTTTGTATATTTTTCGGCGGGAATGCTACCCGATAAAGTTTTCGCAGTATGCGCAGAGCTTTTCGCCGTTGTGCTCGATGTACTGAGCATAAAGCGGCTCGGAGGCAGTGATGCAGACCGGATTGGAACAGCGGTGATCTCCTCTGTGCGTTCCATGTGCAATGCGTGGCACTTTAGGCTCCAAGGCGATACCTTCGGCGGCTCGGAGGAGTGTAAGGATAAGTGCCATGCGGATGTATTTGCCATTTGCCACTTGTCGGAAGTAGGCACTTCGAGGGTCGTTGTCTATCTCCGGTGATATTTCGTTCACGCGTGGAAGTGGATGCAGGACGATCATCCTTTCAGGGGCAAGCGCCATCTTTTCTTCGTCCAAGATGTAGAGATCCTTAACCCGATCGTATTCGGCGATGTCCGAAAAGCGTTCTTTCTGTACGCGTGTCATGTAGAGAATGTCCAACGTCCCGATAACGGTTTCGATGCTGTCGCTTTCGGTATAGGAGAGACTTGCCTGACGCTCCAGCTCTTTCCGCATATAGTCCGGCAGGCGGAGCGAGTCGGGCGAGATGAGAACGAAGTGTATGTTCTCGAATCCGGACATTGCTTTGATGAGAGAATGCACCGTGCGCCCATACTTGAGGTCTCCGCAAAGACCGATGGTGAGCTTGTCGAGTCTGCCCAGTTCACGATGAATCGTCAGAAGATCCGTTAGTGTCTGTGTGGGATGAGAGTGGCTACCATCTCCGGCGTTAATGACCGGGATGGAGCCGTACTGCGATGCGACCAAAGCGGCACCCTCCTTAAAGTGTCGCATGGCTATGATGT
The DNA here is from genome assembly GCF_000769115.1 of Porphyromonas canoris. Taxonomy (GTDB): domain Bacteria; phylum Bacteroidota; class Bacteroidia; order Bacteroidales; family Porphyromonadaceae; genus Porphyromonas_A; species Porphyromonas_A canoris. Next base: position 66,454 of record NZ_JQZV01000006.1, on the reverse strand, counting down.
CTGCATAGGTAGATACGACACGAGCCGTGTCGGCAACGGTCTCGCCTTTGGAGGCGGAGGAGTTGCGCGCATCGGAGAAGCCGAGTACATTTCCTCCAAGCTCCATCATCGCAGCCGTGAAGCTGAGTCTGGTGCGTGTGCTCGGCTCGTAGAAGAGCGTTGCCAACTTCTTTCCCCTACACACTTCGGCATAGGCAGCCGGGCGGGCTATCATATCTTCGGCAAGGGCGATGAGGTCTCGCACTTCTTGCGAAGTAAAATCGGTAGGTTCTATACAGTGTCTCATGAGAAAGGAGAGGTTAGGGATTACTGTCTGATCCAAGATTCGTCCGAAGGGTTGTTACGGAAGGCGATCACCTGTTCCTTCTCTTCGGGCGCGATGTACCCTTTCTCCACGGCAACTTCCACGAGAGTGTCCACGTTGGAGAGGGAGACATTTTTGACGCCGGCGGCTTCGAGGCGGTCGATGCCCTTCTTCATCCCATAGGTGAAGATGCTCACGATGCCGAGCACGTCTGCTCCGGCTTGGCGCAATACCTCTACGACGTCCAAAGAGGAGCCGGCTGTGGATATAAGGTCTTCGACGACGACAACTTTTTGCCCCGGTTCAAGGTGTCCTTCGATCTGATTGGTGCGTCCGTGGTCCTTGGCACCGCTGCGGACATAGCCCATGGGCAGATCGAGAATGGTGGCTGTGATGGCTGCATGAGCGATGCCGGCGGTGGATGTTCCCATGAGCACCTCCACGTCCGGATAGTGTTCGCGGATGAGAGTTGCGAGTCCTTCCTCCACCGCTTCCCTAATCTTCGGATAGCTCAAAGTGAGGCGATTGTCGCAGTAGATGGGGCTCTTGATACCGCTTGCCCACGTAAAAGGAGTTTTCGGGCTCAAAAAAACTGCTCTGATAGAGAGGAGTTTTTCCGCTATATCTCTTGATAGATTTTCCATGTCTTCTTTAATATCTGTTTTGAGGTGAATGTATATGTTGTGCCGAGGGTGAAAAAGCGTGCAGTCGGTCTCTCCGAATTTGGAGATTGTCATTGCTGTTTTTTATCATTCGGGCGGATCCGTTTTTTCTTCTTCCGCAAGGAGAAAAATTTCTTTCCGCATAGAAATTTATTTTCGTCCGCAAAGAAATTTCGCCTTTTCCGAAAGGAGACTTTAATTCCTTTACATCAAGCTGAAAATCAAAATGCTGCACACATTTTTAGGATGCGACTTTTTTCATCGCTGCAAGAAGTCTCGACAGACCTTCCGATAAGCCTGCACCGGATCGGGAGCTGCAGTGATGGGACGCCCCACCACGATATAGTCCGACCCGATTTCGCGAGCACGTTCGGGGGTGGTTACGCGTACCTGATCGCCTTTATCCCCATCAGCAAAGCGTACACCGGGCGTGATGGTCAGGAAAGAGGGGTGTGTTGCTTCTTTCACACCCGCCGCTTCGAGCGGAGAGCAGACCACGCCATCGAGTCCGGCACGCTCGGCATTTTTTGCATAGTGAGCTATGACGTCGTTGATATCGCCTTGTATGAGCAGATCTTCATTCATGCGCTCCTGCGAAGTGGACGTAAGCTGCGTTACCGCAATGAGCAGCGGACGAGAGCCATCCGGTCTGGTGAGTCCCTCAACGGCGGCACGCATCATTTCCACCGTACCGGCAGCATGAACGTTAGTCATATCCACATCCAGCTTGGAGAGGACAGCCATCGCTTTCTTTACGGTATTGGGTATGTCGTGGAGCTTGAGATCCAAGAAAATCTTGTGTCCGCGCTTCTTTATCTCTCTTACGATTTCGGGACCTGCAGCGTAGTAAAGCTCCATCCCGATCTTGACATAAGGCTTCTCGTCCCGGAAAAGATCCAGGAAACGGAGCGTAGCCTCTGCGCTCTCGAAGTCGCAAGCTATGATTACATCTTTTGCCATGTTGTTCTGTTCTGACTATAATAGTGTTCTTTTACTCTTATTCTGCCACACCAATAATCTCCCTGAGGGATGAGATGCCCAGCTTCTCCATCTCCGCCGGAAGCGCTTCGATGATCTCCTTAGAGGCATAGGGATTGATGAGATTGGCGGATCCGACCTGCACGGCAGTGGCTCCTGCCATCATCATTTCCAGAACATCCCGTGCCGTCATAACGCCTCCGCATCCCATGATAGGGATCGAGACCGCCTTGTGTGTCTGGTACACCATGCGAAGAGCTATGGGAAATATCGCAGGTCCTGAGAATCCGCCCGTACCATTGGCAAGGATGGGACGACGCTTTTTGAGGTCAAAGCGCATGCCCAAAAGCGTATTGATCAGACAAAGACCGTCTGCACCTTCCGCTTCGCATGCCTTTGCGATGGAGACGATATCCGTAACGTTCGGGCTCAATTTGATATAAACCGGTTTTTTGCTTACGGCTTTCACATGCTTGGTTACGAGTGCGGCTTGATCGGGACAAGTGCCAAAACTCATCCCTCCATGCTTGACGTTAGGGCAGCTGACGTTGATCTCGATGATGCCGACCTGCTCCACTTCGCTCATCAACTCGGTGCAGTAGACATACTCTTCCAATGAAAATCCGCTGATATTAGCCACCAACGGTTTCTTGAAAATCTTTGCCAATCGGGGAAGCTCCTCTTCTATCACCTTGTGAACACCGGGATTTTGCAGCCCCACCGCATTGAGTATTCCCTCCGTGCACTCTGCAATGCGAGGGGTAGGGTTACCGAATCGAGGTTCTTTGGTAGTCCCCTTGAAAGAGATGGAGCCAAGTATGTTGAGATCATAGAAAGGAGCGTACTCCTGACCGAACCCGAATGTTCCGCTTGCAGGGATAATGGGATTATCCAACTCCACTCCGCTAAGATTTACAGATAAGTCTACCATACGATCTCCTCCTTTCTGAATACAGGACCTTCCAAGCAAACTCGCTTGTATCCTTCCGTTGTCTTGTGTGTGCATCCCATACATCCTCCAAAGCCGCAGCCCATTCTCTCTTCAAAAGAGAACTGTCCGGTGAAAGGCAGAGCATGGAGAGCTTTCAGCATGGGCGTCGGTCCGCAGGTGAAAAGATAGTCTATACTCCGACACTCCGGGCTATCCATGATAAGCTCCGTAACCAATCCTTTGAATCCATGGCTGCCATCCACCGTGGCGACATATACCGTTGTTCCGGGAATCTCGGCAAACTTATCGGCATAGAAGATCTCTTTCTCCGTATTAAAACCCAACACCACGATTGGCGCAGCTCCATTATCGGAAAGATCCTTACAAAGCCTGTAAAGAGGAGGTACACCCACTCCCCCCCCCACAAGAAGCGGACGGGAAGCAGATACAGATATATCGAAGCCGTTGCCAAGACCTGTCAGGAGGTCAAGCTCGGCTCCTGCATTCATCTTGGAGAGTGCCTCCGTGCCGGAGCCAAAGACCTTATATATAAGGGTCATTGTGCCGTCATCATAGTCGCAAACAGAAATGGGACGACGTAAGAAATGCCCTTGGACAAGGATATTGACGAACTGACCGGGACGGGAAAGGTATCGGGTATCTCCCTCCAATATCATCTGCCAGACATCCTTGGCTATATTGACATTACTAAGGATAGTATATCTTCCTTTCTTGTACATTATATACGTTTTATTTATTCGGCATCTATGGTCGAAACTTTCAGAGTGATCTCTTCCAGCACATCCAACAATACTTTCACGGTTTCCAGCGCAGTGAAGACGGTAACGTTGTTCTCCACGGCGGCTCTACGTATTTCGTAGCCATCCAGACGAGTATTGTGCTGATTTACATCTATCGAGTTGATCACGTAGCTCACATAGCCTTGTCTTAAAGAGTCTATAATCTCTGTACTACCCTCGCTCAGCTTGTGCAGTGTACGTGTCCGGATTCCGTTGTCTCTCAAATATTTTGCCGTACCGGTAGTAGCTTCTATGTTAAAGCCAAGGTTATAAAAACGTCTTATGAGTGGAAGAGCTTTCTCTTTAGCGGCATCGGCAAGTGTAACAATCACGGTTCCGTAGTTTGCCACATTCATTCCCGTAGCCTGGAGAGCTTTGTACAAGGCACGGGTAAGCGTTTTGTCGTACCCGATAGCCTCGCCGGTGGATTTCATTTCCGGGCTGAGATAAGAGTCCATACCCCTTATTTTAGCAAAGGAGAATGTCGGAGCTTTCACATACCAACGCTTCTTTTCTGCCGGATACTCGGAGCTGTATCCAAGTTCTTTCAGACTCTTGCCCAGCATAACCTGTGTAGCCAAGTGAGCCATCTGGATTCCGGTTGCTTTGGACAAGAACGGCACAGTACGTGAAGAGCGAGGATTAACCTCGATGACGTAAACCTCTTCTTTGTCGTCCACGATAAACTGGATATTGAACAGCCCTCTTATACCGATTCGCAAGCCCAACTGCTTGGAGTATTCAAGGATGGTCTCTTTCACTTTCTGGCTTACCGAGAATGTCGGATAGACACTGATGGAGTCTCCGGAGTGGATACCTGTTCTCTCCACGTGCTCCATGATACCCGGTATAAAGACATCCGTTCCATCACAGATGGCATCTATCTCAAGCTCTTTACCTATAATATATCTGTCCACAAGCACCGGCTGATCGGTGTTAAGCTCTACCGCATTTTGGAGATAGTGGCGCAGTCTCTCCTCATTGGATACTATCTGCATGGCTCTACCACCAAGAACGTAGCTCGGTCTCACGAGTACCGGATAGCCTATGCGTGCTGCTGCTTTCACACCATCCTCTATGTTGGTTACGGCTTCCGCTTCCGGTTGAGGGATTTTCAGCTCTTCCATGATGCGCTCAAAGCATCCACGGTCTTCTGCGTTGCGTATTGCCTCCACATCGGTACCGATAATGGGCACACCAAGTTTATGTAGTGGCTCTGCAAGGTTAATCGCTGTCTGTCCTCCGAGAGACACGATAGTGCCGACAGGTTTTTCCAGATCGTACACATTCATGACATCTTCCACCGTGAGCGGTTCAAAGTATAACTTATCGCTTGTAGTATAGTCCGTAGATACGGTTTCCGGGTTATTGTTGATGATGATAGCCTCATAACCGGCTTCTCTGATAGACCACACGGCATGAACGGTAGAGTAATCAAACTCCACTCCTTGCCCGATACGTATAGGACCTGAACCCAATACGAGAATCTTTTTCTTGTCGCTCGGAGTGGATTCCGACTCGTTCTCATAAGTAGAATAGAAGTAAGGAATATCCCTATCGGTCTGCCCTGCACAGCTATCCATCATCTTATAGACCGGATAGATGCGGTGTTCTTTGCGGAAAAGATACATCTCTTCCTGACTCATGTTCCAGAGCATTCCCACATACTGATCACTAAAGCCCAGCTTCTTCACCTCTTTCAGAACAGCGGCATCCCTGACATTATTACGGACCAAAGCCTCATGTTCCACTATGTTTTTGAACTTCTCAAGGAAAAACAAGTCTATCTTCGTATTGTTGTAGATAAGAGAAAGGTCTACGCCGTTTCGGATAAGTTGAGCTATGGCATAGATACGTTCATCGGTCGGAGTCTTGATGTATTCAAGAAGTTCCGCAGAGGTTTTGTCGTCGAAGCTTTTCTTGTGAACGTGGCATACGCCCTGCTCCAAACTGCGGATAGCCTTAAGGAAAGACTCTTCCATGGTACGTCCGATACTCATCACCTCTCCGGTGGCTTTCATCTGCGTACCGAGTACATTGGAAGCATCGCTGAACTTATCGAATGGGAAGCGAGCCACCTTTGTTACAACATAGTCTATCGTAGGCTCACAGCAAGCCGGCAGATCCTTGATAAGGATTTCATCCAGATGCATTCCCACAGCAACCTTTGCCGTAACACGAGCTATCGGATAGCCTGTTGCCTTGGAAGCCAAAGCCGAAGAGCGAGAAACACGAGGATTGACCTCTATCAAATAGTAGTTGAAAGAGAGTGGATCCAAAGCAAACTGCACGTTACATCCTCCCTCTATCTTCAGTTCACGGATGATACGAAGGGCACTGTCTCGCAACATCTGCACCTCCTTATTGGTCAGTGTCTGGCTTGGTGCTACCACGATAGAGTCTCCCGTGTGTACGCCTACCGGATCTATATTCTCCATGCTACAGATTGCCATTGCGGTGTCGTTGCTGTCTCGCATCACTTCAAACTCGATCTCCTTGTAGCCTTTGATGCTCTTCTCTATAAGAACCTGATGAACGGGAGAGAGGAACAGTGCATTGCGCATAAGCTCTCTAAGCTCATCCTCATCATCCGCAAAACCACCGCCGGTACCTCCGAGTGTGAATGCAGGACGAAGCACCACCGGATATCCGATCTCCGCAGCCACTTCCACTCCCTCTTCTATCGTGTGAGCGATCTTGGACGGAAGCACCGGTTCACCCAGCCCTTTGCACAACTCCTTAAAGAGATCCCTGTCTTCCGCTCTCTCTATACAGGTGAGAGAAGTGCCGAGCATCTCTACCTTACACTCGTCCAATATACCTTTCTTGGCAAGCTGCATGGAAAGATTAAGCCCCGTCTGACCTCCCAAGCTTGGAAGAAGGGCATCGGGTCTCTCGTAACGAATAATCTTTGCGGCATATTCCAGTGTAAGAGGCTCCATATAGACTTTATCTGCCATGTTGGTATCCGTCATGATTGTTGCCGGATTGGAGTTGAGAAGAATCACTTCATACCCCTCTTCTTTCAAGGCGATGCAGGCTTGTGTTCCTGCGTAGTCGAACTCCGCAGCCTGACCTATCACGATAGGACCGGAGCCTATCACCATTATCTTCTTTATGTCTGTTCTCTTTGGCATCTTCTACTTATTTTTTCATCAGATCTATAAAACCGTCAAACACCTCTCTGTAATCTGTTGGACCCGGATTACTTTCCGGGCAGAACTGTGTTGTCATCACCTTATCCTCTTCGCAGATCATCCCCTCAATATCCTTCAGTACCACATTGCGGTGAGTAGCCACAAGCTTTGTGCCCATCAGGCTACCCTCTCTCATGGAATATCCATGATTTTCCGCTGCCATCTTTACCCTGCCTGTTCGTAGATCCTTAACCGGGAAAGATCCTCTATGACCCACACGCATCTTGTAAGATGTTGCACCATAAGCGTGTCCGATGAGCGTATGTCCGAGAGAGATTCCCAGCATCGGCACTTTCCCCTTAAGCTGTTCTATCGTCTCCAGCACACTTGGAAGATCGGCAGGATTACCGGGTCCGCCGGCAAGGACTATACCGTCCGGAGCAAAGGCGAGAATCTCTTCCGCCGTTGTATCGAAAGGCACTATCGTAACATTGCAGCCTCGTCTGTTAAGACTTCTGATGACGTTATACTTAACGCCCAAATCGAGCACGACCACATCGTAGATATGTCCGGGTGTACGGGTCAGCCATCTTTTCTTACAGCTTACACGAGAGACACCGTCTGTCGGAAGCGTCCAAGAGTCCAACTTTGCCTTAGCCTCTTCTACCGGTGTATCAGGTGAGGTGAAGAGCACTTTCTGTGCACCCTCTTGTCTTATTATACGCGTCAGGGCACGGGTATCTACTCCCGCTATTCCGGGGATATTATACTCCTCCATCACTTCACTCAGCGTTTTGGTATATCTGAAGTTGCTGGGAGAGTCGTTGTACTCTCTTACCACAAATCCTCCTGCTACAGGATACTTTGCTTCATAGTCTTCATCCGCCACGCCATAGTTTCCTATAAGTGGGTATGTAAGCACCACCGCCTGATCCACGTAAGCCGGATCGGAGAGGATCTCCTGGTAACCAACCATGGCAGTATCGAAGACCAACTCCCGGATTGCTTCTACTTTGGCTCCAAAGCCGTAACCATAAAACTCCCTGCCGTCGCTGAGGACGATCTTTGCGGTGTATGGCTTTATCGTTGTCGTCATCTTCTGAAAAAATATATCTGTTAAAGTCTTTCTGACATCTTGTTATCTACATAGACATGCTTACCCGAAACTACGGTGAGCATCGTTTTACCCTGTACATCCCATCCGGTAAACGGAGTGGCTCTACCTTTGGAGAGGAATGTTTCGGGGTCCACCTTGTACTTCGCCTCCAGATCCATCACCACAAAGTCTGCGCTGTCTCCCACGGCTGTACCGCCATCTATGCGGAACAGACGGCGAGGATTGTTTGCCATCAAGTCCATAAGATGTTCGAGAGACATCTTTCCGGTAACGACGAAGTATTTGTACATCAGAGGGAATGCCGTTTCCAGTCCGACGATACCCATATTGCTTCCTGCCAGTCCACGGCTCTTTTCCTCTGCCGTATGCGGTGCATGATCCGTGGCAATACACTCCAATGTGCCATCCATAACACCTTTGAAGAGTGCTTCTTGGTCTTCTTTGCTTCTGATAGGCGGATTCATCTTAAATCTTCCATCCTCTTCTATCTCCACATCGGTAAGAAGAAGGTAGTGCGGAGCCGTCTCTCCACTCACACGCAAACCTTTTGCTTTGGCTTGTCGGATAAGCTCCACGCTCTCTTTTGTAGAGACATGGCAGACATGATACTGACAGCCGGTTCGTTCGCTGTACTCTATATCCCTCTTGACCTGAAGCCACTCGCTTTCCGAGCAGATCCCTTTGTGTCCGTGAGCTTTGCAGTACTCTCCATCGTGGATATATCCTCCCTTTATCAGCTCTTCCACTTCGCAGTGAGCCACAATGGGTCTATCCACCACGGCGCATCGGCGCATCGCCTCTTCCATCAAGGCATCTTCCTGCACGCCTCTGCCATCATCGGAAAATCCTGCCACTCTTGACTCTATCCCGGCAAAGTCCACAAGAGTTCCTCCACCCTTCTGTCCTATCGTGATACAACCTATCGGATAGACCTTTACCACAGCCTGCTCCTCTATCATGCGCTCCTGTACTGCCAGTGTCTCGCTGCTGTCCGGAGCAGGATTGAGGTTAGGCATCGGACAGATAGCGGTAAATCCGCCATGAGCCGCAGCTGCCGTTCCGGTGGCATAGGTCTCTTTCTCGGAAAATCCGGGTTCACGCATGTGCACATGCACATCCACCAAGCCGGGCAATAGCGTAAGACCGGAGAGATCTATCACTTGTTCTTCCGGCTCTTTCGGTTCTATCACCGCCTCCACAGCCTCTATCTTTCCGTCTCTCACTGCTACGTCGAAGCGTCCCAGCTCTTTCTTATCCGTGCGGTACACAGTTGCATTCTTGTAGATTGTTCTTGATCTCTTCATCTTGGTTCTTTAATACAAAAAAGGGTAACCGAACAACTCGGCTACCCTAACAGTAAATTGAGGAAATATCGTAAGAGTAAAAAAGGAAAAGGAGCAAGATCCGCCCGTGTTACAGACTTGGGCAAGGCTACACTGCATCCCTGTATGACTCCTTAGTCTCTCCATTGTGTACTATATGATTTGCTCTTACAAAGGTAGTGCAAACTTTTGGGTTGCGCAAGCCTGAAATACTCTTTTCATTATCTTTGTGAAAGAACAAAAAGAGTTGGCTCATGATGATGAAAATAATGGACTCTTCCACCCTGCGGAAAATCCGTTGGTCTCCATACATTTTAAGGTATATCTTCCCGCTCATTCTCCTTATGACAGGCACCATTTATGTCGTGAGAAAGGTTTCGACCAGCTCTATCACGCCCTACTATTATAAGGAGATGGAGAGAGTCTCTCCCGAAGAAGGGCTGAAGCTGATGAGCTACAAGGGACGGTACAACACCGCATTCAACGACCTCAATGAAGAGCAGCTGATCGTGGCACAGCGGTTGGGCATAGAGCCGATGCAGAGCAGAGAGGATCTGGATAGCAGAAGGAGCGATCTGGTAGAGGTGAAAGACACCCAAAACTACAGCCTTGCCACTCTCTCCCACTCCGTACCGTTCCTGGTGCCGAAAGCCAAAAATCTGTTGGACGAAATCGGTGCAAGATTTTCGGAAAAGCTCTATCTCTATGGGCAAAAACCGTATCGCCTTCAGATAACGAGCATCACTCGTACCATTGCGGATGTCAAAAGTCTGGCGAAAAACAATGTCAACTCCACCCCAAACTCTACGCACCTCTACGGGACAACCATAGATATTTCGTGGGCTACGTTTGTAGAGCCTCCCTCCGGCTACACAGCGATCAATGGAGAGAAAGACCTCTCGCCGGAACAACTCAAAGGAGTGCTGGCACAAGTGCTTGATGAACTTCGGCAAGCGGATCGCTGTTTCGTGAAACACGAACGCAAACAACCCTGCTTCCATATCACGGTACGATGACAACCCGATGAGAAAAACGAGGGGATATTCATTTTTATATATTCCATCCCGGTGCTTCTCCCCTGTTTTTGCTCTCTCTATTTTGTTCGCACCCCTCGTTTTCAGAGCGCGACCAAACTGTTAAATTTGCCCTATTTTATTAACACAAATTCCGATACTCGTTAAGCCAAAACGCTAAACGAGCATATTCTTTCGGCTTAACGTGTTTAATTTTTCAATGAACACGTTTACCGATTTCATTAAACACGTTTACCGGATTCGATTAANATATTCTTTCGGCTTAACGTGTTTAATTTTTCAATGAACACGTTTACCGATTTCATTAAACACGTTTACCGGATTCGATTAACGTGTTTAGCCAAAACCATTAAAACACTAACAATCAGCCTACTACGTATTTTTACCCCCAAATGCCCCTGAAAAGGCAAATTTCTCTATTAGGAAACGTTTACAGATAGGAGTGCTAAAATTAACGCCTATTAACGCGAAAAGGCCTCATGAAATGCTCTGAGAAAAAATTTTTTCCAAATTCGAGATTTTCCATATCTTACTGACCACAAACTTCTTACACAATCTTCAAAAATTAGAGACTGATTTTATGACAGAGGTATCACCCTTTCAGAACCTCTTTTTAAGGAAAAATCGACAGAGTGGGTGAGAACTTTTATATAAAAATAGAGGGGAGAAAAAACGTCTGAACCTTATTAAAAGAAAAAGCAAGAAATCTTGGCAAACAAAAAACCTGCAAATCTTCATCTTCTAAGAGCAGAAAATTTGCAGGTTCTTCTCAAAGTACCACTACACCGGGCACATATATCTGAAAAATTAGAAGCTTCTCTTCTCACAAAAGAAGAGACCTGAAAAGAGCTTCCGGAACTACTTTTTGATCAAAACATAGTTTTGTGCCAACTCTCCCTCAGGCTCTACGCCATTGGAATCGCATAATACTGCTCTGTCTTCATAGACATTGAAGTATCTGGTTTCTGTCTCCGGAGAAGAGAGTTCTATAGTACGACGATTTTCCAAAAGGGTAAACTTTCCACTCTCTTGAAAGGTTGAGTTTTCCTCTCCCATATACTCCATAGTAAGGGAAAACTCCTCCCCGGAAAGAATCAAAGACATGCGAATGCCTTCACAGTCCGCACAAGGGATAACGCCTTCAAAGGTTCCTTGCAGCACTTCAGCCATAGCTTCCTCGCTAATAGACCATTCTACGGTAGTTTCTGTGGCAGTCTCGTTGCCACTCTTGTTGTTGCAGCCAACAAGGAAGATCGCACTAAGAACGATCATAAGAGATCTCTTTTTCATCTTGCTTATATGATTTTGTTGTGTGATAATAGGATAACGCAAAGATAGTCATTCTGTTTCGGAGAAAAACAGATGCTCCGAACGGATAGTGTGAATAAAAACAAAAGAGGGTGTCTCACGACACCCTCTTTGTTTCTGTTCTGTTATTTGATAACCTTAAAAAATCTAATACCATGAAAAACACACTGCAAAGTTAAAGCCTTTTTTCTTTCCATCCAACGCTTTATTTGCTTTTTTTTGCTATTTCAATGGCACTATCATGTTAAAGTTTCATAATTTATAATTCGTATTTAACTTTCTGCTCTTTGATATAGGCCTCTCTGTCCGATTGAGTCGGAGAGAAGAACGAAATTGCAGCCATTCTATCAATAACTTCCTTAGCCTTATCATCCATTTGGGTAGGAACATGGATGCTGATATGTACAAGCAGATCGCCCTTGATTCCTGAACGTAAAGATGGTAGGCCTTTGTTTCTAAGGCGCAAAATCTTACCGGGTTGAGTTCCCGGCTCTATCGTTACTTTCACCTTTCCGTCTATTGTCGGCATTTCGACCTTTCCACCTACCACTGCTTCCGGATAAGAGATAAGCAGATTGTAAATAATGTCGTCTCCATTTCGGATAAAGTTATCATCCGGCAGCTCTTTTATGACAACGATAAGATCTCCCGGCTCTCCGCCTCTCGGTGCAGCATTTCCTTTTCCCGAAACGGTAAGTGCCATACCTTGCTGTACACCCGCCGGGATGGAGAACGCGACCACTTCTTCTCCCATTTCGGTACCTTCTCCATGGCAGTGTCTACACTTCTTGTCTATGGTCTCACCGGTTCCTTTACAAGAGGGACACACCTGTTGCGTCTGGATGGTTCCCAGAAAACTCTGCTGTGTATGGAATACCACTCCGCTGCCACCACAAGTAGCACAAGAGTGTACATCAGAAGGGCTTTCGGCTCCCGTACCTCTACATACGGAACAAGTATTGCGTTTCTTTACCTTGATCTTCTTATCGACTCCTTGAGCAATCTCTTTAAGACTCAGAGATACGGTTACACGAATGTCTCCTCCTCGCGAACGACGAGAGGAAGAAGCAGATCCGCCAAAACCGCCAAAGCCTCCGAAATGTCCTCCAAAGATGTTTCCAAACTGAGCAAAGATATCATCCATGCTCATGCCACCTCCATAAAAGTCTCCGAAGCCACCGCCCATTTCAGGACCGTTATGTCCAAAGCGATCGTACTTTGCACGCTTATCAGGATCGCTAAGTACACCATACGCCTCGGCTGCCTCTTTGAACTTCTCTTCGGCTTCCTTGTTGTCCGGGTTTCTATCCGGGTGATACTTAATAGCTGTCTTCCTGTAAGCTTTTTTTATCTGGTCGTCCGTAGCATCTTTTGAGACGCCTAAGACTTCATAATAATCTCTTTTCCCTGCCATAATAAATATCTGCTACTGTACAGAAAGTTACTGTCCCACTATCACTTTAGGGTGTCTTATCACCTTATCGTTCAAGGTGTACCCTTTCTGTACACACTCTATCACTTTACCTTTCTTATCGGCATCTTCCACAGGAAACATGCCCACCGCATCGTAAAGATCGGCATCGAACGGTTCGCCAAGCACTTCCATCTCCGAAACACCCTGTGCTTTCATTGCAGAAATAAACTTGGTACGAATTATATCTATTCCCTCTGCAACAGCATCCATATCTGTTGCCTGACGGAGATTAGCCACAGCAAGATCGAAGTCGTCCGCTACATTTATAAACTGTGTCAAGATACGCTCTCCGGCGGTTCTGATAAGTTCGCTCTTCTCTTTGAGTGTACGTTTGCGGAAGTTGTCATACTCCGCTCTGAGACGAAGGTGAGTATCTTCGAGTTCTGCCAGGCGTTGCTCCAACGTTGGTTGCCCCTCGGCAGCCTCTTCTGCACCCTCTTCTTTCGGCAGATCCGCTTCCGGCATCTCCTTTTCCAACTCTATATCTATCTCCTCTTTCTTTTCTTTTTTCATTGTATCTGTGTCTTTATTTTTGTCTGTTCTCCTACTTTCTTCTATGCAAAAGCATTGCCAAACTGCAAGTAAAACCTATGCCAACATCTGTCCTACCCTTATCTCGTGCATCTCAGAGGGAACAACAGAACGAATAAGCTCGCACAGATGACTCACAATACTCTCTCGGACGTAGCTCTGAGTATGCACCAAAGAGATCGGACGCACGGGTCGAGGAATGGCAAAAGGCCTCAACAGCTCTTTCTGTGCCTTAGACATTGTGGAGACAGCAAGCTCCGGAACAAAGGTTATCCCATATCCGCCCTCGACCAGGTGCATATAGGTTTCTATTCCACCCAGCTCATAGTCTATGCGTCTCTCCTTCACGGCAGGAAGAGAGCAGAACCTGAGCAGCTGATTTCGGAAACAGTGCCCTTCGTCCAAAAGCCATAGGGTCTTAGGATCTACTTTCATGCTCTTGATTTTCTCTTCTGCAAAAAGAGGTTCATTGCGGCTTACATATCCGATAAACTCTTCGTAATAAAGAGGATGAAGAGCAAAGCCGTCTCCTTTGAGGTCTCCTGCAAGGATGGCAAGCTCTATATTTCCGGCACACAACTCCTGCTCACACTTTCCGGTAGTAAGCTCTATGAAGTGGATATTGAGCGAGGGCGCTATCTTCTTCTGCGCTGTGATGATCCTGGGCAAAAGGAATGGGGCAATAGTGGGCAGTACTCCTATTCGGACACTTCCGCTAAGACCCTCTTTTTCTTCGGCAGCCAACTCTTCGACGCTTCTTATCACGCCCAAGACGTCATGCGCTTTTGCTGCTATTTTCTCCCCTACGGCTGTAAGTCTTATGGGTTGATGCGCTCTATCCACGAGAGTTACACCAAGCTCTGCTTCCAGCTTCTGTATCATGGCACTCAAGGTAGGCTGAGTAACATTACATGCCTCGGCTGCCTTTACGAAGTGCTTATGCTTTTTCAAAGCATGCAGATATTCGAGTTGTTGAAGGTTCATTCTGTATAATCTTTATTCTGATCTTCTCTTTTTATCTACAATCGGTCTACTCTTCTTTCCATATTCGCCAAGCCTCTTTGGCTTGCTCTACCAGCATCATATCTCCATTAAAGGTGTGAGCACCATACTCTTGACACAATGCCATAAAGCGAGTAACTTCCGGGCTATAAACCAAATCGATAGCGATGGTTCCTCTTCTGTTTATCTTTTCGTAGGGTAAGGGAGGGGCAGTAGAGATATTTGGGGTCATCCCCAAAGGGGTACACTGAACAATGAGAGGGTAGCTCTCCATGACACCATCTTCATTCAGGGATGAATAGGAAACGCCATTGGTTACGGCATCCGGCGTTCTGCTTACCACATTATAGTCAATACCCTCTTGCTTGAGACAGTAACAAACCGAACGGGCAGCACCTCCGCTTCCGACGACAAGAGCTTTCGAGACATACGGATTTCCGGACTGCCGTAAAGCGTGTTCAAGCAGCTTTGAAAAACCTACGACATCGCTATTGTAGCCATACCATAGAACTTTTCCGGTCAATGCCTCACGCTTCACCTTGACAACATTGACAGCTTGAAGCTCAGCTGCTTCGGGAGATAATGCGTGCAGGTAGGGGATGATGTCGGATTTGTGGGGACTTGTTACATTAAAGCCGGCAAGAGAACCGGACATATCGCGATTTCTCTCTATCTCAGCGAGAAAATCGGTTAGCTCTTTATACGAAAAAAGAGCATAACGAGCCGGGATACCCTCCTTTGAAAAAAGAGTATTAAAAAAGGCAGGACTCTTGGAGTGTTCTATCGGATACCCTAATAGTCCATATAGAACCGGACTACTCATTTTGTTCTATTTATCTCCTACATATAGCACACAGACTCCCGGAGAGAAAGAGTAGAAGCGTGCATTTTGAAAGCCGGCGTCAGACATCAATCGACACATATTCTCTCGCATCGGAACAGTCTTTATACTATCGGGAAGATACTGATAAGCCTGCTTGTCGTGAGCCACCGCCTTTCCGAGCAGTGGTATGAAATACTGCGTGTAGATCTTGTAAAATGGTTTCAATATTCGTCTGGAAGGCTCTGCCAACTCCAATACACAGAGACGTCCTCCGGGGCACAAGATGCGAAAGATTTCGGATAAGCCACGAGAGATGTTCTGAAAGTTTCGGATGCCGAACGCGATGGTAACAGCGTCAAAGCTCTGATCTTGGAAAGGGAGATCAAGAGCATCCCCATGAACAAAAGAGACTTCTTTAAGAGTGTATCCCATCTCCGCTGCTTTGTACTGAGCCACTTCAAGCATTCCTTCAGTGAGATCGAGCCCCACAAGAGAAGCGTCGGGATTGGCTTCTTTCAGTGCAAAAGCCAAATCTCCTGTGCCCGTAGCCAAGTCAAGAATATTATGCGGAGCATTCTCCGAAGCCTTCTGCACACACAGCTTTCGCCATCTCTTATCTAAACCGAGAGACATTATCCCATTGAGTTTATCATACTCTTGGGCAATGTTATTAAACATAGAACGGATAGACTCTGCCTCTTTATGGTAGAGTCTATCCCGTTCTATCTGTTCTTGTTGCGACATTATATCTAAAAGAGGATTGATCTTAAAGACTATCAATAGCCTTACAGATAGCTCCCTCTATGCGTTCTGAAAGTTTTGAAGTATCTCCTTTTACAAACTTCTCGCCTATGATATTCTCATAAAGCTCTATGTAGCGTTCGCTGATGCTTTCTACGTATTCATCGGTAAACTCAGGCATTACATCGCCATCTCTTCCTTGGAAGTTGTGATCTATGAGCCATTGGCGAACGAACTCCTTAGAGAGCTGTCTCTGAGGTTCTCCATTTTGGAATCTCTCCTCGTATCCTTCGCTGTAAAAGTAGCGAGAAGAGTCGGGTGTATGAATCTCATCTATAAGATAGATCTCTCCGTCTTTCTTTCCGAACTCATACTTGGTATCCACCAAGATCAATCCTTTCTCCGCAGCCAGCTCTGTACCTCGTTGGAAAAGGGCATAAGTAATCTCTTCTAAGCGTTGATAATCTCCCGCAGATACCAGACCGGAAGCGATGATCTCTTCTTTGGAGATGTTCTCATCGTGTCCTTCGTCTGCTTTGGTGGTAGGAGTGATAATGGGTTGAGAGAACTTTTCGTTTTCTCTCATACCTTCGGGGAGTGTGATACCGCACAATGTACGTTCCCCTTTCTTGTATGCTCTCCAAGCACTTCCGGTAAGATAGCCACGAATAACCATCTCAACCTTGAACGGCTCGCACTTATGTCCTATGGTAACCATCGGATCGGGTGTGGAGATCTTCCAGTTCTGAACAATATCTGCGGTTTTATCGAGATGATATGCAGCTATTTGGTTCAAGACTTGCCCTTTGTAAGGGATACCTACGGGAAGAACGACATCAAATGCCGAGATACGGTCGGAAACGACCATAACCAGTATATCGTTTTCTATCGTATAGACATCTCTCACCTTGCCTATATACTTTGCGGTTTGTCGAGGCAGGTTAAAGTCGGTTTTTGTTAATGATTTGCTGTTCATAGCTATTGGGGTATGATTTATAAACTTGAAGTTTTTGAGCTTTCACTCTCTTTTTTCTCTTTCTTAGCCTTTTCTTGTTTGTCAAACTTATCGTAAGCGTTTACGATCTTCTTCACCAGAGGGTGTCTCACGATATCTTTGGCATTATAATCTATGTGTCCGACCTCCGTTATCCCTCTAAGGATATAAAGTGCCTGCTTGAGACCGCTCTGAGTACCGGCGGGGAGGTCTATCTGTGTCATGTCTCCGGTGATGATCATCTTTGCGTTGTTTCCCAAGCGAGTCAGGAACATCTTTATCTGATGTGGCGATGTGTTTTGAGCTTCATCGAGAATGATGATGGCATCCGAGAGGGTTCGTCCTCTCATGAAAGCGAGAGGTGCTATTTGGATCACACCCATCTCCATGTACTCTTTGAGCTTCATGGGTGGGATGAGTTCTCCGAGTGCATCGTACAGAGGTTGGAGATAGGGATCCAACTTGTCTTTCATCTCTCCGGGAAGGAATCCGAGCTTCTCTCCTGCTTCAACAGCCGGACGACTGAGGATGATCTTACGGATTGTTTTGTTCTTGAGAGCTTTCACCGCGAGGGCGATAGCCATGAATGTCTTTCCCGTCCCGGCGGGTCCGGTTGCGAAGACGAGGTCATGCTCTTCGACCAGGCGCACCATCTCTTTTTGGTTTTCATTTCGGGGCGATATGGGTTTGCCGTTAAGTCCGAAGATCAACACATCGTTGGATGGTGTAGAGGAGGAGACATTGTTGTCTCCTCCTCTTGTATGTGCGAGTATCACCTCTTCCGATAAGGAGTTGAAAGTCTCTGTGTATCGTTCCAGTGTTCGCAGCAGGGAGATAAAGGCAGACGTTTCTTCTTCCTCTCCCATCACCTTTATGAGGTTGCCTCTGGCTATGATTCTCAGCTTCGGATGTAAATCTTTCAGCAGCTGGATGTTCTTGTTGTTCAGCCCGAAAAAGATTATCGGGTCTGCGTCATTCAGAACAAAGATCCTTTCCAACATCTGCATGGGTGGCTTTACTCTTATCGGATATTACTTTTTAAGAACCTCTTCTATCTGCTTTTTGAACACGTCGTAAGGAAGATTTCCTGTATTCATAAGCGGTTTACCTTTCATTGGGACGACGAGAGTCATCGGTATGGAGCGTACTTTGAATGCTTCGGCGAGTTCTCTGTTGGCATCCACGTCCACTGCATAGATGTATATCTTGCCTTTGTACTCTTTTGCGAGGCGTTCGAGCGTAGGCTTAAGCTGACGGCAGGGTCCGCACCAGTCCGCATAGAAATCTATGATACAAGGGATGTCTCCCTTATAATTCCACTCGGCTCCGTTCTTGTAGTCGTGTATTTTTACTCTGAATGTTTCCGCGTCAATTTTAATGATACCGCCCTCTGCCTTTGAGTCCTTTTGTGCGGACAGTGAGGAAGGGAGCAGAAAAAGTACCACTGCGAGTACAGAAAGTAGTGAAAATAGTCTTGTTCCTTTCATGGTTGTTTTTTTCGTTTTTAACTGATTGGTATAATAATAATTCATCATGTCTGCCGACCGCAAATATAGTGTTTTTCCG
Source organism: Porphyromonas canoris (assembly GCF_000769115.1). GTDB lineage: Bacteria > Bacteroidota > Bacteroidia > Bacteroidales > Porphyromonadaceae > Porphyromonas_A > Porphyromonas_A canoris. The sequence continues at coordinate 47,730 of NZ_JQZV01000006.1, read as the reverse complement.
CCTTATTTTTTACAGACGGAGCAAAATGATAGCCATCGCCTCAAGATTGATAAGGAGCAATCTGAAAAACAGTAATTACTAAACCGAAGAACAGTAATTACTAAACCAAAGAACGGTAATTACTAAACCGAAGAACGATAATTACTAAACCAAAGAACGGTAATTACCAAACCGAAGAATGGTAATTACCAAACCGAAGAACGGTAATTACTAAACCGAAGAACGGTAATTACTAAACCGAAGAACGGTAATTACTAAACCGAAGAACGGTAATTACTAAACCGAAGAACGGTAATTACCAAACCGAAGAATGGTAATTACTAAACCGAAGAATGGTAATTACTAAACCGAAGAATGGTAATTACTAAACCGAAGAATGGTAATTACTAAACCGAAGAATGGTAATTACTAAACCGANGAAGAATGGTAATTACTAAACCGAAGAATGGTAATTACTAAACCGAAGAATGGTAATTACTAAACCGAAGAATGGTAATTACTAAACCGAAGAACGGTAATTACTAAACCGAAAAACGATAATTACTAAACCGAAAAACGATAATTACTAAACCGAAAAACGATAATTACTAAACCGAAGAATGGTAATTACTAAACCGAAGAATGGTAATTACCGATTTTGAAAACCATAATAATCCCCCGAAATACGGCTCATAACTCCACAAAAAAGAGACCAAGCTCCGGAACCCGGATGCTCGGTCTCTTCTTTCTTCCGTTATACGTGCGGAGCAATCTCCCAAAATAATCGCCTCGCTTTCGGGCTGCTATTTTCCGCTGCAACTCTTCCCGCGAGACAGCAGCAGCTCCGCGATCTGCACGGCATTCAGAGCCGCTCCCTTGAGGATCTGATCACTCACACACCAGAAAGTTATGGCATTCGGAGAGCAGAGATCTTGGCGAATACGACCGACAAAAACCTCATCTCTGCCGGAAAGATCCCTTGGCATCGGATAAGATTTACTTGACGGCTCGTCCAAGACAATCACTCCCGGTGTGCGGAGAAACAGTTCGCGAGCCTGTTCGGGCGTCATCGGATCTTTCATCGTAACCCAAACGGCTTCGGAATGCGCACGGAGTACAGGAACTCTCACACAAGTCGCACTCACGTTCAGATCCGGAGCATGCATGATCTTCCGCGTCTCGTGGAACATCTTCATCTCTTCCTTCGTGTAGCCATTGTCCGTAAAGACATCGACCTGAGGGATAAGGTTATGAATAAGAGGGTAGGCAAACTTCTCGGCACGAGGCTCTCTGCCGTTTGCAACAGCCACGGTCTGCTCCTCCAACTCCTGCATCCCGGTGGCTCCTGCTCCACTTGCAGCCTGATAAGTGGAGACATGTACGCTCTTGATCGGACTCACCTTATGCAGCGCATTGAGAGCGACAACCATCTGAATGGTCGTACAGTTCGGATTGGCAATAACGCCCTTCGGATGCTTGAACGCATCTTCCGGATTCACCTCCGGAACAACCAAAGGGACATCCGGATCCATCCGAAAAGCGCTTGAGTTATCTATCATGATCGCTCCGTGCCTGGTGATCGTCTCGCGGAAACGTTCCGAAGTGCTCCCCCCGGCAGAAGTAAACGCGATGTCGATACCTTTGAAATCGTCATTCTCCTTCAACTCCTTTACCACATACTCCTTACCAGCCACCGTATAGGTCGTACCCGCACTCCGGGAAGATCCGAAAAGAGTCAGAGACGTGAAAGGAAATGCCCTCTGCTCCAAAACCCGAAGAAGCTCCTGCCCAACGGCACCACTCGCTCCTACTACTGCTATGTTCATATCATTATTTCTTTTTTAAGAGTTAATTATTGCTCTGCAAATGACAGAGCGTTCCGATTATTTGATCCACTTGATGGGTTGGATTCCGTGCTGAACAAGGAAAAAATTTGCCTTACTGAAAGGCTCGCTTTTCCAAAAACCATTGTGCGCCGAAAGAGGCGATGGGTGCGCAGATCTTATCACATAATGCTTCGACGTGTCTATAAACTGCTGCTTCATCCCAGCTTTACTGCCCCACAGGATGAATACCAGATGTGCTCGCTCCCGGCTCAAGACCTCGATGACTCTGTCCGTAAATATCTCCCATCCCATTCTGCCATGAGATGCCGCCATCCCCTGCCTTACCGTAAGAATACTGTTAAGTAAGAATACGCCCTCTTCTGCCCAATGGGTGAGATCTCCGCTCATCGGCTCCGGGACTTTAAGATCCGATGCAAGCTCCTTGAATATGTTTTTCAGCGATGGAGGGATAGGACTTCCGGGAGAGGTAGAAAATGCCAATCCGTCCGCCACACCGGGAGTATGGTAAGGATCCTGACCTAAAATGACAACCTTTACTTTATCAAAAGGACAGAGATCGAAAGCCCTGAAAATATTCTTCGCCTCAGGCGCCACCGGCTCCGAGCGATATGCGGCTTTTACTTGAGAAACAATCTGCTCGAAATAAGGGCGGTCAAACTCCTCTTTCAGTCGCTCTTTCCAAGACGGTTCTATCTTTACATCCATGTCGATATATACTATTGTAGTTGGTTTCGCAGCTCTTTTAAGTCCAAAAACATCCCCTCATTGGCTGCGATTGTTCTGGGATGATGTTCGGCAGCTTCACTTCGCAGGCGTTCCATATCAATAGAGCGAGAGTAGCGCGCCGAGTAATGCCCTATCAGCAGATGACCCACCTCTGCTGCTGCGGCTATCTTCCCGGCATCTTCCGTTGTGGAATGAAAAGTCTTGGCAGCACGCTCCTTCAGACTTTTCTCAAAGGTCGCTTCATGATAAAGCAGATCCACTCCCCGTATGTGTGGAACTATCGAAGGAGAGTATGCCGTGTCGGAGATATAAGCGTAGCTATAAGGCTTCCGAGAGGGATGAGTAAGACGAGAGTTGGGAATAACAATGCCATCTTCGGTAATAAAATCTGCTCCCGACTTTATCCGATTGAACCAATAAACGGGAACACCATAAAAATCGGCAGATGACCTATCAAGAGCTTTCAGCAAGCTTTTTTCTCTGAAAAGATATCCCACAGTAGGCATCCTGTGTTTCAGAGGAATGGCTTCTACCGTAATGCTCTTATCCTCAAAAACAACCATGGGAGCGGCTTTATGATCTATCTCATGGACATGAAACCGAAGCTCTTCCTCGGTGCAGAATGTCCGAACAATATAATCCACAAAATCGGCTATCCCTTTCGGTCCGTAAATGTGCATCGGGAATGTCAGCTTTTGCAGCGCCATCGTACTGAGCAGTCCAGGAAGACCAAGACAATGATCTCCGTGCATGTGCGAAATAAAGATACGATGCAAAGAAGAGAACGGCACTCTATACTTTAGGAGCTGTATCTGAGCTCCCTCTCCGCAGTCCAGCAAGAAACATTTGTCTCGCAAACGCACCATCTGCGCACTGGGGAAATGCGACAGAGAAGGCCTGGCAGAGCCACAACCTAAAATATGAACACACATGCCGTCTCCCGTGTAGTGCGATGTAGATTTCTTAGAAGACATTTATAATTATAAAGATAGGATATAGGAATAAAGCATCTTAACCTCCCGAAGATCTGCAGTAAAATCTCTTGTTCTTATTTTTGGAAGAGTAAAAATAGAGAAAATTTCTCTTCCTCTAATCATCTAAAACAACAAAGGGCTGTATCAAGATTCATATTCGTCCCGATACAGCCCTCATGCTTAATCTTAATATTATATCACTTGAATATTTTCTTCAGAAAGAGGAAGATCTGCCATAGGAGTGATCAACTTATACCCCTTACCATGTATATTGATAATCTCAACATTAGGATCATCTTTCAATAGCTTACGAAGCTTTGTGATATAAACGTCCATACTTCTTGCGTTGAAGTAAGTATCTTCATTCCAAATAATGTTCAAAGCATAGTTTCTCTCCAATACATCATTGGCATGGCTGCAGAGAAGTGTCAAGAGTTCTGTCTCCTTTGTAGTAAGTTTTGTGGACTTATTACCGATAGAGAGAATCTGCTTTTGAGTGTCGAATAAGAACTCTCCGATCTTATAGAAAGGAGTCTCTTTGATCTTCTTACCTTTAACACGACGAAGAACCGCTTCTATACGCATTACCAACTCTTCCATGCTGAAAGGCTTGGCAAGATAGTCGTCTGCACCAAGTTTGAATCCCTCCAAAACATCCTCCTTCATATTCTTAGCTGTGAGGAAAATGATAGGGAGATCCGGATTGATATTACGGATATCTTGAGCCAAAGTGAAGCCATCTTTCTTAGGCATCATTACGTCCAATACACAAATATCATACTCTGTTGGGTTTTGAGCTATTTCATTATAGCCGGCCTCTCCATCAGGAAATAGTGTAGCCTTATAGCCTTTTGCTTCAAGATATTCTCTTAGTAGCAAACCTAAGTTCTCGTCATCTTCACAGAAGAAGATTCTAATTCTTTCATCCAAGTTCATAGTATAAATGTTTTAAAGGGTTATGTAATTTTTCTGTTTTTATTTTTGCTGTCTGTATTTACTTGTCCTTTATAAGAGGGAGATAAATAGAAAACTTCGTCCATTGACCCGGCTCGCTTTCCGCTTTGATGCTTCCGTTCATCTGTTGCATAAGATTTGCCACATAAGAGAGCCCCAATCCGTATCCTTTGACGTTATGAACATTTCCGGTAGGAACTCTGAAAAAACGCTCAAAAATCTTCTTCAAATACTCTTTTTTGATACCTATCCCATTATCCAATACATAAATACACAGTTTATCTCCTTCATTAGCCGTACCGATCTTCAACTGCAACGGAGCTTCCTCACGTCTGTACTTTATAGCATTATCCAGCAGGTTCGTAATGATATTTGTCATGTGCGTACGGTTGACAAAAACATCATTCTCCGTAGCATCCAGTTCTATATCAACAGTTCCTCCAATGCCTTCGACTTTTATGCTGTATGTATTGGCAATCTCAAGAATCAGTTCCTGAATATCCAACTCTTCCATTTTCAGAACAGTGGAATTCTTATCCAAAAGCGAGGTATAAAGAACCTGATCCACCAGATTACTCAGTCGTTTCGTCTCTTGATCTATTACTTTGAGCCTGTTCTGTACTTGCTCTCGTGACAGATTCAAGTTATTATCCATGAGAAACTCATTTGCCAGACGGATCGTACTCACCGGGGTCTTCAGCTCATGCGTCATGTTGTTTACAAAATCATTCTTGATGATAGCCAACTTACGCTGTCTGGTAGCCCGAACGGTAGTGTAAATAAACATTCCCAATACGAAAATCGTAAACAGAGCACTCGGCACCCAAAAGTCTATCGTCTCATACAGATAGTCTCCTCGTCCCGGAAAATAAACTCTCAGAAACAGATAACGAGACGGCCTGTCTTTCTTAAAAATGAGCTGCGAGAACGTAGACTCTGCCTCTCCTTTTGGTATTTTACCTGTTGAGAAATAGCTGTGATTGTTCTTATCCACCACATCGTAAACGTAGTAAAGATTCAAGCCATTATTCTCAAGCTCAAATGCAAGGGCGTTTTTAAGTTGAGTTCGCGAAATTCTCTCATAGATAGGAAGTTCGTCATTTTGGGTAATCATATCCAAAACAACCTCATTCATGATCTCCTTTTGATACTGAAACTTCTTTCGCAGCTCTTCCTGCAACTTGGAAGAAGTCGCAACGAACTGATCTTCTTTCTTTGCCCAATGAGACTGGCTGACCTCAGGAAGCTGATCAAGCTGAAACAGCTTAGGATCGATAGCTGTAGTATAAAGGCTCGTGCCGCTGCCGAGCAGATCAGTCGAGGGAGTGGATTCGGTTATGGAAACCTTTCTCCCCAGTAGCTCGCTCTGCAATATGCGTCGAGCTTCATCATATTCCAATTGTCGGCTCACATTGCTGAGAGCTCTCCTGACGGCAGAATTAAACTGCTCTGCACGAGAGTCGTACATGATGGACACATAGTTGATTTGCATTACCAACAAACCTACAAGTGTGAACACCGCCAGAACAACGATAGGCCATATAATGGACTTTCTCATGTTGCAAATTAAGAGAATAAAATCTTGCTTTTAATATAATAATAGTTAAATATTAAGCTTCACTTTGTTAATAATACTTGTTTTGAGGAAGAGTAGAATCTATTTGACTCTTTCATTCTATTCACGGACAGGTACTAAAAGACTTACTAAGGGATCTAAATAAAAAGTTGAGAACCTACCTCTTATCAATTGCTGTCTGATAAGAGATAAGCCCTCAACAATATCTGCATTACTTCTTCCGAAGTATTATTTCAATTTCGGTCCTGCCTCCACAAGAGCCTTACCGACTTCGTTACCTGTAAACTTCACAAAGTTCTTTTGGAAACGCTCTGCCAAATCAACAGCCTTCTTATTCCATTCGGAAAGATCTGCATAAGTATCTCTCGGATCGAGAATCTTAGGATCTACGCCCGGAAGTTCGGTAGGCACCTTAAAGTCGAACATTGGGATGTTCTTGGTTGGAGCCTTATCGATAGATCCTTCAAGGATAGCATCGATGATTCCTCTTGTATCCTTGATAGAGATACGCTTTCCTGTACCATTCCATCCTGTGTTTACGAGGTAGGCTGTGGCACCGGACTGCTCCATTTTCTTCACAAGCTCTTCTGCATACTTTGTTGGGTGAAGAGAGAGGAATGCTGCACCGAAACAAGCAGAGAATGTAGGAGTTGGTTCTGTGATACCACGCTCTGTTCCTGCAAGTTTGGCAGTAAATCCGGACAAGAAGTAGTACTTGGTTTGTTCCGGAGTAAGGATAGAAACCGGAGGCAATACTCCGAATGCGTCTGCCGACAAGAATATCACCTTATTGGCATGTCCTGCTTTCGACTTTGGTCTTACAATGTTTTCGATGTGATAGATCGGGTAAGATACACGTGTATTTTCGGTAACACTCTTATCCTCGAAGTCGATCTTTCCGTTCGCATCCACTGTAACATTTTCCAACAAAGCATCACGGCGGATAGCGTTGTAGATATCCGGCTCGTTCTCCTTGCTTAGGTTGATAACCTTAGCGTAGCAACCGCCTTCAAAGTTGAAGATACCTTCATTATCCCAACCATGCTCATCATCACCGATAAGTCTGCGCTTAGGATCGGTAGAGAGTGTTGTCTTTCCTGTTCCGGACAATCCGAAGAATACGGCAGTCTCCTTACCATCCATGCTGGTATTTGCAGAGCAGTGCATTGAAGCCATGCCATTTAGAGGAAGAAGATAGTTCATGTAAGAGAACATACCTTTTTTCATCTCACCACCATACCATGTATTAAGGATGATTTGAATCTTCTCTGTAAGGTTGAATACCACTGCTGTCTCCGAGTTAAGACCAAGTTCGGCATAGTTGTCCACCTTTGCTTTGGAAGCATTGATGATCACAAAATCCGGTTCACCGAAGTTCTTAAGTTCCTCTTCGGTAGGACGAATAAACATATTGGTAACAAAGTGAGCTTGCCATGCCACTTCCATGATAAAGCGAAGTTTAAGACGGCTGTTCTCATTCGCACCGCAGAAAGCATCGACAACAAAGAGTCTCTTATCCGAAAGCTCCTTTGATGCTATCTTCTTAAGTTCATCCCACGCTTCTTTGGTGATAGGTTTGTTGTCGTTCTTATACTCTTCAGAAGTCCACCAGATAGTATCTCTGGTTGTGTCGTCCATCACGAAGAATTTATCTTTTGGAGAACGTCCTGTATAAACGCCTGTCATCACATTTACTGCGCCAAGCTCTGTCACTTGACCGCGTTCAAAACCTTGAAGATCGGGTTTTGTCTCCTCTTCATAAAGCAGATCATAAGAAGGATTATAGACAATCTCTTTGACATTGGATATGCCATACTTTGATAGATCTAATTTTGCCATAATGTTAGATTATAAATATTTAGATGTTGTGTGTTACTATATACTACAATAATTTCATTTAGTGGATTACGATAATGGAGACCAAAACAGAAAGTACCTCTACTCAAGAAGAATTGTCATCTCTGACTCCTTGAGCAAAGGTACTTAGATTTATTCTACTGACCAATAAATAAGCCTACTTATTTATTGTCAATTTATTCATTGATCCAGCCGGCTATATTGTACATATGGGCTTGAAGCGTGTGTATATCGGTCTTAGCTTGTGCTTCTTTCACCTGACGTTCCACCTCTCTGTCGTAGATCAAATCGGGGACATCACGGATCACACCCAAAGCGATAGGCATATCATCCGACATCATTGCGAGCATACGATGCAAGGTATCATCCTTACAATGTGCGTCGTGAACCAATATATCGTCTTCCGTATAGCCATCTTCACCTATTGTAACGGATTTAAGACGCAAGCCATCCAGTACAAGACCTTTATTCTTATCCGCTCCGTAGATCATCTTTTTACCATGTTCGAGGTAGATGGTACGGTCTGCACGAACCTCTTTTGCCGAATAATCGCGGTGAGTACCATGGTTAAATATCACACAGTTTACAAGCACTTCGGTTACGGAAGTACCCTCATGATTGGCTCCTGCAAGCATGCACTGCTGCATCATCTTCATATCCACGTCCAATGCACGGGCAAAGAAACGTCCGCGAGCACCGAGAGCAAGCTCTGCCGGTATAAACGGATCTTCCACTGTACCCATCGGGGAACTCTTGGAAACGAATCCACGTGCAGATGTAGGAGAGTATTGTCCTTTGGTCAAACCATATATCTTGTTGTTGAACAACACGATATTGATGTTGACATTCCGTCTCACCGCATGGATGAAGTGATTACCACCGATGGCAAGACAGTCTCCGTCTCCTGTTATAAGCCAGACATCGAGTTCGGGATTTGCGGTCTTCACTCCGGTTGCAATGGCTGCACCTCTACCGTGTATAGAGTGAAAGCCGTAAGTGTTCATGTAATAAGGCAGACGAGAAGAACAGCCGATACCGGAAACCACTACGGTATTGTGAGGCGCCACACCTCTTTCCGACATTGTTTTGTGTATGGTTGCAAGCACACCGTGGTCGCCACATCCGGGACACCAACGTACTGCTTGCGCGCTCTTATAATCTTTTGCCTCGTATTTGGTCGTTGCAATATCTTTAGTATCCATTCGTTTAAGCGTTTAAATAGGTTTTTAACTCTTCTACTAATCTCCACACCTTGAATGGCTGTCCTTTCACTCTGTTCAGTGTATGTATATCCAACATCGGGAATTTTCCTCCCAAATATTGAGCGAACTGACCCAAGCTCTGCTCGATGACCACTATTCGCTTATACTTTCTAAGGACTGCCTCTGTATTACGAGGCAGAGGATTGATATACTTAAACTGAGTCATTGCAACCTTATGACCCTCTCTGCGAAGTGTTTCACAAGCTGTATATATGTGTCCGGCTGTACTTCCCCAACCCACTACAAGCAGATCTGCGTTCTCATCACCTTGAACTTTCTGTATAGGAAGCGTATCTGCTATGCGTTCTACTTTCTCTTTACGAGTAAGCACCATACGTTGGTGGTTGTCCGGATTGGTGGATATTGCACTGGTGTTATAGTCTTTTTCCAGACCGCCCACACGGTGAGTATAGCCTTCCATACCCGGAACAGCCCAATATCTTACCTGTGTTTCGGAATCTCTTCTGTAAGGTTTCCAATCTTCCAACGCACCTTTGTAATGAGTAGGAGCGTAAGGAGGCTTGATTTCAGGATATTTGTCCAAGTCCGGAATGCGCCAAGCGGAAGAACCGTTTGCGATATAGCTGTCTGTAAGAAGGATCACCGGAGTAAGATGTTCGAGAGCAATCTTCGCCGCTTCAAATGCAGCATCAAAACAGTCCGAAGGCGATGTGGCAGCTATTACCGGCATAGGGCTTTCGCCATTGCGTCCGTAGAGTGCCTGCAGAAGGTCTGTCTGTTCCGACTTGGTCGGTAGCCCCGTAGAAGGACCGCCTCTCTGTACATCCACGATCACAAGCGGAAGCTCTGTCATAACCGCCAAGCCCATTGCCTCACTCTTTAGAGCAAGACCGGGACCCGATGTGGAAGTTACGGCAAGGTTTCCGGCAAAAGATGCACCTATGGCAGTACAGATACCTGCAATCTCATCTTCAGCCTGAACAGTCTTTACACCAAGATGCTTCAACTTAGCCAACTCGTGCAAGATATCCGTAGCCGGAGTAATAGGATAACTACCAAGGAAGAGCTTCAAACCTGCTTTCTCAGCCGCTGCAACCAATCCGAGAGATGTAGCCTTATTACCATTTATATCCATATAGTGCCCCTTTTCTCCCGTCTTACCTTCTATGCGGTAAGTCATCGCCGATGCGTGAGTGTTGGCACCATAATTATAACCATCTGTAAGAGCCTTTATATTGGCTGCAAGAACCTTCTCTTTTCGCGCAAATCTCTTTGCAAGGAGTTTCTCTGCATGGTCGATCTCTTTTCCGAAAAGCCAGCAAACCAATCCCAAAGCGAACATATTCTTACAGCGCAACTTGTCTTTCGGTTCCATGTCAAACTCATTGAGCCCCTCTTTAGTCATAGAAGAGATGGGCACTTCCATGATCTGCGCTTGCGTCAATTTGAGTTCTTCAAATGGATTTTCCGTGGCATACTCTGCCTTCTTCAAGTCTGCCGGGGTGAAAGAGTCCGAATCGCAAAGGATGATTGCGTTCTTCTTAATTTGGTTAACATTGATTTTTAGTGCAGCCGGGTTCATTGCTACAAGGCAGTCTGCTAAATCTCCGGGGGTATGAACAGCATCCGTTCCAAGGTGAACCTGGAAGCCGGAAACACCGCTGAGAGTACCTTGAGGAGAACGAATCTCTGCCGGAAAGTCCGGAAACGTTGAGATCTGATTGCCGAGTATTGCGGCAAGATCGGAGAAAAGGTTGCCAGTGAGCTGCATTCCGTCTCCGGAGTCTCCGGAGAAGCGCACCACTATATCCTTTACAACCAAAACATCCGGGTTTTTGTCCATAATGTTACGTTTTTAATGTGTTGAATGTTGTGCAAATGTAGTGAGTTTGCACAGTATTTTCAAAATTATTAGCTATTCCTTTCGTAATGCTCCCAAACACCCCTCTTTATCTCTCTTTTCAGAGGGTCATCCTCCAGGCGGTCTTTACGTACAACTTCAACCAAAACACTCTCCACATCGTGGACAATTCGAAGAAGTGATCAGACGACCAAAGGCTGACTACAACAGAAAGATGCTATAATAGTAAAATGTAATCGTTTGTTTCTCTTTCAAAGTGATGCAAAGTTACTATTTAATTCATTGAAAATTCAAATATTATTGAAGAAAAACATTCTCGCAGCAGAAAAGAGGAGAATCTCCCGGAAAGAAATGGGGTTGGTATAAAAAATTAAAGGATGTCTCACGACATCCCCTAACCATCTTTGTTAACCTTAAATCTAATACTATTATGAAAAAACCACGATGCAAAGGTAAGGACTTTATTTTTAATATGCAAATCTTTTCGGGAGAAAAGAGCATAAAAGTAACAATTTTATTTTGACGAGCAAGCAGAAACGTAGATATTTCGCCACTTTCAAGAGAAATCATATAGTTTGTTTCAAAACAATAAAAAATCACAACCACTACATTTGATAGTGATCACACCACAAAAACAGGAGCTTAAAACAGTGTCTGAACAGGTTGAGAAGATGGTTTTATCCCGTTAAAAACCTGCTCTAAAGCCTTTCGGATCTGCACATCAAAGCCTGAAATCCAAAAATCAGGGTTTGACTTGCAGAAATCAAAACATGAGTTGCAGAAGTCAAGACACGATTTTCACATCTGAAAAGGTTCACGAACAGATCTCAATACGTTTACCATACCTTATATATGTACTAAAGCTCTTTAGCACACCCGACTCTCATCGGAAAAATGAGAACAGATGCCGTAAGCAACAACAATAAGAGACACAAACAACAAGAGGAAAAACCGACAGAAACAGACAGAAAAACGGCAACACCCTTGAAAACAGACAGCTCCGACGAGCAGAGCCTGCATCAAAACAGCGTTAAAGTGTTGCGGTCTCCATTTTTTTCATTTATTTTGCAAGTAAGAACCATATCACTCTTTATAATTAAACGGTAACACATGGAAGAAAAGAAAGAAGATATGCTCCCTCAGGATAATGAGGTAGCAAGCATAGGCATAGAAGAGATAGCCAACCGAATGGAGGAGCTATTGAATGCTAACGAAGTACCTTCCCGTGAAGATGCAGACAGACTATCCGCTTACTACTACCGCCTAACCCCATCTGCCGATGGACAGGAGGGTTCGGAAAACGAAGCAGCGGTGCTCCGGTATATGCAGATCCTGACAAGGTATAAAGAGGTTCGTGCGGTTCAGCAAGAGCGCATTCGTGAAGAGATTCGTAAGCATACGGAAGAGAAAGGCAAGCTCCTCGACCGGATGCAGGAGTTGCTCTCCTCAACGGAAGATATGTCTGTCATCAAGCAGCAGTTCAACAGCATCAGAGAGCAGTGGGATGCACTGGGAGAGGTAGACCCGACAGTGAAGTCCGAGTATCTTTCTCGCTATTCCAAGCTGATGGAGGAGTTTTATGAGCTTAAGAATCTTACCAACGAGTTTCGCGACTTAGACTTCCAAAAGAACAAAGAGATCAAAGAACAGCTCATCGCAGCAGCGGTAAAGCTAAGCGAGAGCGATGATCCTATATCTGCCTTTAATGCTCTCCAGCTTCTTCACGACAGGTGGAAAGAAACCGGCCCGGTAGCTCCGGATCTCAGAGAACCCATGTGGAAAGAGTTCAAGGATGCCACTGTGATCGTGAACAAAAACCACTCTTCCTTCTTTGAAAAAAGGAGAGAAAACGAGAAGAAAAACCTTGAGAAGAAGACGGCTTTGTGCGAAAAGGCTGAAGCCATCCTTAATCCTCTCCCCTCTACGGGCGAACAGTGGAAAGCCGCAGCTGCTCTCATCGAAGCACTGAGAGAAGAGTGGAGAACCATAGGCCCGGTTCCGAAAAAAAACAATACAGAGATATATAAGAGATTCAGAGAGGCTACGAACAGCTTCTTTGCACAACGACGGACATCCGCAAAGATGTTCAGAGAAAAGATCGACAAGCATCTGGAAAAGTATGCTCAACTTCTCGAAAAAGCGGAAGCCCTTAAAGATAGCACCGATTGGGTACCTACGAGCCAAAAACTGATGGATCTGCAAAAAGAGTGGAAAGAGCTTGGAGGTCTCGGTGTAAAGAGTGCGGAGGCAAACAAGCTGTGGCACGCCTTCCAGGCAGCCTGCAATCACTTCTTCGACAGAAAGCAGGCAGACCTGAAAGATCGTAATACAAAAAGAGAAGCCAACCTGAAACAGAAGAGAGAGATAGCTTCCAAGATGGAGAGCCTGTCTGCTTCCGAACTCTCTCCGGAAGAGTTGGCAGAACGCATTGCCGAGTTGCAGGAAGAGTGGTCTAAGGTGGGGCTTGTTCCGGCGAAGCATAAAGATGAGATCAATGATGCTTTCTACTCTGCGCTCAGAGCGGCTCAGGCAAAAGCCCACAAGGGAGAGCCGGGCAAAGGTCGCCACTCGGGTCCTCGTTACAGCACTCCGATAGAGGAGATGGACAACGACACTATCAACGGCGAAATAAGAAGCCTCAACACACTGCTTGAGAAGATGGAGCATGAGTTGAAGCAATACGAAAACAACCTCAGCTTCTTCAGCGCATCGGGAAGCGGCAAAGATGCCCTACTGGCTCCCGTTATAAAGAAGATGGACAACCTGAAAAGAGAGATAGAGAGACTTACAGAACGCAGAAAAGCTCTCCAAAAGGCTCTTAAAGGATAAGGCATAAACAAGATGTGTAGTACTCTCTTTGTATTCAATCCGGGGTATGAAGAGAGTCTTCTACCGCACTTGCGAGGAGGCTATACCCCTCCTAAGCAGGTTCAAAAGATGAGAGAAGACCTTGCATTGCTCCCGTTCTACTTGGGAGCAAAAAGTGGGGATTCTCTCTTTTCTTTTTGTCTCGAAAGATGGAAGAATGCACAAATGCCGATATGCGGAACGCCTGTTTCGGAGCTGTTGCCCCGAAAAGAGAAGCAGTACAACCTTCTCCCATGGGGTTGGAGTCCGGATCTGCATGACATTCCTTATAATATAGGAAGTATTCCATCAATGGATGAGATGCGCCTTTGGGGCAGCAGAAAAAGCAGCTATATACTGCTTGATGCTCTGCTGGATAGCTATCCGGAGAGATTTCGACTTCCGAGGGAAGCATTCAAAACCATCTCCACGCAGGATGAATTGGAGCAAGAGCTCCGGACCAATACGCCGAAAGTGATAAAGAGTCCTTACTCCTCTTCGGGCAGAGGGGTCTTTTTCTTGGAAAAAGGGATAAACCGAGAGGATTATCTCTACTCTTCTCTCACAGGGCTTCTAAAAAAACAAGGGGAGCTATACGTAGAACCTTTTCTCGAAAAGGAAAAAGATATGGCTTTCGAGTATTACAGCTCCAATAAGAGTGAGGAAAAGTTTCTGTTTCTTGGACGTTCGGAGTTTATCACAGAAAGAGGTAGATATATCGGGAACAGGGTCAGCCCGGAGTTGAAGTCCGACAACGCCGAAGATCTGGCAGAGATCATCCGGCAAGCTCTCCCCTCTGTTCCGGCTCTTGATACCTATGAAGGATTTTTGGGAGTGGATGCCATGAGATACAGTATGAGTAATAATGAGATCAGACTCCACCCTTGTGTAGAGCTGAATATTCGTCCTACGATGGGACATATTGCTCTGTTTCTCTCCGATTACTGCACATCCGGCACGTACAAGATAGTCTACTTTCCCAAAGAGGGAGAAGCATTGGAGTACGTATCTGCCATACAGAAGTCGGCAATCATAGAGGGAGGAAAAATAATAAGGGGAACAACACCGTTGCTCCCCGTTGATGATAAGACCCAATTCCTTGCCCTGCTTAGCGTTTCCGACTCCCAACAAAGTGGCAAAGGGCTATAAGATCTCTTTTTGCCTCCCCTTCAGGGACGAATCGCTCCAATATCGCCACTGCCTCGGCAATATATCTGTCCACCTGTTGCTGGGCATACTCTATTCCGCCATTCTCTCTTGCAAAAGAGATAAGAGTGGTAATCTGTTCGTCCGAAAGCTTCTCTTCTTTGAGGATCTCCCTGTATTTCTCTGCATCGGACGCTTTCTCCAATGCGTATATAAGAGGAAGGGTTACTTTATGTTCACGAAGATCATTTCCGACAGGCTTACCCAAATCTTTGTTTGAAGAGGCTTCCTGATAATCGAAAATATCATCTTTTATTTGGAAAGCATAGCCCAACAGAATACCTGCATGGAATATCCTATCTATCACTTCCTCGTCCGTAACATCGGATAGCAACACTCCGATCTTCATCGCAGAAGCTATGAGATAAGCGGTCTTCTTCTTTATGATGTTCAGATACTGTTCTTCGGTAGGCGCATCGGTGTGTGCCAAATCGAGCTGATAAAGCTCTCCTTCGGAAAGTTCACGCCCCAAAGCCATCAAAACGTCCAGCACAGCCATGCTATTGCTCTTGACCGCAAGATAGAGACTCGTAGATAAAAGATAGTCTCCAACCAGAACTGCCGCCTTGTTGTCCATGATAGAGTGCAACGCCGGAATACCTCTACGTCTGGGAGTGTTATCCACAACATCATCGTGGATAAGCGTTGCCGTATGAAGCAGTTCGATATACACGGCAGCATCCAGTATCGGATCGGAGATCGGCCGGAAGCACTTGGCGGTGAGCAATAAAATAGCCGGACGAACCTGCTTACCCATAGAGGCATACAGATGCTCCAATGCGGAGGAAAGTGTAGTAGATCCACTATCCAACGCCTGCATATATCTGGTTGTAAAGAGAGCGAGCTCACGCTCTACGGAAGAGATTATTTCTTTCAAAGCTTTATTGATGTGATATGGACAGAGCGTCTCTCTGCCCTTGTTTTAGCTTTCAAATATAATAAAACTAATGCGTAACGTGGCTATGGTAAGAGAAAAAGAAGGTGTACTCTTGCCGTATCGAAAAAAAAGTATATCTTTGCACAGAATTTACACGGCATAGCGATGCCACACAGCAGACCCGTTTAAGGATCTACTCTGAAATTCTTCACAAATTGCTATAATGTAGTAATAAGATTGGGGCTCTTAGCTCAGCTGGTTTAGAGCACCTGCCTTACAAGCAGGGGGTCAATGGTTCGAATCCGTTAGGGCCCACTTTTATTCCTCACGTTCTTCATGTTTGGCATTCTCTCTTTACTTCGGTGAAGATGATGCTCTCTTTGAATACGGAAACCGAAATATATTTCGGGCTCTTAGCTCAGCTGGTTTAGAGCACCTGCCTTACAAGCAGGGGGTCAATGGTTCGAATCCATTAGGGCCCACAACCAACACTTCCGGATAAAAAGATAAGGAGACGTGATCGGGCTCTTAGCTCAGCTGGTTTAGAGCACCTGCCTTACAAGCAGGGGGTCAATGGTTCGAATCCGTTAGGGCCCACAGGTTAATTGAAAGACAAGAAAGTTATCAGGAATAATGATTCTTGTTTTTTTATGAAACCTTTTGGTTGATAAAAAGTTTTTCTTAACTTTGCAACGTCGAAAAGAGAGGGTCTCTTTTCAAGACAAAAAATTGCGGAAGTAGCTCAGTTGGTAGAGCATAACCTTGCCAAGGTTAGGGTCGCGGGTTCGAGTCCCGTCTTCCGCTCAAGAAAAAAGAAGAATAACGCCTTGAAGTTTCAGGGCGTTGTTTTTTTGTGCAAAAAAGGCAAAAGAATATTTAAGCTTCTTTTTCAAATCTCTTTTTCAATTGCTATCTTTGTAGTTGACTTCTCATAGAACATCACTCTTTCTTGTTTTTCTTCTCACAAGCAAGTGTTTGTATAAGGAAGAAAAACGCTCTGAAAGGAAGATATAATATACACATACAATCCTCGTAACAGAGGGACAGTATTTCGCTCTAATGCTCAGGACGTGAGTTCGCGGCATTGGAATCTCCGGGAGAGGGCTTCTAAAGGTCTCTCCTCTGGAGATTACTTTCGTTTTTTATACAAGTTGTTAGTAGGATGCCACGGATCGAGAGATTTGTGGCATCCCTTTTATATATTCACTCTTTCCATTTATTTTTAATCCAATACCATTATTCAACAGAAAATAAAGGATATAACAAGCCGGTATATATCCATATCAAGCAGCCCTACACAATGTGCAGGGCTGCTTGATATGGATTCTCCTCTCTGTTACCGGAGAAAAAATAGGTCTGTTCGGATTATTTCAAAGCTGCTATTGCTTTAGCATAGTCCGGTTCTTGTGCTATTTCAGGAACAAGTTCTGTGTAAATCACTTTTCCCTCTTCGTTCAAGACGATCACCGCTCTTGCTGTAAGAGCAGCCAATGGGCCTTCAACCATAAGAAGGTTGTATGCTGCGTCAAACTCTTTTGCACGGAAAAGAGATGCAGGCACTACATTTTCCAAACCTTCCGCACCGCAAAATCTTGCCATGGCAAAAGGAAGATCCTTAGAAAGACAAAGCACCACTGTATTTTCAAGATTGCTTGCCTCCTTGTTGAATGTTCTTACACTCTGAGCGCAAACACCTGTATCTATACTTGGGAAAATATTGAGAACTACTTTCTTGCCCTTATAATCTGAAAGTTTCACAGTAGAAAGATCCACTTTCACTGCTTCAAAGTCCGGAGCCATTGCTCCTACGGCTACCATTTCGCCTTGAAGACGGATTGGGTTACCTTTTAATGTTACTTGACTCATACGTTTTTGTGTTGTTTTTGGTAGTTGTGATACGGCCATCGGAACGATAGCCATTACAAATGTACAAAATAGTAGCGATACGACCAATCCGTGTTTTCTAAATGCTTGCATGACGTTGTTGGGTTCTTGTATAATGTTTTTCCATATCTTCCATCTCTTTTTTGAGCAGGATGAGTCTGCCACAACCTTTTATGGCATCCATAGCAGCAGAGGAGAGTGTAAAAGATGGAGCTTTACCTTTGGGAGATAAAAGTTGTACTTTAATCTTACCCGGCATGGTCTCCATAGAGCCTAAGAGGGCTGCCAGTTCAAGTACATTGCTCTCCGGATAAGTAATCCGCTCGTAAGTGATACCGCCATCCGTAAAACAGTAATTGACTCCGCCGTCATACTCTATCTCATCCGAACGGAACTCAAGCCCGCTCTTCTCATCCACCACAAGGAATCCGGTATGACCATATCCCTTACCGGGAGCGGCACATCCGGAGATCAGCTGAATCTTCATATCCTTTTCCTTGATGTACACATCCAGGAATGGAGCCGAGGGAGAAGTGATGCCATCAAAGCCTTTGAAGCGCAAGAGCGTCTCATCGGCAAACTCTTTGTTTTCTATTCTCGTGAACAGCTCCTTCTCCATCGCGCTTATCTCTTGCAGTTTGATAGGTCTGAGGCTGTCTATATAAGCCATATCTCGTGTACAGATACGGTCTATTGCTTCTTTTCGGATAGGCTCCATGGCTTTTCGGGCAGCAATCTCTTTTGGGAATGTACGGTGCAGACTATCCGCCAAAATCGTAGCATCCTCAAGAAGACCCGCATCCAAAGCCTGTTGTGCAGCCTCTACCAACGAGTTTGCTTGCCTGCTACTCTCCGAGGTACAGCCTGTAAAGAGCAGCAGTAAAAGTGTCAATAGGGAAATCTTCTTCATAATATCATACTTTTAGATCCGAATATTTCTGTTTTCGGGCAATGTGATATGCCCATAATATAGAGGATGGATGAAGCTTCCGATACGCTATCATCTTCTCCTCCGAAGTGAGTTGCAAGCTCGTTTTTAAGGGTTTCATCTTCAAGAATGCGACCCATGCTTTCAGTACGGCAACGGCATCTCTCGGCTTTCCGGAAAGAGCAAACACAACCGCAGCAAGAGCATCAAGCAACAGTCTTATAGCGAAAACGACAATCCTCTTTCCGGTTGGAAGGTTTTTCTTGAGCATGAGCAGATTGTTCCGAAAGTTAAGAAAAGTCTTGAACGGATTCTCTGCCGAAAGAGATGCTCCACCTACATGATAAACCACCGATTGAGGTTCGCAGCAGAGTTTATACCCTTTTCCAAGCCACCTCCAACAGAGATCTATCTCCTCCTGATGCGCAAAAAAACGATCATCGAAACCGCCCAAACTCAAAAAAGCATCCCTTCTAACCAGCATTGCTGCCCCCGTTGTCCAAAACACCTCTTCCCGGGTATCGTACTGCCCTAAGTCTTTCTCTATGGTGTCAAATATCCTGCCACGGCAGAACGGATAGCCGAACAAGTCCAAATGTCCTCCCGCTGCACCGGCATACTCAAAGGCAGATCTCTCACGATAAGAGCGTATTTTAGGTTGGACGGAAACAATATCCGAATCTTGCCGGATACGATTCCAAAGAGGCTCCAACCAGCCCGGAGTAACCTCTATATCGCTATTAAGAAGCAGTATATAGGGATAGTCGATTTCCGCTATCGCTCTATTGTATCCTTCTGCAAATCCCCAATTTTTCTTGAGATCGAGTGTCAGCACAGATGGGAAATCCTCTTTCACGATCCGGAGAGAAGAGTCTTGCGAACCATTGTCTGCCACCACAATATCCGCCAAATCCGGATTGGTGTTTTCAATCAACGAGGGTAGAAACTCTCGCAACATCTGTACACCATTCCAGTTGAGTATCACTACCGCTATCGGCTTACTGCTTTTCTCCATCTCCCACATGGTTTATCTCATCCGTAAATACTGTTACCGCATCTTCTCCCAAAAGGGATGCAACCGACTCCGGAGTATGCTTCCACCGCTTATGAGACCAGAGCCAGATCTCCGGCTGATGCTCTATGCGACGCTGCACACCGAGCATATAACGGCGTGTAGCCTCGCCCCATGGAAGATCTTGAGGTGCTTTGGCTATGAGCGAAAAGGTTGCTTCGTAAACGCCTCTCTTCTTACGACGAACATCCAAAAATATCATCGGAATATTGAGCTTGCGGGCAAGCCTTTCCGCACCCGTAAACATCGCAGTGGTCTGTCCCAAGAAAGTAGAAAAAAGATGAGCATTGGGCAGAGAGGGGGTCTGGTCTGCAAGGAAGACCACACTGCTTCGATGTTCGCGATTTCGGTTCAAAGAGATAATAGAGACAGGCGCTCTGTTTTTGTCCAGACAGCGAGTACCCAGATGCTCTCTATTTTTAAGCATCACTTCCTCTACCGCTCCTTTCATCGGCTTATACAGCTCGTATATATCTATATCTCTGAAAAAGACGGATGATCCACTGAACCACTCCCAGTTGCCGGTATGCCCCATCAAAACAAATGTAAGGTGATGCCCCTCGGCATAGATGGCTTCCACCACTTCGGGATTGGTGATGCGCGCATATTTTTGCATCTCTTTCTCCGTAAAACGAGAGAACATCATGGTTTCCAAAGCCAGGTCCACAAGATAGCGGTAGTAGTTTCGCACAATCCGCTTTTGCTCCTTGAGACTCTTCTCCGGGAATGATCTCCGGATATTGGAAAAGACTACGCCATATCTGTAACGCACCACTCTGTAAAGGAACAAAGAGAGAAAATCGGAGATTGCATAAAGTATGGCTCTTGGAACCAAGGCAACCAACCGAAAGAGCCACCACAGACACCGTCCTCCGAAAGATATTTTCTTATCAGCACACATAACCTTCTGCGAGTTCTTCGCTTTCCACCTGTTCCCCCACTTTTACTTTAATGATTTCTCCCTCGGAGCTTGCCACCTGCTCTCTTGGGATACGCAAGCGGATATAGTTTTCGGTATATCCGTACAGATAGTTCTCATCATCACCGGCTTCCAACAGCAGTCTGCGCACAGAGCCGGCTTGTTCCATGTAGAAGCGTGCCTGCTTCATATCCGAAAGATCAAGGAGTGTCTTGCTCCGTTTGTGTTTCTCTTTCGCATCCACCACCGGCTTTATGCTCAGAGCCATGGTGCCGGGACGCTCGGAGTAACTGAACACATGAAGACGGGATATGGGAAGACTCTCGATGAAAGAGCGGCATGCCTCGAACGCTTCTGCCGTTTCTCCTCTTGAGCCGACAATGACATCCACTCCGATGTAAGCATCCGGCATCAGTCGCTTGATCTCCTCCACCTTATGTCTGAAAAGGGAGGTATTGTATCTTCTTCGCATCAGCTTGAGCACCTCATCGCTTCCACTCTGCAACGGAATATGGAAATGAGGAGCAAAACGTTTGGATCGAGCCACGAAAGCGATCACCTCATCCGTGATGAGGTTAGGCTCTATGGACGATATTCGGAAGCGGTCTAGCCCCTCCACTTCATCCAATGCCTTGATGAGATCTATAAAGCTCTCTTGGGTGCTACGCCCGAAGTCTCCCACGTTTACACCCGTAAGGACAATCTCCTTACCTCCGTCTCGCGCCACACTTTCGGCTTGAGCCACGATGCTCTGTATGGATCCGTTTCGGCTCTTGCCTCTGGCTTTCGGGATGGTGCAATAGGAACACTTGTAGTCGCATCCGTCCTGCACTTTCAAGAAGTGACGGGTGCGCCCCTCCGAAGAGAGAGATGGAGCAAACTCCACGATGTTCTCCGTAGCCGAGGTTATCACCTTTGCGGTATCTCCTGCACGGTCTATCTGCGCAAGGTAAGAGACCAAATCTATCTTCTGATCCGTACCCAACACCATATCCACACCCTCCAACTCTCCGACCTCTTCGGGCTTCAGCTGGGCATAGCAACCCGTTACTATAATCCGTGCATTAGGGTAGTCTCTATGTATTTTTCGGATAGCGTGTCGGCTCTTTTTATCTGCCAACTGGGTAACAGAACAGGTATTTATCACACAGATATCGGGCACTTCTCCCTCACGGGCTTTACGTATCCCCACCTCTAAAAGGCTTCTCCCGATCGCCGATGTCTCAGCAAAATTGAGCTTACACCCAAGCGTAAAGAAAGCAGCCGTTTTGTATTCAAATATACTATTGTCTATCATTTTGGTGTTAAAATAGTTCGCGAATATGATTTCGCTTTCAAGGGGCAAAGATAACGATTTTCACACGCATACCGACACAGCAAAGAGCCACTGACTTTAGGAGCATCTTCCTCTTTTTTCTCCTTTGAAACCGATTTTTCCATACCCTCATTTTTATATATTCCATCCCGAAAAATGCTCACTTTTTTCGGTCTCTCTATTTTGATCGGAGGGGGTGTTTTCAGAGCATGACCGAACTGTTAAATTCGGGCTGTTTTATTAACACGATTTTTGATGCAGGTTTACTCAAAACGCTAAAGCAGTATATTTTGTNTGACCGAACTGTTAAATTCGGGCTGTTTTATTAACACGATTTTTGATGCAGGTTTACTCAAAACGCTAAAGCAGTATATTTTGTCGGCTTAAAGTATTAAGCGAAATCAATAAACGTATTTACCGATTTCATTTAATACGTTTACCGGATTCAATTAAAGTATTTAGAATTTTCACACATAGTACTGTTTATCAAAAGATTAGCATAAAACAGCCCTTTTGGAGAAGGAAAACAGGGGATTTCTTCATTAACAATAATTCAGACGAAACAGGTTGAAATTCTATATTTATTAACTCGAAAACAGCCCCTGAAAGCGTGCAAGAGGAGAGTTGTTCGCAAATTTACGATTTTACATATAATACTGACCATAAGACAATTACACTCTTATCTATTCTATTCTCTCCAAAAATTTCACAACCCTAAGGGCTTCCGATCCTCCTCCGAGAGGAGAGCATTTTTATATAAAAGCTCTTGCCAGAAAGAGGACTCCCAACCCCGTTCGCCCATCTTAATTTTATTATTTATCTTTGTCCCGATCCGAAAACAGGATTTATACCCAAAAGAGACAAAACAAACAGTTAATGATATGAACATACGCACGTTTTTCCGCTCCGTCTCAGCCATTCTATTGTTAGGAGCATCGTACTCTCTCTCTGCTCAGAGCATCAATGTTCCAACGCAAACATTCCAAGTGGGATTTGGTACAGGCAGTAAGGGACTCGAATTGTCCTACGAGTACCGACCGGCATTCGTGGCAAACAGAGTATTGGGATTCAGAACATTCCTCGGCTATGGACTTTTTGCCGTTCCGAAAAAGGCATATCAGTTCTCGACCTATCACATCAACTTCTCAAAACTTGGCAAAGGACATCTTCCCATACAGCATCAAGAGGTGTCTTTGGGAGGCGAGGTCAACTTTCTGCTTGGTAGCTATAACCACGCAGGAGAAATGGGTATAGGTACGGCTCTCGACTGGTTCTCAAAAAAGGTCAACTATTTCCAAGATTGGGATGCAATCAAGGCCGAAGAGATCTTGACAGGAGAAGCAAACCCTTCTTCATTTGCTTCACACTCTTACATCAGAGTGGGTTATCGCTATACGCATGACTATGGCTTTACATTGGGAGTAGGAGGAAACTTCTTGCTTTTACAAGGACTCGGCACAAAGTTCTTCGCTTCCGAGTGGGGATTCACACCCTATATCAGTATCGGATATACGATGTAAAAGCCTGATACTATACGATAAAATAGAAAAGCCGCACCGGAGGATTTCTCGGTGCGGCTTTTTCGTTTTGTGAGTTTTAGGTTCTGTTTCGACAGGAAGATTTATTAAAGGTCATCTTCAATAGCGCCACTCTTGGAGTAAGCACTCGGTTTAGCCTCAAAGAAGTCGGTCTTGATAAGATTGGCATTGCTGTACTGAGATACCCAGTTCATACTTGCCGGCTCTTCTTCGTACCCTTCAAAAAGAACACCGAAGCCCAAGTTCTCGCTTCTCAAGTTGGCAAGATACTTGATGTAGTCGCTTACCATCTGAGAGGTCAGACCTTCGATATTCTCTCCTATAACGTACTCTCCCCATGCTATTTCCTGAAGCGCTCCCTCTTTGATCATCCCGCGGAAGAGTTCGATAGCTTCCGGAGTGAAAAGCTCCGGCTCTTCTTTCTTGAGTTCAAGGATCATGGAGCGGAACAGCCAAAGGTGTGTGTTCTCATCTCTATTGATGTATCTGATCTCTTGAACGGATCCCGGCATCTTGCCATTGCGTCCCAAGTTGTAGAAGAACATGAATCCGGAATAGAAGTAAACCCCTTCAAGGATATAGTTTGCCACCATAGTCTTTAGTAGCTGTTGCGGACTCTGATTCTCTTGAAACTCGTTGTATATATCGCCTATAAACTTATTGCGGCGGAGCAGATGCTCATCATCTTTCCACTGATACAGGATAGCCGAACGCTCTTCGGGTGAGCAGATAGAGTCCAGCATGTAGCTGTAGCTTTGAGAGTGAACGGCTTCTTGAAAGGCTTGGATGGTCAGACAGAGATTGATTTCGTTGGCAGTGATATACTCTGCAACGTTGGGCAGATTGGCTGTCTGAATACTGTCGAGAAAAATAAGGAAAGAAAGAATCTTGTCATAAGCCATCTTCTCCTCAGGTGAAAGCTCTCGATAGTCTTTCACATCCTGGCTAAGATTGATCTCTTCCGGTATCCAAAAGTTGTTCATGGCCTGTCTATACCAGTTCGCAACCCAAGGATACTTCATGTTATTGAAGTCATTTAGATTAGTGGTATTGCCATTTATCATCCTGCGTTTCGTTACTTCTACGTCACCATGCTCGTTGAATAGAGCCTTCTTTTTTAGTTCGGACATACTGTTATAAGTTAATATTGATGTTGATAATAATTTAGTCGAATATCTATATCCGTCCCGATCTTAAAAGGGAGAAGATTATGCTGAGCAGCTTTCACACTCCTCTACTTCCAAAGAGCGACTGCGGATATAGTACAAGGTCTTCACGCCGGACTCCCATGCACGTAAATAAAGATCCAAAATACGACGGAAGCTATAATCATGAGTAATGAAAAGATTGACGGACTGGGACTGGTCCAGATGACGCTGACGGACAGCTGCTGCATCCACTACCCACTCTTGATCTATTTGGTGAGCTGTTTTGTAGAGCCAGAAAGTGGAGTCCGAAAGCTGTGGAGCCACACGAGGGACAATGTTACCCTTCTTCTCTTCGAGGAAGTAGCGGTTCATGACAGGGTCTATACCAGCCGTAGTACCGGCAATAATAGAGGTAGAACTTGTGGGAGCTATGGCAAGAAGATAGGAGTTGCGCATTCCTCTGCGTGCAACATCGGATGCAAGGCGTTTCCAATCCGGAGAATCGTATTTGCGAAGCTGGAAATACTCTCCTGTCTGCCAGTCGCTGCCGGGGAAGCGAAGATATGAGCCTTTCTCCTCGGCAAGCAGTGATGATGCTTCTATCGCGTAATAGTTGATCTGCTCATAGAGCTTGTCCATGAAGCTGAGGTGCTCTGCACTCTCCCACTTGATGCCTTTCTGTGCCAACAGATGGTGATAACCGCTCGTACCCAAGCCTATAGGACGCATCTTCAAGTTGGTGATCTCGGCATAAGGAACCGGATAGAAGTTGAGGTCTATGACATTGTCCAACGCACGCACTATGGTATGAATCACTTCTTGGAGCTCTTGCTTATTTTCTGTGTCGATGTTGCCAAGAACAAGGGAAGCCAGATTACACACTACGAAATCCCCGGCTTCTGTTTCGGTTGTAATGATTTCGCGACCGTTTTCTGTCCGAACAGATACTTTAACCTCCTTTATCTCGCTCTGATTTTGAGCAATCTCCGTACAGAGGTTAGAGCAGTAGATGATACCTTGATGCTTGTTCGGGTTGAGACGGTTCACGGTATCGCGATTGAAGATAAACGGTGTTCCGGTCTCCACAGCACTCTTGATGATAAGACGTACCATGTCTTTCACCTTAATAGGTCTCTTGCTTATACGAGATTCATTGAGACAATCTTTGTATCTGCGCTCCCACTCTTCGCCGTGATAGTCTTCCAATGAGTAGCCTTTGATTGCCTGTATTTCGTGAGGACACATCATGTACCAGTTGTCCTCGATATTTTCTTTCACCATACGCCAGAAAAGATCCGGGATACACACTCCGGGGAAGACGTCATGCGCTTTCATTCTGTCGTCTCCGTTATTAGTACGGATCTGTAAAAACTCCGGCATATCTCTGTGCCATATATCGAGATATATCGCAACGGATCCTTGTCTCATGCCAAGCTGATCGACAGCCACGGCAGTATCGTTACACAGCTTGATCCACTTCAACACTCCTCCGGCTACACCCTTGAAACCACGTATGTCGGAACCGATGGCTCGCACTTTTCCCATGTATATACCCATGCCGCCACCGAATTTGGAGACCTGAGCAAAGTTGTTTATCGTGCGATAGATACCGGTAAGGCTGTCAGGCATGACATCTTCAAAACAGCTGCTAAGCTGATTGAGGGGCTTTCTTGCATTGCTCATCGTAGGCGTTGCCATGGTTACCTTCAGCCTGCTTATGATGTCATATATCTTTTTAGCCCACATTACTTTGTTCTCTTTCTCCGGCAAAGCCAAGTGCATAGAGATTCCCATGAACATCTCTTGCGGACGCTCCAACAAGCTATGGCTGTTGTCCGTAATGAGATAACGCTTGGAGATGAGGTGCAAACTGCTATATGTGAGCAGGTGATTGCGTGAGGGGTCTATATATCTGCCTAACTCCTCGACCTCGTTCTTGGTATAGCCTTCGAGGATATATCTTCCGTACAGATTCTGATCCGTCAAATAAGCGATCTTACCATAGAAAGAGTCGATATAGAGCTTATTCTCCTCCTCTATGATAGAGCGTTCGATCTGAAGCAGAAGGAGACGAGAAGCGATAAACTCCCAGTTTGGTGCTTCCGGAGTAATAAGCTCCACCGCTGCCTTAGTGAGGATCTCCAATGTATTTGCCTGCTCTTTGTAGAAAGCTTGATACTTCGCATAAAGAAAGTCCAAAGAGTATGCCTTCATCTGGAACGTTGCCTGAATATCTTTTAACAGACTGATGACACCATTATCCGAGATAGTCTTGCTGAACTTATTGATTATTTCACGGAACTCACTGCGCTTCTCGCGGTAAAGAATGTACTTTTTCGCCACCTGATAGTAGCCGGCTTGCATCAAAGCCTTTTCGACCATATCCTGTATGGTTTCAACATCCACCTCTCGGCGGTCTTGCAGTGCAGCCTCGATGTCTTTACAAATGACCTCAATCTCCTTTTCAGGCATGGTCTCCCCGCAAGCGACAAAAGCACGACGAATAGCGTTCGAGATCTTACCCAGCGTAAAATCTTCCTCTGTTCGGTCCCGTTTTAATATTTTCATTTTTCGTTATGGTGTTATCAGAATATCATTGTTTTATTTATCATTTAGTCAGCTACAAAGATAAACAAAAGTTGCAGATATAGAACCCCATTCCATGCCTTTTTATAGCCAGACAGATAAAATCATAAAAAGCTAATAAACAAATAGTTAAACGATACAATACAAATAAAAAGAGGGCATAAAAACCCTCTTAAAACGGCAACAAAAGCCCTTAAACTAATGAGTTAAGAGCTTTTTCTTTATCCCGCAAATTTTACATATTAGTTCAGAGCTAAGAAGTAAGCTCTACAACTTTCTTATAGATCTCTTCCGAAGATATTTCGAGACAGGCATAGTCTCCTCTTCGACACGGCTTCTGACCATAAGCGGAACATGGACGACATACCAGATCGACCCCTAAAGCATCCTCCTCTCTCTGCCTATACCCTAAAAAACCGGCAGCTACATGGGTTGCTCCCCAAAGGGAAAGAACCGGAGTTTGAGCCAAAGAGGCGAGATGCATATTGGCAGAATCCATGCTTATCATAAGATCCAGAGAAGATATTTCCTCCATCTCCTCCGTGAGCTTTTTGGCTTTTGTCAGTCTGACATTCTCAAACTCCGAGGCAAGCAGAGCATTTTGCTCCGTCTCTTTTCCCGGAGCACCATAGAGCACCACCTCGTATACACCCTCTTTTGACAGCAGTCCGAGCAATCCCTTTATGGTCTCAACAGGCATCATTTTTCCTTTATGCTGAGCGTATGGAGCAAGACCGATTCTGTATCTCTCCTTTTTTTCGACCTTAGGGAATGGTGCTGTTTCGGTTGTTAAATCCAATCCGGCAGCCTGCTTCAAGAGATCAAAGTACCTGTATACCATAGGATGGATATAGAGTTCCCGGGGTACTTTAGTCTCTTTTTCGGGACGAGAGAAAAGATGTTTACGTTCTGCTCGCGGTTTTTCCAGACTCACCACTTTGTGTCCCAATATACGAAGTATCCACCTCAGCAGTTTGGTTCGCAAAACATCGTGTAAATCCACGACAGTAGCATCAGGAAAATGTTGATGCAACCTTTTAGCAAGCCTCAACAAACCCAAGAAAGATCCATCCCGATCCGGTTTGAAAGGGTAGCTATCTATATTCTCCTTCGGATCAAAACCCGTCATGGAAGCCATAAAAGGGCGAGTAACCAAAGTAAAAGAGGCATCCGGCAAATATTCTGCAAGACGCCTCATTTGAGAAAGTACCATAGCAACATCGCCCAACGCAGAGAAACGAAGAACGATGTAATGCTTTTTATGTTGTGCCGAAACAGGCATACTTTTCTATCCGTTACTTAGCACCGGCTTTGCCTAAAAGGAGCGGATTCATAGCCGGATCGTTATACATTTTCATCTGTTTATAGACTTTCATGTACTTTCGTCCTTTTGCAATATCTTCCAACAGCTCATCCACAGCAGTTGCAAGGTCTTTCTCTTGTTCGAAAAGCACTTGCAACTTCTGTTCACACGCTTTTTTATGTTCCTCCGAAGCATCTGTGCGCTTGGTTTGTTCGCGCATATGGTAGATCTTAAGCTGAAGGATAGACATTCTATCCAATGCCCAGGCAGGACTTTCGGTATTGATCTTCGCATCCTTTTCCGGACATACATCTTTATACAGATCCAAGAAGTAGCTGTCTATAAGCTCTACAAGATCTGTGCGTTCCTGATTGGAGCGGTCTATTCTACGCTTCATTGCCAACGCCTCAACCGGATCTATATCAGGATTTCTTATAATATCCTCCATGTCCCATTGTGCATTATCTATCCAGTTTTTGGTGTAGAGATAAAACTCGATTGATCTCACTTCATACGGATTTACAATAGGAGCATCTATATCATTAGAAACACGGTAATCTGCTATCGCACGCAGAAAAACCTCTATTGCCTTCGCAGAAAAAGATGATTTAGTAAGCATAATGTTCTTATTTTCTTGTTTTCAACTTTCACAAAGGTAACAATTAAAAACAGCAAACGCCCAAGAACAGAAAAAGAAACAGAAGAGATCCCTTGCCTAAGAGATCTCTCCTGTTTTCTTAGAGTCGGGATAAGAAGACTCGAACTTCCGACCTCCACGTCCCGAACGTGGCGCGCTACCAACTGTGCTACATCCCGATGGGGAGAAATACGCTCCCTCCCATTTCATGGAACAAAGTTAGAGCATTTATTGTAAACCGACAAACACTCCGCCTTATATTTTCTCTTTCTTGCAGAAAAAGTAGAAGTTATGGCACAGATCCGACTTATTCTTCTTCAAAACAGATTGCAAACAGCACTCTGTCTGCAAAGCTCTCTTTTGGAACGAGAGAGATATTGAAACCAAGGTATTCTCTCTCCAAATCTCCCGGACGAGCGGAAAAGACTCTTATATCACTTACCTCCCAATAGTCCGAATGCTCTTTGAAACACTCAGCATACCCTTGCAGAATAGACATTGCCTCTAATTGAGTCTTGCTGATCCTTAACTTCTACGACTTCCTATGGCAACAACAGAAATAAAAGGCACACCTACATCCAAACGGCTACCTAAAACTTCCTTTCTCCTCAACACCTTGCATCTATTCGCTCCGGCAATAACTATCAAAGCATTTTTTCCAATCCCTTCTCTTTCATTTTCAAGAAGAAATCGCACAAGAAGAAGATCTCTAAAACCAGACTCCATATCAGTTACCTCTATCTTCAAACCGAGCTTCTTATTGTCATCAAACTCCTTATACCTCATGCCCTACGGCTTATGTACATATTCCAAAGCTACTCTCAATAGCAAGCAGAGTAGAGGTTCTGCTTCTTTTACTATTTGCTAATACTCCTCTCTTTACATATTCTCCCCCCTCGGTATCTTGAAAGAGATAAAAAAATAGCCCGGCAGCTTCCTCAGAAACTATCGGGCTATTCTTTTATCTTCTTAAACTCCTTTCGGTCCTGCTTAGAATCTCTTACCCAAAGCTATCGCCGGGATAAAATATCCGACATCCGCATCAGAAAGAGAGCGTCCCCCTGCCATATAGATCTGGAAGCTCCATCCTTTGCTGTTTACATACTTATAGCCTAAGCCGAGACCCATACCGCCACCAAAAACATACTGATATTCTTTACCATTGGAGTAGCGTCTTACAAGTTCTTGCTTCATGTGTCCCAAAGCGCTGTTCAGCTCCACGAACATTCCGGAAGCGTAGCGCTTTTCGGGGGTAGAACGCCCAAAGAAATACCATCTGAAATAAGGTCCCACAAAAGATGTGGACATACCGGAGTCTACCCAAACAGTAGGATTATACAAAGCCCTTATTCCGAATCCCATTTCCTCGTCCAACATACGCTCGTAAGTAAAGTGAGGAATCCGGGCAAAGGCAAGAGAAGAGAAGTCCACAGAGATCTCATTCTTTCTGTAACCAGAAGTCTCGGATTTCATGGCTTGTTCCTGTGCAAAAATATTTGCCACAGGGCTCAAGCAGACTATAACGAGAAAAAATATCAGCTTTTTCATCTTATACATATATAGGTTCAACCTCTATTGATTTAGGTATGCGGAAACCAAAACGGAAGCACTTTCCGGAGAAGCTCTGCACGACCAGTCTCTGCAAATATAGTGCAAATATTGTTCTGGTTCACCTTCTTTCCGAAACCGGGAAAGGAAAAGAGCTTAAACCTAAAACCTAAACCCCATAGATGCTTGCAAAGCAGAGGCAGTAAATACGCTTGCAAGGATCATAGACGAACTTGATCCGAAATTAGGAAACATGGCATTTAGTGTAGGACGTATATAGAACTTCTTATACCTCAACTCATATCCCCCTCCAACATTAAAGTAATAAAAGTCGACCAGCAAACTATTCCCTGCTCTTGTTGTGTTTTTTTCCGGAGATTCCGCATGCAGGTCTTTCATTATCCAGAAATTCATTCCGGCATTCAGAAAAAAGCTTCCACTGAAGCCATTGGAATTCCCTTTATAACCGGAAAAATAGTAACGGTATTGTGGAGAAATTTGTCCGGCAAGCGATGGGAACATAAAAATTCCGGCACCGGACACCCCTGCCACATGGTGTTCCTCCAATACGGTGTACAGACCTGCATTCAAAGAGAATAATCCGACCCCTATTTCACCTTTTATTTTAACCTGTGCATTACTTTTGCCACAACAGCAAAACAGCAATATCAGAGCAGAAAATAGTACTAAAAAACGCTTTTTCATATCCTTATTATTCATTTTCAAAACTCTTTCTCGCTTATCCGAAAGAAAAAAGGTGTCCCTATGGGGATGTGCGCACTTGATAATTCTATCTATCCAAACAGCACTCCTCTTTAAGTGTCAAGGACAAAGGTAAGTATTATTCTTCCATAAAACATCTCCCATGGATATTCTTCTCGGATGAAGAAATAGAACAAGCTATGGCAAGGTTTTGAAAATTCTTACCTTTGTAACTGCAAGAAAGTGGCTATGAACGCAGTAGAAAGAAAAAAAGAGATATATAAGGTAACGCTCATAGGAGCCATAGGCAACGTGATACTTCCTGTGGTGAAAGGGGTTATAGGTGTACTGAGCAATTCGGGAGCCTTGATTGCGGATGCCGTTCACTCGGCTACCGATCTGCTTACAGACGCTGTGGTTCTTTTCTGTGCCCGTATAGCCGCCAAGCCATCGGACGATGACCATGCTTACGGACATGGCAAGTACGAAGTGATAGCCTCGGCTCTCATCTCTCTCTCTCTGCTTGTGGTCGGAGCTTTTATCTTGGCAAAGAGTGTGGAAGAGCTCTATCGCTACTTCCTCGAAGGGGTCATGATAGAAAAGCCGGGCGCAATAGCCATCTGGGCTGCCTTGCTCTCCGTTGTGGCTAAAGAGATCCTTTTCAGATACACCATCCGGGTGGCTCACAGGGTGAACAGCTCTGCCGTTGCCGCCAATGCGTGGCATCACAGAAGCGATGCACTCTCTTCCGTTGGAGTGTTGGTGGGTCTGTCTGCCGCCTATTTCCTTGGAGAGGGAGCACGATTCATGGAACCCGTCTCTGCCATCTTCGTTGCGGTACTCATCATAAAGGTCGGAATGGAGATCGGTATGAACTCTCTCCGAGAGCTGTCCGAGAAGGCTCTCCCCTCCGAGACCGAACAAAAGATTCGGAAAATGGTAGAAAGCGTCGAGGGAGTATCCAATCCGCACAACCTGCGCACGCGCAGAGTGGGGCAGAGAATTGCCATCGAGGTGGACATCATGGTTGACGGACAGATGACAGTAGAGCGAGCGCATCACCTTACCGAACTTATCGAAGCCATTTTACGGAAAGAGTATGGAGAAGAGACCCATATCATCATTCACGTAGAGCCGAACGAGGCAACGCTGAACAACAAATATGAGAGAGAATATGAGAGCAGACAAAACCTCTGACCTGCTTCCGTGGCTTGAAAAAGGCAGGATAGAAGCCGGTTGCGATGAGGCAGGGCGCGGAGCTCTTGCCGGACCGGTGGTGGCTGCAAGCGTGATCTGGCTTCCGGACAATCTGCATCTCCTCGACCTCCTACCCTCTTTGAACGACTCCAAAAAGCTCACCGGCAAGCGGAGAGAAACGCTGTTCGACCAAATCTGCTCCTGTTCCGATGCCTTCTCCATCGTGGAGATAGACCCGGCAACCATAGACCGCATAAACATCTATCAGGCTTCCTGCCTTGCCATGAGCCGGGCAGCGGAAAATCTGAAGCTCTCCCCCGATCATCTTTTGATAGACGGCAACCGATTTGCTTCCTCTACCTCTATCCCCTATACCTGTCTGGTAAAAGGGGATGCCCGCTTTGCCTCCATCGCTTCTGCCTCTATCCTGGCAAAAGTACATCGGGACAGAGTGATGCAGAAGAACCATGAGCTGTATCCGGAGTATGGTTTCGACAAACATGTAGGCTATCCCACCCCATCTCACAAAGCGATAATCCGAAAGATCGGTCTCTCTCCCATACACAGAAAGAGCTATAAACCTTGTATGCAGATGCTCCCCTTTCTGACGGACTGATATAAAAACAGATTCAATGATATTCCTTCCCACTTCTACCATACCCTCTATTCTCTACATCTCTTCCCTGCTTATGGGCGAAAGTGTAGCCGTATTTATAGATGAACCATACAGCAAACAGAGTTACAGAAACAGATTCGACATCTACGGAGCTACCGGTAGAATGAGTATCTCTGTACCGGTAGAGAAATACCCCAATCCTGCTCCTCCAACTGCCCTTATAGCCATCAGTGAGCATGGAGACTGGAGAAGAGTGGCGGAGCAAAGCCTTCGTTCCGCTTACAGCTCCTCTCCATACTATGAGTTTTATGAGGAAGAGATCCTGCGGCTGCTCTATAACCCCACTCCTCTGCTGGTGGACTACAATGAGGCTTGGCTCAACTGGATCTGTCGGGAATGGCATATCACCGCTCCGATACATGTACCGGAAGATGAGATTGTATCCAACGGCATGCACCTCCAGATACTCTGTGACCGGCAGATTACCAAGCATCCGCCTATCGTCTTTCCGCACTACTATCAGACTTTTGCGGATCATCACGGCTTCTTGCCCAATCTCTCCTCTTTGGATCTCTTGTGCAACTTGGGACCGGAAGGCATTCTTATTCTCAAAGAGACCGCTCAAAAGTGGAGAAAGCACCTTCGGCTCTAAGCTGACGAACGCCTTTTTCTCCCTTTTATCATTCCGAGCAGCAGGATCCGGCCGTTAAGACACCGGGGTCTGCCTGCTCATTTTTTCAGCATACGAAATCTCCCTTTTGCCTACCCTGTTTTCGCCCCCTCCGGCATCGCTGTTTTTATATATTCCACCCCTCTCATTCCGATATTCTTTCGGCTTAACGTGTTTAATTTTTCAATGAACACGTTTACCGATTTCATTAAACACGTTTACCGGATTCGATTAACGTGTTTAGCCAAAACAACTAAAACACTAATAATCAAACAACTACATATTTTTATCCTAAAAAGCACCTAAAAAGGCAGATTTCTTTATTAGGAAACATTCACAGGTGTGGGTGTTAAAATTTACAGCTATTAACTCGAAAAGAGCCCATCAAACGGACTGAGAAAAATTTTTATCCGAATTTGAGATTTCTTCATATCTGAATGATTATCAAAATATTATCCCAAAACAAACAAGAGGAATGAGCTGAAATCATTCCGGATAAAGTTCTACAATGAAGATTTTCTTCAATCCGTTTTTATATAAAAACTCCCACCCCGAAAGCAGACTTTTATACCCCAAGAGAGTAGAAAGTCGGCACGATCAAAAAGCGGATACAACGCTTCTGGAAAACTCAAAATCAAAATCCGCCATACAGCTTCATGCTCCAATCCAAAGCATTTAGCACCCTATTTCTCTGTCTATCAACGCCTCATGAGCATATTTCGATAGAGACAAAAAGCGAGAAGATATGAGGGAAAATCCCGCTGCTGCTCCGATTTTTTTGCTATCTTTGTTTGGATTAAGAGCTTACGACAAACTTTTATGTCAGAACAGAGACAGCAACCAATATCCTCTCCCGACAATAACGAAGAAGCAGACCGCAAAGACCCATCTTTGCAGGAAGAGCCGCAGATCTCTCCCAAAAAGAAGAAAAGACGGCTATGGCTTCGCCTGCTACTGTGGATTGTGGGCATCTTAATCGCTTTGCCATTCCTGCTGTCCGCTCTTTTCTACATCCCCGGAGTGCAGCAGTTTGCCGCACGAGTGGCATCCGAACAGCTCTCTCCCCTATTGGGAGTGGATCTCAGTATAGGAAAGTTCCGAATCAAATTCCCTGCAAAAGTCCATCTATCGGATGTCTTCGCAGTAGATCCGGAGCAGAAAGATACGCTTGCCTCGCTCAAACGGATAGATGTAGAGATCCCCATCCCTCTGCTTCTGAGTGGAGATATTCCGATCTCTATTTTGGAGCTGGACTCTCTGCGCATTCATATGCCGATAGTGGATAGCGTACTCCGAATAGACGGATACGTGCATCAGCTTAGAGGGAGCGGACTGAAGATAAGGCTTAAAGATCAACGCATACACCTTAGAGACTTGGATCTGAATGGTGCAGACCTTTACCTCTCACTGGGAGAGATGAAAGAGAATCAGCCCAAAGACTCCGTCCCAAACAACTGGATGATTACGGCTAAAGACATAGGCATACAAGATGTTCGTTACAGCATGAGTATGGGTAGCGATACCGTTTTCTTCTCCACTTGTGTAGATAGAGCTGTCATACGAGGAATAGCTGCGGATGTAGGAAAGATGTCTTATTTTGTGCAGTATGCCCGCATAAAAGGCGGAGTGGATGTCCTTCAGCCGGTAGAAGATGTGGAGTTCCTGGCTCTTCCGTGGGAGATAGACGTGAGAGGGTACGATATCTATTACGATACGTTGAACGTCAAAGGCAATATCGCAAAAGGGCACTTCAAGTGTGCCGATCTTTGGGAAATGAAAGATCTGAAAGCGACACTTGATATAGACGAGAGACAAGCCAACGTAAAAGACCTTGAGATACGGCTAAAAAAGAGCTTCATAACGGCAAATGCTTCCGTTCCGATGCACAAATGGATGCCGGACTCCGTCGGGGAGGTTGCTCTTAATCTTTTCGGCGAAATCTATCCGGAAGATGCGGCATTCCTGCTTCCTAAAAGCTTTTCTTTGCCTGAAAATCCGATAACAATAGAAGTAGATGCGACAGGAGAGATCGAGGAAAGAGTGAAGTTCAACGGTAAGGTGGAAGCCAAAGAGGTGGTATCTCTGCTGATGAACGGCTCTGCACAGCTCCCTCTGAACGAGAAGCGTCGAAGTGGCAACGTCCGATTGGAAGCGCAAACGAAGTCCGGTCTCATGGAGTATCTGGACAAGATGGGGCTGACAAGCGACAGATGGACCATACCAAGCGATATATTCCTGTTTGCCGATGCCTCTTACCGCAACAATCTTATAGATCTCACAACCCGACTCGAAACGCCAAGAGGCTCTCTCGAAGCAGCCGGGAAGTATGGCTTGAAGTCGGAACGCTTTGAGCTTGAAACCCAAACGAACAGACTGTCGGTACAGCAATTTTTACCGAAAGACACCATTGGCGACTTACAGGCACACATCAAAATAGAGGGGCGAGGCAAAGATCCGTTCTCCCCGAAAACATTTGCACGCCTGGAGATGTCTCTCGACACTCTCACCTATAACCACAAGAGTCTGGGCAATATCGTAATGGTCTCTCAGCTCGAACAGCAGCAGCTCTTTGCGGCACTGAACTCGGAAGCGGAGGGCGTTACGCTGATGGGACAGCTGGATGCCCGGTTGGCGAAAGAGGATATAGATGCCTCTCTCCGCCTTGAGGTGGATACCATAGTGCCGTCCCTGATAGGTCTCGGATCCGGACCGGTATTGGGCTCTACCTTCAAGCTCCTCGCCGCCGTCCGTACAGATACAAAGCAGAAGTATGATATAGAGGGAAAAATCGTGGACTGCGTCATAGAGACGGATAGAAAGATCATAAGACCGACCAACTTGGATCTTGTTGCTCGAAGCAGTGCTGAAAGTCTGATGGCGAAAGTCAATTCGGGCGACCTCGTGCTATCGTTCAACTCCAAGAACGGACTGAATGACTTTCTGAATCGCATAAAGAGTGTGAGCAAGGAGATCTCTCTGTTTACGACAGATACCACGAACAACTACTCCATAAGTCACTGGATAGAGCACTATCCGGATGCGAATATCTCTTTCTCCATGGGGCGTAACAATCCTATACGTTCCTATCTGGACGAACACAGATATGGTTGGAAGAGTACCACGCTTGATATTCGCACCTCTCCCGACAGCGGACTTTCCGGAGAGTTTTATCTGAATGGCTTCCAAAAGGACACATTCAGAATAGACGAAATGGACTTAACCATATTCCAAGATACCACTATGTTTTATGCCGTAGGGGCTGTTCACAAACAGAAGTTCAGGAATCAGGATCCTTTTGAAGCGTTTGTGAACCTTACGACCAATATGAAACATGCCGAGCTTTTCGCCAATCTGAAAGATAAAGAATCGAAGGACCTGCTCCTGCTGGGCGTGCGTGCAAAGTGGAACAGAGAGGATATTACTTTCGCGCTAACACCGGATCCTCCCGTGCTGGTGTACAATAAGTTCCTGAACGATGGAAAAAGCTACGTGAAGATACCGCTGAAGCCGGACAAGAATATAGAGGCGCACGTCCTGCTCAAAGCATCAGATGATCCGGAGAGTAAGATTCTTCTCGACACGAAATACGTGAGAGACGAATATGTTATGAACGCTTTGGTACAGAAGTTTGACCTTAAACGGATTCAGAATTTAGGAGTCGTTCCGAACATGGATGGTATCTTGAATGCAGACTTACGCTGGATCAAAGGATCGGATGGAGACAAATACATTGCCCAAGCATCATTGGATAAGTTCCACTTCCAAAAGAATAAAGTGGGAGATATAGCGGTTATGGGAGTATATGAGCCGGTAAGCGGAGGTTCTTATGCCGCAATGGATGTACAGCTGGATGGCGTCAATGCCGCAACGGGAGAGGCATTCATCTCTAAAAACAAGGGGATAGATCCGGTTTGGAGATTGGTTGTGAATAAGTTCCCAATGTCTAAAGCGAATCCGTTCTTGCCGGACGACCTGGTCTCTCTTGCCGGAAATGTGGATGCAGAACTCTCGAATGCTTCAGGAAATGGAGACATCAAACAGATGAAACCGACCAAGATGCAGGGTTATCTTTCCATCAAGGATGGCAGCGTGTACTCTGCTGCTCTGAACAACAGATACGGCATAGACTCGAAGCCGATCCGGATAGACAACGATAAGATTCGCTTGGACAGGTTCACTATTCAGACTCTCAACAATACTTCACTCATGTTGAATGGTTCTGTCGAACTGACCGGAGACAACGAGCTAAAACTGAACCTGCGAGGAAATGATGTACTGCTCGTAGACTCCAAGCGCACCCAACAGACTCTTTTATATGGTCGCCTCGGCGTGAGTACGGATATAAGTCTCTCCGGTCCTGCTTCTACAATGAAGGTGAGAGGTGCTCTCTCAATCAATGGAAACACGAACCTCACCTATATTCTAAAGGACTCCAAACTCTCGAAAAGAAATCGCTTTGATGGTCTTATAGAGTTTACGGAATTTAGAGACACTCTCTTTACGGCAAAGAAAACAGATGTGGATACACTCTCACTGGGAGGATTGGATGTAACGCTCGCTCTTCACGTAGATCCGGCAGTATCTTTGGGTGCGGAGATTACCGCAGATGGCAGTAATGCCGTGCAGGTACAAGGGGGAGGAGATCTCAACTTCAGATACCC
Source organism: Porphyromonas canoris (assembly GCF_000769115.1). Classification (GTDB taxonomy): domain Bacteria; phylum Bacteroidota; class Bacteroidia; order Bacteroidales; family Porphyromonadaceae; genus Porphyromonas_A; species Porphyromonas_A canoris. The sequence continues at coordinate 9,079 of NZ_JQZV01000006.1, read as the reverse complement.
ACCATACGGGCAGATGTCTCTAAGCGGTACATACAACTTCAACGATGGATTTATTGCCATAAACCAAGCACCTATCATCTCGAAGAAGTTCAAGGTGGATAGAGGAAACTATATCTCTTGGAGTGGCGATGTGATGAATCCGTTTATCAACTTTAAGGCTACGGAACGGATCTCTTCGACAGTGGCTCTGCCGGGTGAACCGAAAAGGAAGGTCAACTTTGATGTCAGCGTCATGGCAAAGAACAGAGTGAATGATCTTGCCCTTCTTTTCACTCTGGATGCTCCGGAAGATCTTACTCTGAGAAACAACATAGCCGCCATGACGGACGAAGAAAAGTCTCGCCAGGCTCTGATGCTCCTGTCTCTCGGTACTTACTTAGGCTCTACGCAGGCAGGTGCTTCCGGTTTTGATGTGAACAGTACGCTGATGTCTCTTGTAACAAAAGAGTTCAATGCTTTGGTGGGAGATCTTATCAATGCGGATATAAACTTAGGAATAGAGCAAGATGCCGAAGGAAAAAGAGGAACAAACTACTCCTACTCGATTGCAAAGAAGTTTTACAACGATCGTATAACGCTTCAGATCGGTGGACAGGTAGAAACAGCCAATCCGAACAAGAGTGCCAACCAAAGTTTTATAGACAACATATCGTTGGATTATAGGTTGGATCAGGCAGGTACTCACTATCTTCGTCTTTTCCACAAAAAAGACTATGAAAACATATTGGACGGTGAAGTCATCGAGACCGGAGCCGGCTATGTTTTGAGAAGAAGGCTTTACAGACTGAAAGATCTCTTCAACTTCAAGACCAAGCCAATACTCTTGAAGACACAGGAAGAGCCTGTAACGCCCGCACCTAAAGCAATAGAAGAATCGAAAGATGAGAAGAAACAATAGACATCATAGCCTTAACGCCTTTCTGTCCATCGCTGTAATCTTTTTGGTTGCAGCCTGCTCTGCGAGCAAATATGTCCCGGAGGGAGAGATTTTCTACCTTGGGATGGAGAAAATAAAGGTGGAAGATAAAGATAAGACATACCCAAGACACTCTTCCCGAGCAATGGAAGAAGTAGAAAATGCTCTTAAAAAAGCACCTAACGGAAGCCTTTTCGGACACACGAAGCTAAGGTTGCCGTTTACCTATGGTTTCTATTTCAATGAAAAGATAGGTAACGAAAGTAACACTTTCACACGTTGGTTGGAGAAGACTCTATCCTCCAAACCTATCTTTGTTTCTAATGTCAATCCGTCCGGACGTTCCACCATCGCTCAGCAAATCCTACAAGAGTATGGCTATTTTCATTCATCCGTAAGTCATAATCTTATCTACAATAAAGATTCTCTGCAGGCTCTTGTCCAGTATTACGTTTCACAAGGAGCTCCTCACGTGATAGATAGTGTAGAGTACGATATTGACATTGTTACTCCGGACAGTTTGGATCTATTTTCTGCCCCGATCTCTTTGATTAAGAAAAAGCGTCCTTTCAGCATTTCAACTCTTGAAGCAGAACGAGACAGAATAGCCGGACTGTTGCAAAATCAGGGCTACTACTATTTCAGACCGGACAATATCATCTATCAGGCAGATACAACCTTGCGAGAAAAAGGTGTTCATCTGAAGGTCAATCTCTCTAATAAAGCAGATCCGAGAGCGTATCAGCCCTGGTATATAGGGAATATCAGTTATAATGTGTACGATAGTGAGCGATCTCCTCTAACGGACAGCTTGATGCTGGACGGCGTACTTTTCCGCTTCAATAAGAAGATCCCCGTAAGAGCAGGAGTGCTTAGAAGTAAGATCCGATTCATAAAAGATAAGCTGTACAATGCTTCTTATCAGAATCGCACGGTACAATCTTTGGCTACACTGAACACGTTCTCTTTCTCCGATGTAAACTACACACCTTCGGACTCTATACCGAACAAGCTCAACGTTACAATATCTTCCCAAGTGGATCTTCCCTATTATGCAGAGCTTGAAACGGTATTCAAAAGTAAAAGTAACAATCAGTTAGGTCCGGGACTATCCTTGACTCTCAACAAAAAGAATCTCTTTAGAGGAGGTGAACTTCTCTCTATGCAGGTGGGCACCAACTACGAATGGGAGACCAGAAAAAGCAATCTGCCCGGCAGTTCGTGGGATATCAACAGCTACGGCATATCCGTTAACTCCTCCCTCACATTCCCTCGCATCATGCTGCCGTTCCTGCCTAAGAGATTTCAAAAGATACCTGCAACGACCTCTTTTTCCATCACCGGAGGATTTCTGAACCGCTCATCTTTTTACAGACTGGGGCAGTTTTCCGGTCGCATTGCCTACAATATCGAACCGCAGAGAGGTGTACGCCATACCATTATCCCTATCAGAGTAACCTACAATTCTCTGTTGCGCACAACGGCTAAATTCGATTCGATCATCTCTGCCAACCCGGTTCTTGCACTATCTTTCCAAGACCAGTTTATCCCGGTTATAGGATACACTTTCGGATATGAGCAGATAGACGGAGACTCTCCTCATACATTCTCCATAGAGGCATCCGTTTCGGAGGCAGGAAATATCCTCAGCACCATCTATGCGCTGCGAGGAGAACCTTTCACCAAACAGAAGACATTTATCAACAATCCGTTTGCGCAGTTTGTCAAAGGCTCTTTGGAGATGCGATATGCATACAGCTGGAACAGCAGAGAAAAGCTTGCAACCAGACTCTTTGCCGGGGCTATATACAGCTACGGAAATATGTTGGTGGCACCTTATACAGAACAGTTTTACTCCGGTGGTGCCAATAGTATCAGGGCTTTTAATGTCCGCACGATAGGTCCGGGCTCATATCGTCCCACCGAATACAGCATCTACAACTTCATGGATCGTACCGGAGACATCCGTCTTGAAGGAAATATCGAATATCGGAGAAAGCTCTTCGGAAGTCTTGAGCTTGCAACATTCATAGATGCCGGTAATATCTGGCTGATGCGAGAAGATCAAAGCCGACCGGGAGGAGTGCTCACCGGAAAGTCTTTCTTCAAAGACCTCGCTTTGGGAACAGGTTTAGGCATAAGATACGACCTCTCTTATCTGGTCATCAGATTCGATACCGGAGTGGCTCTCCATGCTCCTTATTCTACCGGGATCAATGGATACTTCAACACTTTCGGGAAGAAGATCTGGAAAGATGCTTTCTCGTTCCACCTCGCCATCGGCTATCCATTCTAAATATCTTACTCTACATGAACGACCAGAAGCTCAAACAGCGACAGACCGCCCGACTCACCTCTCGGCAGATACAGCTCATGCAGATGATCGGACTCTCCAATGTCGAGGTTGAAGATCGGATACAGAGCGAATTGGAAATCAATCCGGCATTGGAAGAAGGAGTGGAAGAGGATGACGATACAAGAAAAGAGAGCGACAACGAAGAGCTCGAACCGATCTCTCAAGATGAAATCATACTCGGCGACTACGCTTCCATAGATGATGTCCCCGAATATAAGCTCCGGCAGGTAGAGCAACATCGCACGCCGCGAGAAGAGATCCCTTTCACGGAAGGAAGCTCTCTGCAAGACCATCTGCTCTCTCAGCTCTCCCTGACATCACTCTCCGGCGAAGAGGTGGAAGTGGCTCGCTACATTGTCGGAAGCCTTGATAACGATGGTTATCTGCGGCGAGATCTTCTGTCCATACAAGACGATCTTGCCATACGGATGGGTATAAACACAGATTTGGAGACCATAGAACATGTTCTAAGCGTTATACAAACGCTCGATCCTCCCGGTATTGGAGCAGAAGATCTCCGTCACTGTCTGCTGTTACAGCTGGAAAGAAGAGAAGAAACAACCGCCGTAGCAATAGCCAAAAAGATTCTTGAACAGATGTTTGTGCCGTTTTCCAACAGACATTACGACAAGATCATCTCTCGTCTGCATCTTACGGATGAAGAGCTGAGAGAAGCCATTCGAGTGATCACACACCTCAATCCCAAACCCGGACTCGACTTTAATACCCGTCTTGAAGAGACATTCTTTACCGTTGTACCCGACTTTATCGTGGAAGAACACGATGATGAGTTTACGGTATCCCTCAATAATGACGGGATTGCACCGGTGCGTGTCAATACAACATTCACTCAACAGATGAGCGAATACAGCGGAGACATCAGACGCATTCCGCAGCAGAAAAAAGAGGTTGCCCGGTTTGTGAAACAGAAGATAGACGATGCACGTTGGTTCGTAGAAGCTCTCCGCCAGCGTCAGAAGACACTTCTTTTTACAATGCAGGCGATAGTGGAGATGCAGAAAGAGTATTTCATCATGGGAGATGTAGCCTATCTCAAGCCGCTCATCCTTCAAGATGTTGCCGATGCAACAGGTCTTGACGTCTCCACGATCTCCAGAGTAACAAGCACGAAATATGTTCAGACCCCTTTCGGAACCTTTCCGCTAAAACACTTCTTCTCGGAAGGAACAATGACCGATGCCGGAGAAGAGATTTCGACCAGACATGTAAAGGAACTTTTGGCAGAGCTGATAGAGCAGGAAGACAAGAGCTCTCCACTCTCCGATGAAGCTATGGTGGCGCAGCTGAAAGAGAAAGGACTGAATGTTGCTCGCCGTACCGTAGCCAAGTATAGAGAACAATTAGGAATACCGGTGGCAAGACTTCGTAAAGAGATATAATTTTGTATCTTTGAAGAGCTGAACAAAGCAGAACAAATATTCACTATAACAATAAAAACCAATATCATTAGAATTATGAACTTTCCAGAAAATCTAAAGTACACAAAAGATCACGAGTGGATCCGCTTAGAGGGTGATGTAGCCTTCATTGGTATAACAGACTTCGCTCAAAGCGAGCTTGGAGAAATCGTCTTTGTAGATGTAACCACCGTGGGAGACGAGCTTGAAGCAGAAGAGACATTCGGTTCTATCGAAGCGGTAAAGACTGTATCCGATCTTTTCTTGCCTGTTGCAGGAGAAGTGCTCGAAGCTAACGAAACTCTCGAAGATACTCCTGAGTTGGTCAACTCGGATCCATACGGAGAAGGCTGGATAGTAAAAGTAAAAGTTGCTAACCCTGCCGATGTAGATGCTCTCCTTTCAGCAGCAGACTATAAGGCTCTAATCGGTAAATGATGACCCCTCGTGTAAGCATAATCATGGGTAGCACTTCAGACCTGCCCATGATGAAGAAAGCAGCCGATCTCTTGGAAGAGATGCAGGTGCCCTTTGAGATACAAGCGCTAAGCGCACACCGCACACCGCAAGAGGTAGAAAAGTTTGCTACCGAATGCGAAGATAGAGGTGTACAAGTCATCATTGCAGCAGCAGGGATGGCAGCTCACCTTTGTGGCGTGATCGCTTCCATGACTCCTCTTCCCGTAATCGGTGTTCCTATCAGCGCATCTCTTCAAGGGCTCGATGCCCTTCTTGCCATTGTACAGATGCCTCCCGGCATTCCCGTTGCAACGGTTGGAATAGATGCTTCTCTCAATGCCGCTCTTTTGGCAGTGCAGATCTTGTCTGTGGGAGATCCGGAGTTGCGCGCTCGCTTCAAGGCTTACAAGAGGAATCTCAAGAATAAGATAGTGGAAGCCAACAAGCAGCTATCGGAGCTGAAGTATCTGCATAAAACCAACTGATACCCGGCTCGACAAACAAGAGTTTGTTATTGAACAATAAAAGGGAGAAGATCCGCATCGGATTTTCTCCCTTTATCTTTATACTTATTTGAGCTCTTTTCTTCGGGTCGGTGTAGAAGAACCGGCGACATAAGGTTGAAACTTCCAGTTTTTTGCAGTGGCTATGCTCACATCAGAGGTAGCATAACCATCATTATCTACAGCTTCGATAATGCCCATCTCCTTTCCCTCCCTATTGGGTAGAGCTTCATATACGGCATTCAATGCCGAAGCATCCATTTTGTTTTCCTGCATTGTAAGATAGCTCAACTGGGAAGAAGGGTCTCTACTCAGTTTTAGAGACTTCAATTTATTATTCTGGCAAGGCAAATCGGCGATATTAGGACAAGAGCTGACATCCAGTGTCTCCAGTTCATTACTCTGACACCAGAAACGGGACAACGCTTTACAGTCTCGCACATCCAAGACTGAAAGTTTATTTTCATCGCAATAAAGCTCCTGCAGAGCAACACATTTCTCTACTTTCAAAGAGGTCAGGAGGTTATTATGACATTCAAGAAGTCTCAGACTCTCATGGTTACTTGCATCCAATTCCGTCAGACTGTTATCTCCGCAATAGAGTTCTTTCAAAGAGAGACATACGGAAAGGTCCAGAGAAGAGAGCATATTCTTGTTGCACCACAGGGTATTCAATGCTTTGCAATCCTTGATATTCAAAAAAGATATGCTGTTTTCAAAGCAGTAAAGCTTCCTTAAAGCGGTGCAGCCTTCCAGATCCAAAGAAGAGAGTTTGTTGCCATCGCACCTTATCCTTTCAAGTGAACTATACCCTTTTACATCCAAAGAGGAGAGTTTATTTCCATGGCAAGAGAGGTTTTGAAGTCTTTTATTTTCAACTATATTCAGCTCCTCAAGCTCATTTTTCGAGCATCCCAGCACGCGCAGATCCTTGCATTCGCTCACATCCAGAGCCTTAATCCCGTTATTGGAGCACCACAGAACGTTCAATTCCTTACACATACTGATGTCCAAAGAGGAGATTGCATTGTCTTCACAATCCAGATACTTTAATCTCTTACAGAGGCTTAAATCCAAAGTGCTAAGATTATTTTCGTAAAAAGATAGCATCTCCAGACTCTCTCTTCCGTTCACGACCAACTCCTGAAGCTTGTTTCCGGAACACTCCAAAGCTGTAACAGGACCATAAATGGTGATTTTTGAAGAAGAAAAACGATACTCTTTATACTCATCGTTATTAAAGTCGTTGTTAAAATCAGCCCAAACAATATCATTTTCTCCTTCGTCCAAAAGCCCGTTACCATTCAGGTCTATCCATATCTTGGATCTGTTCTCTTCTTTCGCAGCCAAAAGCAGACGAATGGTCTGCCCCGTCTCTTTGGCGGTTACCATTGTAATAAATGGAGTATCGGTCGGGATTACATCTCGTCCTTTCATTTGTAGAGAGCGTCCTGTCCATTCTGCTAGCACTCTGTACGCCTTACCCGGTTCCATCCCGATGGCTTTTGCCGGTTTTGAATTTTCCGAATAGATGTCTTCTTCACTGTCTGCGGACTTAACCCGGAGAAGCATGACCGGCAAACTTTTCTCAAGAGGATAAAACCACGAAGCAAACAGCCCCTCTTCTCCGGGCGCGATATTTGTGACCTTTTTCGGGGTGATAATACTTTTACCCCCATCGGACTCTATAACTTTATCTTCAAAAAGATCGTAATGATAATATCTGTCGCCCATCGGCATATATCTCCATTCAGCTCCTCCAACTCCGGAAAGATGGCAGGAAGAGATATTCAACTCCTTATCGGATCCGTTACGAAGGCGGACGTACTCTATCGTGCCAAAAACGGAAAACTCCGCCCGCACCTCTTGTTTACCATCAGAGAGACTGACAACAGACATAACCGGGACAGACACATCCTCCAACTTCATCCCCACAATGGGTGTTATATCCATCATTATCCGTCCATCCTTCACGCTTATGCCCTCTCCCGGAAAAGATGAAAAAGCATAAAGCGTATAAGGCTTTCCTGCATCAATGGTGTTGGGAAGCTTCACTTCAAAAGTTGCACTCTTATTGTCAGAAGAAATATTCTCCAAAGGAGTTTTGATGAGCTCACTTAGAACATCTTCCTGCTTGAATAAAAGGGTCAACTCCTCCCCTCTCCTCCAACGAAGCAAGAGTTTATTGCCCTCGGTATTCTCTCCCGCTTCCGCTCTTAAAGCCGGTTCTTCGGGCATCTCGACCAAAACCTTGATGATTCTCTCCTCGTTTCCCTTTATTTCTTGAAGATCTCCTTTCCGGCAACCGCTAAGGGCAAGCAGAGCTATTAACAAGGAGATAGAGAAATGTAGTCTTTTCATAAACAAAGTGTTTTTATTGTAGTCAGATCGTTATCCGGACTCTCTTATTCTATTTTTCACAATCCGGACAGCTTTTTGCAAAGGTATAAATATTCGATAAAAGGATATAAATATTTCTTTATAAAGATTCAAATCTTTGTCTGAACGAATATAATATATAAGATCAAGCCTTGATTTCGGCAAGTCGTGCTTTGACTCCTGCAAATCAAGTGCTGATTTTCACAAAACAGCCCCCGGTTCGTAAAACATAATACGATTAAAGCCTTTTTACAACCCGATAAAACGAAGAAGTAAAAAGGCTTAAAAGATTTATTTTACACCAAACGACGAAAAAGAAAAGGAGCTACGACAATACTACAACTGCGACCTTATCTTTGCAGCTTTCTCTTCCCTCTCGAAAGAATAGGTTTGACTCTGTTTCGTGATCAGTTCGTACAAGAAAAGAGCTTTGCCTAAATAGAGCTTGGAAGCGTGTGGCTCCTCTCGGCTTCCGATTTCGGCTAAAATATCCGCCAGACTCTCCTGATTGTGAAAATCCAACCCCTCAAAGCCCTTTAAGTATTCGATGCTCTCCGATTCGTCTAAAAGCAAAAACTCATCCACATCGAAGTTCATCTCTTTCTTCAACATATCTTTCGACATCACCACTTCCGTCCCAATCGTGGTAGCCGTCCGATCTTTGCCCCCAAACAGATAGCCCCATATCGCTCTCATAATAACGCCGATCTTCTCAATCTCTCTCTTGATAAAATCCCTCTCTTCCATACCCTATAGCATTTAAGGTTTACTACTCTCTTAAAGTTATAAAGAATGGAAAGAAGAGACAAATCTAAGGCTATAAACAAGAAAAGAGCCTTTCTGCACTCGGCAAAAAGGCTCCCTTTATATCAGCATATTGGACAAAACAAGATGTACGCAGAACTTCTGTAACCTCTATCTTATATCCTGCATAAATAATACGCAGAACTTCTCGTAATACTTCGCTCCAGAAAGGAGGTGTTCCAGCCGCACCTTCCGGTACGGCTACCTTGTTACGACTTAGCCCCAGTTACCGGTATTACCCTAG
>NZ_JQZV01000005.1 GCF_000769115.1 Porphyromonas canoris | reverse complement strand
GCCGTACCGGAAGGTGCGGCTGGAACACCTCCTTTCTGGAGCGAAGTATTCGTGTCTGTTGTTTATATAAATGACAGACAGCTATTACTTGGGTATGACGCCGGTAAGCACACAGATAAATGATTAGTAAGGAGCAGGCATCTTCTACTCCCTTCTACTTAGTTGGTTTTTGTTTCAATATCTCTTTCATATACACGCTGGGGGATTAGCTCATCTGGCTAGAGCGCGACGCTGGCAGTGTCGAGGTGATCGGTTCGAGTCCGATATCCTCCACTTTTTATAATCAATAGCAATAAGTCTTTTGCTGTTGGTTATTTTTTTCCCTCTTTTCAAGCTCTCGATGTGTTTAATCTTTGAACATAACATCAGGTAAAAAGCTCCAAAACGAATGTTGAGGAGTATTTCGGAGAAGAGGATAGATATGATAATATTCTGTTTTCTTACAGAGGTCGAATAGTTCTGATTTGATACCCCAAAAGCCGAAGCAATTGTGCAATTATGCTTCGGCTTTTTTAGTATCATTATTTCATTCAACACTTTTTCTAAGGTCCTTATGCTTCTTTTTTACTATAACCGAAATTCAATTTTTCGGAAAATTTGTACCGTCGGTTAAGAACATTTGCTTTGAAAAGAGAAAAGAGGGGTTTCATTGTTTTGTGAAATTTATATATTTGAGGGTTGTTAACCATAAGCAACAAGACAATGAGATAATCATTATTTACATCAATCGCTTTTGTGGGCATTGGGCATCATGACTACGGGCAGTTGTGTGAAAAGAAACAACCAATACACCATTTGGAAGTATCAAGCAAGTACATATAACAGAATGGACTGTAGAATCATGTTACAGAATTGCCACAAAAAGGCGGAAGAGTATGTAAAAGACTTTTGAAATAATAAATGACAGGAGAGTTATGAATAAGCATTCAATGGCAACCTCATTTGCCTTAATCGGCTTTGGTATTGGAGGTTTTCTTTCCGATTTTTCAACGGTTGGAGTAATGTGTGGATTAGGTTTCGGGCTGCTTGTAGGATATTTTATCGCCGGTCTCACCACGGCAAAAGGGTATATGTTGCAAGAGGATTTTGTTGCAATGGGTAATCTTGCTGGCAAAACATTAGATGAAATCAAAGAAAAGGTTGGTGCCCCCAGAATAATACAAGCTTGTACTGTTGCGGATACCGGGAGAAAAGGGACTCTATGTACTTGGGCAGAAATGCCTTATATTATTATACTGCTATTTGACGAAAACAATATCTGTATTGGTGTAAATAAAGAAATGATAATGGATTGAGGTTCTTTAATCTGTTGTTCAATTCAAAACATTGCAGATCTCTACTATCTTATACTATCTGAGGGCGACTTTATAGATTAGCGACCTCCAGAGATATTTCAGAGAAGAGGATAGATATGAAGATATTCTATTTCCTTGCAGAGTCCGAATAGTTATGATTTGATACCTAAAAAGCCGAAGCATAATTGCTTCGGCTTTTTTTAGTATCATTATTTCACCCAACACTTTTGTTCTAAGGCGTTTTGCCATTGAAACTCTTTATTAAGGTCAAACTATTCCGACAGTTTTTGATTTTCAGTGCCCGAAATAATACGATCAAGCACACTGACAAACTCGTTCAGTCCATCTTCTACGTGGAGTATTTCGGGCTTATATCCGGTATCAAATTTTAGTAACAACGGTTTCCTGTTCGGTATATGGATGAGGACACCATCTTGATAAAGATTGTAGTAGAGTACACTCTCTATCGGTATTGATGCTGTTACGTTATTTTGCATCCCAACGAATAATATACGTTCATTAGAGATGAACAACCTTCCAATATCCATAGGAGAGAAGCTGGTAATCTCATTCCCGATAAAAGAGATGCTTCCGGCATGCAGCAAACCACTTTCCCACCGCACTCCCGAATAAGCTATATTATAATGAGTAGTCTTTTCTTCATGAAGCTCCACGCCATATATCACGTGATATGCTACTTCCCCTTTTCGCAGGTTAAGCCCATGTTGCGAAGCGTCGATAGGGTCCAGCTTGTCGTGTTGCAGGTCGTAGCGTTGGGCAACAGCCCATTGATAGGAGGTGAAAATATCGTAGCCGTTGTGCCCGGTTTCGTCCTTGTCGAAAGGGAAAGCTTGCTTTACTGCTTCTGCATTCTTGGAGTGAGCTATCTCTTTAGGCATTCCGCATTCCACAAAAATATCTAAAAATGATACGGTTCTATTTTCTTCAAAGATCGACTTTACTTTTTGTATCCACCGCTGTTGCTCTTCTGTGAGGGCGGATGCCGTTGGTTGTGGAGATGTCGAGTTGCCGGATGCAACCTTCACTATTGCTACAAAAAAGATGATGGCAACTACTGCAATGAAAAAGTATAACATAACGAATCAAATTAAACAGTGGATGAGATATAGGCTCTCGTCCGATGTAATAACTCTTTCTACAAGGGCGATTGCCGTAAATAACACATTTTGCCGTCTTATTATTTGGCTTTAAGGATTGTAAATGTACGTATATTAGGTTAATTTTCAAAAAAAACACCCTAGAAGTATTGATCCGGAGCTTTGTCTGTCTTAATTTTTGCTGCACACAGACACTCATCTTATTATCATAACCGATAGCAACAATTCCCTTGCTGTCGGTTATTTTTTTGTCTTCTTTCCAAACTCTTGCTATATTTATTCCTCGCATGGGAGAGTCTTTTCTATTTCCGGGCTATCCTTGTTTGTTCGGCAGCAGAGCCGGTTATTTCAAAGAAGTTTATCTCAGGCAGATTAAGATGGAAGAGTTGTTTCGGTCCTACATAGACTATTTGAGGTATGAGCGCAATGCTTCCGCTCACACCATTCTCGCGTATGAGAGAGATCTTGCGGACTGGTTGGCTTTTCTTGCGGAGCTGTTTGGAGAGGGTGGAGAAGAGCGTTATGCCGAGATTTCCTCCAAAGAGATACGCAAATGGATGCTGAAGCTCTCCACTTCCAATCTTAAAGCCACGACCATCAAACGCAAGATCAGTGCCGTCAGAAGTTGGTACTCTTACCTTCGGGTGCAGGGAAAGATCGGGCGGAATCCTTGTCTCGGACTTTCCATGCCCAAAGAGGAGCGGAAGCTGCCCACTTATGTCAGAAGCGAAGGGCTACTGCACCTCATTTCGGATTTGTATGATGTTTATGCTTCCTCTCATCAACACAAAGATTTGAATACCGCTTTTGTTGTGGATATGCTTTATCAGACCGGATTTCGCAGATCCGAGCTGTGTGGCATTAAGGTCGAAGACATCCATCTGTCGAAGATGGAGATCAAAGTTTTAGGTAAACGGGATAAAGAGAGAATTGTACCTTTTGGTTCTTGTTTGCTAAAAAAAATAGAGTTATATTTGTGTAGAAGGGAAGACATAGCACCTTCGCATCCATATCTCTTATGTACAGAGAATGGAGGGAGTATATCTCCCACACAGCTTTATACTATGGTGAGGGGTGCACTTGGGGCTGTTGCCGGACTCACAAAGCGTAGCCCTCACGTTTTGAGGCACTCGTTTGCGACGTCCATGCTTAATAACGGATCCGAGTTGCTCAGTATAAAGGAGCTGTTGGGGCATGCCGACCTTTCAACCACAACTATTTATACGCATACTTCTTTTACGGAGTTGCAAAAAATGTATCACGCTCATCCCAGAGCAAAAACAGTAAAGCGTATGAACATTAACATCCAAGCTAACCATTTTGAGCTTAGCACTCAGTTAGAAGCGTTCGCAGAAAAGAAGGTCTCAAAACTTGAACGCTTTTTAGGAGACATCATCAGGGTAGATGTTTTGTTTTCTCTCATAAAACCGGAAACGAATAGTAACAAAGAGGCGAAGGTGCTTGTCGCTGTTCCGAATAGCGAATTGGTGGCGGTGAAGAGTGCAGACTCTTTCGAGCAGGCTTTGACAGAGGCACTGGAAGCAATAGAAAAACAGATAGATAAATATAAACAAACGCATAGACGATAATAGACTCTTTTCATGGTACCGCTTAGAAACGAGAGGCGCGATGCCTTGTCTTTGAAGTGTGTATCTCTCAGTTTGATAGACTGATTGGCTGGCGCAAAACAGCTAAAAGTACAAGATTTTTAATGTATGAGCCCACATTCACCGTTGAGGTAAGTGTGGGCTTTTGTTATGTGCGGGGCTTGAAGAAACAGACTGTTTATCAATCTTTGATGACCCGGTTGAAAAAAGACGTTAGTCCTGTTTACATCTTTCTCTGAATCTTATAAGAGCATCCGTTCAGGGCTTGGTTGGTGGAAATCGCCACTTGCTGCCTGCCATTCAAGCCTTGCTTTTGGGAAACCGAGCCGTGGTTTTTGAGAATCAAAGTTTGATCGGAAACATTTTAAGCGTTCAGAGCTGTTTTTATTCACGTATAACAACTTTTACGAATAGGTTTAAAATAGAAATCTGTCTCTTATCCGAGATTGATTTTATATTTTAATCCCATTTTTGCGTCATTAAAAGGATGATTGTGATAACTCTTAATTTTCTCAAAAAACGCCTCTTTTATTTGCAGTAACGAAAATATTGTTTGATGTTTAAGGATGTCGATCGGAAAAGTTGCATTAACATTTCCTATCGTGGGGATGGGTCTTTTACCTCTTATACCGTTTGGAGATGCTGGTTGGGTGGATTGGTGTTTTGGAAACAGGGGCTGAGAAGAGTCTGTTTTGTCTAAGTTTACACCTTTTTGTCGTTGAGGAAATGCCTGCTTTTAAGGGATGAATATCTTTCTTTTTCTTGTCGAAAACAGATGAAAATAGAGGTGTTAATTTTATTAACATGGTTAACATCTATCGTTAACATATAGTATAAGTGTAGGATATATGCGACATAAAGGTGTGTGAAGATTGTTTGAAAGTGTAATGGAGTCTTATTAAAGTTGTTGGTCTTAATAATAATAACTACTTTTGACACGAATATGGGTATGTTCTTTACGGAATAAGTCTATGTTCCACAAAGGATTTAGCTAATGACCGCTCTTTTTTGTTGAGGATTTATTAATAAACAAAAAAGGAGGTGAATTGGAAGTATGTTTAACACAATTATAACAGTTTACCAAAAATCACTTTTTAGAGATATGAAGAAACAATTTCTATCACTATGGCCGTGCAGGATTGCTCTTGCAGGGGCTATATGCTTGGGTGGTTTGAGCATTGCTCCTGTTGCATACGCTGCTCCTAATGGAGATGCTGCCGTAACAACGGAGGCGCAAGCCAATCAAGGAAAAACGATCAAAGGTAAGGTAGTGGACTCTAAGGGAGCACCGCTCGGCGGCGTGCGTGTACGCGTTGCAGAGATGCCTTCAAAGGGAGCTATTACCAATGCCAAAGGGGAGTTTACGATCAGCGGAGTGGCTGAAAACCAACACCTGATCTTTACTTCTGTCGGTTATCGCAACGAACGCTTGAGCGTTAGAGGCGTACAGAATGTAAACGTTGTGCTTCAAGAAGACGTCCTTACAGCAGAGGATGTTGTCGTAACAGCGTTTGCCACAGGTCAGAAGAAAGCTTCTCTTGTAGGTTCTGTACAGACCGTCCGTCCGGCAGAGCTTAAAGTACCGGCTTCCAATCTTTCTGCATCTTTTGCAGGACGTCTTGCCGGGGTGGTTTCTGTTCAAAGAACGGGAGCTCCGGGTGCCGATGGTGCCGACTTCTGGATTCGTGGTATCTCTTCCGTAAACGCCAGCTCTCCACTTATCATCCTTGATGGTGTGGCGGTGTCAGCGGGAGACCTTAACGCTCTCGACCCTGAAGTTATCGAAGGGTTCTCTATTCTTAAAGATGCTACGGCTACTGCGCTTTACGGTTCTCGTGGTGCAAACGGTGTGGTTATTGTTACCACCAAGACAGGTACAGATCTTCCGAAACCGATTATCAATGTACGTGTGGAGGGATATGTAAATACTCCGACACGTCTGCCTAAGTTTGTGGATGGCCCTCGCTTTATGGAGCTGTTCAACGAAGCATTGGACAATCTTCCTACCGGTGACGTTAAGTACACACGTGAGAAGATCGAGAACACTCGCGCAGGGGTTAATCCTTACGTTTTCCCTAATGTAATGTGGTACGATGAGCTGTTCAAGACAGCCGCTTTCAACCAAAAGGCAAACTTCAATATACGTGGTGGTGGTAAGAAGCTCGACTATTTCATGTCCGTTACAGCCGACCATCAGACAGGTATGTTGAAGAATAGAAGTTTGGAACATAGCTCTTTCGACAACTCTCTCAATGTTTATCGTTACGCATTCCAAAACAATATCCGAGTGAACTTTACGGAGACTTCTTCTCTTGCACTCCGTTTGAATGCTCAGATAGGACAGAGCAGAGGTCCGAGAACAGCGATCAACGACATCTTTGGACAGGTAATCAACTCCAACCCGGTAGATTTCCCGATAGCTTATCCTGAGGATGGCGAAACGCTTTATACCAAATGGGGAGCAAGAAAGATCGGTCCTTCAATGATTCCTAACCCTTACGCCACAGCTGTTGCGGGTTATACAGACAACTTCAACTCTACGGTAATCGCTAATCTTGAGTTTACACAAGATCTCAAGATGATCACTCCGGGTCTTAAGTTTACTGCCTTGGCATCATTTAAGAATTGGGCTTCCACAAGCACAAGCCGTTTCCGTGATAACAACTATTTCGAGTTGACAGGGTACCAGTTGAATCCAAAGACCGGTGAGTACGACTTTACACTCAACCGTTTGGCTGATGAAGTGAACACAAACTTGAAGTCTGCCGGTGGAAACAACGGAGACCGCCGTTTCTATGCGCACGCTATGTTGCTATGGAATCGCAATTTCGGCGGACACGACATGGGGGCTATGTTCAACTATAACCAGGAAGAGACTGCCAATAACCTCTCTAACGACAACATCTTGCACAACTTGCCACGTCGCAAACAAGGTCTTGCAGGTCGTTTCACATACAGCTACGACAACAGATATGTCTTTGAAGCCAACTTCGGTTTCAATGGTACCGAAAACTTTGCAAAGGGTAAGCGCTTCGGTTTCTTCCCTTCTGTGGCTCTTGGTTACAATGTTTCCGAAGAGAAGTTCTGGGAACCGATCAAGGAGTATATCCCTCTCTTCAAGCTTCGTGGTTCTTATGGTCTTGTGGGTAATGAGGCTATCGGTGGAGACCGTTTCGTATACCTTCCCGATGTGAACCTGCAAGGTGGAGGCCCTTCTTATACTACCGGTTTGGACCAAGAGTATGGTTTGACCGGTCCTAATATCAGACGCTTCGGTAATCCTGATATTACTTGGGAAGTCGGAAAGAAAGCAAATGTTGGTATCGACCTTCAAATCCTTAAAGGTCTTCGCCTTAATGTAGACCTCTTCCATGAGTATCGTACCAACGTATTCCAGCAACGTGGAGCTGTTCCAAGCTATATGGGTACGGCGGCAACCAAGATCTATGGTAACCTTGCCGAGATCAGCAACCGTGGTATAGATGCTGCGCTTGACTTCAATAAGAATGTAAGCAAAGACTTCTGGTACAATGTTCGTGGTACATTTACCTTTGCTCGCAACCGTGTAGAGAAGTGGGACGAACCGTTCTTCTTGGAATACCCTCTTCTTTCACAGGTTGGTCGTAGCTTGAATGTCTGGACAGGATATGTTGCAGAGCGTCTGTTCATTGACGATGCTGAGGTTGCAAACAGCCCGGATCAGTCTTCATTTGCCAATGGAGCCAAGGCAGGAGACATTAAGTATAAGGATCTTCCGGATAGAGATGGCAACTACAATGGCCGTATCGACTCTAATGACCGTATGCCTATCGGTTATCCTACAATCCCTGAAATCATTTATGGTCTCGGCTCTAATATGAAATACAAGAATGTGGATTTCGGTATCTTCTTCCAAGGTGTTGCTAATACCTCTATGATGCTATCCGGTTTCCACCCGTTCGGTACACAGTCTAACCGTAACGTATTGCAGTTTATTGCTGATGATCACTGGAGTGCTTCTAACCAAAATATACATGCCGCTTATCCTGAACTTACTAAACAAGATAAAGCTGTCAATACTGCTGTTTCCACTTATTGGTTGCGTGACGCTTCATTCTTGAAGTTAAAAAACATAGAGCTTGGTTATACTTACAAGAATGCAAGACTTTATGTCTCTGCTCAGAACGTTTATACCTTCTCTAAGTTTAAGCATTGGGACCCTGAAATGGGTGGTGGTAATGGTCTAAAGTATCCTACTCAGACTACTATAAACGTGGGTCTTCAAGTGTCATTTAAGTAATTGGCAGAGAGGTGTACATACATATATGATCACAAATACGATTTAGAGAATTAGACATGAAAAAGATATATAACATACTATTGGCTCTGCTTCTTATGGGAGCAATGGGAGCATGTAACTATTTGGACGTGGTTCCGGATGAGACAGCTACCGTAGAAGACTCTTTCAAGAATGCAAAGTCTGCAGAAAAATTCCTTTATTCTTGCTACGGATCTCTTCCAAGACTTTCTGCTACAGTAAGTGGGCTGGACTTCCTTACCGGAGATGAAGTGGTTACATCTTTTGAACACGAGCTTTTTGCAAGATTCCCGAAAGGAACTTATACTGCCAGCGATCCTGTTATCTCCTATTGGAACAGCCTCTTTACCGGTATTCGTTACTGCTACATGCTATTGGACAATATAGATAAGGTACCCGGTATGGAGAAAGACAAAATAGAGGACTACAAGGCACAAGCCGAGTTCCTTATCGGTTTTTATCACTATCTGCTTATTCAAAACTACGGTCCTACCATTATCGTGACTAAGGTGGAAGATCTTAACACAGACGCTAAAGACTTCTTGCCTCGCCGTCCGTTGGATGAGTGTGTTAAGTTTGTTGCAGACAAGTTTGATGCTGCGGCTGCAAAACTTCCTAAGGAACGTACCGGTAGCGAATATGGCTTGGTTACAAGCACAGCGGCTAAAGCCCTCAAGGCTAAGCTTTATGTGATGGTGGCTTCTCCTCTGTTCAATGGTAACTCTAAGTTCTATGCAGATCTTAAGAGCCCTGATGGTACGCAGCTTATGCCTTTGACATTTGATGCAAGCAAATGGACAAGAGCCGTACAAGCACTTAGAGAAGCCATTGCTCTTGCAGAAGCAGACGGCTTTGAACTCTATGTGGCAAAAGAGGGAGCACTATCCAGCTTGCCCGAACCACAAGATCCTGTCCAACGCTCTTTGCGTTTTGCGATTCTTGATAGAGATAATACCAAAGAGATTATCTGGGGTGATACCAGACAACAAGGCTGGTATGACATCGCAGCTAAATCTGCACCATACCACGGATCAGACAATGCATATTCGGGTGTAGGTGTTACGCTCAACATGATGAAGCGCTTCTACACAGAAAATGGTCTGCCTATCGACCAAGATCCTGAGTTCTTTGCAGAGTCTGATTGGTGGAATCTTATGGACGTTCCTTCGGGTTATGCCAATGCCGAAGGCCGCATTCCTAACTTCCTTTTCAAGCGTGAGCCTCGTCTTTATGCTTGGGTGGCTTTCCAAAATGGCTACTACGAGATAGACAACAAGGACGAAAAAGGAAACTATGCACGTAATCTTCGCAGAGGACAGAATGGTAAGAAGGTTGTGATGAAGATGCTTGCCGGAGAGCCCGGAGGTAGAGGTCCTGTTAACAATCTGCGTAATAACGACTACTGTCCTACACTCTTCTTGAACAAGAAACTGGTTTCTCCTGCCAAGCGTCCGGGTAACAACCCTCAGTTTATCTATCCGTTCATCTCTCTTGCAGATCTTTACCTCCTTATGGCAGAGGCTTCTGTGGAGACAGGAGACCTTACTACCGCAAAGACCTACTTGGATAAGATCCGCACACGTGCCGGTATCCCTACTGTAGATGAAGCTTGGGCAAGAGCAAAAGAGCCGGGCAAAGCCAACTCTCAAGAAGGTCTGCGTGAGATTGTACGCCAAGAACGTATGGTGGAGATGTACCTTCAAGGACAAAACTTCTGGGATATGCGCCGCTGGTTGCTTGCAGAGACCTACTTCTCTCAACAGCCAAAGGGTCTTAACATGAAGGCTGCAACGTTGGAAGATATGTGTCAGGTGATGACTGTGGACGTACAACGTTCATTCGTTTCTCCTCGCAACTATCTCATGCCAATCCCTCAAGGTGAAATCAATAAGAACCGTAACTTGGTTCAAAACGTGGGTTACTAAGATTCTGACCATTAAATAGATAAAGACAATACAATGAAAAGAATAAAAGTAATGATGCTCGCCCTTATGCCTCTACTGGCTTTTGCTTTTGCTTCATGTAAGGACAAGCAAGATATGCCTACGGTAGAGCCTATCAGCATCTCCAATTTAAGATATGAGACAACTCCGGGACAGATCGTGCTTCATTGGGATAAAGTGGAAGAAGCAGGCAAGGACTTGCTCTATGTCAAAGTAAGCTACTTCGACCCTTATACCAATAAGAACGCTACCCGTCTTACCAGCAACTACTCCACTTCTTGTGTTATACCCAAGACTTTCAAGGTAGCAGGAGAATATACGTTTACGGTAACTGTGGTGAGCAGTTCGGGTAAAGAAGGTGCAAGCCAGACTCTCAAGGCTACATCTGCTCCCGTAGCACCTGTAACATCATTCTCTACGGAAGCTATTCCATTGACTGCCGAAATGCTTTCTACCAATGCTCAAGAGCCTTCGGAAGGACCTATTGCCAATCTTATTGATGGAAACGATGGCACATATTTCCACTCCAGATGGAGTGCTCCTCAGACTACCGATGCACACTATCTTCAGATAGCTATTCCTCAAGAGCAGAAAGCATTTAAGTTCTGGTATAAGAACCGTAATAATGGAAACGGAAAACCTCAAGACATTATCGTATCCGGTAGTGAGAACGGAGAGGATTGGAGAGAGCTTACTCGCATCAACAGCGGTCTTCCTACCGGTGCTTCTTCTGTTTACGATTCTCAACCAATAGATGCAGATCCTGCTATCAAGCATCTTCGTCTTACTGTAATGAGAACCAATAGTGGCGCAGCTCCTACCTTCTTCAATATGGCGGAGTTCAAACTTTATAAGGTGATCTATCAGATCTATGACGCAGAAGCGGAAGCGAAGAAGATTATCGATGGCTATGGTAACAAGTAATACTCCGCGAGAGATTACTATCTAAAGCTATATATGAATGGAGGAGAGTTCCCGACTTGTCGGGGACTCTCCTCTTTTTATGCCCTCTTGTCGCTCTCGGATGCTTGGGTGGAAATCTCTTTTGGCAAAGTTTTTTGCCCCAAGGATCCCTTTCCAAAGCTCTCTTTAAGCCGTTCAAAACTTTCTGTTACCCTGTTCAAAACTTCTCCCAAACAGATTCACTCTTCACGTTCAAAGCTTGGTTTTTATAAATCGGTACTTGGTTGCTGCTTTTCAAACCTTGACTTCCGGAAATCGTGCCTTGATTTGCAGATTTGTTCCTGCTTAACGGAACTATCTAACAGGATAAGAGAAACATTTGAATGCTTTCAGCTCATCTTCAATAAAGCATTGCAGCTTCATCGAGACTTTTGCACGGCATCTCATTTACGGTGTTGCTTTCGAGATTCGAGCTTGCTCTCAGACGTGAGTACACTTCCGTCCTTTTTCACTCTTCATCTCTTGTCTCTGAACTACTCTGCAAAATCTCTTTTGGCAAAGTGTTCTTTCCAAAAGATAAAAGCTCCTTGAAAAGATCAAGGAGCTTTTATCTCGGTTTCCTGTCGGTTTTGTAGAGTAGAGTTTATACTTCCCTGCCGGGAGGAAGTGTCTTTATCTGCTCTTTTATCGCTTATGTCCTGAACAGATGTTTGAACTCATCTGCATAAAGTCTCGATAATCCGTGCCGGTTGTCTATGGCTTCTCCCACCACAATCATGGTGGTTAGGGTAAGGTTGTTCTCTTCCACGATTTTTGCCAAGTCTTTCAGCTCTCCCCGGTAGATGCGCTCATCTTTCCACGTAAGTTTGTAGCAGGCAGCCACCGGAGTGGTTGGCGGATAGTGCTCTAAGAGTTGAGCCTGAACATCCCTCACGATGCCGGCACTGAGGAAGATGCACATGGTGCTCTGAGAACGTGCCAGCAGATGGAGCTTCTCTTTTTCCGGCATCATGGTACGCCCTTCTCCACGGGTGAGGATAATGGTCTGTACCTTTTCCGGAATGGTAAACTGCGAGCGAAGAGCTGCTGCAGCGGCTTGGAATGATGAGATCCCCGGTGTGATGTGGTACGACATATCGTGGGCATCGAAGAGTGCCATCTGCTCTTGGATGGCGCCATAGATGCAAGGGTCGCCCGTATGCAGACGAACCACCAAAAGCCCTTTGTCGTAAAACTCTTTCATGATCTCAAACTGCTCTTCAAGACTCATTGATGCGGAGCTACGCACTGTGGCTCCCGCTTTGGCATAGTGGGTCAGCTCTATGGGTACGAGACTGCCGGCATAAAGAATAAGATCCGCCTGTTGCAGAAATCTTTTCCCTTTGACCGATACAAGCTCCGGATCTCCCGGACCGGCACCTACAATTTCTATATGACCGGCGCGAACAGATGCTCTATCCTGCGCCAATGCGAATGTGAACTCATTCCCGGCGGAAAGTGCCCCTTTCTGCTTCTCCAACAGTAAAGCTCCTCCCTTTGCAGCCATAATGGATGAGGCTTCCGATACACTCGGTACGGATGTTACCTCTTCTACTTTCTTGGAGGGGTTGGGTACTTCCACACCGTCCAACTCTCTGTCCGAAAAGATATGGAGAGGCGCACCAAAATGCGTGGCAAGCTCGTGCAGCATCGGCTCATCTTTCTTTAGCTCTATGGACGATAGTGATGCAATGGAGAGGGGAGAGTAGCCAAAACCTGTAAGGGCTTCTTCCAGATAGCCGGCTACTCCGGTAGAGGAGCATTGGCGACGGCATCCCATGCCGAGGTGCAATACACTCGGACGATAGTAGATGGCAGGGACAGGCACCTCTCTGTATATCTTCGGTGTGACGGCTATGAACAGCTCGTACTCTTTCCACTCTATATCCGCAATGTTGTAGAAGAGATCTACGTGCGGCGGTTTGGTACGCTCCATGTATGCCGTTCCGCTATCTTTGATGTCGAGTAGAAGGGCTACCCGCTTGTCATTAACAAATAGCGTGATGGGTGCATTCAGGTTGGCTTCGGAGGTTTCTGTCTTCCAACCGTACTTTTTACCTATCGTGTCCAATGCCCATAAGCCGAGACCATCGCTTTGAGTGGTGATCACCTCTTGTGCTCCAAGCACTCGTGCCAAAGCTGTGGAGAGTTCGTTTGCTCCTCCGACATGCCCGGAGAGAACAGATACAACGAACTGCCCCGTGCTGTCTATATTGACAATGGCAGGGTCTGTGTATTTGTCTCTGATATATGGTGCGATAGTCCTGATACAGATACCCATAGCCCCGATGAAGACTAAGGCATCGGATTTGGAAAATAACTCGCCGACATGGGTGAGCGGATGTATCTCCGCGTCGGGATACTCCTTTAGGATGGTTTCGGCAAGGTGTCGGCTACGCTCGGAAACCAGTATGATTGCAATGGATTTCATCTGTCGTCTTATTGTTTAACAGCCCTCATGACTTCTATCGGATTGAAGTCGTCTATCGTGATTCGGGTACTCTGCATCTCTCCGAAGCCGTGTGCCCCGCACGCATCAAGGAACATCTGTCTGCTTTCGGGAGATACGGCGTTGAAGACCAATATGCTGCCCGAAGCCATTTTCGCGGATAATTTCTCCACGATTTCGTTCATCTTGCCTCCGTGTCCGCCGATAAAAGCAGCATCCGGAGCAGGTAAAGCATCCGTCTCGGTCTCTGTGAAGTCTCCGATAAACGCATTGATGCCGGGCGTTCCGAACTTTTTTGCATTTTCATGGATGAGCATCCGCCCCTCTTCTCGCTGTTCAAAAGCATAAACCTGAAGGTGTGGAAACTGCAGCTTTGCCTCGATGGAGACAGAGCCGGTACAGAATCCGACATCCCAAAAGACACTCCTTTCCCGTAAGTCCAGTGCACTCAGCGAGAGAAGTCGAATAGGCATTTTGGTGATCATCTTGGCTCTACCGTTGAGCAGATGAAAGTTCCCTTCATGAAGACCAAGCGGTCGGGGACGAGTGTATTGCTTGTGGAGGATGATGTTATTGGGAAATGCAAACGACTGCGAAGCGATCTCTTCCAAACCGTGAGTGGTAACACGCTCTGCTTCGGTATTGCCCAGCAGTTCGCCTACGGACATCTTGTAGTTGTCATACCCATACTCCAACATCCGTTTGGCTATGGTTTGAGGGGTATGTTCTTTGTTATCCGTGAGTATGCCTATAAGATCATATCCGAGAATGAGAGCTTCATCGAACTTGTGCCAAGGGCGTCCCGTGAGAGAGACAATCTTCATATCCTGATAGGGGAGCAGGAGGCGATGAGCGTGTAGCTGCAAAGAGTTGAAGTAGGGATAGAGATCAATCTCCGCTTCGGGCATTTCTCGCAGAACAGTATTGGCAAATCCGAAGAAGAGCGGATCGCCTGAGGCAAATATCACAACCTCTTCGTGCCGGCGATATGCCTCGAAAACTTGAGAGAGAGGAACTACTATCGGAATCCAACTATACCCTTCGGGCAGGTAGGGATCCATGATCTCTTTATGACGCAATCCGCCCGAAAAGATACTGTTTCGGGCTATACGCTCCCGAAGATGAGGGGAGAGATGCTGCTCTCTGTTGTCATCTATGCCAATGATAGTGAACTTCATCTTTTCGTTTATTACAGATCTCGTCCGGGGCGAAGCTGTTCGGCATCGTCGAGAGTCAGGATGGAGTTTACAAGTGTAGCCGCCAGATTGCTTCCGCCTTTGCGTCCCTCCACTATGATTTTAGGGATGGAAGGGAAAGACTTGAGCATGTGTTTCGACTCGCAAACATTCACAAACCCGACCGGAGCACCTATCACCCCGACAGGTGAAGCCTTTCCTTTTCGGATCAGATCGCATAGCTCGATAAGTGCAGTAGGGGCATTGCCGAAAGCGTAAAGCGCATCAGGGTGCTCTTCTACCGCCAATCGGATGCCGGCTTGAGTACGGGTAATGCCTTTCTCCGTAGCCATCTGTGCCACTCTCGGATCGTGCAAATAGCATTTGGCTTCTATGCCCAAACGCTCCAATGCTCCCTTTCTGATGCCGGAGACAACCATGGTAACATCCGTGATGATGGTACTTACTTTCTTGGAGATAAAGGCTTCATGAAGCTGCTCTACGGCTTTTTCATCTGTGTAGAGTACTTTCTCCATGTCAAAGTCTGCGGTTGTGTGGATGGAGTGGAGCAGAGCCCACTTGTGATCCAACGGGATATTTTTGTTTGCCAACTCGCTTTCGATGGTCTGAAAACTGCGGATCATGATATCCTGTCCGATCTTATCCGCCTGCATACCCTTGTTGCGATAATAGCCGCGAGGGGTTATCATCTTACCGTCGGCAGATTTATAAGTCTGGGAATTGCCTAACAGAACAAGCGTGAACATATCTATCTCTTCCGGATCAAATGCTTCCAATGTGGTAAGAGTGATATTCTGATCTTCTCTTCCTGCCTGACGGACGTATCCCACAGGCGTTTGAGGATCGCGGTGTTTAAGGAATAGCTCTTTCAGTCGGTGCAGTTGCCAATACCTGCCATTACTCTTGGGATTATAGACGGCAGTGATAAAGTCTGCCATTGCTGCGGCTTCTATTCTCTTCTCAATGGTAGCCCAGGGAGTCATGAGATCGGATAGAGAGATCACGCAAAAGTCATGTCCGATGGGAGCACCCAGCAAAGCAGCCGCTTTTTGAAAGGCACTTATACCGGGTAATACCTCTACCTCGATGTCGCTATCGCGTTCATCTTTCATCTCATATACCAGTGGCGCCATGCCGTAAATACCGGAATCGCCGGAGCTGATCACCACCACCGTCTTGCCTTCTTCTGCAAGATCGAATGCCTGTTCGGCTCGCAACTGCTCTTTCTTCATGCCTGTATCTATACAGACCGTGCCGGGAGAGAGAACAGACTCTATAAACTGAAAATAATATTTGTATCCCACGACCACATCTGCCGTCTTTACGGCATCCAATACAGCCGGTGATATATCTTCTTTACCGCCCGGACCTATCCCGGCGACTACTATTTTTCCTTTCTTCATTCGCTATGCTCTACTGTTCTTAAGGTATCAAATTCAAAATCTTTCTACTTCATCTTCTTTCCTGTGGAGATATAAAGGCTTTTCTTTTGCATGATTCCGATCTTTCGGTATCGGGAATAGAAGGTGAGAAGTTCAAGGAAACGCTCCTGAACGGCAGGCAACTCTCCAAGTCCGCAAAGGTGAAGTACCACTTCGTATCCCTCTTCTTCCAACATCTCTTTCCAGTCTTCCGCAATATCGTTCTTGGCATGCTCTCCGGCTACCAGCATAAGCGGTTGAAGGTGTACACGTTTGGTGTCCAACCTGCGTAGTTGTGAGAGAGCCTGCTCAAAGTAAGGATAGCCTTCGATACAGCCTATAATGTGATTGGGATAACCGAGATCTTTCAGCTTGTAATCGAGCATCGCGTATTGTGCGGTAGATACATCGTAAGTGCCGTGACCGACCCAAAGATAAACTTCATCCTCTTCTGTCTCAGCCGTCATAGCCTCTATGAGCGCATCATAATCCTCTTCATACGAAAGAAGTGGCGAGCAGAGACGAACCTCTTTGAACCTGTCTCGGATCTCTTCGACGTCTATGCAGAGACTCTCCATCTCTACTCCCCAGATGATTGTCGTAGGCTGTACTATGACATGAGTGTATCCCTGATCTGCCAAAAGCCTTAGAGCTTCCGAAGGTAACATCTTCTCCACTCCTCTATCCTTGAGACGCTTCACGATGATACGCGATGTGTACGCCTCGTACATATCTATCATCGGATAGTGAGCCGTAACCATATCATTTATTATATCTATGGTCTTCTCTCTGGTATCCTCATGAGTGGTTCCGAAGTGCGCCATAAGAATAGCCACTTTATCTCCATCCGTTACATGATCGAAGATGTTATCCTCTTCAAAAACCTTGTTCCCGGCTTTCGAGTGAGTCAGTAGTTTTTTATCTTGATTGTTATCTGTCATAGTGTTATCTGTTCTTATAGAAATTGATGTACGCTCTGTTTACCAAAACATTTCCGCCTTTGGTCGGATAGTTACCTGAGAAATACCAGTCGCCCGGATGGTTCGGAACAGCTTCGTGAAGCCCTTCCATGGATTGGAATACCAGCTCGACAGGAATATCTATACCCTCCGGCATCAGGAGCTCAAGCATCTTTGTGTTCAATTCATCCACAGAGAACGGAGCATAAAGACGCTTCACAAAATTCTGTTCCGTGAGTCTGTTCTCCGCTTCTGCCTTGATAATGTCCGAGTAGATCTCATCCAACACTGCAGTCTGTCCTCTCTCTTCGAGCAGCGCAACAGCTGCACGGAATGCGACAAACTCTTCCAATCTGCTCATGTCTATACCATAGCAGTCCGGATAACGCACTTGGGGAGCGGATGATACGATTACGATTTTTGTGGGACCGAGACGATGAAGAATGGTGATGATACTCTCTTTCAACGTTGTTCCCCGAACGATGCTGTCGTCGATAACCACCAGCTTATCCTCGTTTCGGTTCAAAGAGCCGTAAGTAATATCGTATACGTGTGCCGCCAACTCCTTTCGGCTTTCGCCCTGAGTGATGAATGTTCTCAGCTTGATATCCTTTACCGCCACCTTCTCAGCCCTTATGCGCTTGTTGAGGATAGTGCCCAACTCTTCGGATGTAGGGTTCGAGAGCTCTTGGATAGCCTTTAGTTTTTGTTCGTTGAGTACTTTATTCAGACCCTCCACAAGCCCGAAATAAGCCACTTCGGCAGTATTCGGAATAAAGGAGAATACGGCATGATCCAAGTCGTAATCTATACTCTTCATCACCTGTGGAACGAGATTAGCCCCTAACGCCTTGCGCTCTTTATAGATGTCTCTATCGCTACCTCTGGAGAAGTATATGCGTTCAAACGAGCAGGCTGCATTGGGTGCTTGTGGCAGGATCTCGAATATATTGACCTGCTCACCGCTTTTATCTATCGTGATGGCACTGCCCCTCGGAAGCTCCTTAACCTTATCAAAAGTGAGGTTCATAACGGTTTGGATGACGGCTCTTTCCGATGCAACGACAACGATTTCGTCGTCTACATAATAGAAAGCAGGGCGTATCCCCGCAGGGTCTCTCATAACAAAAGATTCTCCGCTTCCTGTCATACCGCACATGGCATACCCGCCTTCCCATAGTGGCGAACACTTTGAGAGCGGATTGCAAAGGTTGATATGGCTTTCTATATGGTCGGTAATGTCCATGCCTTCAAGCCCCATACCCTTGGCGATTCTGTACACTCGCTCTATCTCTCTGTCCAATGCGTGCCCCATCTGTTCTATGACGATGTGAGTGTCGGACATGTTTCTCGGATGCTGTCCTACGGATGTGATGGACTCAAAAATCTTATCCGTGGAGGTGAGATTAAAGTTTCCGCACAAGAGCAGACTCTTTGCTCTCCAGTTGCTACGCCTCATCATCGGATGGACAAAAGCCATACCTCTCTTGCCGGTAGTACTGTACCGAAGGTGTCCCATGTAGCACTCTCCTGCAAAGGGAACATGCTTGGAGATGCTGTCTATACTCTCGAAAAGCTCTTCCGGAGTGGAGTCTATATCTTTTCTGACATCCTCAAACACTTCTGTGATGGCACTACTGCCTTGAGCTCTATGCCTGAAGAAGTACTCTTCACCGGGAGGAGTGTTTAGTTTAACACAAGCCATCCCGGCTCCTTCTTGCCCTCTGTTGTGCTGCTTCTCCATGAGAAGATACATTTTGTTCAGTCCGTAACGCCACGTCCCATATTTCTCATGATAGAAGGAGAGGGGTTTGCGTAGTCTGATGAGGGCGATACCGCACTCGTGCTTCAATGTTTCCATTACGATGTATTGTAGATCTTATTGGTTTGTAAGCCGAAAGACATCTGTCGAAGATGCCTTCAAAGTTTGAAAACGTAAAGTTACGGAATCGGGAGCGCAAATGAAAATGCTCCCGACCATAGATAGTCCATGGACGAGAGCGTTCCTATTAAGTTTTGCAAGCATCTGCTCCGGATGTTTTGCTTAGTGAGAGATGGATATGATCTCACCATGCTTCGGGGTGAGCTTGAATATATCATCGTACCCGATCTGTCCGGTAATGTACTGGGCGGTATTGATGACACCGCCATGGCAGAAACAGATAATGTGGGAGTAGCCTTTCTCTTTGCAGGAAGAGATGAACTCTTCTACCCTCAAAATCATATTCTGGAGAGTCTCTCCATCCGGTATCTCCATCTGATGCCATGTGGCAAACCAGAGATTCTCATCACCCAATGCAAGATCTGAAATATCATACCACGGTCTCATCTCCCAACTTCCGAAGTTAAACTCCATAAGCCGGTCATCCCTTATGGCATCGCCATATCCACAGTAGTCCGCAAGCAGTGTCGCCCTGCTCAGAGGGGAAGTAAAAGAGGCATCATACCTATGTTCGAGAGCATCCAACTTCTGTTTGACCTGCTCGGCTTCGCGTTCAAAGTTTTTGGATACGGGAACATCCGTTTGTCCGTAACAGAGTATGGGGTCTATGCTTAAAGAGGTGTGTCTTATCCAGTCTATTGTCATATTATCGGGGTTTCTGCATCAGGGGGACGGGGCATCACCCTTTCTTCATTCCGCCAAGGCGTTTAGCTTCACGATAGCTCTCTTTCGGAGCTTCGGTGTTCTTGCCTTTTCTGTTCGGCCCCTTGGTGCCGGAGCTGATCTTTCTTCCTTTCCTTAGTTCTGCGCTTTTTGGAGAAGAGAAGCGTATGCCATCTCTATCGTCCTGCTCATCCCTGCCAAAACGGACAAATACATCTTGAGAGGAGCGAGCTTTTTCTCTACTTACTTTTCTGAATATGCCTTTTAGGGGAACAGACGAGTGGTCCAAACGCACATCATCATCCACACAGGCTTTGTCGCCAATACCCACTACTTCGTTATTCTTGGTCACCCTACCGGCACGGATGAGCTCTTCTGACTCTTTTCGGGTAAAGTCGTAGTATTCGCTTAGAATACGACTGATACGAATTTCCATAGTATCTTTTTTCTAATACTTTTACGGGCACAAAGATATATTAAAATGCGGAAGTTGAAAATAGTAGTTTTAAGATTATTGCACACTCCTCTCCGCTCTTTTCTGCAAGTCTTTTCATTCTTCTCTTTTCCGTGTTCAAAAGTTGTTCTGAACAGGGATATTTTCTTTGTTGAACGGGTTAAGATTTTCAAACCAAATCTTCATTTGGAGCAATCAAATCTTGATGCCTGCAAATCGAGCCTTGAATCCTGCAAATCAAGCCCTAAATCGTACAAACCGGCTTTTGATTTACAATGGTATAAGGCATCACATCATCTTTTGTAAGTGTATAGTCTGTTTTGTGAACGGATATAAAAGAGGCACCGACTACTGCGGTGCCTCAAAATACAGAATTGTGAAATAGTAGCAAGGATTAAATAGTATAGCAGAAATACCTCCACTCACTCCACGGACAGAGTATATCTCCTACTTTTGCTCTGACACGCCAACGGCCTCTTTGAGCTCCAACGAACAGATGATCAAGGTATGTTTTAGATGTTTTGTAGGTGTAATTGTGGCTTTTACCGCTCTCAATTGCTTGGTCGGAGGCCCAACCGCAACAGAAATGATCCGTCTCCACGTGGTATTCAACAGGAACACCTTCTACTGCAACGGGAGTCCATTCAAACCTTGTATCTCTTGGGTAGTGGCTGAAAATCTGGTAGGGGAATGGGCTTATTTGTTTTGGAACAACACCGCTCCACCAGTTTAGTGTCGGGTCTCCCAATAGTACCAAGCCGTAGAACCAGCCTATTTCCCAGTCTTCATGTTTAGCTCCCAAGCATTTCCACCATTCTACAAAGGCTTCTCCTATTGTCATGCCTTTGCCCATCGGGCCATAGAAGTTTTCAAAGAAGAGCATCGACCCAGACTTTGTACTACCTATTGCAGCCATACCCGGATTGATACCGTTGCCGGGCTTGTCAAAAATGTACCATCCTGCCATATAATCCGGCTGAGTAAACAGGGCACTGCTGCATGCAAAGAGGTTGTAGAAGTTTGCTTGAGGAGGATTTTCGTCTTTGATGTATTTGACTCTTATGTAGTTGTCCTCCTCCTTGAATGGTTCGTTAGGGATAGAAAAACGGTGGAGATAAGGGTTGGAGTGAGCACAAACCTGAGCCCAACCGAAATGTTTAGCCATCTTTGCCTTGTAGGTGTTGGCATTGGTTTCTTTTTTGTCCGTGCAAACGTCGATGTTACTGCTTGGAAGCATCATATCCATAGCACAATCTCCGAATCCTGCCCAGTCGTCATCCACGATGGTCAGACCTTTATTGGATTGTCCTAAGAGTCCTTTTCTAAAGTAGTGATTGCGAGCAAAGTACTGATTTATAAGCCGGGCGTTGTTGCCGTTCATGTCGGGAGTCCATATTCTGCCCACCCATATCTCGGCATCTATATCTCCGGCGTGTATATTGTAGTCTCCATCTTTGTCTTTGTCTTTGTCTTTCCATCTTCCATTGGCATCCATGAAGAAAAGATCACAAGGAAATACCGAGGAGTGACCTCTAACTTTATGCTCATACCATGCAATGGGAAGATTCCCAACGAATACTACACCTCTGAGAGCTGCTTTTCTCTTTCTGTCTTTTTCGTTTTTCTTTTCTCCCTTGCTTTCTCGCGGATCTTCAATAAGTCTCTTTCGGTTTCGGATAATGAATTTTCTTAAATCTGCCGCCGTTCCTCCTTTGTATCTGTACACATCTGCATAGTACCCGTCGTTTGCAACATCAAGAACGTATTGGTCTATGGAAGATTTAATGTCCGGATATAAGTCGTAGTTGACGACAACGATCATTCTTCCTTTGGTATAAACGTGTGTAGAATACTTGGTGAAGAGCTTCAAACCCGGCCCGAAAGAAGGACGAGGAACTCGCTTAACAAGAGGTTTGTCTAACTTTTCTCTGCGTCTTTTGTAGTTGCCGAATGTTTGGCGTTTGACCTTGATCGTATCGTCAAACTCTATTTCTTGTAGTTGTTTGATGTTACTGTAGTCAATCTTAAACTCTTTGGAGTTTTTCACTGCTTTAAGGTTGAGTTTTTCATTAGCCATAATGGTTTGTTTTATTGATGAATGAATAAATAATATAAATCGCTCGGAGTACTACACTGCTCCGAAAAGCGAATAAAAAGGTTTTGATCGTGCTTTTTACAGAAAGGTATTATCTGTGTCTGTCTCAAAGTTATGAAAATAAGTGGGAAAAATAAAGAAACCTCCGGGTTTTGCATCACACTCGAACGATCGATGAAAAGTGATGAGCTTTTCTTGTGGATTTCTTTCTAAAAACCTGTTTTTTATTTGAACTATAATCTGTACCTTTGATTTCAGCTTTACTCCCAATATTTTGCGTCGAAGAAATGCGTAAAACACCAAACTCCACTCCAAATATCAAGGTAGCGGAAAGCTATCATGTACCGGTGCTTCTGGATGAAACACTGGATGCGTTGAACATAAAACCGGATGGTATCTATGTCGATTGTACATTCGGAGGAGGAGGACACAGCAAAGCCATCGTGGAGCGACTCTCCTCCAAAGGCAGGCTTATTGCTGTGGATCAGGATGCAGATGCCATTCGGAATATCCCGGAGGGAGAAGAGCGAATGCTTTTCGTGCATGGGAATTTCCGGTATCTTCGCCACTATCTCGCTTATATCGGAGTGGAGAAAGTGGATGGCATATTGGCGGATCTGGGTGTCTCTTCTCATCATTTCGATGATCCGGACAGAGGTTTCAGCTTCCGATTTGATGCTCCATTGGATATGCGGATGAATGCTCAACAGAAACAGACCGCTGCGGATCTTCTACTCTCTGAGACGGAAGAGGAGTTGGCTTTCATCTTTAGAAACTATGGAGAGCTGAATCAGCCGTATCGTATAGCCAAGACTATAAAGCAAGCGATTGAGAAAGGTCTGCCTTTACGAACAGTGAACGACCTTATAAGCATACTCTCTCCATCTCTTTTTCGGGAGAACGATAAGAAGAATCTGGCAAAGCTTTTTCAGGCTCTTCGGATAGAGTTGAATGATGAGATGGGAGCTCTGAAAGATCTGTTGAGGTATTCAAGAGAGCTTCTTGCAGATGATGGACGGATAGCAATAATCACCTATCACTCTCTGGAGGACAGACCGGTGAAGAACTTTTTCCGCTATGGCAACATGGAGGGGACAAGAGAGGTGGATATGTATGGAAATGTACTCTCTCCAATGCGCCCCTCGTTCAAGAAAGCCGTGTTGCCTTCTGCTGAGGAAATAGACAGGAATCCTCGTTCTCGCAGTGCAAAACTGCGTGTAGGTATGCCGAACATAGAGGAGTAGAGACGGTTTCAAGATTTTATAACTGAAAATTTATGAGTAGCAAGAGTGGCAAGGAGAACAGATCAAGAAGTACTTTTTTCGGCTTTCTTGATGGAACGTGGGTGGCAAACCGCTGGACGCCACGCACTACGAAGTATGCCATAGCCGTCGTTCTCTCTTCTTTTATCTCCATCACCGCATCATATACGTCTATGGGCTTTCAGAGAAGGCTCGAAAAGCTGAAAAAGGAAGTGAAGGAGCTTAAAATGGAGCGAATATCGGTGAACTCTACTCTTGTTCAGAACAGACGCATTACCGTTATAGAGGAGAGAGTGAAGAGTGCCGAACTCGAAATATCCTCTCCGGATACGCCACCCATATATATAGATTAGAGATCTTCAATATAGAGCCCCAGACAGATGAGCGATAGTCCAAAAGAGTTTCGGAACAGGATCCGAGATAAAGAGAGCCGCCCAAAGGTGGCAGGAGGTCGATCAAGTGAAGAAGATAAGATCGTTGTACAGAAGCAACGGAAGAAGTTCTTGAAAAACTTCTATCATCTTTACGCTTGGTTGATGGTCTGTGTGGGCTTCGGAGTCATTGTAAAAGCTCTTGTTGTAACCACAACCGAGCGACAGATCTGGCTGGAGAAAGATAAAATTCACCAGCAACCGGATGTATCGGTACTGCCTACACGGGGAAATATCTACTCGGCAATGAATACTGCCATGGCTGTAAGTGTACCAAGATACAAGGTAAGCATAGACTTTAAGGCTGCCGGATTTAAGGACTCCATATTCAAGGCAAATGTGGACTCTATGGCTTGGTATCTTTCCGGAATATTGGGAGATAAAAGTGTGAGACAGTATAAGGAGTATCTGATGAAGGCTTACACCGAAGGGCGAAAGGGTAAACGTCGTACTCAGCGTATCATTCCGAAAGAGATCTCACACTTGGAACGACAACAGCTTGCTGCAGCTCCATATTTCAATATTCGGAATAGAAACGTCAGTGGAATCATAGATGAACCGGTGATTAGACGAGAGAGACCTTATGGTAATATGGCTTCTCGGACGGTGGGTTTTCTGCGTTCTGAAACAGATTCGACAGGATTGTCGCACGGTAGTAGCGGATTGGAGTTGGAGTACGACTCTCTGTTGTGTGGAGTGCCGGGTATCAATGCCAAAAAAAGAGTAAGCGGACAATGGGTCTATCCGGTAAAGAAAAAACCTGTAAACGGATGCGATATACATACAACCATAGATGTCAATATTCAGGACATAACGGAGCGAGCTCTATTGGAGAAAGTGAAGGAGTTTGATGCTCTATGGGGAACCGCCGTGATTATGGAGGTTGCCACAGGAGAGATAAAGGCAATGTCCAACCTCGACAGAAAGAGCAACGGAGAGTATGCAGAGACTGTCAATCATGCTTTAAGGGATCTTTTGGAACCAGGCTCCACAATTAAAGTGCCTTCCGTAATGGCTGTGTTGGAAGATGGGCACGGATCGCCTGATGATATAATAGATGTAGGTAATGGAACATGGCTTTTCAATAAAAGGGTTGTTCAGGATCACAATAAAGATCGTGGGGGATACGGAGATATTACTTTGGCACAGTCTATCTGGTTCTCTTCCAATGTCGGCGTTGCCAAGGCTGTAACAAGAGGATACGGAAACGACTATAAAGCATTTCGAGACCGACTGGTAAAGATGTCTTTGCTTGAACCGATCTCTCTGGAAATTCCCGGTACGGCAAAACCTTTTATAAAAGAGGCAAAAAATTGGGATAAGACCTCCATCGCATGGATATCTTTCGGGTACGAAACACAGATACCTCCTATATATATGCTTCGTTTTTATAATGGTATAGCCAATAACGGAAGGGTCATGCAGCCGTATCTGGTAAGAAAAATCGTGAGGGATGAAGAGGTCTTGAGGCGTACGGAACCGACCGTTGTAAAGGAGCGTATGGCAAGTGAAAAGACTCTGCGACAGATACAGCAGATGCTCAGAGAAGTGGTAACCGAAGGAACGGCAAAATCTGCTCTGTCTAACTCCGTAGAAATATCCGGAAAGACTGGAACGGCTTATATTTCCGAGGGACGTGGAGGATATGGAAGAGGTAAGAATGTAACTTTTGCCGGGTATTTCCCTTCGTCTGAACCTAAATACAGTATAATTGTGGTGATAAGCAGACCACAAACCAGGCTGGGAGCAGGTGCTGTCTGTGGTCCGGTGGTAAAGTCTATCGCCGAACAGATCCATGCCACTACGATGTATGCGGAACTGAACGATATAACTCCCGACTCTCTGGCTACATTCCGTATGCCGATACATGGTGGAAGAGGCGATGTAGTGGAGAAGGCTTGGAAGTTTGTGATAGATAAGAATAGTATCGAGAAAGCAGATGGAGAGGTTTCCAACTGGATCAAGTATGGAAGAGATAGTTTAGGAAACTCTTTCCCTCAAGAGGTTAATATTGCAGAGGATCGGATGCCTTCTTTAATAGGCATGATGCCAATGGATGCCATTTATCTTGCACAGTCTTGTGGCTTGAAAGTATCCGTAGGCAATCATGGATCTAAAGTGGTGGCACAGTCCATTCCGGCAGGACAGAAAATAAAGCCGGGCGCACAACTCTTCATAAGACTGCATTAGCAGGTCAAGCAGATTTTCTTGAAGTGCTTAGTTTTGAATAATTAAAAGAACAGATACCAATATATGACAATTCAGCAACTATTTAAGGGAATTCCTCATGAGCAATTGGCGGATGTGGGGCATATAGAGATTAAAGGAATACAATCCGACTCAAGAAAGGTAAATTCGGGAGATCTTTTTGTTGCTATCCGTGGAACTATTTCGGATGGACACGACTTTATTTGTCAAGCAGTAGAAAAGGGAGCTGTGGCAATCTTGTGTGAAGAACTTCCCGAATATGATCTGCCGGAAGAGATTGCCATTATCCGCACAGAACATACCGATGTTGTTGTGGGAATGGTAGCTGCCAATTTTTACGGACATCCGTCTGATAAGATAAAGCTGGTAGGAGTTACCGGAACAAATGGAAAGACAACTACTGCGACACTACTGTATGAGGTGTTCAGAAAGTTGGGGTATAAGGTCGGCTTGCTTTCTACGGTTTGTGTCAGAATAGGAGATGAGCAGATAGAAGCTGTTCGTACAACTCCCGATGCTCTTACTCTTCAATACTTCTTGCACAGAATGGTGGAGGAGGGATGTAGCTACGCATTTATGGAGGTCTCTTCTCATGCTGTGGTTCAACACAGAATAGGAGGGACAACATTTGCCGGTGGTATATTTACGAACCTTACGCATGATCATCTGGACTATCACTTGACATTCGATAATTATCTCAGAGCCAAACAGGGATTTTTTGATCAGTTGTCTCAAGATGCGTTTGCCCTGACCAATGTGGATGATAGAAATGGTATGGTGATGGTACAAAATGCCAAAACATCTGTTTATACTTATGGGCTCAAGACCGACTCTACTTTTAAGGGAAAGATCATAGAAAAGCATTTGGATGGTACCGAAATGCTTATGGATGGTACAGAGATTTTTACTCATTTCGTAGGGGATTTCAATGGATATAATCTTATGGCCGTGTATGGTGCAGCAAGACTCTTGGGTGTCGAGAAGGATGTCCTACTTCCCGTTATGAGTAGTCTGATACCGGTTAATGGCAGATTTCAGACCATAATGTCTCCGAGAGGATTTGTGGCCGTTGTAGACTATGCTCACACGCCTGATGCTTTAGAAAATGTGTTACATACGGTTTCCGACTTGGTACAAGGCAAAGGAGAGCTGATTACAGTCGTTGGCTGTGGCGGAAATCGGGATAAAGAGAAGCGTCCTATCATGGCGGCAGTAGGAGCAAAGTGGAGTAGCAAGCTTATCTTGACTTCTGATAATCCGAGAGATGAAGAGCCAATGCAAATTCTTAAAGAGATGGAAAGCGGGCTGCTTCCAAATGAAAAAGCCCAAGTACTGACCATTGAAGATAGAAAGCAGGCTATTAAGACGGCATGTATGTTGGCGAAGAAAGGAGATGTTGTTCTTATCGCCGGTAAGGGACATGAAAATTACCAGGAAATACGTGGCGAAAAGTACCATTTTGATGATGTAGAGGAGGTTCTTGACTGCTATAAATCCATGTAAAGGTCTAATGCTTTATTTCCATTCTTAATCCTTATGCTTACTTATCTGATAGACTATCTGCAATCTTTGCAAGTGCCGGGAATCAATGCTTTTTCTTACGTTACAACTCGTTCCGGTATCGCTTTTGTCTTGGCTTTGTTGCTGGCAACCATCGTTGGGAAAAAAATTATAGCTCGACTTCAACTGCTGCAATTGGGGGAAATCATCCGTCCATTGGACTTAGAGGGAGAAAAGAGTAAGGCAGGAACACCTTCTATGGGAGGGATTATCATCATCGTGTCTCTACTTATACCGGTACTTCTTTTTGCCAAGCTTAATAATGTATACATCATACTGATGATTCTTACCACTCTTTGGCTGGGTGTTTTAGGATTTATAGATGATTATATCAAGCTTGTCAAGAAGAATAAAGAGGGCTTGAGAGGCAGGTATAAAATCATTGCACAAGTAGGACTCGGCACCATCGTTGCCGTTGTTCTATTCATGAGTCCGAGTGTGGTAATTTTGGAAAATCATGAGGTAAGACATCAGGAAACACAGGAGATAACCGTAACCTATAATCTTGTTCCGGAGAAATCCACCACAACAACAATTCCTTTCGTTAAAGAAAACAACTTCGATTATAGCTGGTTTGTTTCTGGTTTTAACCGGCATAAGGAGATGTTGACCTTTCTCATTTTTATTATTGCCTGTATTCTCATTGTAACGGCCGTTTCCAATGGCGCAAATATGACTGATGGATTGGATGGACTTGCAGCAGGGTCTTCTGCTTTTATGGGAATGGCTCTGGGTATTCTCGCTTATGTCTCATCTCACCTCACTTTTGCTGAGTATCTAAATGTCATGTTTATTCCCGGAGCAGAAGAACTGGTGGTATTTGCAGCCGCATTTGTAGGAGCAACGATGGGATTCCTTTGGTACAATTCTTATCCTGCACAAGTATTTATGGGGGATACAGGAAGTCTTACCATCGGAGGTATAATAGCTGTTTATGCAATAGTTATAAGGAAAGAACTTCTTTTGCCCATCCTTTGTGGAATATTTGTTGTAGAAAATCTATCCGTTATATTGCAGAGATATTATTATAAATACACAAAGAAAAAACAAGGAGTGGGTAAGCGGATCTTCAAGATGGCTCCACTACATCATCACTTTCAGAAACCGGGGAACGAGGGGATAGATGCTATAATACAAAAACCTATTACACCTATTCCTGAAGCAAAGATTGTAACAAGATTTTGGCTAATAGGTGCTATACTTGCTATATTAACTATCATAACTTTGAAGTTGAGATGAAGAAGATTGTCGTTTTAGGAGCCGGAGAGAGTGGACTACAAGCTGCTCTTTTAGCGAAAAAGAAGGGATACGAAGTCTTTGTCTCGGATAAGAATAATATACCGACTGAAGTTAAGGAGTCTCTAAACTCTGCTGGAATACTTTTCGAGGAAGGAGGACACACTTGGGAAAATATAAGCGATGCAACAATCGCGGTAAAAAGTCCGGGTATTCCACAAACAGCTCCAATAATTTTACAATTAAGAGAGAATGGATGTGAAGTAATATCAGAAATAGAGTTTGCTGCGCGCCATATGGAGGGCGCAAATTTTATCGCCGTAACCGGAAGCAATGGAAAGACTACGACTACTTC
Source organism: Porphyromonas canoris (assembly GCF_000769115.1). Taxonomy (GTDB): domain Bacteria; phylum Bacteroidota; class Bacteroidia; order Bacteroidales; family Porphyromonadaceae; genus Porphyromonas_A; species Porphyromonas_A canoris. The sequence continues at coordinate 60,971 of NZ_JQZV01000005.1, read as the reverse complement.
TCTTATTGCTCATGTATTAAGGTCTGCCGGTTGGGATGCTGTCGAATCCGGTAATATTGGTTTTGCCCTTTCCAGATATGCGCAGGAAGATTCCCGAAGAGATATTTATGTGGTAGAGCTTTCCAGCTTTCAATTGGAAGATATGCCGACATTCTCTCCTTATGTTTCTATTATTTTGAATATTACGCCCGATCATCTTGATAGGTATGATTATGATATAGAGAAATATGCTGATGCAAAGGGAAAGGTTTTTTGCAATCTTGCTCCAGATGGTCTTGCAATCTATTTTGGCGAAGATGAGGAGATCAGAAAATTGCTTGTGCGTCATCCGATCTCTTCCGGAATTGCAAAATTTAAGTTTTATACCCAACAACCGGAAGCAGATCTTTACTTTGGCTCATTAAGAGAGAATGATATTTTAGTGGCTTTGCCTCAGGGACGTTTTTCGTTCAAACTATCAGAGTTGAGTCTGAAAGGTGTGCACAACTACTGCAATATAATGGCAGCAATAGCAGCAACTCTGCATGCCGGAGTAGATCTTTTTGCTTTGAAAGAGGCTTTGAGAACATTTAAGAGTGTTCCGCATCGTATGGAAGATGCTGGGATTGTGGAGTCTGTCCACTACATCAATGACTCTAAAGCCACCAATATAGATGCAACGAAGTATGCTCTTGGAGCCATGGCGGATAAAGATATCATATTGATACTCGGAGGAACAGACAAAGGTAATGACTATACTACAATAGCAGAGGAGGTAAAAAGAACTTCTCTTGGTCTTATATTTATGACAAAGGATTATCAGAAATTGGAGCAGCAGTTAGGCTCTCTCGGTATTCCTTATGTGGTATCGGAGGATGTGGAAGACACGGTCAGAAGAGCACATGAAATGGCAAAAGAGTGCGGTGCTAATACGGTTTTGCTCTCTCCTTGTTGTGCAAGTTTTGATCTATTCAAGAATTATGAGGATAGAGGAGACCGTTTTAAGGAAGCTGTAAAAACCTTATTATGAAGTAGTGCTATGACAACACTTGAAGCTAAAGATCGATTGCCGGACACTCATCTTTCTCATCAAAAGAAACTATTTGCCGGGGACAAGACCCTTTGGATGATCATTGCTCTTCTGATGGTCATGTCTCTGTTGAGTGTCTATTCTGCCATTTCCAATGAAGCATTTGCTCATGATTCTTCTGTTTTTGCTCCCATGCTTAAGCATGTTGCTCTTATGATCATGGCGCTTGTTGTTTGTGTGGTCTTTTCTCATATTCCAACGAAGTTGTGGCGTAAGTTCGCTCTGTTTGGGCTTATTTTGGGTATTGTGCTACTTCTTCTTACCCAATTTATGGGTATTGAGCGTAATGGAGGAAAGAGGTGGCTCAGTATCTTAGGTTTTGAGTTTCAAACCTCAGAGGTGGCACGCCTTTGCCTCATCAACTATATTGCGTTCAAACTTTCTGTCGAAGAGTATGCCAGCAAACGTACTTTTATACATATTGCGTTGGCAACCGGAGCTATCTGTATTCCTATTTTTCTCCAGAATATCTCTAGTGGGCTTCTCCTTGGTATGACTTCCTACATCCTCTGTTTTCTGGGGAAGGTGCATAAGAGAACCTTTATAAAAGGAACCATAGCAATGTTTGCAGGAGCAGCTTTACTTGTCTGTTTATTGCTAATTCTTCCGATGGATGTTGTAAATAAGATTCCGGGTCGATTTGGTACGGGAAAAGCGCGGATAGAGAGCTTTATTGGTAAGAATGCTACCGAAAAAGAGAACGAAGATGAAGGAAAAGACTTTCAACGGATACAAGCCAATATTGCTATTGTAAAAGGAGGAGTAACAGGTGTTGGTCCCGGAAATAGCGAGTCTCGTCTTGTCTTACCTCAGCCTTTCTCCGATTTTATATTTGTAATTATCCTTGAAGAGTATGGTCTTATTGCCGGGCTATTGTGTATTGCTCTTTATATTTGGCTTCTCTTTTATATTGGAAAGCTGGCCAGCAGATTAAAATTGTTTTACCCTAAGTTTTTAGTCATAGGGATTGGTATAATTATATGTACTCAAGCTCTCATACACATGATGGTAAATGTAGGAATCATGCCTGTTACAGGACAGACTCTTCCTTTTATCAGCAAAGGAGGATCATCTTATCTTGTAACATCTATCTATTTTGCTCTCATTTTATCTGCAAGTAGGGAGCTTGAAGAGCAACAGGAAGAAGCCATTGCTCAAATGTCCGGGGCAGAAACCCCAATAGCCATTAACACAGAAGTTATACCGGAAGTTCCCATAACTGATGCATCCTATTATGATGACGAAAATACCGGATACCATAAACATAGAAAATCATGAGTAAAGAGCTAAAGAATATCATTATCAGTGGCGGAGGTACAGGAGGGCATATCTTTCCCGCTATCTCTATTGCAGACGAAATAAAGAGACGTTATCCCTCTTGTAAGATTCTGTTTGTGGGGGCAAAAGGACGAATGGAAGAGGAAAAAGTTCCTAATGCCGGTTATGAGATACTTCTCCTTCCTATAATGGGATTGCAAAGGAAGAAGGTTTGGAAAAATATCAAAGTATTTTACCGTCTCCTCAAAAGCCTAAGAATGGTAAAAGGAGCCATCAAAGAGATTAAGCCTCAAGCCGTAATAGGAGTGGGAGGATATGCCAGTGCCCCTACTTTAATAGCAGCCCAACGTCTTGGCATAACAACTTTGGTGCAGGAGCAAAACTCTTATGCCGGAGTTACGAATAAGATTGTTGGAAAGAAAGCAAAGGCTGTCTTTGTCGCTTATGACAATATGAAGAGATTTTTTCCAAAAGCTCCAATACACTTTACAGGGAATCCGATCAGAGCAAGTTTGACGAATCAACTTCCGGCTAAAGAAGTTTGTGCTGAAGCTTTTGGCTTATCTCCTGATAAACCGACACTGCTTATTATTGGAGGCAGCCTTGGGGCATTGAGCGTGAATCAGGGAGTGATTGCAAAGATAGATATGCTTGCCAAACGTACAGACATACAAGTATTGTGGCAGACAGGGGCGGCATATTTCAAAAAAGTAGAGGCTGCGCTTAAAGCACACGGATCGCCTTCTAACATTGTGGCACGCAAATTTATTTACGAAATGGAGAAAGCTTATGCTTTGGCTACTGTCGTCATTTCACGAGCCGGGGCAAGTAGTATATCCGAAATTTCGGCATTGGGACTCGCATCTATCTTAGTCCCGTCTCCAAATGTTGCCGAAGATCATCAGACACATAATGCCATGGCTTTGGTTCAGAAGAATGCGGCATTGATGGTTAAGGATGCGGACTGCTCAACATCTCTTATCCCCACGGCTCTTTCTCTTTTGGATGATCACGAAAAGTGTCGTACACTGTCTGAAAATGTCCGTCCATTGGGCAGAGTAAATGCAGCAGAACAAATAGTAGATATTTTGGAAAAGATATTGCGAGAATGAATATAAAAGAGACTTATACTCCAATTTTCTTCATTGGAATAGGAGGAATTGGGATGAGTGCTATTGCACGATATTTTCTTCTTCACGGATTCAAAGTAGGAGGATACGACAGAACAGAGAGCCATATCACACGTGCTCTTGTCGCAGAAGGTGCGGAAGTTTTTTATGATGACAATTCAGACTTTATACCCGAAGCTTTTCGCTCGGAAGATACCTACGTTATCTACACTCCGGCTGTCCCGACTGATGCTTCCGTGATGTCTTATTACAGAAATAAAGGGATCAAATTATACAAACGTTCTCAGGCTTTGGGAGAGATTACGTCTCGTTCTAAGGCTCTTTGCGTTGCCGGAACACATGGCAAGACCACCACTTCTACCATCTTGGCTTGTCTTATGGCAGAAACAGTGATACCATCTGAACATGTCGGTGTGAATGCTTTCCTTGGAGGAATTTCTCTCAACTATAACAGCAATCTTCTCTTGGACGCAGATGCTTCTTTTACAGTTGCCGAGGCAGATGAGTATGACCGATCGTTTCATACCCTTCATCCTCACTATGCCATCATTACATCTACCAGTCCGGATCACTTGGATATCTATGGCACGGAAGAGGCATATTTGGAGGCCTTCTCGCATTTTACTTCCCTTGTTTCGCCTAAGGGAGGGTTAGTCATGCACAAGCATGCAACCTGTACACCTCGCTTACGCGAAGGTGCTCAGTTCTACACCTATGCTAAGAATGAGCAGGCAGATTTTTATAGTAATAATTTACAGTTTAGATCCGGTGAGCTATACTTTGACTTCCATTTCCCCGGAGGTGTTTACCGGGAGATGCACATTGGTGTTCCTATTGAAATCAATGTGGAAAATGCAACAGCAACCCTCGCGGTAGCTCACTTATGTGGAAAAAGTGAGGCAGAACTCCGTTTGAATCTCTCTTCATTTAAGGGGGTTCATCGCCGATTTGAACGAGTGCTTTCCGGGGGAGAAGGGGGCTTTGTCCTTATTGACGATTATGCACACCATCCCGAAGAGATAGCGGCAAGCATCCGTTCCGTGAGAGTCCTTTATCCCGATAGCAGACTCACGGCAATTTTTCAACCACACCTTTACAGCCGTACGGCAGATTTTTATAAAGAATTTGCCGAAGCTCTTTCTCAAGAAGCACAAGTTGTTCTCCTTCCCATCTATCCGGCAAGAGAAGAGCCTATGCCCGGAATTACATCCGAACTTATTTTGGAGCATATCTCTCCCAATGTTATTGCGACCTCTTGCTCCAAGTCGGAGTTGACAAAGACATTGGATCGTTTTCCGGCAGATGTCTATCTCATGCTTGGAGCGGGAGATATAGAGTTATTGGTACCGGAGGTTAAAGAATATCTCATCCAAAAACAGAAAAAAGCACTATCTTAGACCTCCATGAAGCAGAGACTCAAGCATATTGTTGTCATACTTGGTGTACTTCTTATGTGCGCTGCATTTGTTGCGTCCTATTTGGTTGCATCTCCTCAAAAATATGAGGATGGCAATAAAATAATCCCAAGTAAAACATCTGTGGAAATCTCTCATGAGGCAGAACAAGCATTCGTAACCCCTGCCGATGTGCTTTCTCTTCTGAATTTGAGCATTAAAGATACCGTGCTTCGCAGTGTAGATACCCGAAAACTCGAACAGGAACTCATAGAAAAAAGCCCATATATCAAGTCTGCAACAGCCTATGTTGCACCTCAGTCTCACTCTTTGCAGATCGAGCTGGAAGAGAGACAGCCTTTGATGGCTCTCTACTACGGAGAGAAGGCATCATATATAGATGCCGAAGGTATTATTTTCCCCAATAGAAAGGGAGCTGCTTACGTTCCCGTGGTTACCGGAAATATTTCGGAGAAAACAGCGCAGACCTATCTTCTCGATCTTGCTCACTATCTTGAGGAGCATAAAAAATGGAGAAACTTCTTCGGCTCTATACACGTCGTTTCAGAGAAAGAGATCTATCTCTATCCCAGAGTAGGGGAGTTTGTATTCTGTATCAGTCCTAAGATAGACTTTGACGAACAGCTTGGCAAGGTCGATATCTTCTACGAAAAGATACTTCCGCGTACCGGAGTGAATAAGTACTCCGTTGTCAACCTTTCGTATAGAAATCAGATCGTTTGCACCAAGAGAGGAGAATAAGTTTTATTGCCTTCTATCTCTCAGCACAAATGTCAATTTTTCAGCACTAAACAGCTCTTTATGTGAGATGATATACCCTTTCCTATAAGGTTTTCCATCTAATAGAATTGCTTCAATGTATTTGGATTGAGGCGATTCTTTTTTTGCTTCTATCGTAAGTGAAGCATGAGGATAGTACTCTTGATCCAGCTCTATAACCACCTCATCGAATCTCGGAGCAGTAAGGGCATATATAGGTGTTCCTGCAGAAACAGGATAGAATCCGAGCATTGAGAAAATAGCCCAAGCGGACATTGTTCCCGTATCATCATTGCCGGGAAGACCGCCCGGTGCTGTCGTAAAATACTTATCCAGCAGAGCGGGAATCATCTCCTGTGTCCTATAAGCATACTTAGGGAAATAGCAGTAGAGATAAGCATTATCAATATCCGGCTCGTTAGCCATGTCATAGTATCCTTTTGCGAAGGTCTCATCCAGTTTTTGGGTAAACACCCTTTCTCCACCCATCATCTTTGCCAGATTTTTGATGTCAAATGGAACGTAGAAGTTATAGTTCCATGCCGACCCTTCGTGGTAGCCGGTATTTTCTTGAAAGTCCTTGCCGATTCTTGGATCGAAAGGTGTCATGAAAGAGCCATCTTGCATTCTTGGTCTGAAGCAGTTGTACTCTTTGGAGAAGAGCTTGGTATAGCTTTTTGCTCTTGCGATAAGGGTTTTGTAAGTCTCTTTATCTCCCATGGAAAGAGCAAACTGAGCGGCATTAAAGTCTGAGAGATAATACTCCAAAGACTGTGAGACACAGTTGTCGTGCTTCTTTTGGTTCGGAACATATCCATGTTTGACATACAGCTCTATATTCGGACGCACTTTGTTCTCTTTAGAAACATCCAAGGCGGAGCGTTTTATCGCCTCCAATGCCAGATTTGTATCAAAGTTTCTCAGTCCGCGTTGCCATGTGTCGTTGATTACAATGGCTGCAGGGTCCCCATCCATTGTGAAAGTCTCACGGCTGTATAGCTCCCATTTCGGAAGATAACCATTCTCTTTGTACATATCCAGCATCACATCAATCATCTCCAACTGCTTCTTAGGATCCAAAATACAGTAGAGAGGATGCACTGTTCGGAAAGTATCCCATAGGGAGAATACCGTATATCTCTTCTTTCCTTGTGGTAGTGTAATCTTTTCAAGAGTTTCCATCTTGTTGTAAGACCCGGAAACATCCTGCGCAATATTAGGATGGATTAGCGTATGGTAAAGAGCGGAGTAGAATACTATCTTGTCTTTTTCACTGTCTCCTTTTACTCTTATCTTCGATAGCTCTTTATTCCATTTCTTTTGAGCATCGCTCACGATGGTTTCAAAAGAGAGCCCGGCAGGTTGTTCTGCTTCAAGATTTTTCATTGCTTCCTCTTCGCTTACCATAGATACCCCGGTTCGGACAGTGATTGTGGTAGGCTCTTCTACATCGTAAGAGAAGAACACACCTATATTATCTCCCGACATTTCTTGGGTAAAGCCCTCATAAGGTTTGTACTGCCCTGTATATTTATCCCAAGCCAGGTCTATCGGCAGGAAGCGTTGAAGCTTCCAGAAGCCATGTTTTACAGGAGTTCTCTCTATTCTCATCGCAAAATAGAGACGGAATACAGCATCATGGTGATAGCAGAAAGAGCCGACCAGCTTACTGCCTGTTATGGTCTGTTGATCCTTAAATCTCGCTATGGCTCCACTCTCATTCGTTAGTCCCTCTCCGAGGTTTAGCAAAATATTTGCTTTCCCGACAGGGAAATGAAAGCGCGCCATAGAGGTGCGTTCTGTCGCTGTAACCTCTGCACGGATACTATATTTGGCAAGTGTTACGGCATAATACCCCGGTTGATTCACCTGCTCTTCCATTACCGATCCATACTTTACGGGATCGAATACCAGTTCACCGGTTGTCGGCATCAAAAGAAGAGAGCCTAAGTCCGGGCATCCTACACCGCTAAGATTTACTTGGGCGAAGCCGGTAAGAAAACTATTGTTTGAGCTGAACGGAGTGCTCCACCACATACTATCCTTTTCAAACTTATTGATTCCCTCTCCGCCCATCACATTGAAAGGAGTGATGTTCATAAGCCCGTGCGGATGCTGTGCTCCCGGATTGGTTGTTCCGTAGTTGGATGTTCCTATAAGGGTATTAACCCATTTAATAGGTTCTTGTGCTACGACGCCGGATACAAAAAAGCAGAACAGTAGCAGCTGTACAAAATATCTACGACTCTCTTTCATAACTTTTGGTGTCTCTATTCTAATGAACGCAGGTAAGCAATCTCTTCTGCCCAGATGGTATCATCGGGTGTTTCGAGGATAATAGGGATGTTATCCAGTCTCGAATCTTTCATTACATAGGAGTATAAATCCAATCCCATTACTCCTTTGCCCAAGCTGTGGTGTCTGTCCACACGAGTGCCGAGATCCTTCATAGAGTCATTCAGGTGAATGCCTCGAAGATATTGCAAACCGATAGTCTCCTCAAACTCTTTCCACATAGCCTCGTAGGCTTCCTTGTTCCGGATTTCATACCCCGAAGCCAACAGGTGAGCTGTATCCAGACACACTCCTATCCTCTCTTTATTCTCGACATGTTCTATAATGTATGCCAGATGAGAAAATCTGTATCCCATGTTAGAGCCTTGCCCTGCGGTATTTTCCAGAACAGCTATACAGGAAGAGGTCTCAGCCAGAACATCGTTGATGCTATGAGCAATATTCAGCAGGCATTCCTCTTCTGATATTTTGTTCAGATGGCTTCCGGGGTGGAAGTTAAGCAGGTTCAGACCCAGCTGCTCACACCGTTGCATCTCATCCAGAAACGCATTTTTGCTTTTCAGTCGCATATCTTCTTCCGGACTGCCCATATTGGTGAGGTAGCTGTTGTGAGGCAATATCTTACTCAGATCAAAGCCATACTCACTGCATCTCTCCTTAAACAGGCGGATGCTTTTATCCGTAAGAGGGTTTGCCACCCATTGTCTCTGATTTTTGGTGAACAGGGCAAAAGTGTTTGCTCCTATCTGATGTGCATTCACCGGAGCATTTTCCACTCCTCCGCTGGCACTTACATGTGCTCCTATATATTTCATTGTTTATTGTCTGTGTTTGAGAATAAGTGCGATTGTTACAAGATCCCCTTGAAAAAACAGAAAAGAGAGACAATACTTTACAGCACGATCTCCCTTTCTTGTGAATTTTATATGTCGATCTTCTTCCCTTATTTGGGAAACTGTTATTTCTTTACTTCAGGCTGGACAAAGTCTATAAAGCAAAGTCCGGCAAGGGCAGTACCATATCTCTTTTCTATGGTGATACCTTCTGTGATAAAGTTTAGTTCGCCAAGATAGTATTGGGAGTAAGTCTTTTCGTGCAGGTCATTTATTACACGGATAAGACGAGCTTCAAGCTCTTCTATACGATACCTTCCGCTCACTTCGCACACAAGACCGCCGATCTTTTCGTCAAAGTTTTCATCCTTATACATCCATGCGTACACCACTCCGGCAGAAACAAACTCATCTTGCATACCGTGAGACACGGACATGATGGTTTTCAGCTCCGAGCCGAAAGGAGGAAGGTCTATCTCATCCATTGTTACCAACCTTGCCGTAGCAGGAAGCACGGAAGAGTAAACCATAATGTTAAAGTCTGAAATACCTGCATCGTAAAGCGCCATATGGTATGACCCTGCGTGTAGTTCCAGATCCGATTCTCCACTACCCTTAGTGATGAAGAATGTGTTGGGGATTAAGTTTCCTACAATCTTACTCATCTGTTCTAATCGTGTTATTTCCTTTTCTCTGTTTATCTATCCTAAATACTTTGTGTTCGTGAACATACGCCTGTTCACTCCGCCTTGCAAAGGTACACAATAATATTTATATCTCGAATAGTTGGTTTCGGGAAGAAAGGAAACATCATTCATCCGCTTACCTTTTCACGAAGAAGATCAGATCCGAAACATTTTCATCCTTGGCAGTATCCGGGGCTATAAAAATAGTCGGTTTCGTGATTATCTTTTTGTTTTCCAGCTCCGCAAGCAGATCCCAAAGTATTTCGTGATACAGGATGACGATTGCTTGCGACTTGTCTGCGAATCCAAACTCTTTCCGCAACAGCTCTATATCCAAAGATTGCTCCAGAAAATCCGCAATGCTGTCGGCTATTTTCTTTGACTCAAGATAGAGTGAGTTCTTATCGTTTTCCTCAAGGATTGGTACGGTTATATGCCCGGATTCATTGAATAAATTAAACTTGGAAAATACGGCAATGGTGTTCTCTTCCGTGATTTTCCCATTTTTCTCAAAGTCTTTCAAGAGAAGATCCAGTTGTCGGGTATTTGAGATAAAAGGTCTTATCCTTGAAAAAGCACCCTCACTCCAGTTGATTTTGAGCGAGTAACCCTTGCTTGACAGAGTATTAGTACCGCAGTAAAAATCTCTTTTAGGATAAAGTGTCCAAAACTCACCGCTCCACAAGGGCTCTTTCATGGAGAGTTCTTTTTTTCTGATAGCTCCTCTCTCCTCCAAACACTTCCATACCAGTCCATCAATAACATAAGAGAAAAGGATGCTGTACGAGTTCCGCTCTCTTCCTTCACTCTTCAACAGCTTCACAAAATCGGCAACATCTTTCCCGATTTTACCTGCCAAAGCCTCCGATAGCTCCTTAGAATGGTTGCGCAGTTTGAGGGTTTGCAGGCTGTCCAATATTATTATATTGGTTTGGAATTTGTTTTTGTTGTTTCGGATCAACTTCCAATCTGCAAGCAGTTGCAGCTGACTGTACGTGAACTTAACATTGAGCGAATCCAATGCTTTAATGGTGTGCGGCTCTCTTAAAGCGAGAAGTATTTCCCAATTGTTGTCGAGGCGGACAATGTTATTAGGTGTGCCTTTGGAGGTGATGCAGTAGGCGATGCTTTCGTTATGAGCAAACGAGTTGAATCTGCTATTTTGAGCTTTCATCGTACCAACCGATAATACCAGTAGTATTACACTTATCCAAAAAGATTTCATCATACCTGTCAAATCCGTTATTTCATAATTTGTACTATTAAGGAAAGGTGAGTAACTCCTTTCATCCGGTTTGCTAAGGTACTTAATATTCCTTTCTATTATACTTTTATGCTCAAATTGTTGTATTCGATGTCTATGATTGGGAGCGGGGAGTGCTTATCCGTACAAAATATGTAATATCCGGAACCTTTACGGGAAAAGTTTGTCGGGAGTTGTTATCTTTGCCATCAGAGGTTGGAATATAATATATATCAAGCAGATCTATGTCTCAGTTAATCTCTATACAAGATTTTCCGCCGAATATCCCGGAAAGTAGTTTTACTTCCTCTCTTTACACCATTGTTTTTCTGGAGCAGGGTTCTACATTCATGGTGGATGGTACGGATTACGATGCGGAAGCCAACACGGTGTTATTCCTCTCACCTTACCAGAGTTTGGTATGGTCAAAGCCCCCTGATAGCTATCGACAACTCTCTTTTCATAGCGACTTTTACTGTATCGAGTACCATAAATATGAGGTGGCTTGCAATGGATTGTTGTTCAACAACGCCTATCTGAAACCCTACGTGAGCGTCTCGCCCTCTCTGCTGCACTATCTTTACGAGCTGACAGACCGGATTGCAGAAGAGCAGCACCGGGACAAAGAGGAGCTTCCTTTTACTTCCTCTATCATCAAAACCTATCTCCAGCTTCTGCTTGCCTTGTGCAGCAGACAGAAAGATGCTTTGGAGGGGCAGCTGAACAGTGTTACGGACAGACTGGCACTCCTGTTCGAGCAGCTCTTGGAGAAGCATCATCTGGAGGAGAGGAGAGTGCTTTTTTATGCCCGTGAAGTGGGTATCTCTTCCGAAGTATTGAGTAGAAAGAGCAAGCAGGCATTTGGAAAAACTCCCTCGCAATTGATACAGGACCGGGTTATCATCGCCGCCAAAAGGCTTCTTCACCTTACGGACAAGAGCATAAAAGAGATTGCACTGATGCTGAACTTCCAAGACGAGTTTTACTTCAGCCGTTACTTCAAAAAGGCAACAGGGCTTTCGCCGAAGCACTTCAGGGATGAAGTCGGTATCACCATCATTACTCCTCCTCAACCTCCTCACTGAATACCGGAAAATCTTTTTCGTATGGCTTTTTACCGGATGGGTGTCAAATCTATCCATGTTAATATCATGTTTATCCATTCCCTGCGTTGTTGAAAAGCCGGAACTTTGCAGTGTAAATAGTAAAATGAATAAGTTGATATGAAAAAGTTGATGGAACAGATCTTTCAGACATCCGGGAAAATTATTCTGAACCTGGAGCGCCCATTCTTTAACTTCATGCGTATATCCATCTTTGTGGTTATGGCGTGGATCGGAGGGCTTAAAGCTTGCCAATACGAAGCCGATGGTATCGTGCACTTTGTAAGCAACAGCCCTTTCATGAGTTTCTTCTACACGAAGTCCAATACTTATGTAGAGAATGATAAAGGAGAGATGGTCAAGGAATACACACTGCATAAAAATCCGGAAGGAAAGATGGTGCAGAAGAATATAGACTGGCACAAGGTTAACGGTACCTATCCTTTCTCTTATGGTCTTGGTACGATGATTGTTCTCATAGGGCTTTTTGTCCTCTTGGGTATTTGGTTTCCCAAGGTCGGACTGATAGGAGGATTACTCACCTTTGGTATGTCCATCGTTACGCTTTCTTTCCTTATAACAACTCCGGAGTCTTGGGTTCCTAATCTGGGTGGAGACTTACCGACGCCCCATTATGGCTTTCCATACTTGTCGGGTGTAGGAAGGCTTGTTATCAAGGATATTATCATGAGTGCCGGCGGACTGCTCGTGGCTTGGGATGCAGCTCGCAGAATCGTGAAACGATAACTTTCGATCTCCGGTTTCTATACCGAAACAGGGTGTGTCATACCGGTATGGCACACCCTGCTTTGTATATCATGGAATACCCGGATATACTCTCTTTTTAGATTAAACGTATTCGCAAGATTTTTTGAACAGGTATAAAAGATGCTTTTATCCTGTATCTTTTATGGCATCAAGGCACGATCTGCAGAGATCATGCCTTGATGGGTACTTTTCAAAGCTTGATTTTTGCCATTCAAGTCTTGATGCTTGGTTTTGAATCTGTTTAAGCAGAGTTTTATAGCCGTTAAGATGCTTTTTTATTCCCTTATAGACGAATTATGAAAGCCTTGATGGAGACAGAGCCAAACTACTTGCCCTTTTGTTCGTTTGCAAAAGCTTCTATCCGCCGGCAAGCCAAATCTGCGCTGATAACAGCCATCGGCAGTCCGGCACCCGGTATCGTGGAAGCTCCTACGTAGAACAGATTGAACAACTTTTCATCAAAATTCGCCGGGCGGAATCCACCTATCTGCATCATCTTGTGGGATAGTCCGAGACCGCTACCCTGATAGAGGTTGAACCTCTCCTCCCACTCTTTGGGCGTATAGATGGTACGCGACACCACCATAGAGGGTATATCTTCTCCTATTCTCTTGGAGAAGTCCTCAAGGATGCTGTCCACGATCTCATCTCTATCGCTCCAATCTTTTTTGTATTGCAGGTTGGGTACGGGACATACAAAGAACAGGCTCTCGCATCCTTCAGGGGCACAGCTGTCGTTGTGCTTGGATATGACATTGACGTAGTAGTATGGCTTTTGCAGCGTATCGGGATCTTTGAGGATATTGTGTGCATACTCCTCATAGTTTGTGCCGAGATAGTAGTTGTGCTGATCGAGCCGGGGCAGCTTTCCTTTAATACCGATGTAGAACGTCAGATAGCCCATGGTCCACTCTTTTTGAGCCAACTTTTGCTCGCTGTACGCTTTTCGGTGCAACACTCTTCCTCTGAACAGTGCGGCGTCTGCGTTGCAAAGAAAAATGTCGGACTCATATCTGTTGCCCTCTCTATCTATCACGGCTGTGAGTTTGTCTCCACTGAAAGAGACATCTTTAATCTCTGTGTCGAACCGGAATGTGGCTCCCGACTTTTCCAGCTCCGATACCAGCCCCTGCACGATGTTGTACATCCCTCCTTTTACATTGTAATAGCCATCATGGCAAAACTCTGTGTGGGAGAGAAGGCTGTATATCGCCATGGTGTCGAAAGGCGTGCGACCGAGAAAGAATGCTACCAGCGAGATGATCTGACGTGCCTCTTTTGAAGAGAAATGCTCCGTAACGTGTTGCCAGAATGTCTTGAGAAGAACCGGTATATGGCGTGGATTGACCTGCATCAACGTGGTGATGTAGTCGAACATATTGTCGAAGTTGTTGCGGATGACAATGTCAAATGTGTCTTCAAACAGCGCTCTCGATTTTTTGAGATACCGCCTCATTTTGTTCTCAAAGTCCGGCTCCACTCCCTCGAACTGCTCGGCAAGTCGTTTTATATCCTTGTATAGGTGATAGGTCTTATCATCCCCTCGGAAGTTTACCGAGTAGAGCGGATCGAGTTCTACAAATTCAAAAGGCATCTCAACACCGCACTTGTCCAGAAACTCCTTGAATACATAAGACATACTAAAGAAGCTGGGACCGGTGTCGAAGGTAAAACCATCTTTCCGAATCCGGTTGAGACGTCCTCCCGGCTCGCTATTTTTTTCGATGAAAGATACTTGGAAGCCTCTTTTGGAGAGCAGGAGGCCGCTTGCCAAGCCACCAAGACCTGTGCCTATAATTGTTACTTTTTTATTCATGATATATTGTGCTTTTGTTTGAATTTGGAGTAGAGCTCATCCTTCACCCATTTGAAGTTTGGTTCTGCCATCAATATTTTTTTGTAATACTCGTCTGCGCGTTTGACGTCATCCAGTGCGTCATAGGTTTGGGCTATCTGTATCCAGAGTGCAAGCAGATTCCAGTCTTTGGCTTCTGCATTGCTCTCTTTCTGCGAGAGGTATAGCCGCTCTGCCGTAAGGTAGTGCTTGAGAGCATTGGGCTTGGAACCACCGAAGAGTGCAGGGCGATAGAAGTCTATATTGCCGAGCTGCACGTATCCGAAAGCATTGTCGGGGTCTTGTTTTACAGACTTTTCGGCAGCCGATATACTCTTTTGTCCCAAGAACGGAGCCTTGAACTTGTTCAGTCCTACCTGGTATCCGAGATAGGCGGACTCGTATGCAAGCATCAGAGCAGGGCGTACCTGCCGGCTCTTGAGCCTGTTCATCCTCTCTTCCATCCTCTTCATGTAGGTTTTGGCAAGGCTGTTTTTCTTATTGCCTATACACCATCCGATGTAGCCGTATTCAAAGTTGAGAAGCTCCAGTTCCTGCTCTGTGTTTTTCTCTTTAATGGTGTGCATCCGGTCTATGACACGCTTCCACGACTCCATATTATTATATATGTATGCGTTGTAGATGCTCTCCTTTTCCGATGCGGATAGCGAAAGAGGAAGAGAGAAGAGCAGCAGGAGGAATAGTAGAGTGAAGTGTTTCATCTGTTTTAGCTGTTTATAGAGTACGACCTTTCCATCTGAACTCCCGGCGTTGCTTATTGATCCACGATTTCAGAATGAATGCCCCAAGCATGATCTGCTGAGGAATGATGAGCAGTATATTGTAGAAGGGAGACTGTCCGGCAGTCAGAGAGACCATCACTCGTGTAAGGATGACGATGCCGATATAGTACAGCGCAAAGATAGGTGAGGATGAGAGCAGAAGAGGAACGATGCCGAAGGTGGTTACAGACCAGAACAGCAGAGCAGGGAGATAGGCATTGGCTCCGCCGAAGAAGTAGGTAACGTTCTTGGAAAATCCGTCCAGTGCTCCTTGAAGATCGCTGTACATCTTGCAGTGGATGCTTTTTATTCCGGTAAGACACGCCACTTTGCGCCGTTTTCTCTTGAAATATCGGGCGATCTCAATATCTTCCGCTTTGCTGTGGCGATAGGTATAGTGGGGGAGGAGAGCTTTGTAGGCGTTTCGTCTGAATAGCATGCACTGTCCGTTTGCCGCCGATAGCGATGAAAAGCATGATAGTCTCACAAGCGGCAGAAACAGCAACGTGAGTAGAATGATGTGCATATTGGGAACGGAAACTTTCTCTGCCCATGTCTCCATATCCTGTGTAGGAAAGACGGTGAAGAGGTCTGTCTTTTTCTTCTGACAGTATGCCACGGCTCTGTCTACGAATCCAGGCTCTAAGCGAACATCGGCATCGAGGAAGAGGAAGAAGTCTCCTTCGGCTTCTTTGGCGAGAGAGTGGCAGGCGTGATTCTTTCCAAGCCATCTTTCGGGTAGCGATGAGGAGGAGATCAGACGCAGACGGGCATCGTCCCGGCAGTAATGAGAAACGATCTCGGCAGTGTTGTCTTCGGACTGATCGTCCAGTACGATGATCTCTCGGATGCTTTCATCGTTTACTCTTTTAAGGTCGGAGAGAAGGTGTGAGATGTTGTCGGCTTCGTTGCGAGCAGGTATAAGGATGGAGACTTTCCCTCTCTCTGCCTCTCCGATGCGCGGATGCTTGGGCAGAGTTTCGAGGAAGAGCATGTTGAGGAATGCTATCAGGAATCTCAGCAGAGCGAATCCGAAAACGGCGTATGCGATATACTCGATCATTCTTCCGTGTGGAGCTGTCGGGAGAGACAGTCGGCATAAAATCTGTTATACTCTCTTTCCAAAGTGTCGAGGCTCATCTCTCCGGTAAACTCTTCTATATACATCGTTACCGTAGGCTTAGGATGGGCGAGATAATCTATAAGGTTGGCGGAGAAGATCACCTGTACGCTTTCTCTTTTATCTTTTAGGATGCGTTCGATGCCCTTTTGAAAAGAGAACTCGGATAGGTAAAGGGACTGCAGTTTCCCTTGCGGATAGATCAGCAGCATATTCTCTTTCTCTTCGAGCAACCGTGTGGCGTATTCCAGAGAACGGATTATCTCTCTGCTGCCTTTATTGACGGAGAATGCTCCGGTGCGGTTGAAGAAGCGGTAGCGTAGCAGCTGATCTTCCTGCATCATGAAGTAGAATTTTCGCTTGAACACTTTCCGTTTCAGGTACATTGCCCAAAAGCCGTCCCACCATCCGATATGATTGGCTATGAGCAATACAGGCAACTCTCTGTCCGTGAATGTCCCGATGATCTTGGCAGCATGGAATCTTCTCCGGATGAGATACTCCGTGTAGTACTGAAAGAAGGGATAGACGATGGGATGATGTCGGGCTTCGAGCATATTATGCGATAAGAATGATGAGGAAGAACAGGACTTGGATGGTGAAGAGAAACAGTGCCATTCTGTTGCGGACAGTGATATTCATCACGTATCTCAGGGTATGAAACAGCAGAGCAAGCACTCCCCATACGAGATAGTTCTGAACAGGGATTACATCACCGCCCCACGACCACATGTCCATACGTGGTGCCACTTGCTCCATAACCATATCGTAGCCGACCATGAGTATAGATGGCAGGATGATCCAAGAGAGGATGTTACGTGGCAGGAAGCTTGATATGGCTGCGCTCAGGTAGAGTAGCAGCACCCAGTTGAGACCGATGAGCAGCGGCGTTCCGGCTATCTTCACTCCAAGTTCACTGCCGTAAGAGTAGCTTCCGAACACATCTCCCGTTGCCACTCCCCATACTTCGACGCCGAAGCTGAGTACTGCTACGATGAGGGAGAAGAGCAGCAGCCCGGATCTTTTAGGGGTTTTGTCGTACAGCCCCAGGAATAGTACGGAGAAGAGCAGAACCCAAGGTGTCATCCCGGTATATAGGGTTCGGGTTTCGGGGTTAGCCAATTGGAGCGCACCGAAGATGTAGAAGATGGCGATGAGAGCCATGATTAGCCAATCTGCTTTTTTATGTTTTTGCATCGGTTGTTATGGTTGCTAAAGTGATTGTAAATATCTTGTTTTTTCTGTTTCGCTTATCGTTTTCGGAAATGGTAATTATCATCCTTCAATTTAGTAATTACCATTTTTCAGTTTAGTAATTACCGTTTTTCAGTTTAGTAATTATCGTTTTTTTGATTGGTAATTATCCTCTCTCGAAACAGCCCTCTATCTTGTCCGAATGCTCCATGGCTTTTTGGTAAATGATCCTGAACCAAGGGGTGTAAAGATCGGGATGGTTGCGGATGTCCGAGTCTAATGTTTCGTGGGGCAAGTAGTTCCAATCCATGACCTCGTCAGGATTCGGAACCGGCTCTGTATCGGTTATGTAGGCAAAGACTCGGTCGTATTCGTGTTCGGTGAGCCCGTTGTCGAAAGATGCGGTGTAGGTAAAGTCGAACAGCCGGACAAGTCTCTTCGCTTCCACTTCTATCCCCATCTCTTCCATCATACGCCTGCAAGCGGCATCTTCGTAGCTCTCTTCCAGGAACGGATGCGTACAACAGGCATTGGTCCAAAGCCCTCCGGCGTGATATTTTTCCCGGGCTCTCCGATGCAGAAGCCACTCTTTCCGGTTGTTAAAGACCAGTATGGATACCGCTCTGTGCAGCACTCCCTTGCGGTGTGCTTCCATCTTTTCCATAGTGCCGAGCGTGTTGTCGCCTGCATCCACAAGGACCACCATATCTGCTGTATTGTTTGAAGTCATAGAATGTTTATTCGGTTTTTGATGATTGCAGAGAGTAAAAGCAGCCCTTTCTGATAGTCCGGGACACGGATCCTTGTCTGAAGAAGTTTGTCCGCAGGGGTTTTCTTTATCTTGTTGAGCAGACCTTTGTAATATTTATATGCGGTGAGGACGGCGAGCCGGGCATCTTCCGGGAGCTTCTGTATGCCTTTGTAGGCTTCGGCAAACTCTTGTTCGATCTCTTTTACAAGCTCCATCTTCGTGGCTTCATCGAAACTCTCTATGCGGAGATTTGGGAAATAAGTGCGCCCCAATCCGAAACAGTCGTCTTTCAGATCCCTGAGAAAGTTGACCTTCTGAAATGCCGAACCCAACTTCATGGCCGGTTGCTCCAACTCCTTGAACAGCTTCTCGTCCCCCTTGCAAAAGACTTTCAGACACATCAGACCCACGACATCCGCCGAACCGTAGATGTACTTTGCCGTCTCTTCTGCTGTCTTGTACTCCTTCTTTTCGAGATCTGCACGCATACTCGCCAAGAATGCCTGTATGTGTTCTTCCGGAATACCGAACTGCTTTACCGTCAGCTGAAAAGCATAAAGGATAGGATTCGTGCTGATGCCATACTTGTGTGCCAGATGATAAGACTCTTCGAAGAGATCCAACAACTCCTTTTGGTTGTGCTCGTGAAAGGTGTCCACGATCTCATCGGCTATACGAACAAAACCGTAGATGCTGTGTATGGCAGGACGTATATCTTTGGAGAAAAGACTGGAAGCCGAATAGAATGATGTGCTATACATTTTCGTCAGACCACGACTCATTTCAAACGAGCAGATGCGGTACTTACGATAGTTGGAGGCATTGGTTGTCTTCATAGTGTCGGACGTGTTTATACTACAATTGAAAAGGATACCCGAAGACCATATTAAGCCTCTTCTGCAATTCCTTTTTCTCAAAGATATAAAAAAATCATTCCATGTTCATTATACCTTGACCATATCCTGAAAAAGAGTTTTCAAAAGCAAATCTCAGACTAAAAATGTGTTGCCTACAACAGGGTAGTGTCCGGAGATTTTGGAGACCGATTTCGCACTCTTTACGATCGCCTTTTGAGGGTGATTTTTATATATTCCATACACCGCCTTTGGGCTCTCTCTATTTTGATCGGAGAGGTCATTTTCAGAGCACGACCGAACTGTTAAATTTGCCCCGTTTTATTAACACAAATTGCAATACTTGTTAAGCCAAAACAGTAAACGAGCATATTCTTCCGGCTTAACGTGTTTAATTTTTCAGTAAACACGTTTAGTGATTTCAATGAACACGTTTACCGGATTCGGTTAACGTGTTTAGAATTTTTTGCTTCTGTGCTGATTTTGAGGTGTTTATCTGTTTTCTTCGTAAAAAGGTCGTTTTTGTGGCAATTTCTCTATTAGTATATATTTACAGTCAGGTGTGTTAGATTTTACATTGTTTAACCTGAGAGAGGGCGATGAAGCGCACAGAGAAAAAATTTTTTCGGAATTCGAGAAAATCTATATCCGTTTGATACTCTTGCTGTTCCGATTTTTCTACTCTTTCCTGCCTCGCTTCGGGACTCGTCCGAAAGGCTGATTCGGAGATTTTTTGCGAGACCATTTTTATATAAAAACTCCCTCCGAAAATCTCTTCTTCAAGGACACATTTTAGGTATCACATACCAAAGGTGTCAATAGTTTTCTCTATTTTTGTACTCTTAAAATATCGGAGTCTATGAATACACCCGGAGACAAGAGAAAAACACCCACTTTGAAAGGAAATCCTATTCAGGAGACTTATCATGTGCGAGAGGCAATGGAGCTGTTGCCATACCTTGTACACGTTTCTTCTCGTTCTCGTAGCTCTGCCAAACAGCTGCTTTCGGCCAAGCGTGTGTTGGTGAATAGTGAGTACATTTCGCAGGCAACGCATCTGCTTTCTCCGAGAGATGTGGTGCAGATTTCAAGAGTTTCCCGACCGGAGGAGTTCAATCATCCCAAAATCAAAATCCTTTGGGAAGACTCGGACTACGTGGTCATAGAGAAGCTCTACGGGCAGTATACGGTGGACACCACCGGTAAGTATGGAGATCGCACGGCTATCCGCCTGCTTAGCAACCACTACAAGAAGTACGATCCGGATGCAAAGCTCTTTATGGTGAACAGGCTAGACAGAGAGACTTCCGGCATTGTGGTCTTTGCCAAAGGGTTGCAAGCGAAAGAGCTTATCATCTCATCTTGGAACAAGATTGTGCAGGAACAGATCTTTGTTGCCGCAGTGGGAGGCGTGCCTGCCGAGAATAAGATGCAGATCTCTACACTTGCAAGAAACAAAGAGGATAGCTCCAAGAAACAGAAGAGTAAGAGTGAAACCAGAGAGCGAAACGCATCCGTGGTGGAGCTTTCTCTGCTTCGGACCGATGGCGAAAGCAGTGTCGTCCAGCTGAATGCCTCTCTTGGACGGATCTTCTCTCTGCGTCAGGTCTTGGCAAACAAAGGATTGGTGATCATGGGAGACAAGAGAAACTCTTCTCCGTTCACGCTTAAAGACAGAATAGCGTTGGAGCAGATCTCATTGGTTTTCACGCATCCCAAAACCGGCAAACGGATCTCTTTGAAACGCTCTTTCCCCACGCATCTGTTCGGTTATCTGAAAAACAGACAGTCCGACAACCAAATATAGACCTATAAATACCGTTCTAAATTATCTTTATGAAAAAAGTATTCCTATTCTTTTCCCTTGCCCTGCTCTTGGTAAATACAGCATTG
The DNA here is from genome assembly GCF_000769115.1 of Porphyromonas canoris. Lineage (GTDB taxonomy): Bacteria > Bacteroidota > Bacteroidia > Bacteroidales > Porphyromonadaceae > Porphyromonas_A > Porphyromonas_A canoris. The sequence goes on along the minus strand of NZ_JQZV01000005.1, from coordinate 39,964 downwards.
GGGCAGATGATTACTGATGCCGTAAAGTGGGATATCTCTATCTCGGACATTGCAGACGGCAAGGCGCGTATCTCCTTCACTGCAAAGATGAAGAGTGGATGGCACGTGTACGACATGAATCTACCTGAAGGCGGTCCTTCGTCAACAGAATTTCTGTTTGATACACTCGCCGGAATGACCCTCTCAGGAGAGGTAGCACCGGACAGAAAGCCGTTGGATGTTTTTGATAAAAACTTCGAGATGAACCTTCGTTGGTATGCCGATGAGGTTATATTCACGCAAGAGCTTAATGTCGAAGACCCTGAAAACTACAAGGTAAGCGGGGAAGTGTTCTTCATGGCTTGTAATGATGAGAGCTGTTTGCCGCCCGAAAGAGTGGAATTTAACTTTGAAAAAGGTAGTCCGGTAATATCCGGAGCGGAAGGTGAATCTGCCAACATGGAGGCGGCTTCTGCTGAAAAAAGAGAAGATACCGTTATCGGCGACCTGTGGAAGCCGGTTGTGGAGGAGTTGAAATCGTTTGGAGATACCACTCTGTCCAGAACAACGGATACATCTCTTTGGAGAATATTTATATTTGGATTCCTTGGCGGTTTGGTGGCACTCCTTACACCATGTGTCTGGCCTATGATACCGATGACCGTGAGCTTCTTCCTCAAAAGAACCAAAGACCGCAAGAAAGCCATCAAAGACGCTATCACTTATGGCCTTTCCATCATCGTTATCTATCTTCTTCTCGGATTGACCATCACTTCAATCTTTGGAGCAAGCGCGCTTAACGACCTTTCGACAAGTGCCGTATTCAATATTATCTTCTTCTTGCTGTTGGTGGTGTTTGCGGTTTCGTTCTTCGGAATGTTCGAGCTGACACTTCCACAATCCTGGACCAATAAGTTGGATGCAAAGGCGGATGCCACAACAGGTTTGTTGAGTATCTTCTTCATGTCTTTCACGCTTGTGTTGGTCTCTTTCTCTTGTACCGGTCCTATCATCGGGACACTGCTTGTACAGGCTGCCACCATCGGTAATGCCGTAGGACCTGCAGTGGGTATGTTTGGTTTTGCATTGGCGTTGTCCATTCCGTTCGGACTCTTTGCCGTGTTCCCAAATATGCTTCAAAGCATGCCGAAGAGCGGTGGTTGGCTCAACAGCGTAAAGGTTGTTCTCGGTTTCCTTGAACTTGCATTGGCATTGAAGTTCCTTTCCGTCGCAGACCTTGCATACGGTTGGGGCATCCTCGATAGAGAAGTGTTCGTTTCTCTATGGATTATCATCTTCGCCCTTCTTGGTATGTACTTGTTGGGTAAGATCACTCTACCGCACGATTCCGAAGTGAAGCGCATATCCGTTCCTCGCCTTCTCATGGCCACCATATCCTTTGCTTTTGCCATGTATATGGTGCCCGGCTTGTGGGGTGCACCCCTAAAAGCGGTTAGTGCATTCGCGCCTCCGCTCTACACTCAAGACTTTAACCTTTACGAAGCAGAGGTACATGCAGAGTTTGACGACTACGAAACAGGTATGGCCTATGCGGCTAAACACAATAAGCCGGTAATGATAGACTTTTCCGGTTTCGGTTGTGTGAACTGTCGTAAGATGGAAGCAGCCGTTTGGACAGACCCCAAAGTGAAGAGCGTTATAGATAACGACTATGTTCTCATTACACTTATCGTGGATGACAAAACCAATCTGCCTGAACCGATGATCGTTACCGAAAATGGTAAAGAACGTAAACTCAAGAGCATCGGAGAGAAGTGGAGCTATCTGCAACGCGTTAAGTTCGGAACCAACTCACAGCCTTACTACGTCTTGTTGGATGCTCAAGGCAAACCTCTTGCACCATCTTACGCATACGATGAAGACGTTGCGAAGTATTTGGATTTCTTGGAATCCGGTAAGCGAGAGTTCAAAGAACGAAACAAGTAATCTTAATGACATATGACTAAACATACTCCCGAAGAGAAGCAGCAAGCTCTCGGACGGGTGCTGAATATTCTCGACATCCTGCGGGCAAAGTGCCCGTGGGATCGGGAACAAACTTACGAGTCTCTCAGGACAAATACGATAGAGGAGGTATTCGAGCTTTCGGATGCGCTCCTTTCTCGTAATATGGCAGAGCTTAAAAAGGAACTCGGAGACGTCTTACTGCATGTCGCTTTCTATGCGAAGATAGGTGAAGAAGACGGTGAGTTCGATATTGTCGAAGTGTGCGACGCTTTGGTGGATAAGTTGATCTTCAGACATCCTCACATCTTTGGGGATAAGAGCGTGGACAACGCTGCTGAAGTGGAGAGCAATTGGGAGAAACTCAAACAGAAAGAAAAGGGTGGAAACAAGACTGTACTCTCCGGCGTGCCTCGAAGTCTGCCTTCCATGATCAAGGCATACAGAATACAGGACAAGGCTCGCAATGTCGGGTTCGACTGGAGTAACCGTACAGATGTTTTTGCTAAAGTGAAAGAGGAGCTGGCAGAAGTGGAAGAGGCATTCCGTTCATCGGAAGGAAAGCCCTCTGCGGAGCTGGAAGCCGAGGTCGGCGATCTCCTTTTCAGCATCATCAATATGTCTCGTCTGTGGGGACTCAATCCGGACAATGCTCTCGAAGCCACCAACAGAAAGTTTATCCATCGCTTTACGCACATAGAGAAGCAAGCCAAAGCGCATGGCGTGGAGCTTAAAGACCTCTCTTTGGAAGAGATGGATGTCTGGTGGGAAGAGGCAAAGCAGATTCCCGAAACAGAGTCGTAAACACCTCTTTTAACCTCTTTCCGTCATGTCGAATACCCCACTTTTCTCGCTTAAAGATGTTACCTGTGGCTACAGCACCGGTTTTGAAACCGCAGGAGTATCTCTCTCTTTGGAAGAGGGTGCTTTTGCCGGGATAGTGGGAGCCAATGGTTCGGGCAAGACAACGCTTTTCAAAGGAATTTCCGGCACGCTCCCTCTGAAAAGAGGCACGGTGGAGATCAACGGCAGAGACCTCTCTTCCTTTTCCTTGAAGGATAAAGCCAGAGAGATGGCGATAGTAACGCAGTTCAGAGATCCCGTGGATCTCACGGCGCAGGAGTATGTGCTGATGGGGCGACTTCCGTACAGAGACCGCTATCAGTTCTTCGATAAAAAGGAGGATATTGCTTTGGCGGAACACTATATGGAGCTGACCCAAACCACTCATCTCCGTAACAAGAACATGAAAGAGCTTAGCGGAGGAGAACAACAGATGCTTAGCATTGCCTCTGCACTCGCACAGCAGCCCACCGTACTGCTTTTGGACGAACCCACAGCCCATCTCGACATCAGGCATCAGATGGCATTCATGAATCTGTTGCAGGAGTTGAACGAGAGGGAGAAGCTCACCGTCCTTATGATCCTGCACGATCTCTCCATGGCTGCGGAGTATTGCGACTATATCCTGATGATGAAGCGTGGCAGACCTTATGCCCAAGGTCGTCCTCACGATGTGCTTACGTATGAAAATATCGAAGCGGTTTTCGATACCGTTGTAGTGGTCAGCAGCAATCCCGTATCGGGCAAACCTATTATTCTTCCCATATCCGCACGCTATCTCAAAAGTGCGGAGCGATCATAACTGCCAGTACTGAAGATGGAACTCTATATTATCAGACATGGAGAGACCCTCGAAAATGCCCGGAATATATGCCAGGGGCAGCTGGACGGAACGCTCTCACCCAAAGGAATAGAAGAAGCAAAAGCGGTGGGGAAGCGAGTGGCGGAGATACCTTTCTCTGCTATCTATACCAGCGATCTGGGTCGGGCGCACCACACGGCAGAGCTTATCCACTCCTTTCATCGGGGTAAGGCTTCTCTCTATTCGGATAAGAGGTTGCGAGAACGCTACTTCGGGTCGTTTCAGGGACAAGCTTTTCCCAAAGACTTTTCCACCTTCGCCCCACCTCCGGAGACGGAAACACCGGAAGCCATAACGGAAAGACTCTCCGACTTTATCTCCGAAATCAGCCGGCGATACCGGGGAGCGGAGGAGAAAGTCCTGCTTATCTCCCACGGCTTCACCATCAAGGTGCTTTGGTGTCTGCTCAACGGCTCTTCTCTTACCATGTTGGAGAGTACTACGGAGATAGCCAATACATCGTTGGGAATAGTCGAAGTAAAAGACAATGGGTTTATAATAAAAATGTGGAACAATACAGACCATATAAAACAAGAGGAGAGTTGATCTCCTCTTGTCGTTTATGGGGCTCTGCTGTCCTGCTTTTTTTGCCGGACGATGCCTACTTATTGGCTTTCGGATCGTTGTTGTTGTACCACTTGAGATACTCCTCTGTGTAGGTGATGCCCGACTGCAACAGCTCTTTCTTCTTATCCTCTTTGATCGAAAAATCCGTAGCTTTTACGCCCAAAGTGTCTATGTAGATGGTTCTTTGCCAGTCGTCGCAGTGGAGGTGAACATTATCCTGCGCATCTATCAGCGTACCCAGCAGGGCAAGAGTATAATCCCAGAAGTTTTTTATCTCTCTTTTCGGAGGCTCTGCCTGGTCTCTAAACATCGCAACTTTCTCCTTGCCGTCGAGACGGAATCCCAATGTCTGTTTGTTATAAACGTACTCTGAGATCTTCCTGCTCCGCTCTTTCAGATTCTCATTTATCTTTTCGTAGTAGTCCGTTCTGTTCCAATTCGATTGGACATACTTGCGTCTGTCGAAGATTTTTACCGGATAGTTGTCCAGCAGACCACCATCCACATAGAGGTCTCCCCGCATACTCCGCTTGCCGGCAAAGAAGAGAGGGATAGACATGGATATGCGTGCCGCATCCGCTATACAGAATCTCGGGGTGTGTTCATGCGAAAAGATTTCCGAAAAACCTGTGGATAGATTGGCTCCGATAAGATAGATCTCTTTTGTGTTCAACTCTTTAAGCGAGTGTTTCAGATCATCAAAAGTCGCTTCGCTATTGCCCAACTTTTTAGCGATGAGATTGCCAATCCATGAACGGAAAAAGTCTCCTTTGTACCAGCCGAACTCGTTGATCAGTCTGTGGCTATCTTGAATAATGCCCCAAGAATCGTCCATGAAGCTGTTGAAATTAAGGTCCCACAGGATCTTTTTAAGCTCCTTGGGAGTATATCCCACGCCGAGCAGAACCGCCACGATAGCCCCTGCGGAAGTCCCGGCAATGCGTTCGATGTTTTGATAAATGCCTTCTCGCTCCAATACTTCAAGAGCGCCCACGTAAGATATTCCTTTTACGCCTCCTCCTTCAAACACTAAATTCTTAAAAAAGTACTCTTTTGACTTCATAGTTACTTGTTGTTCTAAAATTAGATATTACAGTTCCTCACTTGACGGTTGGTCAGTTTTTCACTTCTTAAATGTACACACTTTTTATGAATACACCACTCTTTTTCTCTCTTACCCTGTCTAAAAGATCCGTTTGATGCGTTTACTTCTTTCTCTTATCGTGTTAAGAAGTATCATTTGAGCTTCGATTGGTGGAAATCAAGGCTTGAGTCCCACATTTCACGGCTTGAAAACCACACTTCAAGCCTTGATCTCTGCAAACCAAGTCCTGCTTTCCAACATTTTAAGGCTTTAGCCATACTTTTATATAGGATCAATTTGTTTTGTGAGCAGGTTCATTCTTTTTAGGAAGAGCTATTCTGTAATTAAGGAGAGGAATTTTCAGGAAAGCATATTCGGATTATCTGCCGGTATTCTACTATTTGTTCCTCATAAATGTAAGTTGGAGAAAAACATTTGTCAAGGTGTTTGTGGCTTTTATTAGGAATTTTTACGTAACTTGGGGCTGCATGGATTGAATAAATTATTACTCGGAATTAAGAGAAAAGAGATTAACTATGAGAATTTTAACCATATCATTTGCACTACTATTCCTTTTTGGAGGAGTTACTGCTCAGAATCGTCGTCTTTCGAGAGCCGTTTGGCCCGATACGTTGGATCTCGCAAAGTTGGAAGTGTTATACGAGTTTTCTCGACCGGAAGCAGCGGATCACTCTGTTATAGAAAAGAGTGAAGATATTCTGATTATCGGGGATAAGGTCTCGGCTTATATGCGTTACGGCTATTACCGTTCCGATTCCGTTTTTATTAAAATGAAGATGGTTGAAGGTCCTCAAGATTTTGTATGGAAGACGACATTCGATTATAACAGGCCATCTCTTAAGACTGCAAAAGTGTATAAATACTACCATAAGAATGAAATGGAAGTAGTGCAGGCTGTAAGTTACAGCCCTTTCTCTTTTGAAGAACCGCTGGGAAAGATCAGCTGGAAGATGCTGGATGGAGAGAAAAACATACTCGGTTACAACTGCAAAAAGGCAGAAGGCACTTTCCGAGGGCGGATCTGGGATGTTTGGTACACAGAAGAGCTGGATGTTGCAGATGGTCCCTGGAAGCTGAACGGGCTGCCGGGATTGATACTGGAAGCTGTGGACCGGACAGGACAACTGGCTTTTCAGGCATTTGGTGTACGGAAGTCCGATGGCGGTATCGTCTACAAGGATAAGTTTTCCAAGCCTGCCAAGACCACTTATCCCAGATTTCAAAAGCAACTCAAAGCATACCACAGCAATCCTGTCGCTTATTATCAGTCTTTACCAAACTCATCTAAAGGTGGCACTTTTGCCAAACAGCCGAAAAAAGATCACGTCTATTTGGAGCTGGAAGATGAGTAAAAGCTCTGAAATATAAGAGTACCAAAATCTTACTTTATGAGATCCCTTTTTCTATTTTCTCTGCTTCTTTTCTCTTGTGGAGCTTTATCTGCGCAGGTCAGAATATCTGGAACGGTTACGGACAATGCGACCGGCAAACCCATTCTTCGGGCTGCGGTAAGGCTTAAAAGGGGCGATGGCACCGGGAAATATAGGACGATAGCCTATACATTCACAAATGAGAAAGGGGAGTATATGCTCTCTCATAAACCGGAATCTGAAGACTATATCTTGGAGTGCGGTTTGTTGGGGTACAACAAAGAGAGCATAAAACCGGACTGGAGGGATAAAAGCTCCATTGAAGTAGACTTCCGGCTTCGCGAAGAGCGTCTTGTGCTGCCGAATGTTACCGTAAAGAGCAACCCGATAAGGCAGAGCGGAGACACCATAACGTACAGCGTCGGACAGATTGCACGCAAAGTGGATCGAACCTTAGAGAGTGTCCTTAAACGTCTGCCCGGTATCAGTGTCGAGCCTTCAGGGGAGATAAAGTACAATGGAAAAGAGATCAGCAAATTCTACATAGAGGATCTGGATCTTCTGGGAGGGCGATATGCTCTTGCAACTAAAAATATCAGACCGGAAGATGTTGCCTCTATTCAAGTGTACGAGAACCACCAACCCATCAGGGTAAAAAAGGATACGGATCCGTCCGACAAGGCTGCTCTCAATATCCGTCTAAAGCAAAAAGCATTCGGTCATTGGTTAGGGATTGCCGAAGCAATAGGAGGATTGAGTGGAAAGAAGGCAGAATACGGAGGCGCTGTTACGGCAATGTCTTTTCATCGGAAGAGTCAAACGCTTTTGGTAGGTAAGGGTAACACTTTCGGGCGAGAGTATGTGGCAGAGCAGACGGACTTCTTAAGCCCCGATGTCGGAAATGTTGCAGCTACTGCCTTTAAGCTACCATACTCAAGACCGCCTGTGGATAAGGAGAGATATGAACGAGGACGCTCCGGTTTTGCATCCGGTAATACGCTCTTCAAAACAGGGACATACACGACCCTAAAGCTGAATGCCCAATACAATGGATCCGATTATGGGTATAAGTCGCAGGAGAAAGTCGAGTATATAAGTAAGAAAGGGAAAGATGCCAACGCTACTCTCACAGAGGATATAGCAGTCTCTTTGCCGGAGCATTCGTCTATGATGGGAGTGGAGTATGATCACAACTCTCCGTCTCTTTACCTCTCATCGGGCACCAAGCTGTTTTGGGGCAGACGAAAAAGCGGGGCAGAAATCAACTCTTCCAAGGGTCTCTATTTCCTCGAAAACAGCAAAGCCAATATCTATAATGTGTACAACACCACGAAGGTAGATAAGAAGTTGGGCGATGGAGTCTTTTCCATCTACTCGACAATCGGCTACAAATCCATGCCCGACTATCTGCTGGAAATCTTTTCAGAGAAAGAAAAGTATGCCGATCAGAAGATAAACGACCGGGATTTGAACTTTAAGATCAGCTCCGGGTGGGCTTGGATCTTCAGGCAGAAGTTTGTTCTGGATCTCTCCGGAGGTATTGCGGCTCACTCTTCTCGTATTCACACCCTCGGAGAATACACCAATGGAGATAAAATGGAGAACGATTTTGAAGGGTTTGAAACAGATGCAAGGCTTACTCCGAAAATATCTTTTAATGGTATCAAGAGCAGATTTTCATTCACTTTGCCTTTCCGGTATCGTTTGAGCAATCCGAAGAACCGGTTGGGCAAATCGCTTCCCATGGCTCCCGATTGGGCTGTGGGAGGGAATATGAATGTGCATCTTACCCCCTCTTCTTCTAATACGTGGAGGATAAATGCCGGCTTAAACAAGTCTCTGACAGGGATAAACAGGTATCTCTCCGCTCCAATAATCCGCACTCACAGGTATCTGCATACTTCGGGAACAGGCTTGGATATGTCCGAATGGCGAGGTAACACTTCGCTGACATGGAATTATAAGAATCCGGGCAACGCCTTTTTCCTCAATGCTTCTGCCGGATACTCCATTGTTTTGAAGAACACACTCTCATCTCTTTCTGTGGATGAGAATATGAATGAAGTAGTATCCGTACACTCCCGAAAAGGCTCTACCGACCAGATGTATACGCTTTCGGGAGATATAGGGAAAACATTCTTTGATGCCGGACTGACCTTAAAATTGAACGGAGGAGTTCTACTTAGCCACAACGATGTACTATTCAACAACGAAGTTTTGAACGTAATGTCCGGACGGGTGAATCTCAGCCCTGAAATCTACTATTTCCCATTAAAAAATCTCTCTTTCCGGTTGGATGCGGATCTCTCTGTTTCCGATATGAAAATCTACCAACAGTCGGAGGGTCGGAGAAGGCGTTTTGATATGGGAGCAGAGTTTTTCGTGGATTATTCTGTAACCGACCCTTTGCAGCTCTATGGCATTGTCAAGTATCTCGCTCTTACCTCTGAGACAGACCAATTAGAGAACAATTTTGATATTTCCATTGGATTAAGGTATAAGAAAGAGTTCTGGGAAATGTGGTTTGAAGGGCGAAATCTGGGAAGAGAAAAAGAGCTTGTCCGGCAGTTTTACTCGGATCTCATGATTCGCTCCATGAGATATTCTCTCAGACCATTTACCTTGGAAGCCGGTGTCCGGTTCAGTTGGTGATCCCGATTACAGCCATTCGTGGATGTGGTAAACACGTTCACAAGTTTCTCCGAATAGCTTTACTTCTTTCTCTCATCGTATTAAGAAGTGCCTTTCAAACTTCGATTTGTGGAAATCAAGGCTTGAATGCCATATTTCAAGCCTTGATGTCTGCAAACCAAGCCCTGCTTCCCAATATTTTAAGGCTTTAGCCATGTTTTTATATAGGATCAATCTGTTTTGTGAACAGGTTAAATAGAAAAATGAGAGCAGAAAAGAGGGGCAGATAGGGGAGAATTTAGAAGATTTTAAGACGCTGTCGTGAGTAGAAAAAAGCGCGTTCTCTGTTGGATTTTTTGTATCTTTACACGATAAACAAAGAGTGGGCTCTCTTCGCTGCTCAATATCAAGGAGCGAGACGGTCTGCAAGAATAAAAACAAACACAAGATACAATCAGTGGAGCATATAGACAAAATCATCAAGGTGAATGTCGAAGAGCAGATGAAGTCTGCTTATATAGACTACGCCATGTCCGTGATCGTGAGCCGAGCTTTACCGGATGTGAGAGACGGCTTTAAGCCCGTACATAGAAGAATACTCTATGGGATGAACGAACTCGGAAATACACCCGATAAACCTTATAAGAAGTGTGCCCGTATCGTGGGAGATGTTATGGGTAAGTATCACCCGCATGGAGACTCTTCCATATATATGGCTTTGGTGAGACTTGCTCAAGACTTTTCGGTGCGTTATCAGCTGGTGGATCCTCATGGCAACTTTGGTTCTGTGGATGGTGATTCGCCTGCAGCGATGAGGTATACGGAAGCACGTCTTCACTCTTTGGCGATGCAGATGCTCGCGGATATCAATAAGGATACGGTAGATTTCCAGAACAACTATGACGATAGCAGCAAAGAGCCTTCTGTTTTGCCTACTCGTTTCCCGAATCTTTTGGTGAATGGAGGTCAGGGTATCGCCGTCGGTATGGCTACCAATATGGCTCCTCACAACCTTACAGAGTCTATCAACGGAGCACTTGCCTATATAGAGAAGCGTGGAGACATAACCATAAAGGAGCTGATGGAGCATATCAAAGCTCCCGATTTTCCGACCGGAGGTGTCATCTACGGCTATGACGGAGTGGTGGAAGCCTATGAGACCGGTCGTGGCAGGATAGTGATACGAGGAAAAGCAGAGATAGAGACGGAAGCACAACATGAACAGATCGTGATAAACGAGCTTCCGTACCTTGTGAATAAAGCCGAGCTTGTACGACACATATCCGAACTCGCAGCTCAGAAAAAGATAGACGGTATATCGGATATAGCAGATGAGACCAGCAATAAGAACGGTACACGCATCGTGATCTCCATAAAGAGGGATGCGAATGCGAATGTTATTCTGAATCAACTGTACAAATATACTCCGCTTCAAAGCTCGTTCAGCATCAACAGCATTGCGCTTGTGAATGGTCGTCCGAAGCTATTGACGTTGAAGGATATTATTGGTGAGTTTGTGAAGCATCGCCATGAGGTGGTGATTCGTAGGACTCGTTTCGACCTTAAACGTGCAGAGGACAGACTGCATATCCTTGAAGGTCGTATCATCGCTACCGATAATATAGACGAAGTGGTGGCTATCATCAAGGCTTCTTCCCGTCAGACAGAGGCGATGGAAAGGCTTATGGCTCGCTTCGGTCTGTCTCAAATACAGGCGCGTAATATTGTCGAGATGCGTTTGGGACAGCTTACCGGAATGGAGTTGGAGAAGCTGCATGAGGAGTATGAGGAGATCAAGAAACAGATCGAGTGGTTCAATAAGATATTGACAGACGATGACACTTGTTACGGAGTGATTTCGGATGAGCTGATTGAAGTGCGTGAGAAGTTTGGGGACAACAGACGCTCCATCATAGACTACTCTTCAGGCACTAACTTCAATCCGGAAGATTTCTATGCGGACGAAGAGATGGTGATCACTTTATCCCATCTCGGATATATCAAGCGTACTCCGCTGGCGGCATTTCGCCAGCAAGGCAGAGGCGGTGTCGGGGCTAAAGGTTCTGAGACAAGGGACGAGGATTTTGTGGAGTATATCTACTCTGCCTCCATGCACGCCACAATGCTTTTCTTTACAGAGAAAGGAAAGTGCTTCTGGCTGCCTGTGTATGAGATTCCGGAAGGTTCTCGACAAGCAAAAGGAAGAGCCGTGCAGAACCTTCTCAATATTGATCCGGATGACAAGATCAGTGCCTGCATAAGAGTAAAGCACCTTACAACGGATGTGGACTTCGTTCGTTCTCACTACATTACTTTTGTGACGAAGAACGGAACGGTGCGTAAGACTTCCCTTGAGGCGTTTTCAAGACCAAGAGCAAACGGTATCATTGCCATTAAGCTCGTGGAAGACGATAAGGTGGTATCCGTACTGCTTTCAAACGGAGATTGTCAGTTCCTTCTTGCAAGCCGTAACGGTAAAGCGGTTCGCTTCCATGAGGAGCACGTAAGACCGTCTCTCGGTCGTAACAGTATCGGGGTGAGAGGTATTCGTTTGGACGATGACGGAGAAGACCATGTGGTTGGAGCTATATGCGTGAAGCATCCTGAGAGCGAGTCTATACTCGTTGTCTCGGAGAACGGATTCGGAAAACGCTCCGTGATAGAAGATTATCGCCAAACCAACAGAGGCACCAAGGGGGTACTCACACTAAAGGTTACACCTAAGACCGGAAAGCTTGTGAGCATGAAGAATGTAACGGATGATAATGATTTGATGATAATCAATAAGTCCGGTATCGTTATTCGGATCTCCGTGGACAGCATTTCAATGCTCAGCCGGAACACTCAAGGCGTCAAGCTGATCAATCTTCAAAGCAATGGCGATGAGATAGCATCCGTTACCGTTGTAGAGGCAGAGAGAGAAGAAGAGTACGAAGAGGCAGACTCCGAAGAGCAGATCGAAACAGAAGAATAAATGTTAAAAAGATAGGGATACAAGATAAATCGCTATATTTGGGCGAAAGAATGTATTCGTTAACCCAGTATCAAAAATTCAATTGATAATGAAAAAGACATTAGTAATAGCCATTTTGAGTGCAGCTTTTGCGATTCCCGCGTTGGGACAAGAGAAGGTGGTAAAGCAAGTGCAACGACTTATTAAGTCGGACAAACCTAATATCAAGGAAGCTCGCCAGCTTATCAAGCCGACACTCGAAAATGAAGAAACAAAGAACAGTGCCTATGCATGGTTTGTTGCCGGAGAGGTAGAGAAAACAGTGGTAGAGAGCGAGAAAGTGAAGATGGCTCTTCAACAACCATACGATGAGCTTGCATTCTATAATGGATTGAGAGATATGTATGCTCTTTATACGAAAGCCGGCGAACTGGATGCGATGCCAAACGAAAAGGGCAAAGTGAAGAAACGCTACGAAAAAGGCATCAAGTCCGCTCTTCAAGACAATCACGGTTTCTATATCAATGCCGGTTCGTACTATCTCAACCAGCAAAAGAACGCAGAGGCATATCCATTCTTCAAGATCTATATGGATATTAAGAGCCTTCCTATGTTCGAGGATACACCTATTGCCAAGCAGGATAGTGTGAGTATGCAGGTGGCTTTTTTCAAGGCTTTTGCTGCACAGAGCGTAGACCCTAAGTTGGCTATCGAAGAGTACGAAGCTATCAAGGGAGAAGATTATAGAAGAAGCGATGTTTACCAACTCTTGGCTGAAGCATACAAAAAAGCTCAAGACAGCGTAGGTTATCAACGTACCATCCTTGAGGGTGCAAAGATATTCCCAAAGGAAAAGTTCTTTACATTCAACTTGATCAACAGCTATATCCAAAGCGGTAAGAACGATGAGGCGATAGAATATTTGACCAAGGCGATCCAAAACGACCCTCAAAATGTTGAGTTGATCAACGTTCTTGGAAAGGTTTATGACCAAGGTAAGCAAGACTCCGACAAGGCATTGGAGTGCTTCCAAAAGGCATTGTCGATAGATCCTAATCACTCCGAAAGTATCATAGATACAGGTAGAGTATATTACAATAGAGCCGTGGCTCTTAAGGCAAAAACAACAGAATCCGGTGTTTCTCCTGCAGATGCAAAGAAGTATGACGCTGAGGCGATAGAGCTATTCAAGAAAGCACTTCCATACTTTGAGAAAGCGGTAGAACTCGAACCGGATAGCACACAATACCTGATGGCTTTGAGAGGTATCTACTACAACTTGGGTAATGACGCTAAGGTTGCAGAAATCTCTAAGAAATTAGGCGAATAATTTGAATAAAATACTGCTATAAAACAGAAAGCAGCTCTGAATGATATTCCTATTGTTTGGAGCTGCTTTTTTATATCTGTGAAGTTGTAATAGATAAGTAGATGAGTTATCTTACCTCCCTGTTTTCTGCCAGATTTATACGAAAGACAGATGGTCGTGGTATCTCTCCCATAGCTGTGTTATCGGCTATGGGTATAGCTTTGGGGTTAGGAGTGATACTGCTGTCCGGGTTTATCATATCCGGCTTCAAGCATGAATTGGAGAGTAAACTCACGGGAGTAACAGGCTCTGTGCAGATACTTAGCTCGCAGAATGCCTACTCTCAAAATACGATACCTTTTCAGGCTTCTCCTGTCGCACTCTCGTCTCTCTCCGTAAAAGCATCGGAGCTGGACGGCTATGCCACAGGTTTTTGTACTCATACGGGTATCATAAAGGCGGACTCATCTTATGTCGGCATCGCATTTACAGGTGTGGACAGCCTTTTTGTTGCGGAGTCGTTTTATCGTTATGCTCATCCGAAAGAGGTAGAGACAGCTCTGCGGAGTGGAGGATATCCTACTCTTTCTCTCTCGTCAAAGACTCTTGCCCAACTGAATAAGCAACCGGGAGATACGGTTCGTGCATTCTTCCATACCGATATGGGCTTTAAGGTTCGGCCGTTTCGCCTTTTAGAAAGTTTCGATACCGGGCTTCCCGACTTTGACAACTCATTCGGACTGACGCAGATAGATGTCATAAGAGGCATTCTTGAATGGGACCGGTACAGCTACGGAGGGCTTAAGATTGTGGCATCTTCCGCTTATACCGGAACGGACGTAGAGGCTCATGTTTACAACACAGTACTGGAACAGATCGCACAGAAAGGAGAACTCATCTCTCTTTTAAGGGCAGAAGACCTCAATCCGGTAATGTTCGGCTGGTTGCAGATTCTGGATACAAACATTCTCATAATCTTCTCTCTTCTGATTTTTGTTGCCGCTACCACGATGGTTTCAGGCATTATAGTCCTTATACTGGATAAGGTTCAGGCTATCTCCACACTCAAAGCAATAGGAATGAGAAACCGGACTCTTCGGAAGATTTTCCACACCGTAGGTCTTCGTATTATACTGTTGGGTGTTTTAGCCGGTAATATCTTTGCTCTTCTTTTAGCTTTTTTGCAGCTTCGCTTTTCTATTCTGAAGCTGGACTCCACACAGTATTATATGTCATACGTTCCGGTAGAGGTCAACTGGTACAATCTTATATTGCCAAACATTATTTCTCTTCTGGTGCTGTACTTGATCGTATATCTCCCTACAACAATCATCATCAACATCAAACCCTCAAAGGGCATACGTTTCGACTAAATGAAAACCTCTTGTTTCATATCCCTGCTTCTGCTCTCTGTCTTCTCTTTATCTGTTTTCTCTTGTAATACAGGAGATAGCGTGGAAGAGGTGCAACACGATCCCGTAGACTACGTCAATCCATATATGGGGAATATCAGCCATCTGCTTATTCCTACTTATCCTATGGTGCATCTGCCCAACAGCATGATGCGGATGACGCCCAACCGGTCGGACTATACCGATCTTACCTTTGAAGGACTGCCACTCATGCTCACCTCTCACCGTGGAGCGGTGGCATACTCACTCTCTCCGACACTGGACGAACCGCATCTTTCCGTTCGCCCTGTCCTTTATACCTACGATAGAGAGGAGTGCAAGCCGTATAGCTATCAGGTTGCTTTGGAGTTGGGACAAGAGAACATAGAGGTTGGGTTCGTTCCATCTCATCAGTCTGCGCTATACACTTTCTCACTTCCAAAGGAAAGGGAAGATATCTATCTCTCTTTAATGTCTCACAGTGGAAGATTCGAGCAGACTTGTGAGCACGCCATACAGGGAACGCAAGTGCTTCAGGACAGCATCACGACACTCTACATCTATGCTGAGTTCAACACCAATATCGCAAACTATCAGGGGATAGAAGAGGGGAGACGCTCTGCCGTAGCTCTTACTTTCCACAGACCGGTCGGCAACAAGCTGTGTATGCGTTACGGGGTTTCCTATATCTCTCACGAACAGGCACGGAAAAACTTACAGCGTGAGATCGTCTCCTTTGAGAGTCGTCCGCTTGAAAAGAGAGGACGAGCCATTTGGAACGAAGCATTGGGAAAGATTAAGATCACAGCAGAAAGCGAGAACGAAGCTCGTCTTTTCTATACTTCTCTCTATCGCACATACGAGAGAATGATCAATATTTCAGAGGATGGCTACTACTATTCCGGTGTCGATAAACAAGTGCATCCCGATCACGGCAGTCCGTATTATACGGACGATTGGATCTGGGACACTTACAGAGCCACACACCCTCTGCGTCTGTTGATCGATCCGGTAAAGGAGCTGCAGATGATACGCAGTTTTCTCAGAATGTCCGATGAGGACTCCAACGGTTGGCTTGCGACATTCCCGGAAATAACGGGAGATAGCAGACGGATGAACAGTAACCATGGTGTGGCGGTTTTGGCGGATGCTTATGCCAAAGGACTTAATGATTTCGATCTTGGCAAAGGGTATGAGGCTGCACGCAAAGCGATACAAGAGAAGACTCTTGCTCCTTGGAGCGATAAGCCTGCAGGCGAACTGGATGCGTTTTATAGGCAGCATGGATACTTCCCGGCACTACCCGAAGGAGTGAAAGAAAGTGCTCCGGAGGTGCATTCATGGGAAAACAGGCAGGCGATTGCCGTAACCTTGGGTACGGCTTATGACTATTGGTGCCTTGGACGGATAGCGGAAATGCTCGGCAAGACAGAGGAAGCGGAAGAGCACTATCGCCTTTCTCTCGGATACAGAAATGTCTTCAATCCTGCCACCAACTTCTTTCACCCCAAAGATCAGAACGGCGACTTTATCATGCCGTTCGACTATACATTTTCCGGAGGACAGGGTGCGCGTGCCTATTATGGCGAGAATAACGGATGGGTGTACCGCTGGGATCTTCCTTTTAATGTGGCAGACCTTATAGACCTGATGGGAGGAAAAGATCGGATGATTGCTGCTCTCGACAGCACATTACAGACTCCGATGACGGGATGGAAGTTCAACTTTTTCCATCGTCTCCCCGATCACACCGCCAACATAGGGCAGTTCTCCATGTCCAACGAGCCGTCTCTCCATGTTCCTTACCTCTACAACTATGCAGGTCAGCCGTGGAGAACACAAAAACTTATCCGCACCATCATACACGAATGGTTCAGAAACGATCTCATGGGAATGCCGGGAGATGAAGACGGGGGCGGTATGTCTGCTTTCATTGTCTTCTCCATGTTGGGCTTTTATCCTATGCCGGTCGGTCTTCCGGTCTATGCCATAGGTACGCCCATGGTCAAGTATGCCGAAGTCTCTTTGAGTATCGGGAAAAAGCTGGTCATTCATGCCAGAAGTGCCTCCTTGAAGAACAAATACATCAAGAGTGTGCGCCTGAATGGTCGTCCTCTTTTGCAGCCATGGTTTACACATGAAGATATAGCCGATGGCGGTACACTTGAGTTTACAATGGGACCTGAACCCAACTATACATGGGGTACAGAGACTCCTCCGCCATCATTCAAAATGCCTAAATAAGAGATGGGAAAAACCATACTTCACAGACCTTTCTTTGCCCAGCTACTCAAGTATAGTGTTGTAGGGGCGTCTAATACTATCCTTACAGCGGGAGTCATCTGGATTGTTCAGGAAATTCTGATCTGGTCACCCTCCATAGCCAATGCATTGGGCTATTTGGCAGGGCTTATCAATGGGTTTATATGGAACAGCCGATGGACTTTCTCCAGCCGGATGAGTGTAAAGAGGCTGGTCTCTTTTGTTTCTATTTTCGGCTTCTGTTACGTCATACAGTTTTTTGCATTCCACTCTTTCAATGCGTGGGAGGCTTGGTGTGATCTTATCAGACTCGTTACGCCGAAATATGTTTTCGTGAATCAGCTGGCATCTATGGGCGTCTTCACGACTTTCAATTTCTTATTGAACAAGTTCATTACTTACTCGCATTATATGAAGTAAGATTCTGTTTGAACCTCTTATAGGAATGGAAAAGACTACCACCATATCCTCCAATTGATAGATGGTATTAAAGGCATTATGCTAAGTTGCTTCCATTGGTTCCTATCCTTGAAGATTATATATGGATTATGGCGGTTGAGTACGTTGAATATATTGATCCCTAATTCATGAGAATAGCTTTTTCTCTGCCATTCTATGTTATATCCTAAGTCTATTCTAAAGTATGGAGGCATAGTAAAACTGTTTTTAGGAGTCATTTCTGTTCGTACCGTAGCGTGATACTCTTCAAGGTTAGGTATGGATCGGACACCCTTTTCCCAAAAAGGAAGGGTTTCTCCCACATAAGAAGCTATAGGTATGGATGCTCTGTTTCCAGATGTCAGATACATGGCTCCATTGATTTTGTGTTTGGATCTTGTCCTTTTCCATAGCAAGTATTGTGCTTGTATATTCAAGTTGTGAGTTCGGTCAAACTTAAAGGGAAATTCCTTGTCTTGATTGATTTCGTTGTATTGTCTTGTTGTGCGTGATAGCGTATAGGCTGATGATAGAGATATTTTATCATCTTTGTATTCACCCCATAGCTCTATTCCAAAAGATTCTCCGCGTCCTTGTTTTACATCTTCTTCCCATGAGGGGTTCTTTGATCCAAATTGATTGAGCATACTTTTAAAAGAAACCAAGTTGCTGAGGCTTTTATAGTATCCACCAATCGTAAAATAGAGCTTTCTTGTCCCTGCAAATCCTCCGATGTAGAGTTGTTGTGATCGTTCCGGTCCAAATCGTTTGGTTGCAGGAACAATCAAGTTCAATGCCCATCCAACAGGAAGTCCCTCCAATACATGGTGGTGTTGGGTATTGAGGTCATAGGTTGCTTCTATACCAATACTTTGGGCTAAAAACAGGGATGTGTGAAGACGAGCTTCAATATTCTGAAAGGAGACTCCATCCTTGAGTTTGTAGTGGTTGTATCTTAATCCCCCTTTTGCTTTATATGCTCCGGGTTTATCGTATTGCACTTCTGTATAGAGGGCAGTTGTATTATAGTTGAAAGTTTTACCTTTCTCTGTCTTTATAAATTTAGCATCCGTGGAAGAGTGAAGTTGAGGTGTTACCTTATGTATGGCATGGTCTATCCCGGCAAGGGCAGAAATAGATCTCTTATTATAGTAAAACTGTTGTCTGAAGGTTGTCTCTTCTTTTTCTCCTCCCATCCATATTGTAGATGCAAACCTCTCCTTTGTATTGATCTTTCTCAGTTGGCTGTTTTCAAAAAGAGTTTTATATGCTATGGTACGAGCTTGAAGATATTGGGAAATATCAAATGTCCATTGTAACCTATATGATCTGTTTTCCCATCCCATATACATATTTTCAAACTCATTGTTATCACTTTTCGCTGTTTCCAGATCAAAAGAGTCATGGCTGCCATATATACTTGTTTCTAAGCTATTTTTATTGTTGATACTCCAATGCAACTTTGCATAGTAGTCGTAAACTTGAGGGTTGTAGTCTCCTTCTAATTTAGAACTCTTTTTATACAAGAGATATTCTCCCCTTAAAAGGGAGTATCTCCCGGCAATCTGGTAAGAAAGTTTATCTTTGATCAAATAGCCTTCAAGGGCACCTCCTACGATAAATGGAGAGATAGAAAAACTTCCTTTGTATTTGTTTTTGGAGGGGATACGACTTTCTATTTGGAGAAGAGAAGAGAGTAAATCTCCGGAAGCCACGGTAATACCTCCCATTTGGAATGTTGATTTTTCAATTATGTCTGAGGGGAAAGTGGAGACGATCCCAAATAGGTGAGTTGGAGCAATAATAGGTACTCCATCCAGTTCTACTCTATTATTCCCATTTCCACCTCCTCGCACAAAGAAACCTAATCCTCCCTCTATACCCTGAGATACTCCGGGAAGTATTTGCATATATCGCATCACATCAATCTCTCCGGTGAGAGTTGCAATATTTTTAGCTTGTACAGGTTTATAAGAAAAAGAGTTATTCCCCCTTTTCAGACGTCTTCCCAAGACTGTTACATCATCAATATTGTGAGATATCAAAGATAGAAACAGGAGATTTTCTTTTTGCGTATGTAGCTCTTCTTCCGTTGTTATATAGCCCGGAAGGTGTAATGAGACTTTTATTGGTTTCCCGGATGTTGGTATGGAAAGATCAAAATAGCCCAAAGAATCTGTTAGAGCTACAAGTCTTTTCTTATGTACAATGCTTACTCTGGAGAGAGGAGTCTGCTTTTCCTTGTCTAAAACTCTTCCTTTATATGTTTGGGAGAAAACAGTAAAAGAATACAGTGTGCAGAAGAATAGGGTGCACAGAAACAGGAAGATTGTTCTCATGATTTAGGACTATGGTATTCTGCTTGGAAATAAAAGTAGGAAGATTGATAGTAAGCCCCAAATATTCCAAGTCCGTTCTCTATATTTGAAAAGATTTCTTGTTCATCAAAGATATAGGAGAAATCATATTCATTCTCATAGAAGCTCTTTTTCTCTATAATGCTTTTAAGGTAATTGTCATATTCTGCCGAAGCATATCGGAAGACAATGAAGGAGAAATCGCGTCCGGGTATCTGTACAGAGAATTGATATGGCTTTTGTGAAGAGATTTCCGGATTCGGAATCACTCTTATATACTGCTTATATGCCGGAGTTGTTCCATATTTGGTAAATTCTATACTATTCCCTGATTGATTAAAGTTATCTGCATCTTTATGAGAAGTTCCTATTGCGGGATAGATCATTTTTATATCAGGGTCTTGTTCTACCTTTGGTCTATTGGTCAAATACTTAAGATCTGTGAGGCTGGATTTAAGAGAAAATATCCAATATGGATTGGTCGCTTCCCTGCATACATATATTGCCGTACTTCTTTCCATCAAGACTGCTGTACCACTTTTAGGTTCTGTTATTTTTCCTTCTTTAGGCATAGAGGTCTTTGCCCGTATGGTATGAGGATAGCCCGGCACATCTGCTTCTATGGAATATTCTTTGCCGGGAGTGGGTCGGAAACTTAAGCTCCATGCTCCATATCCCGACTTGGAAAATCTCCCCACATCAGTACCCTCTTCATAAAGTCTTATCGTTGCCTCCTCCACTTCGTTGTGGTGCCAGCCGGACTTTCCCTTTATCGGTTTGCTCCATGTTAAAGAGAGTGTTTGCCGGTCGGAGTTATTCAATATGCAGGATAGTGCTACTTTTTCCTCTCCAATGTTTTTCCCGAGTTCTATATCTTCTATACAAGAGTTGAAAAGGGATATGATAAGGATAATAAGTACAAGAAAATATTTGATAGGTCGTTTCATAAGTCTATTTATTAGAGAAGCGGACATGAAGAGAGGACACGAACGAGCAGGCTCTCTCTCGTGTCCTTTTTATCTCTTTTACAGCAGACGTATCTGTGTCGTGGCTTTCATCTTTCTTCCTTCCACTGTTTCCATCTCAATGATAAAGGTTACATCCATCGGTACTTCCGGAGGAGTAGATTTAAGACACAGTCTCATTTCGGGGGAGGCCATCGGACCCATAGACAGCCATTGGTCTATGTTTGTTATCTTTTCTTCGTCCGAATATCCCCAAAGCAGACTTTTGCTTTTGTAGGAAACTATTTGCTTCGGATTAAGCCTGTCTATATAGAAGTATTGTTTAAGTTCGGTACCCGAAGGTTGTCCAAAGAGCGTTGTTTCAGCCTTTATGCTAAGGCTCTTTATCCCGGTAACCCTGTAGTTCCAGTCTTCCAATAGTGTAGTCAGTGTTCTCCCATCTATACGTTTTCGGGGGGAACTGTTTACATAATCATCCCTAAGTTGCCTTTCCAAGGGGATAATGTGGGAGGCAAGATCGCTTTCGAAATGAACCGACGCATTGTTTAACATCAAGTTATACCCCTCGTGATATTGTAGCGATGTTGCCTTCATCATTTTTATAAATTCTGGAAGCAGAGGTAGATTATCCGATCCGGTCATTATACTAAGAATGAACTTCTTTGCCTCTACCTGTCCATCTTGTATGGTATCTATAAAAGTCCACGTATCATTGCCCTTAATCTTTTCGGTCTTGTACTGGAGCGAGCTTGCCAATATATGCTTGCACTCTCTTGGATAGAAGATTAAATGGACATCAGGGGCGGTGGTAGGTTCCTTGAAGCAAGAGGTCGCAATCAGTGTCAACAGTACAAACGTCAATAAGGGTGATATCTGTTTTATTGGTTTTTTCATATCAATTGAATCTAAAATTGTGTATGATTTTCTTGTCAAACTTATATATTTACTCATCAGATGCCTGCCAGTAGTCATCTTACTTTTGGTATATTATTTCCTTTACAGCAAACGTATCTGTGTCGTGGCTTTCATCTTTCTTCCTTCCACTGTTTCCATCTCAATGATAAAGGTTACATCCGTCGGTACTTCCGGAGGAGTAGATCTAAGACAGAGTCTCATTTCGGGGGAGGCCATTGGATTCATAGAGAGCCATTGGTCTATGTTCGTTATCTTTTCTTCGTCCGAATATCCCCAGAGCAGATTTTTGCTTTTGTAGGAAACTATTTGCTTAGGATCAAGTCTGTCTATATGGAAGTATTGTTTAAGTTCTTCACCTGCAGGCTGCCCAAAGAGCGTTGTTTCTGCCTTTATGCTAAGGCTCTTTATTCCGGTAACTCTGTAGTTCCAGTCCCTTAATAGCGTTGCCATCTTCCCATCTATACGTTTTCGGGGGAGACTGTTTATGTAGTCATCTCTGAGTTGTCTTTCCAAGGGGATAATATGGGAGGCAAGATCGCTTTCTGCGTTAACTGATGGTTTTTTTAACATGAAGTTGTACCACTCGTAGTATCGTAGGGGAGTCGATTCTTTTTCTTTTGTGTACTTTGGAAGCAGAGGTAGATTATCCGATCCGGTCATTATACTAAGAATGAATTTCTTTGCCTCTGTCTGTCCATCTTGTATGGTATCTATAAAGGTCCACGTATCATTGCCCTTAATCTTTTCTGTCTTGTACTGGAGCGAGCTTGCCAATATATGCTTGCACTCTCTTGGATAGAAGATTAAATGGACATCAGGGGCAGTGGTAGGCTCCTTGAAGCAAGAGGTCGCAATCAGTGTCAACAGCACAAACGTCAATAAGGGTGATATCTGTTTTATTGTTTTTTTTATATCAATTGAATCTGAAGTTGTGAATGATTTTCTTATCAAACTTATATATAATCTCTTCAGACGTTTGCCAGTAGTCATCTTCACTTGTTTTATATTCACTGTTATTAGCTCTTCGGATCTTTTACAATAGACAAATCAAAGTCTTTGCCCGTCTTTAGGTTACTACAACCAACTGAGAGAACTGTGCAAATCAGTAATGAAAATAACTTCTTTGTGATCATAATAGTAGTGATATATGTGATAATAAGAAATTTATTGTCAATTTCTGTTTGGCTTATCGTGGATAAAGGTACTAATAAAACTTTAATATCAAAGATGTTTGTTTTTCCGTTGATCTGTTTTGATGTATAGGTTCTGTCGTGTAATAAAAAGAGAGCTTTTATAGGATTGTGTTTTTTATATATTCCATCCCGAAAAACACCTCCAAAACCCCGATTGATTTTTTCGCTCTTTCTTCTCGTTTTGAGAGGGTGAGCGAAATGTTAATTTGGGGTCTTTTTGTTTACATTTATTGGCTGTATTATTGAGAAAAAAGAGTGAACGTACTAAACGTTTCGGCTTAACGTGTTTAATTTTTCAGTAAACACGTTTATTGATTTCATTAAACACGTTTACCGGATTCACTTAACACGTTTAGAAATTTTATTTATAGTGTTGATAGTGAGATTTTTACCTGTTTTTGAGCGCAAGATGATGTTTTTTAGGAGCTTTTCTTTATTAGGAAATGTTTACACGAGGTCGGGATAAAATTCACCTCTATTAACGCGAAAAAGGGCGATGAAACGGACGAAGGAAAAATTTTTTCCGAATTTGAGATTTTTAGTATCTGATTGTTATTCATCTGTTTATGATTTTATCTCCTCTTTTCTGACGAGCAGGCAAAAATTTTTTCGCCCTGTCCGGAAAGTTTTTCGAGCCTTCATTTTTATATAAAAGTTCCTCTGAGGTTCCTTTTTATTCAGGATCTGGATGAGTAGTTTTTTGTACTTTACATTCCGCTTTAATATCTTTGTTGCAGGACTGCCAAACCATTTTTCGGAGAGTCTTACCGATGAAGAGTATCGGTAAAACAGGTGCTCCGAACAAGATATAAACAGAGAAAGCTATGAGGCATCTTACACAGAGTGAGATAGAAGTGCTGTTGCGGAATGGATGTACTTCGGAGGATTGGGATAAGATTACGGTATCGGAGAACTTTTTGCCGGATCGCTGTCGGAATGTAACCTTTATCGGGGAGTGTCGGATAGGGGATCTGTCCGGGTTTAGATCTTCCGAACATGGTTTCCATATCCCGAATGGTATCCGCAATGCCCTTATTCACGACTGCACCATAGGAGACAGAGTCTGTATAGAAAACGTGCATGAGTGTATCTCCAAGTACGATATAGGTAATGATGTAACGATAAAGAATGTCAATATCATAGCCATGAAAGGGGAGAGCTCTTTCGGGAACGGCTTGCCTGTGAGTGTGCTCAGGGAAACGGGAGGAACGGAGGTGATTTTGTGTGATCTGCTCACCTCCCACACGGCTTACCTGATGGCGGTGACGGCAACGAGAGACAGTCTGCTTCGCAGCCGGCTTCACGAGCTGTTCGCAACCTATGCAGCACAACGGCGGAGCGGTAGAGGGAAGATAGAAGATGGTGTCCGGATCAAGCATACGGGGAGTATCCTGAATGCCCGCATCGGAGCCGGATCAGTGATAGAAGGTGCCACGTATGTGGAGGAGTGCAGTGTGAACAGCAGACCGGATGCACCCGTCTATATCGGACACAATGTTATGGCAAAAGAGTTCATAGCCTCTTCGGGTTCGAGTATGAGCGGAGGAGCCACGATACAACGCTGTTTCATAGGGCAGAGTACCCGGATAGATCACCTTTATTCCGCACATGACTCTCTTTTCTTTGCCAATTGTCAGCTCGAAAATGGGGAGTCGTGTGCTGTGTTTGCAGGACCTTACACGGTCTCTATGCACAAGAGCAGCCTGCTTATTGCCGGGCATGTCTCTTTCCTTAATGCCGGTTCGGGCTCCAACCAGAGCAATCACTTGTATAAGCTTGGTCCTATTCATCAGGGCGTGATAGAGCGTGGATCCAAAACGACGAGCGACTCTTACATCCTTTGGCCATCGCGTATAGGTCCTTTCAGTCTCATTATGGGACGGCACGTGCACCACGTCGATACGTCGGACTTCCCCTTTTCTTATGTGATAGAGAACAACGATGAGACCTATCTTGTTCCCGGTGCCAACCTTAGAAGTGTGGGTACAATCCGCGATGCAAAGAAGTGGCCTGCACGAGACAGACGGGAACAGGAGGGGAGGTTGGACTGTATCAACTTTAATCTTCTCAGTCCGTACACCATTTCTAAAATGGTGAATGGTCATCGGAAACTGAGCGAACTGAGAAGCTACATCGGTGAGCATGGCAAGACCTATATATATAGGAATATAAATATTCGCTCGGCTGCTCTGGAAAAAGGGCTCGAAGCTTATCGCATGGGTATTGTAAAGTTTATCGGAAACTCCCTTATACAACGGTTGCAGGAGCGTATCCCGAAAAATGGAGCGGAGGTAGATGAGGTGCTGAAGCCGGATCATGATACCGGGCTGGGCGAATGGGTGGATCTTTGCGGACTGATAGCTCCTCAAAGATTGGTGCAGGAGATATTGGAGAATATTCGCAATGGTCTCTATAAAACGCCTGCGGATCTCAATAGGGCTTTTGAGCATCTGCACGCTTCCTATTATGATCTGGAGTGGGACTGGTCTTACAATCTGCTCAGAGAGTGGTACGGACTCTCGGAAAGGGAGGTGCTTACCGTACCGTTCCTGATAAAAGTGGTAGAGGAGTGGATGCAGGCGGTTCTCTCTTTGGATAGAATGCTCTATGCGGATGCCTGTAAAGAGTACAATATCGCTTCACGCATATATTTCTCTTCTGTCCCGGATGCCGAAAGAGGGGAGAGCAGCGTAGAGGATAACCCTTTTGTGCAGGAAGTATTAGACCATATCCGGCGAAAAGAAGCTTTGGGAAACGAGACCATCCAACGGCTTAAATCCTTGTGAATAGTAGTGTAAATGCTCTATGAACCCTCTTTATATCTTTCTTTTAGTGAGGAAAAACAGTGTGTCGGATAAAAAAGAAGGGGAGGAGTTGCAGAATTAAAATATCTATCGTATATTTGCAACGTAGATGGTTCAATTGGGAACTCTCAATTGATTAAAAGGGAATCCGGTGAGAATCCGGAACAGTACCCGCTGCTGTAATCTACTTGATGTTTTATCTTCGGATAGCATCACAGTTTGCAGAGAAACCACTGGTAGATGCCTGAAACGTAAAGACGTTCGAGACGAGGCTATCTCTGGGAAGGATGCAAATGGAGTGTAGAGAGTCAGAAGACCTGCCTTTTACGACTGATGGACACCTGCGGGAGACGGGCCTACATCAAACAAAGACATAGTTACGCATAAGAAACAGTAGTTTTTTGTTTGATAATGTTAGTGTTGGTCCCCGATAGGCTGTGGTTAGTCCGTCGGGGATAATTTTTTATATACGCACACGTAATTCATATATACACCATTGATGGACCAACACTAACGGTCATTCAATTATTTTTCTACTTCTTTAGTCGCGGGTGCCTACAACAAGTGTGATACTCCTTGTAGGCCCCCTTTTTTTAGTCGTTAATTATTTGTACGTGTAGTTGGTTCTTTTGACAGAAAGGAACAGCTCGTAAAGAAGAGGTTTATACCTCGAAAACAGAATAAGAGAAGGTCGAGGATTTGGCACCACAACGCCTAATCCCGGCTTCTCTTAGTTTGCAGGATTGCGTGTGGGTATATGGTTTGGTATGAATGACAGTATGACAAAAAGATATTTGGCTTTAGTGTTACCGGTGCTGGTCGCTATTTTTTTTGCTTTACCTCTTTTGGCGCAGGGTAAATCCATAGCTCTGCACGGTGTGGTGTATCTTGATGGTAATCCTACGAAGGGTATAGATGTCCGGCTTGAACCTGTGGGAAAACAGGTGAAGACCAATAAATCCGGCAGATATATCTTCTCTCCTGTCGTTCCCGGTACTTATACCGTTGTGGCTCAACTGCCCGGAGGAGATAGGGAAAAAGCTGTGGTAACCGTAGGGCAGACCAATAAACTGCAACACTTCTACTTCAACACCAAGACAGGAGTATTGGGAGAGGTTGCCGTTACTGCTGTTCGCAAGACGGATCGTTTGAGATTGGATCCCATAAAAACCGAGGTGATAGATGTCTCTCAATTCCACGAAAAGGCAACGAATATCCAGAATCTTCTTAATGCAAGTCCCGGAGTGCGTCTTCGTAATACGGGAGATGTCGGGGCAAGAAATGAGATCACCATCAATGGTTTCAGTGGCAGGTCTATAAAACTGATGCGGGACGGTATTCCGATAGACTACCTCGGCTCCAGTTTCGGACTCACAAAAATTCCGGTCAATGCCGTAGAGCGCATAGAGGTTTATAAGGGTGTGCTACCAACCGAAATAGGGATAGATGCCCTCGGAGGGGCTATCAATCTGGTCAGTAAGACCCCTCAAAGCTCGGAAGTCGAGTTGTCTTATAATATAGGTAGCTTTGGTTCCAATATTGCGACTCTTAATGCCATGAGAAGAATGGGCAGGCATATCTCCGTTGGAGTGTATGCTTTCGGCAATTTGGCTAAGAACGACTATCCGGTAAAAAATCTTCCCATCACGGATGAGGCCACCGGACGAAATATGCTTATAGAGGCAAGACTCTTTCATAATGGATTCAAGCAGTACCATGCGGAAGGATTTGTGAATGTGGAACAGCTAAGTTGGGCGGATCTGATACAGTTCAGGCTGACATCTTTCGGTCTACACCACGATATTCAGAATGACTTTACTACACGCAATCAGCCTTATGGACAGGCCTTTAGAAGAGAGCATGCCAAACTGATACCCTCTTTGACCTATCGTAAGAGCCTGTTTGAAGGCAAGCTCAATGCCACCCTGTTCGGAGTTTATAGCCATATCAACAACAATATGGTAGATACTCTGAGAAATACCTATTACGATTGGCGCGGAGTTCCGCATAAGGGCGTTGCCTCCAGTGGAGAGATGTCGGGAGGGCAGAAATCCATACCGGGTAAAGTGGGATTGGAGAGTAACAGCTACAATACCATACTAAGATCTCTTCTGAATCTTGCTCTTACTTCGGAACAAAACCTGACACTGAATGTGATGTACAATCATGTTCGATTTATAAGAGACGATTACGAAGCACCTTCATACTTGGGAAAATATCGTTACGATCGTTTAATCGCCGGACTGGGACACTCCGGGGCATGGTGGAATGGAAGGCTAAACACGATACTTCAAGCCAAACTCATCACGGCTCAAACGCATGATGATACCTATAATGAACCTGCTGTATTTAATAAAGGAGTGAGTCTTTCTCTTTCCGGAAAGTATGATGTTACTCCGAGATTCCTGTTGAGATCTTCTTTTGAAAAGACCTACCGAATGCCGGATAGGGCAGAGATCTTTGGAGATAATACCTTTATAGTACCTAATCTCAAGCTTGCTCCGGAACAGAGTAAGAATTTCAACATCGGTCTGAAGTGGCACAAACCGGGACAATATAACTTAGAGTTGAACTCCTATTTCAGGCACACGGAAAATCTTATCAAGATGAAGGAGATCAACCAATATCAAGGACAGTTTTTGAATTTGCAGAGTGTCAAAGGTTTTGGCTTGGAAATGGATGGATATATCAGGTTATTCAATGCAGTGAAAGTGCATGGAAACCTGACCTACAACGAGTTCCGATACAATGGCTCCATGAACAATATGCAGAATGACAATCACTATAAAGATGCGAGAATAAGCAATACACCATTTTTCTATGCCAATCTTGGGATAGAGTATGCGTTCAAAAGTCTTTTTGGAAAGCGGAACAATACCCTGAAAACATACTGGCAGTACAGCTATGTACACCAATATTATCTCGATTTTATAGAGCGACGTTTTGAACCGGATGGATTTCTGGGTCTCTTCGGAGAGTCTAAGATCAATACGAACAGAATTATTCCCAATCAACATGTACATACCATTGGAGCATCTTACGATACCGAAATCAGAAAGCATCGTATCAAACTGGGTTTGGAAATACGTAACCTCTTCGACAGAGAGGTGTATAACCATTTCAAGATGCAGAATGCCGGACGAAGTATTTGGGCTAAGATGGTCTATCTGATAAGATGAATAGATATACAACCACATTAAAATTAAACACACATTATGATGAACTTTAGGAAAATTTCTTTGGCACTTCTAACCATGTGCCTTTTTGCATTTACCGCTTGTAATACCCAAGGTCCGGACAAACCGAACAATGGAGACGAGCAAGAAGCTATTCCGTACATTTTATCGGCAGAGGATGCATCCAATGCGGACATTACCCGCTTCTATGCGTTTGATCCGACAAAAGTGTTGGGTACGACAGAGACTTATGATCTCATAGCTAAAACAGATCTGTTTACCAACTCAGATCCTTCCACCTCAGCAGGACACCACTCATTAGGAAAGTATTTTTTTGCCATGGCAAAGGATAAAAAAGGGATGTCTGCCACTCCCGGTGTATTCCGTTTGACTCTCAATGACAAGAAGGAGGTTGTGATAAATGAGAGCTTGACGATAGTGAAAGGAAGCTTTTACCCTAAGCGCCTTGGCTTTTTGGATAAAAACACTGCATTTTACAGCAGAGAAGACAAGCCAAGGGTAATAAGCATTTTCAACCCTTACACCATGCAGCTGACAGGTGAAATAGACTTTAATGAAGCGATCAAAGCATTCAAGCCGGATGCCAAGTATGTGGATGCAAAAGGGAATAACCTTGTTCGTACCGGTTCATTCTCGATAGATGCAAGAGCAGGTAAGCTCTTTGTCAGCGTGGTATTTCTCAATGGTAAGTCTTTCAACGAAATTGGCGAAGAGTACGACAGTTATTATGTAGCTGTTGCCGATATTGCCACTAAAAAGGTAGAGAAGATTATTTCTTATAAAGGTGTTCGTAACGTGGGTATTGTGCAGGCAGAAAACTCACCTACAAGCATAGACGAAAAGGGTAATATCTACTACCTCTCTTGGGGATGGAATGGACGAGGAGTTCAAGGAGACTCGAAAGTTTTCCGCATAAAGGCAGGAGCTACCGAGTTTGATGACAACTGGGAGTTCGATATTCAAAAAACATTCGGCAACCATCGCATAGCACAATCTATGATTGCTTATAACGGAAAGATCTATCTTCATATTTCCAAAACCGATTACAGGTTTGGAACAAAAAATACAGATAAGATAGAGATGGAGTATTACGAACTCGATCCGGCAACAATGGTCTACAAACAACTTCCTATACCGGCATCCAATATCTCTTCACGTATGAATGTCTTTAGCGTGGTAGATGGTAAGCTGTTTGTCTGCGTCCCGAATAGAGAGGAAGGTAAGTTCAACGGACTTTACTCCGTAGATAAGGCAGGTAAGGTAGAGAAGGTAATGAGTGTGAAGAATCAATACCGCCCCGTACGCCTTTATAAGCTTACCAAGGAGTAAGATCCTTAATTTAACACATCCTCAATAGGAGATGCCATGTCATTTTTGCTTTTAGATTTCCGGCTGTGAAAACAGTCGTGGAAAGAATAAAGAGGATGACATGGTGTCTTTTTTCTTTTTGAAGGAGATAATCCATACATTTACTCCCATATAATTACTTTTGCTACGGATATGATGCGTAGCCAATACTTTTTTCTTTACAGATTACAATATGAAGTCAACAGTAAAGATCTCTCTGATAACTTCGGTGGTTTTGCTTCTTTTTGTTGCAGCCGGTTGGTTCATCTGGGCAAGGTATCTCTCTCCTACCCGTATAGCTCTTTACGCATTCAAGACATACAGGGCGACGGATATAGCTTTGTCGAATAAAAACCCGATGATACACTTCGATGCTTACGAGCAGGAGGATGTGGACAAGCTTAAAGGGTACGACTTTATCATCTGCAATGGTATGGGGCTTCGGCTTTCTGCGGAGGAGCGTGATGCTTTGCAACGTTTGGCAAGTAAGGGTGTCCCTATCATTATGCACGCTTCCACCGATAGCAGGAACGAAATGTGCAGCATGGATAGTATTCACTGTGCTACCATTTCGGCTTATCTCTCTGCGGGAAACATGGTCAATTACCAAAACATGGCAAACTATGTCCGAAAGTATATAGACCGAAAGAGCTTCCGAGTCACGGATCCTGAACCGCCCACCGAGAGTATAGAGGAGGTTTTCTTTGACCTTGAAGAGGGTGTGCACTTCTTTACGATAGACGAGTACGATGCCTACACCAGGAAAAAAGGCTTGTACAAAGAGGGTGCAAAGCGAGTAGCTCTCGTCATCGGCTTGCACAATCCTTTCAGAGGTAACAAACAACACCTCGACAGCATCATCGTCTCCATGAGAAACGCAGGGCATAATGTCTATCCTATTTTTGCCAAAGACAAAAGGCTGGAGATGCTAAAGTCTGCCAATCCTGATGCTGTCATTTACACGGCAATGGGTCGTCTTTCCATGGGAGAAGGGGACGAAGTGGTAGAGTGGCTCAAAGAGACCAATATCCCACTGTTTACACCTCTTACCAGCTTGGAGTTGGAAGAAGATTGGATGGCTAATCCGATGGGACTCGTTGGCGGCATATTGGGACAGGGAGTAGTGATGCCGGAGATAGACGGAGCTGTTTACCCTTATGCTCTGATTGCACAGGAGAAAAACAGAGAAGGCTTTTATCTCTTCAAAACCATACCGGACAGACTTCGCACTTTTACCGATATTGTCTCCCGGACAATAGCTCTCAAGGGTAAGAAAAACTCAGAAAAGAAGCTCGCCATCTACTTCTTCAAAGGAGCCGGACAGCAGACACTTTTAGCGCAGTCCCTCGAAACCATTCCATCTCTTCACAATCTCCTTTTGCGTTTGAGAGCAGAGGGGTATAAGGTAGAGAATCTTCCCGAAACACCGGAAGAGCTTGGACGAATGCTCATGTCTCAAGGCGTTATCCTTGATCCTTATGCAGAGGGAGTACAGCAGGAGTTTCTCCAAAAGGGCAATCCGGCTCTCATCAAAAAGTCTCTCTATGAAGAGTGGGTGAAAAGCTCCATATTCCCGGAGAAGTACAAAGAAGTAACAGACCTTTACGGCGAAGCTCCGGGAAGCTATATGAGTACTGAAGCAGATGGAGAGCCTGCCATTGCAGTGGCTAGACTCGACTTTGGAAACGTTGCGCTGCTTCCACAACCAATGGCAGCCGTGGGCGACGATGCGTTTGCCATCGTTCACGGAGCAAAGTCTCCACCTCCACACCCTTATATTGCCTCATACCTCTGGATGCAGCATGGCTTCAAGGCAGATGCTGTTTTGCATTTCGGTACACACGGCAGCCTTGAATTTACACCGGAGAAGCAGGTTGCTCTCAGCAGTGCAGACTGGAGTGATCGTCTTATCGGCTCAGTTCCCCACTTCTATTACTACACCATAGCAAACATCGGAGAGTGCATCATAGCCAAACGCCGCACCTACGCAGCCATAACCTCATACCTTATGCCGCCGTTCATGGAGAGCAATACGAGAGGGCAGCTGGCGGATCTTCAAGGCAAGATACGCGCTTACTTCAAGTCCCCCGACCCTAAAGACAAAGCTTCGATAGCGGTAAAAGAGAGTGCCATGGCACTTGGAATACACCGCTACCTCCGTTTAGACAGCATTCCTGCCAAGCCTTATACTCAGGAAGAGATAGAGCAGATAGACAACTTTGCCGAGGAGATTGCCAATGAGAAAGTAAATGGCGAGCTGTACATCACCGGCGTACCTTATTCCAAAGAGAAGATTCTCACCACCGTCATGGCGATGAGTGCGGATCCCATTGCTTACAGTATTGCACGCATAGACCGCCTCTCCGGCAAGGTGGATACGGAAAAGCTCCGCAGCAACGTCTATTTTACGGAGCATTATCTCGCTCCTGCAAAGTCGGTCGTTCGGCAGATCCTTTCCGGCAGAGCTGTCGATTCTCTTTTCGTTAGCAGTGTTATCGGAGTCTCTCCGGCTGAAATCCGTGAGGCACATACACTATTGGCACCGCCCAAGAGGGCAATGGGGGGAGGACGTATGCCGAAAGAGGTGCGCCAACATACTAAGGAGGAGAGAGAGAAAGCTTTTGCCATTGTTGAGGCGGAGCGTACTCTTTACGATGTGAAAAAGTATAAGAACGCATTGGAAGAGAGTCCGGAAGCCGAGCTAAAAGGAGTATTGAATGCTCTTGCCGGCGGATACAATGCTCCCTCTTCCGGAGGTGATGCCATTGCCAATCCGTCTGCCGTCCCGACGGGCAGGAATCTCTACTCCGTGAATGCCGAAGCCACTCCCACCGAGAAGGCTTGGGAAGATGGTATCTCTCTGGTCAATGCCACTCTTGCCCGATACAAGAAACAGCACGGAGACTATCCGAGGAAGGTGAGCTTCACGTTCTGGAGCGGAGAGTTTATCGAAAGCGAAGGTACTACCATTGCCCAGGCTCTTTATATGTTGGGCGTGGAGCCTGTGAGGGACTCTCACGGACGGGTAACGGATCTCAGGCTCATTCCTGCTTCCGAGCTTGGACGTCCCCGTATAGACATAGTGGTACAGACATCCGGACAGTTCCGCGACCTTGCCGCATCTCGTCTGATGTATATCACTCGTGCGGTGGAGATGGCAGCCGAAGCCAAGGATGAAGGCTATGAAAACAAGGTGAAGTCTTCTTCCGTCGAGGTCGAGCGTCTGTTGGTAGAGCAGGGCGTCTCTCCGCAAGAGGCACGGGAGCTTTCCACCAAGCGCGTCTTCGGAGGACTCAATGGCATGTACGGCACCAAGATCAAGGAGGTCATTGCAAGTAGCGATCGCTGGTCTTCCGATGAGGAGATCGCCAATGCCTATATCAACAATATGGGAGCAATGTATGGAACAGAGGAGGAGTGGGGAGCATTCAACGAACACCTCTTCAGGGCTGTGCTGCATGATGCCGATCTGGTGGTTCAGCCTCGTCAGAACAATACCTGGGGAGCGTTGAGCCTCGATCATGTCTATGAGTTCATGGGAGGGATCAACGCAGCCATCCGCAGCGTGACGGGGAAAGATCCGGACGCTGTCTTTGCCGACTATCGCAACCGCAACAACATCCGCATACAGGAGTTGAAAGAAGCCATCGGAGTGGAAGCACGTGCCACCATACTCAATCCGAACTTCGTGAAAGAGACCCTCAAAGGCGGTGCGAGCAGTGCTCAAGGCGTGCTCGATGTCGTCTCCAACACATTCGGCTGGAGTGCCACCAAGCCCGATGTGATAGACAACGAACTATGGGACGAGATGTACGAGATGTACGTGAAAGATGTTCACAATCTCGGCACGAACGAGTTTTTCAAAGAGATAAATCCGGCATCCTTCCAAGAGATCACAGCCATCATGCTCGAAAGCAGCCGCAAGGGTATGTGGAAAGCCTCGCCGGACAAGGTGGCGCATCTTGCAGAGCTTCATGCCGGGTTGGTCAAAGAGTTCGGATCCGCCGGCAGCGGATTCTCCGCCACCAACCCCAAGCTGCAGGAGTATATTGCACAACAGCTCCGCCCGGACGACGCAAAGAGCTACAACAACGCGCTCTCCAAGATGAAAAATGCCGCCGCCGTTCCCGAAGCAGACAAAGAGAGTGTCCGGCTGCAACGAGAAAACCTCACCCACTCTCACCTCTCGGACACAAAGACCATCCTCACCAACAGCATCGTCATCGCCATCGGAGCCATCCTGCTCTTCTTCTTTATTCTTGTCGTGATAAAGAAAAGACGCCGATAAGCAACATCCGAGAGCGGCACCGAGCCGATCCGAACCCCAAAGAGACCTCGAACAGACCCCTTCGAGGTCTCTTTTTTTCTCCCGAAAGATCCCATGAAAAGCCCAACCGTCATACCCTGAAAACGGACAAAACTTACACCTCGGCGCAAGTCAAAAAAAACTGCCTGCCGAGAGAGAAAAACTTTCATACCCGTGAAAAAAAATCTCCATACGCACAAAAATCTCCTCCCATTCGCACAAAAATCTCCTCCCTTTCGTACAAAAAAAACCTTCTTTCCGCACAAAAATCCTCTCCTTTCCGCACAAAAATCTCCTCCTTTTCGCACAAAAATCTCCTCCCTTTCGCACAAAAATCTTCTCCTTTTCGCACAAAAACCTCCTCCTTTCCGCACAAAAATCTCCTCCTATTCGCACAAAAACCTCCTCCTTTCCGTACAAAAATCACCTCCTTTCCGCACAAAAATCTTCTCCTTTCCGCACAAAAATCCCCTCCCATTCGCACAAAAACCTCCTCCTTTTCGCACAAAAATCCCCTCCCATTCGCACAAAAACCTCCTCCTTTCCGCACAAAAATCTCCTCCTATTCGCACAAAAATCTCCTCCCTTTCGCACAAAAATCTCCTCCTTTCCGCACAAAAATCTCCTCCTTTCCGCACAAAAACCTCCTCCTTTCCGCACAAAAATCTTCTTCTTTTCGCACAAAAACCTCCTCCTTTCCGCACAAAAATCTCCTCCCATTCGCACAAAAATCTTCTCCTTTCCGCACAAAAATCCCCTCCCTTTCGCACAAAAATCTCCTCCTTTCCGCACAAAAATCCCCTCCTTTCCGTAAAAAATCTCCTCCCTTTCGCACAAAAATCTTCTCCTTTCCGTACAAAAACCTCCTCCATTTCGCACAAAAACCTCCTCCTTTCCGTAAAAAATCTCCTCCCATTCGCACGAAAATATATTTTTGTGCGCAGACAAAAATATGTCCGCAAGTATAAAAAATATTTCCAATTCGTATAAAAATATATTTTCCTGCCTATGAAAATATATTTTTATACCCGGATCGCCACAACTCTTATGCTAAAGAAAATACTTTTTCTGCGCACGCAGATATTTTTTCGTCCGCATGAAAATTTTTTTCTATGCCCATGAAAATTTTTTTTCTTGGCCACGGAAATTTTTTTTCTTGGCCACGAAAATTTATTTTCTTGGCCACAAAAATTTTTTTTCTTGGCCACGGAAATTTTTTTTCTTGGCCACGGAAATTTTTTTTCTTGGCCACGGAAATTTTTTTTCTTGGCCACAAAATTTATTTTCTTACCTACGGAAATATTTTTTCTTACCTACGAAAATATTTTTTCTTACCTACGAAAATATTTTTTCTTACCTACGGAAATTTATTTTCTTACCTACGAAAATATTTTTTCTTACCTACAAAAATATTTTTTCGTGCGCACGTAATTTTTTTTTCGTGCGCACATAAATTTTTTTTCGTGCGAAAAAAAGCAGTGCCGGCACTTATCGCACCGGCACTGCCCGAATTTGTCTACAATATTTTACGCCCCGCCACTTCGGGGTGAGGGAAATTCCCCTCAATCTTAATCAGTTTTTAACCGTCCACCCTTTGTCTGTGGCTATCTTCTTGTTGCACGCTGCCGTACCCGGATTACCTTTGATCCAGATCTTCTTCTCGCCGGAGGTCTGCCCTTTTACATCGGGAAGTGTGCGGAATATCTCGTTCAGCGTCTCCGCGCTCAGCTTACAGTGGTTGACCAACAACTCATCATTTATGCTGCGCGAGATCTTCAAGGAGCTAAGATTCGGGTTATTCCCGCAGGAGAATCGTGTCAAAGCCGTGTTCTTGCTCACATCCAGCGAGGTGAGGGAGTTAGAGTAGCAGAACAACCATACCAAAGCGGTGTTCTTGCTCACATCCAGCGAGGTGAGGGAGTTATAGGAGCAGTCCAAATAAGTCAAAGCGGTGTTCTTGCTCACATCCAGCGAGGTGAGGAAGTTAGAGGAGCAGTCCAACACTTTCAACACGGTGTTCTTGCTCACATCCAGCGAGGTGAGGGAGTTAGAGTGGCAGTACAACCTCGTTACCTTTCCATACACCGTAACGGTCTGCGAGCCGAGTGTGTACCATTTATTGATGTCAAATTCGGTTACGCTCTCGCCTGCATCTTTGACCTTGTTGTTGTTCAGGTCTATCCAGACATTCGGACGGTCTGCCGGCTCGGCGCCGATTGGAAGCTTTATCTTCTCGCCGACGGCTCTCGTTGTCCTCATCGTCACGCTGTAGCCGGCAAGCGGAGTATCTTCGACATCCAATTTCCAGCCTTTGTCTGTGGCTATCTTCTTGTTGCACGCATCCGTGCCCGGATTACCTTTGATCCAGATCTTCTTCTCGCCGGAGGTCTGCCCTTTTACATCGGGAAGTGTGCGGAATATCTCGTTCAGCGTCTCCGTGCTCAGCTTACAGCGGTAGACCCACAACGCATCATTTATGCTGCTTGAGATCTTCAAGGAGCTCAGATTCGGGTTATTATCGCAGGAGAATCGTGTCAAAGCGGTGTTCTTGCTCACATCCAGCGAGGTGAGGGAGTTAGAGCCGCAGTTCAACGTTCTCAAAGCGGTGTTCTTGCTCACATCCAGCGAGGTGAGAGAGTTAGAGTAGCAGACCAAGAATTTCAACTTCGTGTTCTTGCTCACATCCAGCGAGGTGAGGGAGTTATAGGAGCAGTACAACACTGTCAAAGCCGTGTTCTTGCTCACATCCAGCGAGGTGAGGGAGTTAGAGGAGCACACCAACTCTGTCAAAGCCGTGTTCTTGCTCACATCCAGCGAGGTGAACTTGTTAGAGCCGCAGTGCAACCCGGTTACCTTTCCATGCACCGTAACGGTCCGGGAGCCGAGTGTGTACTCTTTATTGGTGCCAAATACGGTTACGCTCTCGCCTGCATCTTTGACCTTGTTGTTGTTCAGGTCTATCCAGATATTCGGATGGTCTGCCGGTTCGGCATAGATCTTAAGCTTTATCTTCTCGCCGACGGTTAGCGTTGTCGTCATCGTCATGCTGTTGCCGGCAGGCGGAGGAGGAGTATCTTCGACATCCAATTTCCAGCCTTTGTCCTTGGCTATCTTCTTGTTGCACGTATACGTGCCCGGATTGTCTCTGATATATAGCTCTTTCACCCCTTCTGTCTGCCCTTTTACATCGGGAAGTGTGCGGAATATCTCGTTCAGCGTCTCCGCACTCAGCTTACAGCCGTTGACCCACAAATCATCATTTATGCTGCTCGAGATCTTCAAGGAGCTAAGATTCGGGTTATTCCCGCAGGAGAATCGTCTCAAAGCCGTGTTCTTGCTCACATCCAGCGAGGTGAGGGAGTTATAGCCGCAGTACAACACTGTCAAAGCCGTGTTCTTGCTCACATCCAGGGAGGTGAGGGAGTTATAGGGGCAGCCCAACTCTGTCAAAGCCGTGTTCTTGCTCACATCCAGCGAGGTGAGGGAGTTAGCGATGCAGAGCAACTCGGTTACCTTTCCATACACCGTAACGGTCTGCGAGCCGAGCTTGTACTCTTGATAGGAGCCAAATACGGTTACGCTCTCGCCTGCATCTTTGACCTTGTTGTTGTTCAGGTCTATCCAGACATTCGGACGGTCTGCCGGCTCGGCGTCGATCCGAAGCTCTATCTTCTCGCCCACGGCTCTCGTTGTCGTCATCGTCATGCTGTTGCCGGCAGGAGGAGGAGGAGGAGGAGGAGGAGTATCTCCGACATCCAATTTCCAGCCTTTGTCCTTGGCTATCTTCTTGTTGCACGCCGCCGTACCCGGATTACCTTTGATATATAGCTCTTTCTTCCCTTCTGTCTGCCCTTTTACATCGGGAAGTGTGCGGAATATCTCGTTCAGTGTCTCCGCGCTCAGCTTACACTTTCTGATCCATAACTCGTCCTTTATGCTGCTCGAGATCTTCAAGGAGCTTAGATTCGGGTTATTCTCGCAGGAGAATATTGTCAAAGCGGTGTTCTTGCTCACATCCAGCGAGGTGAGGGAGTTAGAGGAGCAGTACAACGTTGTCAAAGCGGTGTTCTTGCTCACATCCAGAGAGGTGAGGGAGTTAGAGGAGCAGTTCAACACTGTCAAAGCCGTGTTCTTGCTCACATCCAGAGAGGTAAACTTGTTAGAGCCACAGTACAACACTGTCAAAGCGGTGTTCTTGCTCACATCCAGCGAGGTGAGGGAGTTAGAGGTGCAGTTCAACTCTGTCAAAGCGGTGTTCTTGCTCACATCCAGAGAGGTGAACTTGTTAGAGCCGCAGTACAACTCTGTCAAAGCGGTGTTCTTGCTCACATCCAGCGAGGTGAGGGAGTTAGAGTAGCAGTGCAACACTGTCAAAGCGGTGTTCTTGCTCACATCCAGAGAGGTGAGGGAGTTATCGGTGCAGTACAACGTTGTCAAAGCCGTGTTCTTGCTCACATCCAGCGAGGTGAGGGAGTTATAGTTATAGGAGCAGTTCAACACTTTCAAAGCTATATTCTTGCTCACATCCAGAGAGGTTATCTTCTGACCATAGCAGTTCAAGTAGCTTACCATTCCATACACCGTAACGGTCTGTGCAGCGAGTGTGTACTCTTGGTCGGAGTTAAATCCGGTTACGCTCTCGCCTGCATCTTTGACCTTGTTGTTGTTCAGGTCTATCCAGACATTCGGACGGTCTGCCGGCTCGGCGTTGATCCAAAGCTCTATCTTCTCGCCGACGGCTTTCTTTGTCGTCATCGTCATGCTGTTGCCGGCAGGCGGAGGAGGAGTATCTCCGACATCCAATTTCCAGCCTTTGTCTTCGGGTATCTTCTTGTTGCACGCTGCCGTACCCGGATTACCTTTGATATATAGCTCTTTCTTCCCTTCTGTCTGCTCTTTCACATCGGGAAGCGTGGTGAATATCTCGTTCAGTGTCTCCGCGCTCAGCTTGCAGTCGTTGCAGTCCAAATAGTTGTTTATACTGCTACTGATCTTTACGGAGCTTAGGTTTTTATTCTTCTCACAGTCCAGAGATGTCAGAGCCTTGTTCTTGCTCACATCCAGCGAGGTGAGACTGTTAGAGTAGCAGACCAATCCTGTCAAAGCGGTGTTCTTGCTCACATCCAGGGAGGTTATCTTCTGACCATAGCAGTTCAAGTAGCTTACCTTTCCATACACCGTAACGGTCTGTGCAGCGAGTGTGTA
>NZ_JQZV01000004.1 GCF_000769115.1 Porphyromonas canoris | reverse complement strand
TCAGTTGTATCGCCAGGTGCATAGCTGAGTATCCACGTACGGGAAGAATAAGTGCTGAAAGCATCTAAGCACGAAGTCGACCTCAAGATTAGATATCCATAATTTAGGGACGTTACAGACGATGACGTAGATAGGCCACAGGTGCAAGTGCAGTAATGTATTCAGCCGAGTGGTACTAATCTCCCGAACGCTTATATTTAGAGAATTTTCTCAGGCAAAGGGTATTGTAGTTTTAGGACTATGTTCTTTTCTCCGTATATGTTAGACATACAGCGTGGAAGAAGTGTGGGAAGATATACTTCTGACACGAGAAAGAGATAGTGAAGAAGTCGGAAAAGGAAACGAACGAGACAAGGGAAACAAAGAAACCGACGGACTTGCGAAGCCAATAAAGGTGGCTATAGCATCGGGGATCCACCTCTAACCATTCCGAACAGAGCAGTTAAGCCCGATCACGCCGATGGTACTATGCAAATGGGAGAGTAGGTAGCCGCCACTTATAGAGAAGGAGAGAGGCATGAACCGTAACAGGAACATGGCTCTCTCCTTTGTTTTTATAGGTTTGCCGGTTTGCTTCTTCTTTCTTTTCTCCTCCTCAATCCTTATTGCTTTTTCCCCACTCCGTATGAAAATACCAATGGAGCTCCTTGCGATCTTCTCCTTAATCTTTTTCACTCCGTTCCTCCTCTGCATTAAGATACATACGAGCTTCCTTCTTTCTCCTCTTTAATCCTCTTTCTTCTTATCCTTCCCTGTATGAAAATAGAGATGGAATAGCTACTTTTCCTCTTCCTCAATCCTTTTTCTCTTTCCATACTTCTAAGGAATATGCAAATGGGAGAGTAGGTAGCCGCCACTTATATAGAGAAGGAGAGAGACATGAACCGTAACAGGAACGTGGCTCTCTCTTTTGTTTTTATAGGTTTGCCGGCTTTACTGTTTTTTCCTCCTCATTCCTTTTTGCTTTTTCTCCACTCCAAATGAAAATAGGGATGGAACTCTCTGTTATCTTCTCTTTAATCTTTTTTGCTCTTTCCATAATGCAAAGAAGAGAGTTATTTCCCCTTCAAAACACCGCTCTTCAATCCTTTTACCCTCCTTCATTTTTTTTCTTTATCTACCTGTTTGCATCTCCTTATTTTGACTTTTTTCTATACCCATCTGTCTATTTATCCGTTCTATTCTATTTATTCATCCTCTTTTTTTATTTTTCTTTCGCTCTATTTCTCTCTGCTTTTTGGTTTACTTTCCCTCTTCATCTTTTTCTCTTGATTTTTTTTTGTTTGTTCATTCGCCACTTTTTTTGTTTCATATTTTCGCGAGGAAAGCGGATAAGAGAAGATAGAGGAAGAGAAAGTAGAATTTGTATATTTGAAAAGGAGAAAGGGAAATGGTGGAGACTGTGAGAACTTGTATGTAAGAGATAGATGACAGGATATTTTTCTCTTTTCATCGTACAAAGTAGTGAAGAATAGAAAATGAGAAAGTAAATAGAAGAGGTTGTATATTAGGGGAATAGGAATTTTATAAAGACAAAATAATCTCTGTTTCTGAAGAAGAAATAAGTTGCTAAGACATTATCTTCTTGTTTTTTATTGGGTCAAAGAAGAGCAAACATAGGAATGTATTCGGAGGAGGTAAGCACAGCGGTACAACTCTTCCTGATAACACAAGAGACCAAGCATCGCTCAAAAAAATATTGAGATGCTTGGCCTCTTAGTTTTTTAGTTGCTGCAATGTCTGCTTTGTCTCTATGGGTTTATGAGTCAAACATATTTTTCGCTTTCAAGAAATATTCAGAGTATCTTTCAGACGTTTCGGGAGCTTATCAAGAATAAGCTGATAGGATGCTCTGATCTGTTCCAGAATATCGGCATCGCTCATATCTCTATTTATATATATCGTATTCCAGTGCCTTTTATTCATGTGATACCCCGGTACTACGGCATTGTAGTGCATCCGAAGATCTTCAGCCAGATCCGGATCGCACTTCACATTAAAGCGGACACCATCCTCGCTGTTCAAGGGGAGTAGCATAAAGACTTTGTCGAAGAGTTTGAACACGATGACATCAGGACCAAAAGGAAGATCTTCCGTAGTGTAAGGGAGAGATAGTGCAAAGTCTCTCAGTTTTTCTATATCAAGAGCCATTATTAGGTGTATTGGGTTATCACAAAGTTAGCATCTTTGTTTTTGAGTTCAAGAAAGTATGTACTGTTTTTTCTATTCAAGTTTCCCTTTATATATCACTGTTGTGGAAACATAAATTAACTATGATTGTAAGTCTGATTTTTCGAAATAAATCTGTTGATTGCCTGTAAATATTTATATTGGGACTATTATTACTCTATTTTTAATAGATTTCTATCGAAATTACTTGTTTTATTAACTTATATTTTGTTCTTGGTGTTGCCCATCTATCTTTTACCTATTATCTTTGCACTGCATCTTGAGCAGGTATTCAATATGCAAATAACACAACCTCATCTAACAAATTAAAAGAAAAAGACATGGACTTCAAGAA
This sequence comes from Porphyromonas canoris, assembly GCF_000769115.1. Classification (GTDB taxonomy): domain Bacteria; phylum Bacteroidota; class Bacteroidia; order Bacteroidales; family Porphyromonadaceae; genus Porphyromonas_A; species Porphyromonas_A canoris. Next base: position 22,867 of record NZ_JQZV01000004.1, on the reverse strand, counting down.
AGGCTTATGGAATGACGAAATAAATGTTCGTGATTTCGTAGTAAGAAATGTAACTCCCTATAACGGAGATGCTTCTTTTCTTCAACCTGCATCGGAGAGAACAAAGAAAATCTGGAGCATCTGTACTGCTGCTCTGAAAGAAGAACGAGACAACAACGGTGTACGCTCGATAGATCCTAAGACTATTTCGACCATTACATCTCATGCCCCCGGATACATCGACAGAGAAAACGAGGTGATAGTAGGTCTTCAGACAGATGAACTGCTTCGCAGAGCCATCAAGCCTTTTGGTGGAATCGGTGTCGTGGACAAAGCATGCGAGGAGAACGGTGTACATTTGGACGAAAAAGTAAAAGAGATTTTCCACTCTTATCGCAAGACACACAATGATGGAGTATTCGATGTTTATACTCCGGAGATTCGTCTGTATCGTTCACTTGGTTTCCTTACCGGTTTGCCGGACAACTATGCACGTGGTCGCGTGATAGGAGACTACCGTCGTTTGGCTCTCTATGGTGCGGATCGCTTGATTGAAGCTAAGCAAGAAGATCTTAACTCTCTGCTTGGATTTATGTCCGAAGAACGAGTTCGATTGAGAGAAGAAGTCAGCGAACAGATCAAGGCTCTTAAGGATATCAAAGTGATGGCACAGTCTTACGGCTTCGATGTTTCCCGTCCTGCCACATCGGCACAAGAGGCTGTTCAGTGGGTTTATTTCGCTTACCTTGCGGCAGTGAAAGAGCAAGACGGAGCTGCCATGTCTTTGGGAAATGTTTCTTCTTTCTTGGATATATATATAGAATACGATCTTACTCACGGCAAGATTGACGAAGTTTTTGCACAAGAGCTTATAGACCAGTTTGTGATAAAGCTGCGTATGGTACGTCAGTTGCGCATGAACTCCTACAACGAAATCTTTGCGGGAGACCCTACATGGGTTACAGAGTCTATCGGAGGACGTTTGCAGGATGGCAGGCACAAGGTAACGAAGACCAGCTTCCGCTTTTTGCAGACGCTTTATAACCTTGGACCTTCTCCCGAGCCCAATATGACAGTCCTTTGGGCACAAGATCTGCCACAAGGATTCAAGGATTTCTGTGCACAGGTATCCATAGACACATCCTCCATTCAGTATGAAAATGACGACTTGATGCGCGGTGTAAGAAAGTCCGACGACTATGGTATCGCATGCTGTGTATCATTCCAGGAGATTGGTAAGCAGATTCAGTTTTTCGGTGCAAGAACCAATCTTGCCAAAGCACTTCTGTTGGCTCTGAACGGAGGACGTTGCGAGTTTACCGGGGAAGTGGTCGTAAAGGATATTCCTGCACTCAAGAGCGATGTTTTGGACTTTGACGAAGTGATAGCGAACTACAAGAAAGTCCTTGTGGAAGTAGCACGCGTGTACAACGATGCCATGAACATCATCCACTATATGCACGACAAGTACTACTACGAAAAAGCACAGATGGCTCTTGTGGATACCAATCCTGCCATCAATCTTGCGTATGGAGCAGCCGGTCTATCTATCGTAGCAGACTCTCTTTCTGCCATCAAGCATGCCAAAGTAACGGCTTTGAGAAATGCAGACGGTCTTACGGAAGAGTTCAAGATAGAGGGTGAGTTCCCATGCTATGGTAATGACGATGACCGCGTGGACTCTTTGGCAATAGAGGTTACTCGCTACTTCAGCGATCTTCTAAAGGCTCTTCCTGTTTACAAGAATGCCGAGCCTACACTCTCTATCCTCACTATCACTTCCAATGTGATGTATGGAAAGAAGACCGGTGCCACTCCCGACGGACGTGCCAAGGGCGTTGCATTTGCTCCGGGAGCCAATCCGATGCACGGTCGTGATGAGAATGGAGCTATCGCTTCTCTCTCTTCCGTGTCGAAGATCGACTATTCCGACTCTCTCGACGGCGTAAGTAATACGTTCAGCATCGTACCTCACTCTTTGGGTTCAAACAAAGAGGAGCAAGTGGAAAATCTTGTAAGCATGATGGACGGATACTTCTCCAAGATGGCTCACCACTTGAATGTGAATGTCTTGAACCGTGCCATGCTGGAAGATGCAATGGAGCATCCGGAAAACTATCCTCAGCTGACCATCCGTGTTTCCGGATATGCCGTAAACTTTATCAAGCTCAGCAGAGAACATCAGTTGGAAGTTATCTCTCGTAGCTTCCACAAGAGAATGAGATAATCATTTACTTCGCAGTTATGCTAAGAATACACTCATTTGAATCAATGGGTACTTTCGACGGGCCGGGACTCCGGCTCGTCGTCTTTATGCAAGGATGCAATTTCAAGTGTGCCTATTGTGCCAATCCCGACACCATCCCTTTCACCAAAGGACGCAACATTGAAGAGAACGAAGTGGTGCGTCGTGCCATAAGCGAAAAGGCATTTTTCGGGAAAAAAGGAGGTGTTACGTTCAGTGGCGGCGAGCCCATGTTGCAGGCTCGTCTTCTTATTCCCATCATGAGACAGCTCAAAGAGAACGGCATCCATATCTGTGTGGATACCAACGGAAGCATCATGAACGAAGATGTCAAGGAGGTGTACAATCTCATAGATATGGTACTGTTGGATGTGAAGCAGGCAAACAATGAAAAGCATCACGAGCTCACGGAACACTCTTGCGACCAGGTTTGGAAGACGGCAAAGTATCTCGAAGAGATCAATATGCCTGTACGCCTCAGATGTGTGATGGTTCCCGGATTCAACGACTCGGAAGAGGACATCCGACTGTTGTGCGAAAAGTATTCTCCGCTCAAGAATATCGACCGGGTCGAGATACTTCCTTATCACACTTATGGCGTCCACAAGTACGAAACCATGGGATGGGAGTACAGACTCAAGGGTGTTAAGGAGCATACACCGGAGCAGATAGATCATTTTACATCTCTGTTCCAAGAGTATTTTACGAACGTCTGGACGCAGTAAATAGCACTTATCTCGTGTCGGCAGCACACTTATTCCGTGAGAAAGAGGGATGATCTTCGGATTTATCCTCTTCACTACACCTCTTGCTTACCGGATTTGCGGTGGCATCCATGGGTGTTTGAAATCTCCTTTTCGAGTGTTTGAATATTTCTGTAAAGCAGTTTAATAGTTTCTCCAAACAGGGTTATATCTTTCTTTTAGCCTGTTCGGAGGTGCAAATCAAGCCCCGATTTGTAGAGAACAAGGCTTGAATGGCAGGAGTCAAAGCGTGAATCTTGCCATTCAGGCCTTGATTTTATGATTTATCCGTGTTAAAAGAGTTCTGTTTTCGTGTTCAGAGCTGTTTTTGTCCCTGTTAAACAGAATTTATTTTCGTCTTAAAAAGAGAGTGTGTCAGTAGTGGGAACATCCGGGTAAAAAATAAGGAACGCCTCCTAAGTCAATTTATTCAAACTCAGGAGGCGTTCCCTTTATATTGTTCAGGCTCTTGCTATACCAATCCGCCGAATCCCATGAAAGAGAGAGCAAGGATACCGGCAACGATGAGAGCGATGGGGATACCCTTGAGGGCTTTTGGCACATCTGTCTGAGCGAGCTGCTCACGAATGACAGAGAATATTATCAGTGCAATGGTATAACCTATCGCCGTAGAGATGGCAAAGGTAAGGCTGCGGAGCAGGTCGTAATCTTTTTGTACGATGATAATGGCAGTACCGAGTATCATACAGTTTGTGGTGATCAGAGGTAAGAATACTCCCAATGCCTGATAAAGGGCAGGGGAGATCTTTTTGAGAATGATCTCTACCATCTGAACCAGAGCTGCAATGACAAGGATAAACGATATTGTCATCATATAACCCAGATCGTACGGTACCAAGATAAAGTGATTGATCGCCATCGTAACCAGTGTAGCTATCGTAACCACAAAGGTTACCGCAGCTCCCATACCCAGTGCGGTGGAGAGCTTTTGAGATACACCCAAAAACGGACATATTCCAAGAAATTGGGAGAACACGATGTTGTTCACCAATATGGCTGAAACGAATATGATGAAGTATTCCATACTGTTTTGTTTTTATCTGTTGAAAGATTGTGTGTTATGCCTTAGACTTGTTGCGAAGGGTGTTGATGATGGCAATCAGATAGCCCAAGGCGATGAATGCTCCGGGAGCAAGAACGAATACCAACGCTCCATACTCTTCTCCCAAGCCCGGAACCTTGTACCCGAATGCGTGCCAAGTGCCAAGAAGTTCGCGCACAAGACCGAGCAGTGTAAGTGCCACAGTAAATCCGAGACCCATGGCAAGACCATCCACGATAGAGGATAGCGTGCCATTCTTAGCGGCAAAAGCTTCTGCTCTACCAAGCACAAGACAGTTCACCACAATAAGTGGAATGAATAGACCCAAGCTTTCGTACAGAGCCGGAAGAAAGGCTTCCATGGAAAACTGAACGAGGGTAACAAACGTTGCGATGACAACGATAAAAGCCGGGATACGAACTTTGTCCGGAATGAGATTCTTGATAAGAGAGATCACCAGATTGGAGCAGATGAGTACGAACATAGTCGCCATTCCCATACTGAACCCATTCATGGCAGAAGAGGTCGTTCCCAACGTGGGACACATACCCAAAAGGAGGACGAAGATAGGGTTCTCGTCCACGATTCCGTTCTTTAATGACTTTAATATATTCATGGCTATTTATTCTTGTTCACTTTCTGTTGATGGTGATGGAGCACTATTTCTGCTTGCAACGAACTCTTTCTGTGCAATATGTGCACGGGCTGCGGCATCAAGGAATGCACGGCTGGAGATGGTGGCGGCAGTTATGGCATCTACGTCTCCCTGGTCTTGTTTCACTTTCAGATCGCCACCGTTGAGATTTCTTCCCAGTACGGACTGGTTGCCTTTCTCTGTTTTGAACCAGTCTGTCATCTTTGTACCAAGACCGGGAGTCTCTTGCATGGATAGCACGGAGTAGTTGATGATGTTTCCTTCCAAGTCGAAACCAAACAGGATAGAAACGTCTCCGCTGAATCCTTTATGTGTAACGGACTGCACGGCAGTGGCTACAAGAGCTCCGTCTTTCGTTGCAGGAAAAACCGACAAGCTGTCTGTTTCTACGAGAATCTTTACTTGTTCTTGATAGGGTGAGTTGTCAAACTCCGGTGTTACTTCGCCTATCGCACGCTCCAAAGCTGCCACTTTGGACTGCGCAATGATATCTTTGGTGCCATTGTAAACGAAAGACAACAAGGCCGAAGCTACCACACAGATGATGGTAAGAGATAAGAACATATTGGGCAATGTGGATCCTAACTTCTTCATTTCGCTACTTTACCTCCAAAGTGTTTAGGTTTAACATACAGGTTGATAATGGGTGTGATACCATTCATAATGAGAATGGCAAAAGACATACCTTCCGGGAATGAACCGAAGACACGGATAAGCATCGTGATGAGACCTATGCAGACACCATAGATGAGCATCCCGTTCTTGGTCATAGGAGATGAAACGTAGTCTGTAGCCATGAATATCGCTCCGAGTAGCATACCTCCCGTTAGAAGGTGTACATCAGGAGTAGGATAGACGGTAGGGTCGTACAAATACAATGCTCCGGCAAAGATGGCAACGGTACCGAGTATCGCTACCGGGATATGCCATGTGATGATCTTCTTTACGAGCATATAGACGAGACCCAAAAGGAGTGCAATGGCACTCACTTCCCCAAGAGAACCTCCCATTTGACCCAAAAGAAGGTCGAGAGTATTGGGGATCATGTCCAGGCTGTTGCCCTGTATGCCCATCTTTACACCTTTCAGTATTCCGAGCGGAGTGGCTCCGGACTCTACATCAATGTATTGAGTCCATTGGAGAGGCTTGGGCCAAGAGGTCATCTGTACAGGGAAAGAGATCAGAAGTACCACGCGTCCGAGAAGTGCGGGATTGAATATATTGCATCCCAAACCTCCAAAAGACATCTTCCCGATACCTATGGCGATGAATGCACCCACGAGGATAATCCACACGGGAAGGTTTGAAGGGAGATTCAGAGCGAGCAACAAGCCGGTAAGAATGGCACTGCCATCGGTGATGGTAAGCTCGTCACGACGCAAGAGATACTTATTGATAAGATATTCGGTGGCTACACATCCCAAAACGGATGCTATGGTAACGACGACCGCACCCAGTCCGAAGAAATAAAATGAGGCAAGAAGAGCGGGTGTGAGAGCTATGATAACCCCATACATATTCTTTTCTATACTGTCTCCACTGTGTATGTGAGGAGAGGGAGATACCAGAAACTTATTATCCATTAGTCTGATTGTGTTTAGTCTTTAAGATTTACGGGAGCGGATGATGCCCATCACTTTCTGCTTGCCTAAGCGTATTTCATCGAGAAGAGGGCGGTTTGCCGGACAGGTGAAGCTACAAGAGCCACACTCTATACAGTCCACTATGTTATTCTTTTCGGCTTCGTCCCAGTTTTTGAACGTTACATCGCGCATCAGGAATGCGGGATTCAATCCCATCGGACACACTCCGACACATTTCGTACAGCGAATACAGTTTCGCATAGGCTTACGTTTTGTGTCCGCTTTAGGCAGTAAGAGCACACCGCTTGTACCTTTGGTCACCGGCGAAGAGGTTTGAGCCAATGCTTTACCCATCATCGGTCCACCGCTTACAATCTTTCCGGTGCCGGCAGGAATCTCTCCAACGTGGGAGATAAGAGAAGATAGCGGTGTGCCGATCCTGACCATCAGGTTGGACGGACGAGCCAGTCGTTTCCCAGTAATCGTTACAACCCGTTCCACGAGAGGTTTGTTTTTTTGAACAGCCTCGTAAACGGCAAATGCTGTCCCCACATTCTGAACCACGGCACCCTCCGAGATCGGGAGCTGTCCGCTCTTGACGGCTCTCTTTGTTACGGCATCTATGAGCTGTTTCTCTCCTCCTTGCGGATATTTTACCTTTAGAGGTTGTATCGTGATGCCTTTATATTCCGATGCTTTCTGTGTAAGGAGAGCTATCGCATCCTTTTTATTGTTTTCTATGCCTATCACTGCACGATCCACTCCGATGGCTTTCATCAGTATGGAGGTACCCACAAGCACTTCGTCTGCATACTCCAACATGAGACGATGGTCGGATGTAAGGTACGGCTCGCACTCTACCGCATTGATGATCAATATCTCTGCTTTGCTGTCTTTAGGAGGCATAAGCTTGACATGAGAGGGGAATGTGGCACCTCCCAAACCCACTATACCTGCTGCTGCAACCTTATCTATGATCTCTTTTGATGAGAGATTGCACTCCTTTATAAGCGTAGAAGAGCGATCGATACTCTCTTCCCAAGTATCTTCGTTATCGCATTCTATGTATATCGCAGGCTTTTTATATCCGGAAGCATCCACTATATCGTCGATCTTCACAACCTTTCCGGATACTGAGGAGTGTATGTTTGCGGAGATGAAACCGGCACTTTTACCTATGAGTGTACCCACTTTTACGCTATCTCCACGCTTTACTACCGCTTCAGCCGGAGCACCAATATGCTGTCCTAGAGGTATGGTTACCGTACTTGTGGTATGGAATACTTCGATAGGCGCATCCGCACTAAGCTTAGCTTCAGGAGGGTGTATCCCTCCTATTCTGAATGTCTTGAGCATATCTTTTGCTTTATTCTAAAAGTCTTATACTTGTTCTGTCTTGGCTGCCGGACTCTCTGTCTCTTCTACTTTTGGCTTAGGAGGAGGAAATCCGATCTCGTGTATCGCTTTGGTCGGACAGACCGAAACGCACTTGCGACAGAGACGACACTTCGTATGATCTATGTATGATAGATTGTTTGCAATGGTAATGGCTTCAAACTTGCACTCCTTAAAGCACAGAGAACAGCCGATACAAGCGTTGGCGCAAGCCTTCTTCGCAACGCCGCCTTTATCTTTATTGACGCAGGAAACAAATACGCGTCTGTTTTTAGGCCCTTTCTTGCGCAGCTCTATGATGAACTTCGGACACGCTTTTACGCAAGCGCCACAAGCGGTACACTTATCCTGATCTACTTCAGGCAGTTTCGTTTCCGGATTGATGGATATGGCACCGAAGTCGCACACTCTGACGCAGTCTCCGAGACCATGACAGCCGTAAGAGCAGTTGGTCTCACCGGAGTAGAGAGCTGTGGCTACCGCGCAAGAAGATACGCCGTCAAAGGTATTTGTCCTTGGTCTGGCATCGCAGTTCCCATTACAGCGAACCACTGCAACCAATGGTTCGGACTGAACAGCCGCAAGCCCCAAAATATCTGCCACTTTTGCCATAGTTTCCGCACCGCCAACCGGGCAGAATAATCCTTCCAAAGAAGAAGCTTTGGCACAAGCAGAGGCAAATCCTCCACAACCGGGAAATCCGCATCCTCCGCAGTTTGCACCCGGCAATGCCTCTTGGACTTCACCTATGCGCGGATCTTCTTCTACATGAAACTTCTTTGATACAGCATAAAGCAATGCCGCCCCCGAAGCCCCTAAGGCTCCTAAAAATGTAATAGTAAGAAACATATCTTATTCTAACTTTTTCAAAGTGTATTGATACTTCTTGGTGAAATAAGCGTTGCACAACTTAAGGATGACAAAGTACACTACCAATGCCCCCAATGCCGTAATGTAGCTCACAGACTCTGATACCAAAAAGAAGTGATTGGCTATGAAAACAATCCCGACCAGCAGTACCAGAGGAAAGACAAATGCAAAAAGTATGGCATGATAAACGTTGAACAGTGGTTCGAGGCTGACTTTGTCTCCGGGTTTATAGCTTGCCGCATGGGGTGTCTGCACAGAAATGTCTATATGTCCTACATCGGAGGCAAGGCAAGCCCCTTTGGCATGACACTCTTTGCAGGCGCTGTTGCGCTCCATACGCACATATACCGTATTGCCTAATGCTCGAGATACTATTCCGCTCTTACATGTACTGGCTTTTGTCATTGTGGTAGATTAAGTAATAGTAATGCAAAACAAAAGTAAGTTTTTTTGCTTAAATAGCCAATCCTCAAGATCACTATTTAGCAATAGGATTACCTTATCCTTATGTTTTATCTTGCAAGTAAATGTAGCTTGTCTATGTTAGTGTAAATTTCCCTATAAATGGGGAGGTCTATTCCGAGGGACAAAGGTAGTAAAAGGAAAATTAAATAAAAGCATCTTGATACATTTTTGGCAGGACAATCTTCTCTTTTCCGCTTTCTGTGTTGCAAAGATCCGGAATAAGGGGATGCTTTTTTTCTTGTCGAGGATATAAAAGAGTTTGAACCTGTTCATAAAATGAGCTGAACGTTGATGAAAAACAGATTGAACGTGTACAGAGTTATAAATCAAACTTTTGTTTGTACGCTTCAAGGCTCGATTTGTAGCAGTCGGCTCCCGGTTTTCAGAAATCAAACCTTGCTTTATCTTCTTTAATCTGTTCAGGTCAAGTATTGAAAGTGATAAGAGCAACTTTTTTCCGTATTAAAACCTCTTTGCAAATGCTTCGTGGTGTGAGGTGGAAGGATTATGCCCAAGACCTCTAAACAGATTCGGCAAAACTCTATAAACAGATGTCGGGGCATCCGGCAACTTGCCAAAATCCCAACATTTATAATGCCTAACTTCTATCTGTCTTTATTCTTGGATTGCCTTCTCCTGTTATTTTTGCTTATATTTGCGAGAGAGGCATGTGGTTTTTATGTCTCTCATACATGGTAATCGAGTGAAAACCTTGACAGTAGTAACACTAAAAAATGAAATTATGAAAAAGATTTTAACCTTAGCTTTTATGCTTTTCTGTATGACTGCCGTTGCTCAAAATCGTCCGACATTTATTGTCCAAGCCGGATATCAGGGAGCCAATCTTACCGATGCAATAGATGTAAAGATGCTCCATGGATTTCGTGCAGGAGTTACCGTAGACTACGCATTTATAACCTTACCCACTTATGAACTTTCTTTGCAAACCGGTCTCAACTATTCGATGAAAGGGTATTGGGAAGAGACACACATTACAACCGTGGGAAAGGTCAAATCTACCAACAGACTTCACTATTTGGATTTGCCTGTTCTTATCAATAGCAGATTCAAACTTTCTGATACTTTCAATGCTTTTGTCAATGTCGGTCCGTATATTGCCTATGGATTGTCCGGGAAGTATACTGTGGAGACTAAGAAGGGAGATAAAAAGACAGATGAAGGTAATCTCTTTAAGGGAAGTGGTGATGAAAAGTCTAAACTGCATCCTTTTGACTTTGGTGCTCAAGTAGGTGTCGGTGTCGAAATGAATCGTATCATGCTTGGTGTCGGAACTCAATATGGGCTTGCTAAACTTTTCAGAGACAGCGGCCGAAGTGCCAAGAATATAAGCTTCTATGCCTCTGTTGGATACAGATTTTGACGAAGCATAGGTGCTGATAGGTATAAAAGATAGATATTGAGGCAGAGAGCGGAAGGTCGGTTCGTCTCTCTGCCTTATTTTTTATCTTGTCGGTACATAAACGAAACAGCCTTTACACTCATGTTTCTAATGTCTATCCATGAGGAAAAGAGCTCTTTGTTTCTTCTTTCCGACTACTTTTTTTACATTTGTGCCGCATAATTGAAAAACAATAGCAGAATGAAAAGGAAAAACGTATTCGGAATCTTACTCATGCTCTCTTGTATGGCTGCATTTGTGAGCTGTTCTCAAGAGACAGATACTGATGATAGAGGATTTATGAGTCAGGCAACAGTGGCGAAAAGTAAAGAGGGCAAGTATCTGTGTTATCTCGATGGCGGAGGTATCGTTACCTCCAAAAGTGCTGTTTTGGACGGCATAGAGAGAGGATACTTTGCTTTTATGTATAAGGAGTATCAGCGTAAGACTTCAGGGAAGAAAGAGCTGTTTATAGACGATGCCGTTGTTGCCGGGTTTAAGAAATACAGAGTGGCTTACCCTTTGACCATCAAAGAGGCAAAAGAAAGAGGTATCACAGATCCGGAAAATAGAGAAGAGAACACAGAGTTTCTGCTATCCGGTGCGTGCCGTGGCTTCTTTGATGTGGTAGTTGGTACTTCTGTTCGGAACAGATCTACGGGGGAAGTTGCAGGCACGAAGGTATATCTTGTCTACGATCCGGGCAATCAAACTCCCAATACGTTGATGTTCAAACTTTATCGTAATCCCGGAGTATCAAAGACATGGACCGCTAAAGAGATCGTTAAGGAAACAGTTTCTTACGATATTTCATCCTTATATTCGCTTCAAAACTGGGCGGACTCGGTTACCATTATCGTGGATGGAGGTGAAGAAATTCAGCCTTTTAAGATCAGCCGGAACGACTTTATCAAACCGGACATAAACATAGATCTGAACAATTAGAGGCAGATTGCACTTCTCTTTGTGCCGGACAGGGGAGAGGACAGATCGCTTTCCCAAAATGGTAGAAGCCGGACAGAAACCGGCTTAAGAGCTCAAGGAGCAGCCGGTCATCATCACAACAGCCTAAACAAAAAAGGTTAGCCATCACTCTTGGAGGCTAACCTTTTCTGTTGTTTTAGGTTTGACAAGAATCAAGCATCGCTCTCTTTCTCCTTGACATCTATTTCAAGGAAATGAGAGAGGTCGTTCTTTTCATTGTCTATGTATGAAGCTTCTACAATACCGAGAGACTGGTTGGGAACAATGGTAAGCCCTTTGCCGTACTTCTTTCTCCATTTGGCTTGTATGGAACCGAAAGAGAGGAATCCTTTGGTCAGGTATGCTGCTACGAATGGATGAACGTGTACATCGAGTTTATTGACATTCTCTTGCTTCATGAGCACTTCTATGTTGGACTCTACTTCTTCAACAAAGAACAGTGTGGACTGTATCTTGCCTCGTCCTCCACAAGTAGGACAATCTTCTTTGGTGGATACCGTAGTTGATGGGCGTACACGCTGACGAGTGATCTGCATCAAACCGAACTTGCTGAGGGGCAGTATGCTGTGCTTAGCCCTGTCGGAAGCCATCACTTCGTTCATGTACTCGAATAGCTTTTGCCTGTTGGCTGCTACTCCCATATCTATAAAGTCCACCACAATGATGCCTCCAAGATCTCTTAAACGGAGTTGCCTTGCAATCTCTTCCGCTGCGGAGAGGTTTACATCTATGGCTGTATCCTCCTGATCTTTGCTTCCTCTTGCCCGGTTTCCGCTATTGACATCTATCACGTGCATGGCTTCGGTCTGCTCTATAATAAGGTATGCACCGCTTTTATAGGTAACCGTCCTGCCGAATAGGTTTTTGATCTGTTTCGTGATACCGAAATGGTCGAATATCGGAGCTTTCTCTCCGTAATATTCTACAATGCTTCCGCGTCCCGGATCTATGAGTTCAATGTACTCTTTTGTCGCATCCAGCACATTCTTGTCATTGATATAGATGTGCTTGTAATTGGAGTTGTAGGTGTCTCGAAGCAGGCTCAGGAGTCTGCTTGTTTCTTCGTGGAGAAGTAGGTTCTTGGGTTTCTTTGCCAATGTTTCTGCTGTGTCCTCCCACTTTTTGATGAGAGAGCGCAACTCGTAGTCGAGCTCTGCCACTCGTACTCCTTCGGCAGATGTCCGTACTATTACGCTTACATTCTTGGGTTTAATACTCACTACGAGCTGTCTTAGTCTTGCCCGTTCTTCTGCGGAGCGTATCTTTTGAGATACGGAAACCTTATCTTGGAATGGGATCAGAACCAAATATCTTCCTGCGAAAGAGAGTTCGCCCGACAGTCTTGGACCTTTGGTGGAGATGGCTTCCTTGGTAATCTGTACCATCACTTGGTCTCCTGCTTTCAGAATGTCGGCTATAGCCCCATCTTTGCTGATGTCCTTCTCCAGCTTCATCTTCTTCCAAGATGGCTGGTCCCCACTCTTCCCTTTGTTTTTCTCTACGTCTTTGAGAAAAGATTGTACCGAAAGGTACGATGCTCCAAGGTCTCTATAGTGTAGAAAAGCTTCTTTCGGGTGGCCTACATCCACAAAGGCCGCATTGAGTCCGGGCATTATCTTTTTGATCTTGCCCAGATAAATGTCCCCCACGGCGAAAGCCACATTTTGTTTCTCTCGCTGAAGTTCTACCAGCTTATCGTTTTCGACAACGGCGATAGATACTTCCTTGGGTTGTACGTCAATGATGATGTCGCTTTTCACACGGAAAGTTTTGTTTGTCTTTTCTTTTCTACTTGGATTGGTGTGGTAACAAAAAGAACAAACGCATTATCTGAAGGTTTACTTTAGATTGATGCGTTTGTTCTACCTTATGCTACCTTAGTTAGATGTGCTACTCTAAATTGAAAAGCCGTTAAGCTGCAATCTTGAGGTAGCGAACAGAAGCTCACATCTAAAGATGGCTTATTTGCGCTTTTTATGTCTGTTCTTTCTTAGTCTTTTTTTCCTTTTATGAGTGGCCATTTTATGCCTTTTTCTCTTTTTTCCACTTGGCATGGTAGTAATGTTTTTTATGTTAAACTTTATCTTGTAGTAGTCTTACTTTGATCTAACAATGAGGAAAGCCTTATTGTTTGATTTTTGAAGTGAAAGTCTTAGATGGCTTGAATGCAGGGATCTTTCTCTCCGGAATTTGGATCGTAACGTTCTTGGAAATATCTCTTGCCGTCTTGCTGGCACGAGTCTTCACGATGAAGCTACCAAACCCTCTCAAATAAACGTTCTCATCAGAAGCAAGAGCATCTTTTATAACTTCCATGAACTTCTCTACCGTATCCAATACGAGATGCTTTTCCAAGCCTGTATCTTTGGCTATCTTATTTACAACTTCAGCTTTAGTCATAGCTTTTTTCTGTGTATTATGTACTGTTATTAAAATATTTAGCGAGGGTCAAATGCCAACGGAATGCTATAAAAGAAGCCTTGAGGCTGAATAGCTGTTTCCGAAAGCGTGGTGCAAAGATACTCTTTTTTCTTAATAGTTAGCACCTTACTGCTACATTTTTTACTTCTAAACCTCTCTTCCTGTTCGGATAGGACGCTTTCCCTTGGTGCTGTTTCTTACCTTATTATATAGGGTCATGCGGAATGTTTTCGGAGGTGTAAGAATTTTCTTTGGGTATCGGATGGTCATGCGAAAGAGGGTGAACTTCCCTGTTTTGCTATTTTAACAAGACTGTTTTCGGGGCAGATCCTGCTCTGTGAGCTGTTTTTGAGGCTTAAAATACCTATTTGTGGGTAATATTCTGAAAGGATCAAATGGCTACCTTTGTTCCCGTTTAGTAGAAAAATACATATCAACAATAACTAATCATAAGTAATAATGAAAAAGAGTACATGTCTATCTCTGTTGGGCTTGTTCTGCATTGCTACCTTTGGTGTAGGACAGGTCTATGCGACTCCCGACATTGAAGTAGAACAGCAAGCCAGAGTAACCGATGCGAACATTGTGGGACACGTGTTGGACTCAAAGACCGGAGACCATATCGCCGGAATCAGTATCAGGATTAAAGGAACACCTTTCGGTGCTTATACGGATGCTTCGGGACACTACCGAATAGTGAATGTGAAGCCCGGCAGGTACACCATTGTGATGCAGGGTACAGGATACCTCACTCAGGAGAGAGTGTTAGACATCGTTCCGAAAAAGACTGTTGAGGTAAACTTTACAGCTGTGGAGGATGTGTTGAGATTGGATGAAGTGGTTGTAACAGCCAATCGTCAGGCAACTCTTCGCAAGTATGCTCCTACGCTTGTGAGTGTCATCGGTGAGGCTCATTTGAAACAGAGCAATGCGGTGAATCTTGCACAAGGTTTGTCTTTCCAACCCGGCTTGAGAGTAGAAAATAATTGTCAGAATTGCGGCTTCAATCAGGTTCGTATCAATGGTCTTGATGGACACTTCTCTCAGATTCTTATAGACAGCCGTCCTGTCTTCTCTTCACTTGCAGGCGTTTACGGATTGGAACACATTCCGGTGAACATGATTGATCGTGTGGAGGTTGTAAGAGGAGGCGGCTCTGCGTTGTATGGTTCTTCTGCTATTGCGGGTGTTATCAACATCATCACCAAGAACCCTACAAGCAACAGCTTCTCCTTCTCCAATAATCTGACATTCACAGGCGGCAAGACTCCCGACAACACTCTCGGTGTGAATGCGGCGCTTGTAAGCCCTGACGCACGTATGGGGGCGGTGGTGTTTGCACAGAGCAGAGACCGCTCCGCTTGGGATGCCAATGGGGACGGATACTCCGAAATGGGTAAGATCAACGGCAAGGCACTTGGTACGAGAGCATTCTTCAATATCTCTCCGACACAGAACCTCACAGCCGAAGCTCATACCATATATGAATATCGCCGTGGGGGAGATCATCTGGATCTCCCGGACCACTTGGCTTCCGTATCGGAACGCACCGAACACTACATCAACAGCGGAAACATCAAGTACGACCTCTTCTCGGAAGATACCAATCATCACCTGCAAGCCTATGCTTCCGGACAGATGATCAACCGCAACAGCTACTACGGAGGTATCGGCGATGGCGCCCTCGGATCTTTGGGCAAACCGACAGATCCTGCCAACTACGGCATCAACTACGGTTACACAAAGGGACGCACCTATATGGGAGGATTGCAGTATGAGTACAACATGGACAGGCTCTTGTTCATGCCGGCACAGTTCCTTTTGGGAACAGAGTACGTCTACGACAGCCTTTACGACATCATGCCTATCCGCAACTGGACTTTGGCAGAAGACGGCAAGACCAGCCTCTATCCTCCGCTCAATCAGGTGATACACAACTTCAGCCAGATAGGTCAGCTGGAATTCAAGAACGACATGTGGACCATTCTTCTTGGAGCTCGTCTCGACCAAAACAGCGCCATCCGCACCGCAGACGGAAAGAGTGTCAAGCCCATTCTATCGCCTCGCGCCACACTCCGGTTCAACCCGAACAGCAGCATCAACCTTCGTGCCTCTTATGCCAAAGGGTTCCGCGCACCTCAAGTGTTTGATGAAGACTTGCACGTAGGAGTGGTTCAGGGAGAGGTTCAAAAGATCGTGAACATCCCCAATCTGAAACCGGAGTACAGCCACAGCTTCAGCTTGAGCTCCGACATGTACTTCAACACCGAAAGCGTCCGCACCAACATCTTGGTAGAAGGGTTCTATACCCGACTCATCGGAGCATTCAACACCGAGTACGTCAAGAGCGAAAACGGCTTCAAGATCTACAACCGCATCAACGGCTCCAATGCTACCGTATATGGTCTCAACCTCGAAGGAAAGCTTGTGTGGAACATCCTCTCCGTTCAGGCAGGACTTACACTCGCAAAGAGCCAATGGGACGTGGCACAAGCCACAGGAGCAGAACGCTCGCTCCTTGCCGGAGAAGACTCGGACAACCCTAAGAACATAGACACAGCCAAGGAGTTCGGGCCCAAGACCCTTGATGGCTTTGCCTTCAAAGTGGAAGACGGCAACCGCGTATATGACGAAACCGTGGAGATCCTCTCCAAAGACTTCATGCGCACACCTAACGTCTACGGATACTTCACCGTGAACATCAATCCGGTAAAACCTCTCAACCTCTCTCTCACTGCCAACTATACCGGAACCATGAAAGTGCCTCACGCCATCGAAGTGGGACGTATGTCTGCCGTGAAAGACATCGAACTCGTAAAGAGCGGACTCAGACCCGACACTCGTGAAGAAGAAAACGCACCGATGTGGGGCGTCGTAGAGCAGACACCGCAGTTCTTCGACCTCGGAGCAAAAATCTCTTACGACTTGCGCTTCTTCTCCGCATCCACCCTCCAGCTCTATGCCGGAGTAAACAATCTTCTGAACTCGTTCCAGAAAGATTTCGACTCTTACGGATTCCGCGACAGCGGTTACATCTACGGACCGACACAACCATTCTCCATCTACTGCGGAGCAGTCATAAAGTTCTAACAGAGGAGAAAACATACAGACAAAAAGACGGGCAGTGTCGGAGCGAATGCTCCGGCACTGCTTTTTTGTACCTGCATCCCACTCATCTCTCCCTTCCCCGGTTTCTTATGATTCTTTTCGAATTTTTGCTGGATAGTTAATTAGTATTTTCAGAGTTGGTAATTATCGTTTTTCGGATTGGTAATTGTCGTTTCGACTCAAAATCTGTGCAGTGGTTCCGGTATTAGTTATTACTTTTGGATAGAATTCATTTAGAAAGAGGTGTGTTGATATTTGTTTATTGTCTATTTATCATGATGAAAGGAATTAAGGAGCGTCTTTTGGAAGCATCGGAAGAGAGTATTCGGGGTTTTTCGGTCAAGCTTAAAGTTTCGGATAATCCGGAAACTGTCATCGGAGTACGTACGCCGGTGTTGAGAAAACTGGCAGGATCTCTTAAGGATGAGTATTCTTCTTTTGGCGCATTGCACGAGGAGATGGCGGAGCTGTTGCCTCTGTACTTTGAAGCGAAAATGGCGTATGTCTTTGCTGCCGTGAAGATGTGCCGATCGGAAGAGGAGTGGCTGCTGTTCTTCAAAACAATCTTGGCACATCTGGACGGATGGGCGGTGTGTGATGCTGTGCTGTCGGATGTGGGGAAGGTGTTGAAGAAAGATGTCGTGAGGAAGGCGTTCGAGTCCTGCTTCTCGCTTCGTGAGGGGTTGCCGCTGTATGGGATAAGGGTGTTTCTGACAATCAGAATGTATTATCACAAGCACGGATTGGAGAGTTTGGACGATATATTGGCAGATATCAATGCGACAAAACCGTTCTGGAATCATCTTACCATACGTCAGGCGGTCTCTTGGGCATTTGCAACAATTAGCATCGGGGAGTTTGAAGGGATATTGAGCAAGTGGTATATGCCGATATTGAGGAATGGTGATCGGACGGAGGAGGAAGATCTGACCATAAAGCTCTACAAGCAAAAGATGAAGGAGTCGAGACGGATACCAAGAGAATGGTGTGAGAGGCTTTAGTTTGGCAGACAGAGGGATTTTTGTAACTTTGGCATGCGAATCCTTAGCTCAGTTGGTTTAGAGCGCTGCCTTGACAGGGCAGAGGTCGCCAGTTCGAGCCTGGCAGGGTTCACTTAGTATAGCTTGATAATATAAAGGCTGAAAGTTTTCGGGTCCAAGAGAGATACATTCTTTCTTGGACCCGTTTTGTTTTATGTCTGTATGTATAATCTTTTGAGAGGAAGGTATGGAAAGGAAGAAGCTTTCTCTGTGTGAGATTTCTTTGTTATAAAAAGAAAAGGATGATAGCCTAAACTATCATCCCTTTGCGGTATGGACGGGACTCGAACCCGCGACCCCCTGCGTGACAGGCAGGTATTCTAACCAACTGAACTACCACACCGATCCGCAAACTATTTCTCTCGTTTGCGTTGCAAAGGTATGATAAATATTTTACTCGTGCAACACTTATCGCTAATTTTTCTTTGGATTTTATTCATCTCATAAGCTCTGAAGTTATGAGGTAAAGAAAAATCTCGCTTTGAAGCTGTATCAAAGCGAGATTCTTGGAACTATTTTTGTTTATTACGCCTCGTTTATTTGCGAGCCTTTTGTTTTTGAAGCTCCATTTGTTGTTTTTGAAGCTCTTCCATGCGTTGCATCCATTTGCTCTTCTTTATAGGCTTCTTCTTGTTTTCTTCCATCTTGGCAAGAAGTTTTTTCTCATTTACAAAAAGACGGAATAGATAGGTTTGAAGTATGGTGATGAGCATGGACATCAGATAGTAGTAGGAGAGACCGGCAGCACTTTGGTTGAGGAAGAAGAAGAACATAATAGACATGAGGTATGGCAGCATCTTCATCCCCGGCATGGTGGTTTGTCCTGTACTTTGCTGGCTGATCTTCATATAAACAATCTGAACTATTGTCATCAATAGACAGAAAAGGCTGATATGATTCCCGATGAAATCTGAGATAAGCGGAATATGAGTGCTCCATGAGATGATATCATCGTATGTAGAGAGGTCTTTAGCCCAGAGGAAACTTTCTCCACGGAGATTGATACTTGTAGGGAAGTATTGGTACATCGCTACAAGGAAAGGCATTTGAAGCAACATCGGAAGGCATCCTCCCATGGTGCTTGCTCCTGCGCTTTTGTAGAGATTCATTGTGGCTTGCTGACGCTTCATCATGTTGTCATCGCCTGGATACTTAGCATTGATCTCTTCTACTTGAGGTCTGAGTACTCTCATCTTGGCTTGAGACATGTAAGACTTGAGCGTAAACGGACTCAAGAGCAGTTTAATGATAAGTGTAAGCAATAGAATGATGATTCCGTAATTGCCTGTTATGGTTTCAAGGAAGTTGAATATAGGAATGATGAGCCAGATGTTGATGAATCTGAACCAATCTCCCATGTCTATGATTTGGGTAATCTCGTTATCATTGCCCCAGGCTTTATCTACCTCTTTTAGGAGATCATAGTTGTGCGGACCGATGAAAAGGCTTAGTTTTTGACCTTTATCCGACACCGGAATAGTAAAGTTGGCTGTGAGTTTTTTTAGCATGTTGCTCTCACCCAATATCTGACTTTTAAGAGATACTTGTTCTATGTGTGTTGGGGAGTAGAGAAGAGTAGAGAAGAACATGTCTCGGAACGCAATCCATTGAACTTTTCCATTTATTTCTTCTGTAACATCCTTACCTGTATTGAGCTTTTCAGTATCTTCTCCGCTCTTTTTGTAAGCCAGGCCACTGTATCTCTGTTCATTCTTTCCACTTTTTTCGTTTTGATAGACAAGGAGTGTCCATGAAGCGTCAAGATATGGTGTATTAGAAGCCAATACGGAAGAGAGATTATTGTACTTTATGTCTATATCCAACAGATATTTGTTTTGTAGGGTATAGATAATCTCCATGCCTATTCCGGAAGTGGCTTCCAAACTGAATGAAACTTTATTTGGAGCTATCTGAGAACCCTTGAAGTAAAGATCCTTGGTTTCTATGATTCTGTTGCTTGCTGTAACAAGGGTATAGTTAAAAGAAGCATCTTCTGCCTTTATGAGCTCGATCGGGTTGCCATCATACTTATTGTACTTTTTAAGAAGAGCATTCGTGATCTGTGCTCCTTTGTTGGTCAATGAAATAGATATGGAGTCGTTTTCAAGTTTGAGTTCTTCTGCACTACCTTGAGACGCTGCAGCAAACTCTCCATATTTATTGCTTGCCAAGAGAGATAGAATGCTATCTTTTTGTGTGCTGGAAAGAGAGTCGGGTAGAGAAACCAAAGATTGTTGGGAATGTGCCAGGCTATCCTCTGTGTGTTTTTTCTCCGAAAGGGCGGCTATTGAGTCTTGAGCACGATTATACGCTTCAATCTCTGCTTCAGATGGTCTTCCTACATATATAAATGCAATGAAGGCTATTCCAATAAGAATGAAGCCAATGAGTGTTTTTTTATCCATTAAATATCTGTTGTTTTTTTCTTTTCTATATGCCGATTACTTGCTGTTGCTGTTTATGCAGGCTTTCATGAATGCCATGAAAAGGGGATTTGGATTTATTACTGTACTTTGATATTCCGGATGGAACTGCACTCCTACAAACCACTTGTGATTGGCTATCTCAACCACTTCTACCAAGTTGGTGTGAGGATTAACTCCGGTAATACTAAGTCCCGCCTCTTCAAATTCTTTTTGATATTTGCTATTGAACTCAAAACGATGGCGGTGTCTTTCTGAAATGTTTTCTTTCCCGTATGCTTCAAAAACTTTGGAGCCCGGAGTAAGCTTGCACTCATAAGATCCAAGTCTCATAGTGCCTCCATAGTTGTGAAGATTCTTCTGCTCATCCATAATGTCTATTACAGGATGAGTGGTCGATGGATTTACTTCCGTGCTGTTGGCATCTGTATATCCCAATACATTGCGAGCAAACTCTATTACCATACACTGCATTCCAAGACAGATGCCAAGCGTCGGTACATTTTGTTGGCGAGCATACTTCAATGCTATCAATTTTCCATCTATTCCCCTTGAGCCAAAGCCTGGAGCGATGATGATACCATCCAAGTGAGCAAGTTCTGTTACAACGTTATCTTCTGTCAGAATTTCAGAAGAGATATATTCTAATTTCAATAGCTTGTGGTTGTATATCGCTGCTTGCTGGAGGCTTTCGTCAATCGATTTATAGGCGTCTTGTAACTCCACATATTTTCCTATCAATCCGATATGAATAGTTTCGCTGGCTGTTTTTGTTAGCTGTAGGAATTCCCTCCATGGCTTCATCTCAGGAGTCTCTCCCGGTTCAAGTCCAAAGTAGTTCAGTACATACTTGTCCATCCCTTGCTCTTGCAGAACGAGAGGAACTTCGTATATGGTAGAAACGTCGGCTGATTGGAATACAGCCTCTTTAGGTACATTGCAGAAAAGAGCAACCTTGCTACGAAGCTCCATGCTTAGGTCATGTTCTGTGCGAAGAACCAAAACATCCGGCTGGATACCGAGCTCTTGAAGTTGTTTTACCGAGTGTTGTGTCGGCTTGGTTTTAAGCTCTCCGGCGGCTGCTATATACGGAACATAGGTTAGGTGAATACACATGCAATTGCGTCCCAGCTCCCACTTGAGCTGTCTTACACTTTCTATAAAAGGTAAAGACTCTATATCGCCAACAGTTCCGCCTATCTCAGTAATTACAATATCGTATTCATTGTTAGAGCCTAAGAGTTTGACATTGCGCTTGATCTCATCCGTTATATGCGGGATCACTTGTACCGTTTTCCCCAAGTAGTCTCCTCGTCTCTCCTTTTTTATGACATTTTGGTAGATTCTTCCTGTCGTAATATTATTAGCACGAGTGGTGGGAATGTTTAGAAAACGTTCATAGTGTCCAAGATCAAGATCGGCTTCGTGTCCATCCGTAGTGACATAGCATTCGCCATGCTCGTATGGGTTCAGAGTCCCCGGATCTATATTGATATAGGGGTCGAATTTTTGAATGGTCACTCTTAGTCCTCTGGCTTGAATTAGTTTTGCCAGAGATGCAGCTACGATCCCTTTCCCAAGAGAAGAGACCACGCCACCCGTAACAAATATGTACTTAGTGTTTGCCACAATGATCAGTTTTTAGGAGTTAACTTATGAGTAGATTACGGAGTACAAATGTAACCATTTTTTACCGAAAATAGCCTTTGGCATATAAACAGTCTCATCTGTATCGTTTTATCTCTTCGTCGGTTCTGAATGATCATGTTTTGATTTTTTTGTGGTACTTATATTATCATATATGTCGCCCTATTTTGTTTGTTACTTCCCTGAAATATCTCGTATATGTTTGAGATATTTCCTATCTTTGCCGGTGGAAAAATAAAAGGCCTCGTAGCTCAGCTGAATAGAGCGTTGGATTCCGGTTCCAAAGGTCGTGGGTTTGAATCCCGCCGGGGTCACTAATTTTTTTCTTCAAGTTTTTCTCTTTTCCTGTTGCGAGTTCCAAAACTATTATTTAACTTTGCATCGCAATTGAAAAAAGGAATGACTCCGTAGCTCAGCTGGTAGAGCAAATGACTCTTAATCATTGGGTCGAGAGTTCGAATCTCTCCGGGGTCACGAAAGGTCGCCTATGATTAAATAGGTGGCCTTCTTTTTTTTGATTTCGATTATGCGGTATGAATTTTCTCTGGGTGTTGTTTAATCGAAATATTGTTGTAACTTTGCACCCACGAACGGGAGATATCTGTTTGTAAAGAAGTAAGGATCATAGACATATTGGACAATATACAACAAGTAGTACAAGGGACACTCCATTATAAATGGATATAGTGACCCTGTCAATTACCTGATTATATAAATAGAAGGAAGTAATACTGAGCATAGGAATAAATAGAAACAAAATGACAAAGAAGAGTTTGATCCTGGCTCAGGATGAACGCTAGCGATAGGCTTAACACATGCAAGTCGAGGGGCAGCATAAAGTCAGCTT
>NZ_JQZV01000003.1 GCF_000769115.1 Porphyromonas canoris | reverse complement strand
AAAGTTAGAAAGAGTTTTTCATTCTACCAAACTTTACTAACAAAAGATAGACAAACATATCAAACAGCACTCCCAAAACAGCACTTAATCCGCTTGTTTTCAAGACTGAAGAGAATCAAACATTTTATCGAAAACCGCTATTTCTACTCTCCAACAGCTCTCGCCTATATATATAAATAATGTATCCCCCTCTTCGGACACATTTCTCTCCAACCCTGAAGGTCATTTTTATATATTCCATACCAATATTTCTCCCCGGTTTTTACTGCTCTCTATTTTGATCGGAGGGGTCGTTTTCGGAGGGGTGCCGGATTTGTTAAATCAACCCGTTTTATTAACACAATTTTCGATACAGGTTCACCCAAAACGCTAAACGAGCATATTCTTCCGGCTTAACGTGTTTAATTTTTCAATGAACACGTTTACCGATTTCATTAAACACGTTTACCGGATTTGATTAACGTGTTTAGCCAAAATCATTAAAACACTACACATCAGTATTTTATGTATTTTCACCCTAAAATGCACCAAAAAAGCCAAATTTCTTTATTAGGAAACATTTACAGTCGTAGGTGTTAAATTTCACACCTATTAACGCGAAAACAGCCCATGAAATGCTCTGAGAAATTTTTTTCTCCGAAGATGAGATTTTGCCATATCGCTTTCATTCAAAAGATCTTATCTTAAAACGACTTGACAAATTCGCCTCCTCCAAGCCGAAAATCGCCCCTTCTCCCCTCCATTTTCCGCATGACGTTTTTATATAAAAAGACCGATGCGCTCCTCCAAAAGCACATCGGTCTTCTTCCTTGTTCCTAAAATAATTCTGCCGAACTAAACCAGCTNCTCCTCCAAAAGCACATCGGTCTTCTTCCTTGTTCCTAAAATAATTCTGCCGAACTAAACCAGCTGTTTCGAGTCTTGGATAAACTTTGCCAAGCCGGCGTGTAAAAACGACAGGCAAGACATTTATTCCGAGCAAAATGGATTTTAGTATCTTTACAAACTAAACAAAAAGAGACTTTCTATCATGAATCAAAAGCAACAGAGGCAAGAGATATGGAAAACTTCTTTTGGCTATATGATACCGACATTCGATGGCGATACCATTATTTCTCTTTCTGTTTCGGAGTATGTTCCCATTCGGATTAGAGAAAGAGTTATTTCTAAATCCGACTCTTCCATTCTGTCTTTAATTCATGAGTCTCCCATTCCAAACACAGAGGATTTACCCGGCACACCGTTCATGCATAAGGTTTGGAGCGCTCTTTTGGAGATACCATTTGGAGAGACTCGCAGCTACAGCGATATAGCTGAACGTGCAGGACATCCCAAAGCTGTGAGAGCAACGGGGACTGCCATAGGGCGCAATCCGATAGCTTTTCTCATACCATGCCATAGAGTCCTGGCTAAAGATGGTTCGATAGGAGGTTTTGCTTGGGGAGTCGGGATAAAAAGAAAAATTCTAAAGTGGGAAAAAGAAATGAGCAAACAGATCGAAAAATGAGCATATCCATATATCAATTACTTCCAAGAATTTGGGGCAATACATCTCAAGACAGAGAACCGAACGGAGATATCCGGACTAACGGATGCGGAAAATTCAATGATATTTCTGCCATTGACCTACAATCCATAAAAAAGCTCGGCATCACGCATATTTGGTACACCGGCATTTTGGAACATGCAACCCAAACATCTTATTCCGAATTCGGCATAGCAGAAGACAATCCGTGCATCGTAAAGGGAAAAGCAGGCTCTCCCTATGCCGTAAAAGACTATTATGATGTAGATCCCGACCTTGCAGAAAAAGTTCCTCAACGTATGCAAGAGTTTGAGTCTTTGGTATCCCGGACGCATGATGCCGGACTTAAAGTGATAATAGATTTTGTACCAAATCATGTCGCAAGGCAATATGTATCGGATGCGAAGCCGGAAAATTGTTCCGATTTTGGAGAAAAAGATGATACCGACTTAGCTTTCTCTCCTCAAAACAACTTTTACTACATTCCGGGGCAGCCACTGTCTTTACAACATATATCGAGAGAAAACGGCTCTTCTTATTCTGAATTTCCGGCAAAGGCAACGGGGAATGATTGTTTTGTAAATGCGCCATCTTCCGGAGATTGGTACGAGACAGTAAAGTTGAACTATGGTGTAGACTATGCCAACGGAAGGTGTTCACACTTCTCTCCGATCCCGGATACATGGAGCAAAATGCTGGAAATCCTTCTTTTCTGGAGTAGTAAAGGGGTAGATGGTTTCAGGTGCGATATGGCAGAAATGGTGCCTTTGGAGTTTTGGAAATGGTGTATAGAGAGAGTAAAATCAAGGTATCCCAATACTGTTTTTATCGCGGAAATCTATTCCGAAAACAGGTATGAAGAGTTTATTCAAGAGGGAGGATTCGACTACCTATACGACAAAGTGGGATTATACGACTGTCTTATATCCATCCTCAAAAAGAGAGCAAGCACATCTGCAATAAAGGATATTGTCTCTCGTCAGCATAGCATATCTTCTCACCTGCTACGATTTATGGAAAATCATGACGAGCAGCGGCTTGCTTCCGATTTCATATCAAGCTGTGGAGAGAATGCTTTCCCTGCAATGGTTGTAAGCACACTGGTGGACAACTCTGCAGTAATGACGTATTTTGCTCAAGAGTTGGGAGAGAAAGGTATGGATGCAGAGGGTTTCAGCGGACAGGATGGTCGCACCACGATATTCGACTATTGGAGTCTCCCTAAACTCCAGAAATGGAAAGCTGACAGAGATGGTGAAGATCAGAATACAGACAAGATATTGAGAGAGAAGTATAAGATCCTTCTCAATGCGAAGACGGATAGAAAGATTTTCAGCTCTCCTCATTACTATGATTTGAATCATATTTTGCCTCTTCCGGCGCAAGAGAAAAACGAAGTGGCTCTATTCTTGAGATGGGATCAGTCCAATCCCCCAAAGATAGCCATTGTAGCGGCAAACTTTTCCCATTCTCCTATAAGCACAAAGTACGAAATACCTAAGGATGCACTGGATATGATGGGGCTTCAAAACCGGTCAATCTGGAGCGTAGAAATGCTGCTTAGCGGTAAGAAAACAACTTATTCCATATCTGAATCCATATACCTGCCTTTACAATTGCAACCTTATGAGGCAAATATCATTGTGATGTCTCGCATTATGGATAAAAACTAACTATCTTTGTAAGGATATAAAATAGAGTTAATAACAAATAGATGAAATAATAGAAAAACATATGAGCACTCCGGAACATACAGAAGCTCCATTGATGCTATATAATACCCTTATAAGAGATAAAGAACGCTTTGTGCCATCTCACTTTCCACACGTTGGAATGTACGTTTGCGGTCCGACCGTTTATGGCGATGCGCATCTCGGACATGCGAGACCGGCTGTTACTTTCGACCTCCTGTTTCGTTATCTGAAGCATATCGGCTATAAGGTGAGGTATGTCCGTAATATTACGGATGTGGGTCATTTGGAGCATGATGCCGATGAGGGAGAAGACAAAATAGCGAAGAAGGCACGATTGGAACAGATAGAACCGATGGAGGTTGTGCAATACTATCTCACCCAATACCATAGAGTGATGGATGCTTTGAATGTTCTTCCTCCAAGTATAGAGCCTTTGGCAAGTGGGCATATTATGGAGCAGATAGACCTTACTCAGGAGATCTTGAACAACGGATTTGCTTATGAGAGTGAAGGTTCTATCTATTTCGATGTAGAGAAATATCATAAGACTTACAAATATGGAGTTCTGTCTCGACGTAACATCGAGGATATGATGTCTAATACTCGTGAACTGGACGGGCAGGGAGAGAAAAGACAGAGTATAGATTTCGCTCTCTGGAAAAAGGCTCAACCGGAACACATCATGAGATGGAAAGCTCCATGGAGTATCGGATTCCCCGGATGGCATTGCGAATGTACCGCCATGGGACGCAAATATCTGGGAGAAACGTTCGACATACATGGGGGTGGAATGGACTTGATATTCCCTCACCATGAGTGCGAGATAGCTCAGGCTGTTGCGGCACAGGGTAAACCGATGGTTCGCTACTGGGTACACAACAACATGGTTACCATAAATGGGCAGAAAATGGGCAAAAGCCTTGGCAACTTCATTACTCTTGAGCAGTTTTTTACAGGTGCTCATGAGTTGCTTGAACAGCCATACGACGCAATGACCATTCGTTTCTTCATGTTGCAGGCCCATTACAGAAGTACTGTGGACTTTAGCAATGAAGCCCTTCAAGCCTCCTCAAAAGGATTGGAACGCCTGTTGGATGCTTACCTTGCTTTGGATTCTCTTAAAGCAATAAGCAGTAAGAGTGTGGATCTTCCCAGCTACAAGGAGCTTTGTTATGAGGCTCTTAACGATGACTTGAACAGTCCGGTCGTCATCGCTCACCTGTTTGATGCAACAAAGGTAATCAATACAGCAAAAGCAGAACCCGGCAAATCTTTAACCGCAGAGCAGATAGAGTCTCTCAAAGAGCTGTTTGATACTTTCCTCTTTGATATTCTTGGAATGAAGAAGCCGGGAAGTGAGGTTTCAAAGGCACATACGGATGCTTTTGCCGGAGCTATGGAACTTTTGCTCCAAATACGGGCAAAAGCGAAGTCTGAAAAGGACTGGGCAACTTCCGATAAGATACGAGACGAGCTGGCTAAGCTGGGATTTGAGATCAAGGATACTAAAGACGGGGCAGAATGGAAGCTCCCCGGAATGTAGCAGATACAGATGAACAATATTACGTCTTCGGAATTTGATATCCGTCGTTCAGCCGGTCCGATGGGAAGAGACGATGCAGACCATGCGTTGAGACCTCTTTCTTTTGAAGGCTTTAAGGGACAGGATAATGTGGTTGAGAATCTGAAGGTCTTTGTCATGGCGGCAAAGATGCGCAACGAGGCTCTTGACCATGTTTTGTTGCACGGGCCTCCCGGATTGGGAAAGACAACACTTTCCCAGATTATCGCCAACGAACTTGGTGTAGGTTTCAAAGTAACATCAGGTCCGGTACTCGATAAACCCGGAGATTTGGCAGGTGTGCTTACCTCCTTGGAGGCTCACGATGTCCTGTTTATTGATGAAATACATCGGCTCTCCCCTATCGTTGAGGAGTATTTGTACTCCGCCATGGAAGATTACCGGATAGATATCATGATAGACAAAGGTCCCGGAGCACGGAGTATTCAGATAGACCTTAATCCGTTCACTCTCATTGGTGCTACTACAAGGAGCGGACTTCTAACGGCTCCTCTAAGAGCAAGATTCGGGATCAATATGCACTTGGAGTATTATGACACCAATACTCTTTGTGGTATAGTGGAAAGGAGTGCCAACATCCTTGATGTGCCTTGCGATCATGAAGCTGCAATAGAGATAGCATCCCGTAGCAGGTGTACTCCGCGTATTGCCAACGCTTTGCTGCGTAGGGTAAGAGATTTTGCCCAAGTTCGTGGAACAGGAGCGATAGATAAAGAAATCGCTCACATTGCCCTTGAAGCTCTCAATATAGACAAGCACGGACTTGATCATATAGACCACAAAATACTTACATGTATTATGGATAAGTTTTCCGGTGGTCCTGTCGGACTTACCACGATTGCTACTGCAATAGGCGAAGATCCAGGAACGGTTGAAGAGGTGTACGAGCCTTTTCTCATAAAAGAAGGATTCCTAAAACGGACACCTCGTGGACGAGAAGTTACCAAAATGGCATACGGACACTTTGGTCGTATAGTCTCACCTAAAGAGATGCCCCTATTTAACGATTTATAGAAAGAACGATTCTATGAGCAGCCTCGGCATGAAGTCTTTGGTTAAGGATACCGTAATATATGGTATGACCAATATCATCGGGCGTTTTCTTAATTGGCTATTAGCTCCATTCTATATACGCGTCCTTTCCACTACGGCAGAATATGGTATGGTAACCAACTTGTACGCATGGATAAGCGTTATCTTGGTTGTTCTTACTTACGGCATGGAAACGGGGCTTTTCCGTTTCATGCAGACCTATCCGAAACAACAGGTAGTCTATGCAACTGCTTTTAAGAGTGTTTTTGGGACAACCATATTCTTCACTATTCTTTCTCTGATCTTTGTTCAAGACATTGCAGGAGTCTTGGGATACGCATCACACACAGACTTTATTGCGATTTTCTGTGTGATTGCAGCAATGGATGCTATTTTGTCTATCCCTTTTGCTTACCTGAGACAGCAGCACAGACCTAAGCTTTTTGCTTTCTACAAGCTGGCCTTTATAGCATTCAATATCTTTTTCAACCTGTTTTTCTTTTTGGCTTGTCCATATCTTTTGGAGCATAATCCGGGTCTTGTAGATTGGTTTTATCGTCCGGAATATGGGGTGGGATACATCTTTGTATCCAATCTCCTCTCCACATCATTGCAAACACTGCTGATGCTTCCTATACTTAGACCTGCGATAAAAGGTTTTGATAAGATACTTTGGAAGGGGATGATACATTACTGCTTCCCTTTGATGCTGTTAGGATTGGCAGGGAACTTTAATAAAATGGCCGGTCCTATCTTACTTCCCTATATGATAGAGGATAGAGACATTGCCATGACACAGCTGGGGATATACGGAGGATGTCTTAAAATATGTGTTGTCATGGTGATGTTTATTCAAGCTTTTCGCTTCGCTTACGACCCTTTTGTCTTCTCAAAGATGAAGAAGAAAGACGAGTATGGAGCTTACAGAGTAGCTATGAACTTTTTCGTACTATTCACTTCTTGTATTTTTCTGGGGGTTACTTTCTATATTGATGTATTCAAGCATATCGTTACACCTCAATACTACGAAGGGCTTAGAATTGTTCCTCTTGTTCTTTTAGGTGAACTCTTCTTCGGAGTCTACTACAATCTCTCCATTTGGTATAAGCTTAGCGATAAAACATACTTTGGGGCTATATTCTCTTTTATCGGACTTATCGTAACTGTTGGTATTATAGTCTTGTTTACTCCAATGTATGGATATATGGCTTGTGCTTGGGCATCATTGGCTTGTAATACATTGATGATGATTCTTTCCTATCTGATAGGACGAAAAGTTTACAGGATAGAGTATGACATAAAAAAGCTACTCATTATCGGCTTAGTCTGTACCGCCATCTATCTCATAGGTTTCTCTTTCCCGGGTGAAACCAATAATATCTTCGTTCTGTCTGTAAGGACTATTCTCTTATTAGCCTATGCTGCAATAGGTTTAACTCTCGAATATAAACAAGTTCAAAAAGTCTTATAACAGCTATTGACATGAACACTGAAAAGCAATCATTTATCCAATATATACGCTCATATTTTGATATAAAAGGAGAAAGAGAGAATGAATACGAAACCATAGAGTCTCTCAAAAATGATGTAGACTTTAAGGGCACAAAAATGTGGATTCTAATCTGTGCTATTTTCATAGCTTCATTGGGGCTTAACACCAACTCTACCGCTGTGATTATAGGAGCCATGCTTATTTCTCCTTTGATGGGGCCGATAGTCGGTTTAGGATTAGGATTAGGTATTTCCGATTTTGATCTTCTTAGAAGAAGTGTTAGAAACTTCCTCATGGCGACTATTTTTGGGATTCTTACCTCTACGATTTTCTTTTTTATTTCTCCCATTTCTTCTGTTCAAAGCGAACTTCTTGCTAGGACACAACCCAATATCTATGATGTTTTGATAGCTTTTGTGGGAGGTATGGCAGGTCTAATAGCAGGTGCAACAAAGTCAAAAGGGAATGTTATCCCCGGTGTTGCCATTGCGACAGCTCTCATGCCACCACTCTGTACTGCCGGATATGGTATTGGTACAGGCCAGCTGAACTTCTTTTTCGGAGCATTTTATCTCTATATCATAAATACCGTTTTCATCGGTCTTGCCACTTTTTTGGGGGTAAGGATTATGAACTATCCTCGCAAAACATTTGTAGATAAGGCAAGAGAAACACGAGTAAACAGAATGGTTCTAAGCATCGTAATATGTACCATTGTTCCGAGTGTGGTTTTAGGATACCAACTGATTCAGCGAAACTATTATGAAGAGTCTCAAGTGAAGTTTATAAAAAATGAATTTCAGTTTGATGGCACTTATCTTCTAAGCTATGAAACTTCTAAAAAGAAAGATGGGAATGTTCTTTCTGTATCTCTCCTGGGGAATGAGCTTTCGGAACAAACCATTGCAGAACTTCGTGATAAACTGAGCGAGTATGGACTTCGTAATACAACTCTCGTCGTGCGTCAAGGATTTGGTAAAGCTGATATGGCAGGCCTCAAGAGTAGTATCATAGATGACGTAAAGCAAGATAACTCTTCTGTAATAAAATATCAACAACTTAGAATAGACTCTTTAGAATATCAACTTGCTTCTGCAGAGCAGTTGGCTAAAGATATTGATCAAATATCACGAGATCTCCGAACACTTTATCCGGAAGTTACCAGGGCAACATTCGGTAAAATGTATCATATCAGCTTGGACTCCTTAAAAAGATCTCAAATAGTAAGAATAGGTCTCTATACAAATGGCAACAAAATTTCTGATGAGAATAGACAAAGACTAAAAAGCTGGCTCAATGAAAGATTGCCCGGAGCAGAAATAGAGATCTCATCTAAAGAATAACAAACGTAAAAACTATTTTCTAACTACTTAATACTAACTCAGCATGAAAAGAACATTTCTTCTCTTAGCGGCTCTATTCCTTTTAGCTCCTGCTGCAAAAGCAGACAAGGGTATGTGGATTCTGAAAGAGCTGAACAAAGAGAATCAAGACAGAATGCGTCAGCTTGGTTTTACCATGGCATTCAACAAGCTTTACAACGAAAGCGCTCCTGCGCTACACAATTCGGTTGTAATATTCGGTCGTGGATGTACCGGTATTACTGTATCTAATCAGGGGCTAATATTTACAAACCATCACTGTGGGTACTCTTCCATTCAGCAGCTCAGCTCGGTAGAACATGATTATCTTCGGGATGGATTTGTTTCTCATGCCCTAAATCAAGAACTTCCTGTTCCGGGTCTTACAGTCCAGTATCTTAGAGGAACAGAAGATATTACTGACAAGATCTTGAAAGCTGTTGAAGGCATCACAGATGAGATGGCTCGTATCAAAGCTATTCAGGCGGAAATTGCAAAGATTGAAAAGGAGGTAGAAAAGGAGCCAAACACTACGGCAAAAGTATATCCTTTCTACAACAACAATAAGTACTATCTCATATCATACGACGTTTTCAAGGATGTTCGTATGGTATTTGCTCCACCTTCTTCAATCGGTAAGTTTGGAGGTGATACAGACAACTGGATGTGGCCTCGCCATACGGGAGACTTCTCGGTCTTCAGAGTGTATGCTGATGCCAATAATCGCCCTGCAGCATACAGTGCCAACAACAAACCTTTCAAGCCAAAAGCATTTGCAAAGATCTCTTTGTCCGGTGTTAGCGAAAAAGATTATGCCATGACTATTGGCTTTCCGGGAAGAACCAACAGATATCTCAGCTCTTGGGGAGTAGAAAATCTTATTAAGAATGAAAATACTCCGAGAATAGAAGTTCGTGGTTTGAAACAGGATGTTTGGAAAAGCTTCATGGAAAAAGAACAAGCTATCCGTATTCAATACTCAGATAAGTACGCACTCAGTTCAAACTATTGGAAAAACTCTATCGGTATGAATAAAGGACTTCGTCGTCTTAATGTCATAACTGAAAAACAAAAGATAGAAAAAGACTTTGCTCGCTTTGCAGCATCTACTCCTGAACGCAAAGCAAAATATGGATTCGTTTTGGATAGCCTTCGCATTCCTATTGAGAAGATGGGAGAATACACCAGAAATCTACAATATATAAGCGAAGCATACAGTGGTTTTGAAGTGGTTAGATTCGCTATCAAACCGGAAGCTGCTCGCAAGGCCAATCTTGATGCTATGTATAAAGATTTCTCTCCAAAAGTGGCGAAAGCAACGCTGCCTGTCATGCTTAGAGTCGTGAAAGAGAATGTCGCTCCTGAATATCTGCCAAGTATCTACAAAACCATAGATGCAGACTTTGGAGGAGATTTGGATAAGTATACAACTTTCATCTATGGTAACTCTGTCTTTGTGAGCAAAGAACGTTTCCAACAAGCACTTGCCAATCCAGAGTTTAATGATGAAGCTTATCAAAAAGATCCGGTGGTAGCTCTTCGTACAAGCTTTATAGATGAGATGCATAAACTTTCTGATATGATGGCTCCTTATAGAGGATCTCTTCTTAAAGGGGAAAGACTATTCTTTGCAGGATTGAGAGAAAAAGATCCTAAGAAGGCTCTGCCATCTGATGCCAACTTTACCATGAGAATGAGCTATGGTAGTGTATCCGGATACAAACCTTATGATGCAGGATGGTACGACTACTACACGACATCAGCAGGGATCTTTGAAAAACAAGACCCTTCCGTATCCGAGTTTAGAGTGCAACCTGAAATCTTGGATCTTCTTTCAAAGAAAGGCTTCGGACGCTATGCAGATAAGAAAGGCAATCTCCGACTATGCTTCTTGTCCGATAATGATATAACCGGAGGTAACTCAGGTAGCCCTGTCTTCAATAAAAATGGAGATCTTATCGGTCTTGCTTTTGACGGCAACTGGGAAGCAATGAGTGGTGATATCGAGTTTGAAGCCAATATGCAACGCACCATATCTGTTGATATCCGCTATGTTATGTGGGTAATAGACATGTGGGGCAAGAGTAAATATCTTGTGGATGAAGTATCTTTTGTGAAGTAAAAAACATACAAGATTCATTATCTAAAGACATCTGTCATCTCTCGGATGGCAGATGTCTTTTCTTTATGAATGATCTTCGGATTGATAAATGATATTTCTCAGCACTTCGTTAGAAGAATGCAACCGGAATAGCTTTTATTGAAACTATCTACTTTTGTAATAGAATCTTAGCAAAGTATTCATATCTTCTTGGGTCTTAATGCGAATAAAATGCCTAAATTTGGTAAGTAACTGAAATAAAACAATCAAAATCTATGAGTACAAACACCCAAATCATATTAGCTATTTTCAGTGGGAAGGACAGACCGGGAGTTACAGCAGGATTTACTTCTATTTTGGCAAGTCATGAAGCCACAATTCTTGATATTGGTCAGGCAGATATTCACAGTCATCTTAGTTTAGGGATAATGTTTCTTACCGAAGAGCATCGTTCCGGAGATATACTGAAAGACCTTCTGTTCAAAGCTAATGAGATGAATATTCATGTCAACTTTACCCCTGTGAAAATTGAAGACTACAATCACTGGGTTGGCATGCAAGGCAAAAACCGATATATCATCACCATCCTGGCAAAAAGAATTACAGCGGACATGGTAGCTAAGATTACGGATGCTATCGCGCTACAAGGCATGAACATAGATAATATAAAGCGTCTAACAGGTCGTATCCCTCTTGAAGAGAAAGAGCGAGTACCCAAAGCCAGTATTGAAATCTCTGTGAGAGGAACACCTAAAGATCTTGGAGCTCTTCAAAAAGAGTTTATGGATATCTCCGCAAGCCTTGGTATAGATGTATCTTTCCAACAAGAGAGTATGTTCCGAAGAATGCGTCGTCTGATCTGCTTCGATATGGACTCCACTCTGATAGAAACTGAAGTAATAGATGAACTTGCGGATCGTGCCGGTGTTGGCGAAGAAGTCCGAGCAATCACAGAGTCTGCCATGCGTGGCGAGATAGATTTCAACGAAAGTTTTATCCGCAGAGTAGCTCTCTTGAAAGGTCTTGATGTCTCGGTCATGGCGGATATTGCAGAAAATCTGCCTATCACGGAAGGAGTGGACAGAGTGATGAAAATACTAAAGAAGGTGGGATTTAAGATTGCAATACTCTCCGGAGGATTTACCTACTTCGGACAGTATCTTGCCAATAAATATCAGATAGATTATGTCTATGCGAACGAACTTGAAATAAAAGATGGTAAGCTCACAGGCAGACATCTTGGAGACATTATTGACGGAAAGAGAAAAGCCGAACTGATGAAGCTTATAGCTCAAGTAGAAAAGGTAGATATCCGACAAACTGTGGCAGTGGGAGATGGTGCTAACGATCTTCCGATGATTGCAACAGCCGGTCTCGGTATTGCATTTCATGCTAAACCAAAAGTAAAAGCGACTGCCAAACAGTCCATCTCTACCGTAGGATTGGATGGCATCCTCTATTTCTTGGGGTATAAAGATTCTATAATTGATGAAGCAGAGTTTATGTAAATATTCATAGATAAACAGTATAGATATGGCTCTAAAACACTATGTACTCTTTGGATTTCAAACCGAAATATCAGAGGAAAAGAAACGAGGACTACTGAAAGATATTCAGAAAGACTTTCATAATCTACCTGAACAAATAGTGGAACTACAGGATCTTAGGATAGAAATCAATATCAATCCCAATGAACAATACGATTTCATCCTAATTGCCACAGTTGCGGATCTTAGTGCTCTCTCCATCTATGCAAAACATGAAGCTCATCAAATCTTGGTACAGAAGTATATCAAGCCCTACTGCTCCCTTCGAGCCTGTGTAGATACACAAGAATAAATAGTCGTCCCTTAAAAAACCATCTAATCGTTGATATTCAATATATTATATTGAAAAACCCTTTGATAAATCTGCAAGCTTTCTTATCTTTACAGAGAGAAACTTGCAGATTTTATGATTACAAAGCCTCATCATAGCCCCTCGTTTTTCAGCAGTCTATCCGACATGCTGAACCAATTGCACCCTCTCTACAAACTAGCCGAGAAAATAGATTGGGTAAAATTCGACACAGCCTTCGCGCCTCTGTATTGTCAGAATAATGGTCGCCCTGCTAAACCCATTCGTCTGATGTGTGGCTTGTTGATTCTCAAGCATCTTCGCAATCTCTCAGATGAATCCGTTGTGGAACAATGGAGTTAAAATGCTTATTATCAGTACTTTTGTGGTATGCAAGAGTTTACACCCTGTGCCCCCTGTGCCTCTTCTGAATTGGTGCATTTTAGCAATCGCATTGGAGAAAAGGGTATAGAACTTATTTTTCAGGAAAGCATTCGTGTCAATAACGAAGATGATGATGCGCATCATCATGACACTGCCTTTATTGATTCTACCGTTCAAGAAAAGAATATCACCTACCCTACAGATGCCAAGTTGCATAAAAAGATTGTCCGCAAGGTTCTGGATATCGTCCATAAATTAGAGCTACCACTTCGCCAAAGCTATACTTTTGTTCTCAAGCGCATTTATCGCGACCAACGTTTTCGCCATCATCCCAAGAATCGCCAAAAGGTAGTTAGAGCGGATAGGAAATTGCGGACCATAGCGGGGAGATTGGTTCGAGAACTCAAGCGCAATCTTGGAGCGGATTCTCGCTACACTGGATTAATTGAGAGATTTGAGGCGATTCTTGCACAACGACGTCATAGTCAGAAAAAGATTTACTCTATTCACGAACCTGATGTGCAATGCATCAGCAAGGGTAAAGAGCATAAGAAGTACGAATTTGGCAACAAGGTGTCCATCATTCGCTCGGCTACGGGAATCATTCTTGGCGCACAATCTTTTCGTAATGAGTATGATGGACACACGATAGAATCCTCGTTGGCACAAGTGGAACGCCTGACACAGAGAAAGATCAAAATACTGGCAGGAGACAGGGGTTATCGGGGTAAGAAAGAGGTTAATGGCACTCAGATTTTAATCCCAGATGCCCCCAAGCCTTCAGATAGCAGGTATCAGAAGCGGAAGAAACACAAACTATTCTGCAAGCGAGCAGGGATAGAACCCACCATCGGACACTTGAAATCAGATCATCGTTTAGGCCGTAACTTTTACAAGGGATTGGTAGGGGATGCTGTGAACCTACTATTGGCAGCAGCTGCTTACAACTTCAAAAGAGCCATGAGAGCTCTTTTGCACCTGCTCAAAATGATAAGCGAGAAGCCATGGATGGATGACTTCTCGCTTATTAGGGCTTTTTAAGGGAAGACTAAATAGAAAACACAAAAAGAAAACGTTCTCTTGCAACATATCACAAGAGAACGTTTTTTGTTATTGTCCCAGGAAAATTTCTCTTTCTTATTCGCCTGCGACACTATTTGCTTTACGAAGAGCCTTGTCGGCCTCCCAACCAAGAGCACTTGCACCAAGTACAGCCGCATCACTCTCTTTAAGCTCTGACGTTAAAAGCTTTGTCTTTCCTTTATATATCTGAAGCATATTAAGCTCCATGTGCCGCTTTATAGGATCCATAAGTAGATCTCCCGCCTTAGTAAGACCACCAAAGAGAATAATCGCTTCAGGTGAAGAAAATGCCACAAAGTCTGCAAATGCCTCTCCAAGAATTGCTCCGGTAGCTTCAAAGATTTCGATAGAAAGTTTATCTCCTTTCATTGCTGCGTCATATACATCTTTAGAGGTAATATCTTCGATATTGAGCTCTCTTAACAGAGAGTCATCTTTACGAATTTCAAGATATTCACGAGCAGTTCTTGCAACTCCCGTTGCCGATGTATATGTTTCCAAACAACCTTTGCGTCCACAGCCACAAATACGACCATTACGTCTGATAATGGTATGCCCCAATTCTCCTGCAAAACCATCGTGCCCGTATACAAGTGTTCCATTCACGACAATACCGCTGCCCACACCGGTCCCCAATGTAATCACAATAAAGTTTTTCATTCCACGAGCAACACCATAAGTCATCTCTCCAATGGCTGCTGCATTGGCATCATTGGTTAGGGCTACCGGTATTCCCATTTTTTCAGAGATTATATCAGCAAGCATAATGCGCCCTTTCCACGGAAGATTGGGTGCAAAATCTATAGAGCCGGTAAAGAAGTTTCCATTAGGAGCTCCTATACCTATACCTTTAATCATATCTTTACCTCCAACTTGGTCTATCAAGAGTTGCATTCCTGTTGTTAAGTCTCGGATATAATCATTGATATCCAAATGTGTGGCAGTTTTTATGGAGCCATTTAGCACAATATTACCTCTTGCATCTACTATTCCATAAACGGTGTTGGTGCCACCTATATCAACACCAAGCACGTAAGGCTTTATAACATCTTGTTTTACCATATTCTTTTGTGTTTTAGGTATAGTTTTATAATTCTTTGTGGATCATTCTAGAATCGGCTTGAGATTTAGGGAGGATTGTCATATCCGCGATATTGACGTGATCCGGTGCTGTGAGGATAAACAGAATACACTCCGCAATATCTTCAGCATAAAGAGGATCAAAACCGACATAAACTTTATCCGCCTTATCTTTATCTCCATCGAATCGTACTTGAGAAAACTCTGTATTAACGGCTCCCGGAGCTATGGAAGACACTTTAATATGATAAGGGACCAATTCTTGGCGCATCGCTCTGGTAATAGCCTCTACTCCAAACTTGGTTGCACAATACACCGCGGCACCGGTATAAGCATCTTTTCCGGCAACAGAAGAGAGATTGATTATGTGTCCCGTTCTCTTTTTCTTCATGGCAGAAACGATCGGCTTTGATACGTAAAGAAGCCCCTTTACATTTGTATCTATCATTCTCTCCCAATGATCTATAGAACCTTCATCTACTGTGGAAAGCCCGGCTGCAAGACCTGCATTGTTGATCAGGATGTCTATATCTTCCAACTTAAACTCCTTGTTTGAAGAGAGTTTTTCCTCTACATCTTTCTGATTTCGGACATCTAAACTCAACGTAATACATTGAGAAGATGTTTCGGACTCTATTGTCTGCTTCAACTCTTGCAGACGCTCATCTCTTCTTCCGGCCGCAATGATGGTGCACTCCGGTATTCTTTGAGCCAACAGTATGCAGGTAGCTCTTCCGATTCCTGATGTTGCTCCCGTTACAAGTATTGTAGGTTTGTTCATATTTAGATTACAAATAAATTGAGTACTATGGTTGTAAAGATAATAAATTTATGCGTCGGGAGTCAGGCTGTTAGGCATCGTTCCGATTACCTTGTTACTGGTTACGACAGCATTATATTCTTTGAGATAATTCGGTGTCCAGTAGGCAAGATCCACAAAAGAACCACTATCCCAACACTTAAGAGCTGCAGAAGCCATATCCGAGGCATGAAGCTTAACGGAGTCTACATAGACTGCTTTGTCTGCAAATAAGTTGTTAAACAGTGGTCTGATCTTTTCTGCTCCATCTCCTCCATAGAAAATGATTGAAGCATCTTTCACCAATCTTTGAAATCGGTTGATATCCTCCTCTTTGTCCATCACAAAGCTTTGAGGAGTACCATCCTCATCTTCCCGGTAGAGAGCCGAATAGATTTCCATGCGTCTGGCATCCAGCATGGGAGTAATAGCGTAGCCGGAGGGTAGTTCCGAACATTTAGAACGAATGTTCTCCTCCAAGATCTTAAGAGAAGAGATCGCAATGAGAGGCACATTCAGGCTGAATGCAAGACCTTTAGCCAAAGAAGCAGATATACGCAATCCGGTATATGACCCCGGACCATCTCCAACAGCAATGGCACTTAACTGCTCACCTTCAGGGATCAAAGCGATGAGTTCATCTGCAAAAGTAGAGAGATTGGCATTGTGCCCGCCCTCTGTTGCGTCTCTGCTTGCCACAACATCTTTTCCGCACAACAAAGCCATCGAACACTCCTTGGCGGCAGATTCTATACATAATATATATGGTATCATCCGTTTTTCTTACTACTCTTCTTAGAAGATTTTTTCTTTGAGCCTTCTTCCACCAGTTCCAGACAAGCTTCAAGAGAAAGCTCTTCGGGCTTATATCCCTTAGGTATCTTATAGTTTTTCTTGGAGTACTCTATGTAAGGACCGTATCTGCCGTTTAAGATGAGCAACTCTCCTTGAGGAGTATCAAAAGAGGCTATTCTTTTATTCTTCTCGGACTCTATCTTCTGCTCGATGAGAGCCACAGCCTCTTCCATTGTTATGGTGTACAGATCCATGTCTTTCGGGATGGAAACAAACAGCTTATCCCACCGGACATAAGGGCCGAATCTGCCGTTGTTTGCTTGTACTTCTTT
Source organism: Porphyromonas canoris (assembly GCF_000769115.1). Lineage (GTDB taxonomy): Bacteria > Bacteroidota > Bacteroidia > Bacteroidales > Porphyromonadaceae > Porphyromonas_A > Porphyromonas_A canoris. The sequence goes on along the minus strand of NZ_JQZV01000003.1, from coordinate 334,589 downwards.
CTCGTTCCACTCACCAAGAGTGCGAGGAAGTCTGAACAGCTCCAGTGCTTCTTCCAAAGATATTGTCTCGATAGACAGAGAAGAAGGTATCGAAGTGAATGTCGGCTTTTCCCCTTCAGGCTGAGCATCACCCAGCTGCAACAGAGGGCCAAATCTTCCGATCTTAGCATAGATCGGTCTGCCTGTTTTAGGATCATCTCCTATGTAACGCTCTCCGACTCTGCGTTCTGTCTTCGCTTCCATGACTTCCACCACATTGGGATGGAATATCGAGTAAAACTGTTCTATGACGCCTATCCACGGCTTCTCTCCTTCGGCGATGGCGTCAAACTCCTGTTCGACATTTGCCGTAAAGTCGTAAGAGAGAATCTTAGGGAAAGCGTCCACAAGGAAGTCGTTCACCACTATTCCTATATCCGTAGGGACAAGCTTGCCCTTATCTGCTCCGTAGGACTCCTGCTTGGTCTTGGCGGATATTTTATTGCCTTTCAGAGTGAGCACACAGTACCCTCTCTCTACACCCGGTATGGTACGCTTATCCACGTACTCTCTCTTTTGGATGGTCTGAATGGTTGGGGCATAGGTACTTGGTCTTCCTATACCCAACTCCTCCAGCTTCTTCACCAGAGCCGCTTCGGAATATCTTGCCGGACGTTGTGTAAACTTCTGGGTTGCTTCCACGGAGGTTGCCGAGAGTGCATCGCCGACACTCATCGCCGGGAGCAGAGCATCTGTCTCTTCCCTATCGGCGGATGTGCCGTTATCGTCATCTGTTCCTGCGAGATATACCTTCAGGAATCCATCGAATCTCACCTGTTCTCCACGTATATAGAAAAGGTATGGAGACGCTGTCTTCACCGCCACTACGGTACGTTCAAGCTCTGCGTCCTTCATCTGCGTGGCCATTGTCCGTTTTCGTATAAGGTCGTAGAGCTTCTTTTCCGCACTTGTTCCGGAGATGGTATCGTGTTCTATGTTTGTAGGTCTGATGGCTTCGTGTGCCTCTTGTGCTCCTTTTGTTTTGGTCGTAAAGTTTCTCTTCTTGACATAGCTCTTGCCATAGAGCTTTTCGATGGTCTCTGCCGTTGTTGCAATGGCAAAAGAAGAGAGATTCACCGAGTCCGTACGCATATAAGTGATATGACCATTCTCGTACAGACTTTGTGCCACGACCATTGTCTGAGTAACGGAAAATCCGAGCAGACGAGAAGCTTCCTGCTGCAATGTGGAGGTCGTAAAGGGGGGAGGCGGTGTCCGTTTGCCCGGTTTCACCTGAATATCGCTCACCACGTAGCTCGATCCGATCAGATCACTCAGCACCGCTTCCGCCTGTTCGGGCTGCGACGGTCTGTGCTCCATTACTGCTTTCACGCTTTGCCCCGATGCGTTTTTCAGCTCTGCCACTATTCGGAATCCGCTCTCCGGCTTGAATGCCTGAATCTCGCGCTCTCTTTCGACAAGGATTCTCACGGCGGCACTCTGCACACGTCCTGCGCTGAGAGCCGGACGCACCTTATGCCACAGGATCGGAGAGAGTTCAAAGCCGACGATTCGGTCCAACACCCGTCTTGCCTGCTGGGCATCCACACGGTCATAATCTATATCTCTTGGCGACTCCAAGGCTTCAAGAATAGCCTTTCGCGTGATTTCGTGGAAAGCGATTCGCTTCGTCTGTTTGTCCTTCAGCCCCAATATCTGATACAGATGCCAGGCGATGGCTTCTCCCTCGCGGTCTTCATCGGAAGCGAGCCAGACCGTTTCTGCCTCCTGCACGGCTTTTTGCAGCTCCTTCACCACTTTGACCTTATCCTCCGACACCTCGTATTGCGGAGCGAACCGATGCTCAATATCTATCCCCAGTCCTTTCTTCTTCAGGTCTCTGACGTGTCCGTAGCTGGACATCACCTTATAATCTTCTCCCAGTATTTTACTTATAGTCTTCGACTTTGCGGGCGACTCCACTATCACCAGGTTTCTTGCCATAGAATTGATCCTTACTTAATATCTGTTTTTCGTCCAAAAGAAAACGCAACGAGAGGCTGCGAAAAGCCCTTCGAGTTGGCAAAATTAAACATAATCTACTCACGAGCAAAATCTTCGCCCGCCCTGAGGAATATCAGGCTCGGTCCTTTTCCTCTCCGAAAGATTCGCTTATCGCTCTCCCACTCTCCCAGCTCCTTTCTTGCCGACCGCTTCGACATCCTCGTCATCATCACATACTGCTGTAGCGAGAAGGATGTTCCGGTGAGCGGAGATGGCGGAGCGATAGGATCTGCAGGAGATTGCTCACGCGAATTGGGACTCCTCCCCCCCTACTTGGTGGTCATGATGTCGAGCACGACCTTGTCCACCTGCTGCATCGCATCGGCACCGATGAGGGTGAGGTTACGGATGGTTTTGTCCACGTCATTGTCGATGATGCCCTCGGTGGAGGTTACCACTCGCTGCTCTATTGCCATCATCGCAGCCAGCATGGCGGACGATACTCCGGTGGCTACCTTGAGGGCGCATCCGGGCTTGGCTCCGTCGCACATCATACCGGTGATGTTGGCTATCATGTTTTTGATGGCATACCCGATCTGCTCTTTGGTGCCTCCCATGAGGTAGGTGATGCCGCAGGCGGATCCGGTGGCTGCCACGACGCATCCGCAAAGGGCGGAGAGCCTGCCGAGAGACTGCTTGATGTAGATGACCATGAGGCTGCTGAGCATGATGGCTCTCGCCATCTGTTCTTCAGAGGCTCCGATCTCTTTGGCGTAGCTGTAGACGGGGAGCGAGGAGGCTATACCTTGGTTGCCGCTGCCGCTGTTGCTCATGACGGGGATGGGCATGCCACCCATGCGGCCGTCGCAGGCATTCGCGGTCATGGAGAGTACCCGGGTGTAGACGGTGTCGCCCATGAGGTGGTGCGCCTGTGGGGAGGTCAGCATCTTGCCGATGCCGTGCCCGAAGTCGCCCTGTGAGGACTCCTCGGATGCTTTCTTGTTCATCTCGGCGGCTCCTATGATGTAGCGGATCTCTTCGAGGGGCGCTTCCATGGCGTAGCGGTAGACGAGGTCGTAGTCGAGCATGATGTGTCCGTCTGTCTCTTCTTCTCTCCCGCCGGAGGTCTCTTCGGAAGATCGGGAGAGGAGCGTCTCGCCGTTTCTGATGAGTTTTATGATGTTGGTATGGAGATGCTCCACCACGGCGGAAGCTGTTCCGCTCGGCGTGGTGATGACGGTCTCGATGTAGAGCTTGTCCACGGGCTCTTGTTTCAGACCGATTTTAATGGATATGTTATCAAGGAGCTGCTTGCCTTTTTCGACCAGCTCCGGAGAGATGCCGCCAAGGATGTTGAGCCCCATGGAAGAGTCTCTTATTATGGCTCCGAGCGCAATGGCAATGGGAAGACCTATCATGCCCGTGCCGGGAATGCCCACTCCCATCGCATTCTTGAGGACATTCGTGCTGAGATAAACGTCTATCTGCGTCGGGGCATCGTCCAACAGCTCGGCTGCAGCAGCGGTGGTGAAGGCTACGGCAATGGGTTCCGTACAGCCCGTTGCCGGCACTATCTCACTCTGTATGAGAGCATCTATCTCTTTTCTTGTCTCTGCTTTCATAAATAGTAATAGCTTCGTTTAAGAAAAAATATACCCACCTTCTTCCGAAAAAGAGATGGGTATATCTTTCTGATGGTATATCATATAATGTATAAATACAAGCGCGGTTATCTTGTGTAGTCTGCCCACTTGACATTCTTCATGCTGCCGGTCTTTGCAAACTGTTCGTGGAAGGCAAATGCGGCACTCAGGCACTGAGGTGTGTGTCCCTTTACGCCCAGCTGCAGATACTCGCGCAAAACGGGACGATAGTCCGGATGTACACAGTTTTCGATGATCGCTTCCGCTCTTTCTCTCGGTGCTTTCCCTCTAAGATCGGCAACGCCATACTCGGAAATAATGATGTTCACCGAGTGCTCGGAGTGATCCAGGTGAGAAACCATCGGAACGAACGCGCTGATGTCTCCGTCCTTTGCCGTAGATGGCGTGGTAAAGATGGAAAGATATGCGGAACGGGTAAAGTCTCCCGACCCTCCGATACCGTTCATCATCTTTGTGCCCAGAACGTGAGTGGAGTTTACGTTACCGAAAATATCCGCTTCGAGAGCAGTATTGATGGTGATGAGTCCTAAACGACGAACGATTTCGGGATTGTTGGAAATCTCCTGCGGACGAAGAACGATCTTGTCCTTGAAGAAGTCGAGATTGGCATAGATCTCCTGTATCACATCGCGGGAAACGGTAAGAGAGCATCCGCTCGCATACGTTACGCGCCCTTTCTTCATAAGGCTGATCACGGAGTCTTGAATCACTTCGGTGTAGACCTCAAAGTTTGGAACATCAGGATTGTCTCCCAAAGCTCCAAGCACGGCATTGGCTACGTTGCCCACACCGCTCTGAAGAGGCAGGAAACTCTTAGGCATACGACCCTCGCGCATCTCTTTCACAAGGAAGTCTGCAACATTCTTTCCGATGGCTCTTGTTACATCGTCAAGAGGAGCAAAGCCACCCTCGTCATTCGGCTCGGATGTCTTGACCACTGCAACGATCTTTTCCGGATCTACCTTTATGGTGGTCGTTCCGATCCTGTCTCTTACATTATATATAGGTACCTCTTTGCGAACGGGAGGGTCTGCCGGCTCATAAAGGTCGTGCAAGCCGCGAATCTCTTTCGGGTGCTTGTCATTAAGCTCCACGATGATCTTGTCTGCCAAACGACAGATGGTAGGAAGGATTCCCACCGCAGAAGTCGGCACGATCTCCCCTTCTTCCGTTACGTCGCAGGCTTCCACAATGGCAACATTGACCTTTCCCAGATAACCATAACGAAGATATTGAGGGAGCATTGAAAGGTGCATATCGACGTAAGATGTGCCGTTACTGTTGAGTAGATTGCGAAGATCCTTATTGCTTTGGTAAGGGGTTCTGAACTTTATCGCATTTGCTCGTGCCAACTCTCCATCCATTCGGTCTCCCGATGACGCTCCGGTAAACATTCCTATGCGGAAAGGACGTCCTTCTTCATGCTCTTTTCTTGCATGGTCCGCTATTGCTTTAGTAACAACCTTGGGACAACCGGCTGCAGTAAATCCGCTAAAACCAATGTTGTCGTTGTCTTTTACCAATACCGCAGCCTCTTCTGCGGTCATGAATTTCAATGCCATAAGCTAATTTAATAATTGATATATGGTTATGTCTATGTATTATTCTTCTACTCTATGAGGATCCGTCTCTCCTCTCTTAGTCTTTCTGTGGTTTTGTTGAGCTAAAATCTGCGCTTCAACAACTCGGAAAAGATTATGGCTCTTCTCCACTCCTCGATGTTGTCAGGAATATAATCCTCTATCTCCGATTGGGTATGAAGACTCTCCGATCTCTTCTCTTCCTCTGGCTCGAATCTGTACTCTGCCTGAAAAGTTTTCCCTTCTGCCTCCGCCTTGAAGTCATACTTTTGCCGGATCGAGTGAGGCGGAACCACATCCAAAGGGGGTTGCTGAAAGATCTCTTTCGTATCGCTTCCAAAATCGAGACTTGGCTTTACACTCTTTTCTTTAAGCTTGAAAAACTCATCAGACAAGCCCTTTACGCTCTTTTGACCGAAGAAATTCCAGTCAAAGACATTGTCCGTTCCAATCTCTTCTTCCTGTGCTTTCTCTTTCTGTTTAGAAATTTGCTTCACAAAGAATCCGATCAGCCCGAAGATTGTAGCCAGCATTATAAAAGCACCCATACCTTATTATCTTATAGGAGTTTATTCGTACATTTGCCCCCAAATGTATGAATTGTTTTATCCCCTCGCAAATAATTCTATTTATTTCCCTACAAAGATAAAGAAAAAAGGGCTCAAACCTCACGGTCTAAGCCCTTCATGTAATTAACCAAAACCTTAACTATGAAAAATCTTATGCGTTTGCTTGCAAAGGTAATAATAATATTTTGATCCAACAAATACTTTGAATATTTTTATTTCGCAAATAGAGATAAGATAAAAAATTTAATTTCAGCCCATGGTTAATACAAAAAACAAAGACTATAAAAATTCAAACAACGTAAAATTACTATACATAGAAACCTATGGATGCCAGATGAACATCGCAGACAGTGAGGTTGTGGCATCTATTATGGAGACAGACGGATATGGTTTAACAGAGAACATGGACGAAGCAGATGCCATATTCATCAACACTTGTTCGGTCAGAGAAAATGCCGAAACCAAAGTCTTGAACAAATTGGAGCAGCTACACCACATGAGAAAGAAGTCCGGGAGGAAAGTTGTACTTGGTGTGCTTGGATGTATGGCAGAGCGTGTCAAGGAAGATCTCATCAATAATCATAACGCGGATCTCGTAGTAGGTCCTGACTCTTATATGGATCTCCCGAACCTTGTCGGTGCTGCGGAGAAAGGAGAGAAAGCAATAAACGTAGAGCTTTCCACTCAAGAGACATACAAGGATGTAATCCCTCTGAAAATGAGCGGGCTTCACATCAGCGGATTTCTCTCTATCATGAGAGGGTGCAACAACTTCTGTACTTACTGCATCGTACCTTATACTCGCGGCAGAGAGCGAAGCAGATCTATCCAAAGCATACTGAATGAGATAGATCACATGAAAGAAAAAGGATATAGAGAAGTTACTCTTTTAGGACAGAATGTCAACTCCTATCTCTATACCACTCCGGAAGGAGAGGAGATCAACTTTGCAAAGTTGTTGGAATTGATAGCACTCCGAGCTCCCAATATGAGAATCCGATTTACCTCTCCCCATCCCAAAGACATGAGTGACGAGACACTGCTTGTCATGAGCAAATACCATAACATATGCAAGCATATACACTTGCCGGCTCAGAGCGGGAGCAACAAGATCTTAAAGGTGATGAATAGAAACTATACCAGAGAATGGTATCTGGACAGAGTAAGCAAAATAAGATCCATAATGCCGGACTGTGGAATTTCTACAGATATGTTTTGCGGCTTCCATTCGGAGACAGAAGAAGACTTTCAAGAGACTCTCGACCTCATGATAGAGGTAGGATACGACTCTGCTTTTATGTTCAAGTACTCCGAAAGACCCGGCACTTATGCAGCAAAAAGACTTCCGGATGATGTTCCGGAAGAGGTAAAATTGGATCGTCTTCAGAGGATGATCAATCTGCAAAACGAACTTTCCGAAAAAAGCAATAAGCAAGACATCGGAAAAGTTTTTGAAGTACTCATAGAGGGATTCTCAAAAAAGTCGAGAGATCAACTCTTCGGACGTACCCAACAAAACAAAGTGGTCGTATTTAATAAAGGCTCCTACCGGATAGGTCAACTTGCCCAAGTACGCATAACAGAGGCAACATCTGCAACTCTGAAAGGTGAAGCCATAGAAGTTTAACACCAAATAAATTCCGTATGAAACACTCTTATATTCTTTGCTTCATAGTACTCCTACTCGCTTCCTGCTCTACTTCCAGACAGGTTGCTCCCCCACCAACACCGCAAGGGACAAGAGGTATCAACTCCAGATATGACGCCTACATACAACGCTATGCGCCTTTGGCCTACAAGCACCAACGTCAATACCGCATTCCGGCGAGTATAACTTTGGCACAAGGACTGTTGGAAAGCGGAGCCGGACAATCCACATTGGCAAGACAAGCCAATAATCATTTTGGTATCAAATGCCACAATTCCTGGAGAGGAGCCAAAACATTTCATACGGATGACAGACCCAACGAGTGTTTCAGAGCCTACAACTCTCCGGAAGAGTCCTTTGCAGACCATGCGGAGTTTCTAAAAAGAAAAAGGTATGCTCCCCTATTCCAGCTCGATGTCAGCGACTATAAAGGCTGGGCTAAAGGTCTGCAAAGAGCGGGATATGCCACGGATAAAGCGTATGCCAATAAGCTCATCAAGATTATAGAAGACTATCGGCTGTATCTTGTAGACCAAGGAAATGTGAGCAGATATTACGAATACAACAGACCTCAAAAGGAGATAGAGAGAGTCAATCCATATCTTCCGGAACAGAAGACAAGCAGACCTGTGGTTGAAGAAAAAACGAGAAATGCAAAAGGAGAACGTCAGCCCTATCTCAACGGCAATCTTCTCTACATCATTGCAGAAAGAGGAGACAACCTGGCTTTTATTGCTCAAGAGTATGAGATCTCCGAACAAAAGCTCTCCTCTTACAACGATTTTCCGGCAGGTTATCCGCTTGCTGCCGGAGACATTGTATATCTTCAACCGAAGCTTTCCAGAGCACAGCCTCCACATTTTGAACATATTGTCTCCGTTGGAGAAAGCATCCATACCATTTCGCAAAGATATGGCATCAAGCTAAGCAGCTTGTACAAGCTAAACAAGCTGAACGATGAATACCTGCCGACAGAAGGAGATATTCTGAAGCTGAGATAAGATCAGACAAAAGGCATTAGAGCATTACGAACGTGTAGATACTCTAATGCCTTTATATCATTATCGCAGACAAAGAAATAGTCTATCCTGACATCTCTATACTCTATGGTAGAAGAATGCAAATAGAGATCCACTGCAGATAAGATATGGCGCTGCTTACCGGAAGGTATAATTTCTTCAATCCCAAGAGCCGAAGGCAGACTGTTTCTGGACTTCACCTCTATAAAGACAAGCACATCCCCTTCCATTGCGATAATGTCTATCTCATACCGCCCGATCTTAACATTGGTATCGAGGATATTGAACCCTATATCCGTCAAAGTATCTATTGCATACTTCTCTCCGATACTACCATATTGATTGTGCCTTGCCATTATCCGAAGTCTTATTCCGAAAGGCAAATGTAAATATAAAACGTATAAAATATGCAAGACAACTTACTTTCCGATGAGTTTTTTATGCGTGCGGCTCTGCGAGAAGCCACTGTCGCATACGAAGAGAATGAAGTTCCTATTGGAGCAGTGATAGTCTCCAACGGAAAGATCATTGCATCCGAACACAACAGAACGGAGCAGCTATGCGACGTAACGGCACATGCAGAGATTCTTGCCATCACTGCTGCCCAAATGCATTTAGGAGCAAAGTTTCTTACGGATTGTACTCTATACATTACCATAGAGCCTTGCGTCATGTGTGCCGGAGCCATCAAATGGGGCAGACTTGGCAGAGTGGTTTTTGGCGCTCCTGAGGCTAAATTCGGATTTCGTGCCGTTTCAGATAAAATTCTTCACCCCAAAACGGAGCTTACAACAGGCATTCTTGAGGAGGAGTGTGCTGCTCTGATGAAAAGTTTTTTTGCCAAGCGTCGGTAAGCGTATTACTCTCGTGGCTCTTCTGTTGTCCGTTCTCTCTTTTTCGGCAACCGCTTTTCTTTCTCATCTTAACCCATTCATAAAATGTTGTTATCACGCTAAAAAAGGGAGATAAAGCTTAACAATTCTGCAAATCAAGGTTCGGTCTGCAACCATCGCAGCTTGATTGCCGGAAACCAAAGCATGATTTGAGGGATTCGCACCTTGATTTCAGATTCTATAAAGGTTCATGCAAAGAAGTAAACGTGTACAACAAATAAAATAGATATGGCTACGACAAGAAAGATAAGAGTTGGAAAAAATCAAGGGAGGTAAAATTCAGAAAAAGAATTTACCTCCCTTTTTATTTATGATCAAGCTGATCTTTCTATCCTAAAGTTTTACTCTTCTCAAGCGGAGACTATTGGCAACGACAATAATCGAACTCATCGCCATGGCTCCGGCTGACCAGAGAGGAGAGATATAGAGTTTCGGATAGAACACTCCCGCAGCCATCGGAATGGCAACAAGGTTATAGAGAAATGCCCAAGCGAAGTTTTCATATATGATTCTCTTCGTTCTCTTGGAGAGATTGATGAATGTAGATATCGGTGTAAGAGTAGTACCTATGACCGTGAGATCGGAAACCTCTTTGGCAATATCACTTCCGGCAGCCATGGCTATGCTGATGTCCGCAGCAGCCATAGAGGGAGAGTCGTTGACACCATCGCCAATCATCGCCACCTTTTTACCTTTTCCTTTTAAGGCTCGAAGATATTCCGCCTTGTCTTCCGGCGTTAAACCTCCTTTATATTTATCTATCCCCAGTTTGAGCGCAAGTGCCTCCACAGCCTCTTCTCTGTCTCCGGAAAGAAGGTGAGGCGTGATGTTACCGGACTTCAAATCCTGTATGAATGACGTTGCGGTAGATTTCAAACAGTCTTCGATAGCCCATACAGCCGTAAGATAGCCGTTTCGGGAAAGATAGATAAAGGTGGCATTGGGATGCGAAAGCAGAAAACCGGAAAGGACGGACTTCTCCGATGGATTCTTCGTAGGAGCATCGGCATAGTCCGCACTGCCGATCTTGTATCTTATTCCTTGTATATCTTCAAACTCAAGTCCCTTGCCGATCTTTTCTTCAAAGCCGACAAGAGAGATCTCTTTTCTCTCTGTGAGTCCTACGGAGAGCCGTTCTATAATGGCTTCTGCCAATGGATGAGTGCTTCTCCGTTCGGCTTCTATCACCACTCTCTTTATTGCTTCTTTTTCCCCCCACCACAGAGAAGCCACGACCTGAGGGCGTCCCAAGGTAAGCGTGCCTGTCTTATCCAACACAACATCAGTAACTCCGGACATATTTTCCAATGCGACCACGTTTGAGATTAGCAAGTGTTCTTTGGCAGCTCTTTCCACTGCAACTGTAATCGCCGTAGGTGTTGCCAATCCCATTGCACAAGGGCAAGCAATGGCAAGAACCGAAACTGCGAAAAAGAGTCCTAAGGATACAGAGCCGGGGATAGAGGATACACTCCATAGCACAAAGGTGAGTAGAGCCAAAATAAGAATTACAGGAACAAAATAAGAAGCGACCTTATCTGCAATGCGTTGAATAGGTGCCTGCATGCCTTGAACCCTTTTAACCGCTTCCAATATCTTACCGAAGAGAGTCTCTTTCCCTACTGCTTCTGCCCGATACTCCAGTAATCCGGATGTGGAAACCGTTGCAGCAAACAGAGTATCGCCGGCATCCTTCAGCTTTGGAATGGGTTCGCCCGTTATGGTGCTTTCGTCCACCGTCGCAGTTCCTTCCATAACGACACCATCGACAGCCACATATTCTCCTTGTCTAAGACGTAGAATATCTCCTACCACCACTTCGGAAATTGGAACAGAAACAAACTCTCCATCCCTTTTTACAGAAGCCTGTTGCGGCACTCTACCCATAAGCTCTCTATAAGCCACGGTAGTCTGCTGCTTTGCTCTCTCTTCCAATCTTTTTCCAACGAGTACAAAAGCCACAATCATACCCACGGCATCAAAATAGTGCATCGTATCATGAGAGGCCTCTCCCCGTAAGTGAGAAGAGAGTATGATATATATACTGAAGAAGTATGCCACGGAGATGCTCAGACTTATGAGTGTATCCATGTTGGTCGTCTTTAACTTGAGCATCTTTAAGGCTCGTTGATGATATGGCAATGCGCAGTAAGCAAACGAAACAGATGCAAAGAGAAGAGCTGCTATATCTTCTACCACTTTTGGAAGAGGGTGCCAGTGAAAACCATGCATCAGATGAATCCCCATAAGTAATACTGCCATAACAATGGCGGTAATCATTCTGATCAGAATACTTTTATCTTCAAGAAGCTCTTCTTGAGGCTGACCATCCCATGTTACATCATAACCTGCCTCGTGGAGTACACTCTTTACGGTATCTGCCTGCTCATGTTTGGCAACGGAAATCTCTATGGTTTTATGAAGCAGAGAGATGTTTACCTCCTCTACTCCCTCTATTTCCTGTGCTGTTTTTGTAGCAAAGGCTACACAGCCTGCGCAGTGTAGCCCTTCTATATGACCTTTGTGAATTTTATTTTGTTTCCGACTCATGGCAATATCTTTTATAATTCTTCATATTCGGCATACTCGGCATTTTTTTTGTCCATACCGGCATTCCGAATCACAGAAACGGAGTCTTTCGGCTTCTTTGTCTCTGTATTCTGCTGCTTTCGTTCTCTTTTCTGCGACTCTCCGGCTTGAGAATATTTGAAAGCTTGCTCTGCAAATCGTTTTGCCAGACGGCTGATAAAAAATCCCTGTATAGATCCATATTTCTTTTCTATGATATATCTTACAAGGTAGTACAAGCATAGTGCTATGAATATGCCTAATATTATCTCCATAATCTTTGTCTTATTCGTATATGTGTTTACATAGTGCCAACGAAAGAAGAATGTACAAGAATATTGCCAGAGAGAATCCAAGCATACCAAATACAGAAATCAGAGCGACAGATATGACAAGTAAGGCATAAATCCAGACATTTCTTTTCTTTAGAGACAGCATCGGTATCTCAGAAACCAAAAGGTAGCTGAACAATACTGCTATACCAATGACCAAATATGGCATATAACCTAATGTAAGCCACTGGCTGTTATTCTTCAAAAACATAACCATACCAATCCAAAACATCGCATTGGCAGGGGTAGGAAGTCCAATAAAAGTAGAAGTCTGGCGAGGATCGTTATTGAACTTTGCCAGTCTGTAAACAGAAGCGACAACAAGTACCATAACCGACAATGCTGTCCACCCTACATACGGTTGTAATACCATGAATAGCATAAAGGCAGGAGCTATTCCGAAAGAGAGAAGATCGGCAAGAGAGTCGAGATCTTTTCCAATAGGAGAAAAGGCCTTTAGCATCCTGGCAGCGAAGCCATCCAGAAAATCCAATACGGCTGCAATGGCAATGAGTCCGACAGCACAATGGAAAAGTTCTGCAGCAGCCATAGCCACCGCCATCGCTCCACATAGAGCATTACAGAGTGTAAGCAGATTCGGAATGTGTTTCTTCATGGGTTCTTCAATTGAATATTAAGACAACTCTGCCAAAAGAGTCTGATTACCCGTTACGACTTGTCCTATTTCCACTTTTACGGTACTGTCCAACGGGACATAAACATCCACACGAGAGCCAAACTTAATAAAGCCCATGTGTTCGTCTATATAGCACTCCTCTCCCTCTTTGGCGTAGGTTATGATTCTCTTGGCTACCGCCCCTGCAATCTGCCGAGCAAGAATCATCCGTCCGCATTCAGTCTCTATCACTACCGTAGAACGCTCATTCTCAACACTGCTCTTAGGGAGATAAGCAGCCATAAATCTACCTTGATGATGACGGACCAATCTGACAAAACCATCGACCGGATACCAGTTGGCATGAACGTTAAATACAGACATAAAAACCGATATCTGAATACAGTTGCACTTCAATACTTCAGGTTCATAAACTTCTTCCACAGCAACAATTTTACCATCAGCAGGCGCTACAATCTTTTTGGCTGTATCCTGACCATATTTTCTCAATGGAGAACGAAAAAAGTTGACCTCCAAGAGAAATAAAATAAGAGCTATGGGAGTAACAATATAGAATGCCAGCTTATTCTCTACAAAGGCATACAGATATGCCACAACAAAGAAAAATAGAACAAACGTGCCTGCAAGAAGTCCAACTCCTTCTCTATGCAGTTTTATTTTTTTATTGCGTCTAAGCTTCATGATGATATATTACGTCTCTTAATTGTGGTACAGCAGGATTTTTCCTACTAAATACAAAGATACATTTTTTGAGAGAATTACGTGGCAGCCGAGATATTTAAGAAAAAAGCAGGTATATCTTTCTTCCTTTTTTATTCCGGTCAGCAGCTTTTTTCAAAACCTACTTCTACAAAAAAGTCATCCCGTAAGAGATGACTTTTCTTCTTTTGGAGAGTAGAGCCTAACGCTTGAACTTTCGGGACACAAGCTGTACCACGTTATAGATCTCTCTGATGTCATTCATCTCTATCTTGATGTCTTCAAACATCGGATTGAGAGATGAGAGTACAAAGTATCCTTTATCTATGTTTTGTTCTTTAATAGATTTAAGTACCAATCCCTCTGAAACAGTTACAAAAAGAAAGTAGGGCCAATGATGCGTGTGCAGCTTCGATAGCCAATATTCCGGTTTGATGCTTCGGCAAAGTAAAATATCTTTATCGAGGATGGAGTTCATAGATCCATCCGTCATAGAGTCGCCCTTGACCTCAAATAAGAGATAATGCCCAAAATACTTCTGATCCGCCAATACAGGTTTATGCTCCAAACTTTCCAAAAAAACTTCGTCTTCATACGAATTGAGTTTTCCGGCATAGGCGTGAATAGGGACAAAAGGGACATACATCTGATGTACATTGTCATAGAAAGTGGCATTGCTCCTCAGGTATTCTCGTTTAGAGTCGTCGATGTTAGGGATAGCATCATTCCACTGAGCGTTATAGATAGGTCCGCTGCCATGCAGCAGCCATAGTCTGCTATAGTATGGATAAGCCTCCAGAAGCTTGTCGCAGGTCTTTTCGTGTGGGATACTCTGCCTTTTTGAGATACGATAAAGCGTTGTTTGAGAAATACCTGAAAGTTTTTGAGCTAATGTTTGATAATTCTCCCCTTCCTGCTTCATAATGTAGGTAAAACGCTCACTACGTGTGGCTCCTTCCTTAGAAGATTTTGCGGTGTAAGGCTGTGGCGTTTGTGCCAAAAGCATCTCTCCCACTCCTTCCATAACCCATGCCTTAGAGAATGTACCTGGAAAAACGCTCAAAAAAGAGTCTATAAACTTTTCACTAAGAAAGCGAGAAGAGTCGTGAAAAGCTGAGCGCACACTACCTGGAGGCAGAGAAAGCCTGTCTGCCAACTCCCTAAGGCTGGGAACTTTCCCTTCTTCTTTAAGGTAAGTAAGGCAGGCCCGCATACGCTCTTTTCGTTGTAGGATATGTTCGGGGATAGAATTAAGCACTTTTTGTTCCACTATTAAAAAATTTTTTCTCTGCTCTATTGAGCAAGACAAATATAGCTATTTATTCTATAAAGTATTATCAATCAAAGCTATTACATTCTTTTAGGTTTTAATATCTAAACTAATAAGAGTACAAAGTATTACTAATGTAATAAAAATATATCCGTACTATGTATTGCATAATTCATTATGATATTATACCTTTGCATCAAATACCAAACATCATGATACAGATAAAAGATCTACACAAAACCTATCCGGGAGTTCAACCACTACATGTACTTAAAGGTGTCAGCCTTGAAGTGGAAAAAGGAGAGATGGTTGCCATAATGGGCGCGAGCGGTTCAGGCAAAAGTACATTGCTGAATATACTCGGTATCCTGGACACTTACGATGAGGGATATTACAGACTCAATGGAAAACTTATCCAAAACTTATCCGAAAAAGAAGCTGCAGCCATACGAGGGAAAGATGTAGGATTTGTATTTCAGAGTTTTAATCTCATTCCGTTTAAGACTGCTGCGGAAAATGTTGCACTGCCTCTGTTTTATCAAGGAATCGGGCGAAAAGAAAGAATAAAAAGAGCACACGAATACTTGGATAAAGTAGGCTTGCTGGACTGGAGTCATCACAAACCGAATGAAATGTCCGGAGGACAGAAGCAACGTGTAGCTATTGCAAGAGCTTTGATCTCCAAACCATCTGTCATCTTAGCGGATGAGCCGACAGGTGCATTGGATAGCACTACGACCACAGAGGTGATCAACTTACTGAAAGAGATCAATGCTTCGGAAAATATGACCATGATCATTGTAACGCACGAACGAAGCGTGGCAGAAGAAACCCAACGTACCATATATATACGTGACGGGCTTATCATCTAATCTTAAACAATACAAGATATGATCTCTTTCTTTCAAGAGTTATTCCACTCTCTACGGAACAATAAGCTAAGAAGTGCTCTTACCGCATTCTCTATTGCTTGGGGAATCATCATATTGATTCTTCTCTTGGGTTCCGGAAAAGGAGTTGAAAATGGAATTCGCAAAACAGCGGGAGAGTTAGGACAGCTTGAAGCAAATGTCAAAGTCTATCTATGGAGTACGGAAGAGCCTTATGCCGGTTATCAGGCAGGCAGGTCTCTTTCTCTCAAACCGGCACAACTGGATCTCCTGAGAGAGATGAATAAAAATATTTTCTATGCCATAGAACCGGTGCAAGATAACTTTACAAGAATAAGTACAACCTATGGTGTTTGCGATGCGAAGATAACAACCCTTTCAGTTGCAGAGCGTGAAAAGAACTCCGAAACAATAGTAATGGGGCGAACGTTCACACCTCAAGAAATGAAAGAGGGGCATAAGGTGATTCTTTTATCCGAAAAAGATGTTCTTAAAATCTTTTCCAATAAAGAAGAGTGTCTAAACAGCTCTGTTCTTATAAATGGTATAATGTTTAAGGTTATCGGAGTAAGACAAGACATAGATGCATACAGCAGAGGAACTCATAAGATCCCTTTTGCTACTTATGCCAATACGTATCCGAACAATGTCCTCTCTTTCTCAACCCTTATGGCTTATCCACATCCCCACATATCATCAGAAAAGTTGGCAGACTACGAGGATGAGTTTCGATCTCAGATTTGTAGGATTGTAAAAGCATCCCCTGACGATTACGGAGCCATGTTTATAGACAATCCGTCTCAAAACGCCAAAACAATACAGAAAGTCTTTTCAGGTATTCAAATGTTGCTTTGGGTTATAGGTATAGGTACGCTGACAATAGGAGTTGTAGGGGTATCCAATATTATGCAGGTAACCGTACAGGAGCGTTTCAAAGAGATTGGAATTCGAAAAGCACTCGGAGCAAAACCTTACAATATATTGGCACTTGTCTTGGGAGAGTCTATTATACTCTCTGTCTTTTCGGGAATGATCGGGCTCCTTGCAGGAGTTGGGTTATTAGATTTTATCGGAGATCTTTTTGAGCAAAATGGTTGGGGTAAACAAATGATTCCCAACGACAATAATGATATGGCAATGTACATATTTTCCGATCCTCAAGTGGATCTGCAAATAGCATTTGGGGCTCTCATCGTTCTTATCATTGCCGGCATTGTTGCCGGATATGCTCCTGCAAGGAAAGCTATCAGGATACCTGCTATTGTGGCGATGAGGGATTTGAAATAATGGTGTGAGATATAAAGATATACAATTATGATACACTTTTTAGACAAAGAAAGACAGACCGAAATATGGTACACCATACGCACCAATAAGCGTAGAAGTGTAATGACTTCCATGGGTGTCTTCTTCGGGATGTTCATCTTTACAGTACTGCTAAGCATAGGTATCGGGATGGAGAATGGGATGAACAGACAGATAGAGTCCGTTTCGAGCAACCTCACAGCTTATATGCTCTCCACCACCACTCGCCCCTATCAAGGATATAAAAACAATAGAAGGCTGGAGACAACCTATGATGATTATTTGCAAATCAAAAAACAGAGCAAGACACTAAGCAACGTGGTCTGCTCCATGATCTGGGAAAATCAGAACGGAGGCTGGATGAGTACGATAAACTCTACTCAAAAGAAAGGCAGAGGCTATATGATGGGTGTCTCAACAGGATACTTGGAACAAAACCGCCCGGCATTGATTGCGGGCAGGCTTCTATCGGATAGAGACATCGTGGATAAGAAGAATGTCTGCGTCATTGGAATGAATGTCTTAAAATCTCTCTTCGACTCTCCGGAAGATGCTTTAGGCAAACACATTTTTGTTTCAGGAATGTCTTTCCGGGTGATTGGAGTAACAGGGGAAGCGAACATGCAGGTTTTCGGCCCTAATTCGGCATACTCTGCTTATATTCCCCTTCCATTCGTGGCAAATGATAACCCCGAAGCAAATGTTCTTTTATTGGGAACGCCCAAACAGGATATTTCGGAAGAGGAAGTAAAAGAGGAGCTTTTCTCTTATTTCTCAAGAAAGTACCACATCCATCCGGAAGATAAAGATGTGCTTATCTCTGCCGGGATGAGAATCATCTTTGGTCTCTTCGGCATGATTACGGGAGGCATAAAGATCTTAGTCTGGCTTATAGGGATGGGAACTCTCATTACCGGTATCATCAGTGTTTCCAACATTCTTTTGGTAACGGTAAGAGAAAGACAGAGAGAGATAGGAGTGCGCCGAGCTTTGGGAGCCAAGCCGAGAGATATATTCGAGCAGTTTATCTTGGAATCTGTTTTTATCATCTCTCTTGCAGGCTTTACCGGCTTATTCCTTGGTCTGCTTGTAGCTCTCGGCATCGGAAGTGTGGTAGAAAATATAAACGGTATCAGAGAGTTTATCGTCTCGCCTTATCCTCAGCTTCATATCCTGATCATTTCAATACTTATTGTCTTGGTCTCCGGTATTCTTGCCGGTCTTCTTCCGGTTTACAAAGCCCTTGAGGTGAAAGCCATAGATGCAATAAGAGATGAATAAAACAAATCACATACTATTATAATCCGAATACATTAAACACAAAAACATAAACCATCATGAGCAAGAAAAAAAGAGTATTAAAAGTGATACTGGGCGTTGTGATTGCCTTAGTAGTCATCTCTGTTGTAGGAACCATTATTTCCAAAACCGGGAACAAGACTGTTGCCTACGAAACCCTAAACCCAACCACCAATGACACTGTGGAGCTGAACACGATCCTTACAGGAAGTATCGAGCCACGAGATCTTGTCCTCATCAAACCTCAAATGACCGGTATAGTTGCCGAGCTTTTGAAGCAACCCGGAGAGATGGTACAAGCCGGAGAGCTTGTGGCCCGCATTGCGATGGTCCCCGATATTGCCACCGTACAAAATGCACAGGCAAGAGTCGAAACAGCGCTTATACAGCTGAATCAGGTAAGAGAAGTTTACGAGAGAGACAAATCTCTTTACGAGCAAAAAGTACTTGCCACAGAACGATTCCAAGAGAGCAAAGCTGCTTTTGATCGTGCAACCATCGACTACAACTCTGCCAAAGAGACTCTCGAACTGGTAAGCAAAGGATCCAGTGCATCCACCAAAAGCTCCAACAACACCCTTGTACGCGCCACCGTTTCGGGTCTTATCTTGGAACAACCCGTAAAGATCGGTCAGAGCGTCATACAGTCCAACAACTTCAACGAAGGTACCACCATCGTAAGCATTGCAGACCTCAAAGATCTTCTCTTCATAGGTAATGTGAACGAAAGCGATGTGGCAAAGATCAAGGTGGGCGCCGATGTTACCATCAGAATAGGAGCAATGCCGAAGAAGACATTCCCTGCGACAGTAGAGTATGTATCTCCCAAAGGTGTGCAGACATCCGGCTCTGTAATGTTTGAAGTAAAAGCTGCTCTGGACAAAACAGACCTGACAGGCATACGTGCCGGTTTCAGCAGCAATGCCGAAATCATTTTGGAAAGGAAAGAAAACGTGATGACCATCCCGGAAAAATGCGTTTACTACGAAGGCGACAAAAGCTTTGTCTACGTCTCCAAAGGGGGTAGCAAAGAAGAAGACTTTGAAAAGAAAGAAGTTCAGCTCGGAATATCGGACGGACTCAAAGTGGAAGTCCTTTCCGGTCTGACCGAAAATGAGATCATAAGAGGCAATAAGAAATAAAGATTTTAAGCACAAGTCATGAAACCGACATACCTTTTCAGAGAGACCAACGCTCCTTTTTCCAAAAAACCTCGCCCCCTTTTCAAGAGCTCTTTATTGCTTTCCTCAAAAAGCTTTAGAGCTTTCTCCAAAAAGCTTTATTGCTTTCTTCAAAAACCTTTAGTGCTTTTTCAAGAAACCTTTAGTGCTTTTTCAAGAAACCTTTATTGCTTTTTTAAGAGACCTTTATACCTGCCATTTTTCTCCCTTATTTTGGCTCTGTTTTTACCCCTGAATCGGGCAGAAGCTCAGGAGAAAAAGCTGTCGGAATGTATCGAATATGCCAAGCAGCACAGCCCTATGTTGATAAACCTTCAAAACAGGATAGATGCCATCGAGATCGAACTGAAAGACTCCAAGATGGCATTCACCCCCAATCTTGGCGGGTCTGTGGGAGAAGCCCTCTCCTTCGGACGCTCTCAAGATAAATCGGGAGTGTTCAGAGATGTCAGCTCCGGTAACACGTCATTCTCCATAGGAGCCGGTCTGTCGCTGTTTGAAGGTGGAGCCAAATGGTATCACTACAAGAAAAGCAAGCTCGCACACGAGCAGACACCATTCATCATACGAGAAGCAGAAGACAGAGTTGCCCTAAAAATAGTGGAAGGCTACATCAACCTGCTTCTTGCCAAAGAGATCGTACAGGTTGCGGAAGAACGCCTTGCACTGACAATGAAAAACCTGAACGAAACAGAAGCTCGCGTGAAGGCAGGAAAGCTCCCGGAATCCAAGCTGATGGAACTCCAAACCCAAGCAGGATCGGACAAGTTGAGCGTAGCAGAAACCAAAGCCGATGCAGAAAGAGCTAAAGCCAACCTTCTCTTCGACATGGGAGCAGGCAAAGATCCCAACATCGACATCGCGACCACTTCTGCCGAAGAAATCCTCGGACGTCTTCTCCTGAGCGATGCAGAGACAAAAAACTTCAACTGGGTCTCCCCCACCATCGCTCTAGCACAAGGAGAAGTAGACAAAGCCGAATATGACATCAAACGCGCAAAAGCCGCTCTTTGGCCCTCACTCTCCATGAATGCCGGATACAGCAACGGATACTACTTCTCTCTCGATAAGAATCTCAAAGGAGTGAACATCCCGTTTGCAGATCAGATGAAAAGCAACGGACGTACATACATAGGACTGTCTCTAAACATCCCGATATTCTCAAAAGGACAGATCAGAAGCGGTATCAAGCGTGCAACTCTGCAAAAACGGCAGATGGAGAACGACCTGAAAATAAAGCAGGCAGAAGAAGAGCAAAACATATCTCTGGCAAAAATAGACCTGAACAAATCCATCGAACAGCACAAGCAAGCCAAATCCAACGAAGAATATGCCGAAGAGAGTCTTCGCCTTGCAGGATTGGAGTTTGATGCGGGGAGGATTAGCAGCTACGAATGGGAGATCGTCAAGAATAAATATGCCGAAGCAAAAGCCACGCATATCCGAGCTATCTACAACCGCTTGATGCGTACCATCACCCTTAAATACTTCAATACGGGAGTGATAGATCTTTCTCTTGCAGAATAAAAATTAAAAACGTACCTTTGTGCCTGATTTCCTCCGAGTTACGCGTAGCTCACGGGAGGAAGCCGTACAAATCAATTATTCACATTCTTAATTTTCAAAATTAATGGCAACTAAGATTAGATTGCAAAGACACGGTCGCAAGGGTTATCCCTTCTACAGAATCGTGGTGGCAGATAGCAGAGCACCGCGTGACGGTAAATTCATTGAGCGTTTGGGTACTTACAACCCAAATACCAATCCTGCTACAGTGGATTTGAACTTTGAAAGAGCATTGTATTGGCTGAACGTAGGCGCACAACCTACAGACACTACAA
Source organism: Porphyromonas canoris (assembly GCF_000769115.1). Classification (GTDB taxonomy): domain Bacteria; phylum Bacteroidota; class Bacteroidia; order Bacteroidales; family Porphyromonadaceae; genus Porphyromonas_A; species Porphyromonas_A canoris. The sequence continues at coordinate 313,211 of NZ_JQZV01000003.1, read as the reverse complement.
GAAACATCCTCTCAAGAGAAGGTGTTCTGCTCATGAAGCACCTCCTTGGTGGTGTTAAGAAAGAGAAGTTTACTCTCGAAGAAGCACAAAGACGTTTTGACGCTTGGAAAGAAGCAAAGGTAAAAGGCTTCCAAGCAGAGCGACAAAAGCTTGTGGAAGCAAAGAACGCTGAAGCAAAGCAACGTCTTGAAGCAGAAAAAGAAGTAAACAAGGCTAAAGCCGAAGCTCTAAGAGAGAAGAAGGCTGCAGAAGAAAAGGCTAAACAAGAAGCAGCAAAAGCTGCTGCTGAAGAAGCCGCAGCTGAAGCAGAAGGCACAACAGAAGAAGTGGCTGCTGCTGAAGAAGAAGCTCCTGCAGAAGCTTAATCTCAGAGTTTATCTCTCAACACTCGAAGCTATTTAGAGAATAGAAGCTATTCTAAATAAATAGAGCCACAAAGAGGCTGTATCAAATGCAAGTTTGGTGCAGCCTCTTTTTTTATTCTAAAAAGATTAGGTACTTTCCCCGAAACCTTTAGTGCTTTTCTCCAAAACCTTTAGTGCTTTTTCCAGAAACCTTTAGTGCTTTTCTCCAAAACCTTTAGTGCTTTTTCCAGAAACCTTTAGTGCTTTTCAAAGAAACCTTTAGTGCTTTTCCCCGAAACCTTTAGTGCTTTTCCCCGAAACCTTTAGTGCTTTTCAAAGAAACCTTTAGTGCTTTTCCCCGAAACCTTTAGTGCTTTTCCCCGAAACCTTTAGTGCTTTTCCCAGAAACCTTTAGTGCTTTTCCCAGAAACCTTTAGTGCTTTCGGGAAGAAAAACAAATCATTTTTCTTGGATCGACACTTTTAATTTTGTATTCTTGTGGAGATTATACTCTTCAAGAAGAACATATCACCTTGAATGCCAATGAAAATATTCGACATATTTAGTAGGACCACTAAAAGAGAATTCCTTCCAATTGCCTTTTATTCAGAATATAAGATAATGGGAAAATCGGCTAACCCTAAAGATTTCCCAAAAGAGTTTTTCGATAACATTATCTTAATGACCAAGCGTCTTCATAAAATGGGCATATATACGGAAGAAGAAATAGTCTGTTTTTCTATTCCCAAGATGCTTGAGATGTTAGAACTAAAAGGAATACTTTCCGGAGTTTCACTATCTACGCTTGATACAGCACAGGTTCTCTTTGGAGAAAACTATGCAGGATGGCGGTATAAAAATGAAGAAGAGAGCCCCTCTTCCCTTTATCTTACACCATTGCAGCTGGCTTTTTATCACAGTAAGAAGCCTGACAATTATTTTCTCTCTTTGACGAAAGAAGGGCTTGACTTAAGACAGAATAAAGTTTCCGTCACCAACAGACATGACGTAGCCAATAACCTCCGTAAGACCAAAGGTATAAAGCTGGGAATAAAAGGTATGGCGGAGCTGAGAGCAGCATATCATCTTTTATTCACTCATCTTAAATATCAGATGCTTCTGAAGATGAATAAGCTCGGTTACCTGTCATTTATGGAGAATATTGCAGCTCATTTTTGTCCGACAGAAGATAAAGAGGGGTTCATATCCTATGCGAAGCAATATTTTGCTTTGAACACAGAAAAAAGAGAAGAATATCCTTTGGCGCATGATGCACTCTCTTTTCAAGATTTTTTCTACACGCTTTTGGTGAGACAATCTCTCGGAATAACACTAAGAAAGCTTTCGTTTGCCGGTATTATCGAATGGTTGGAGAAAAGAACGAATATGGTTTTTAACACTCAAAAGGTGTGCTCAGACCATTTTGACTTGCTAAACCATGCTTCAGACATTCTTAAGCAGAAAGGGTATTACCTGTGGCTCCTGATCAAAGATAACCTTTTGGAAGAAACCATGATTTTACTTACCCAAGAAAAACATCTCTCCAAAATTGAGACAAGCTTAGGTTTTGAATTAGTGCCGTTTAGTGCGGATTTGATAGGTCGTTATGAAGAAGATATTCGTCATGAAAGGAAGGTTCGAGAAGTTGCAAAAGAGTTTTACAATGCTATCGGCGTCTACGATATTGACAATATGATGATGAACATCATAGGAACAAAAGTCTTAGATTGGCAGCTCTTCAAGAACGATCATTTGATGTTTTTCGACAATGATAATGATATTGGTATCGAATATCTGTTAGATGCACTGCTGTCAAAACACGGATTATCCTATATAGCAGAAGAAAAATCCAATGATGGGTTTACTTTGGATGAAATATTCTTCCAGGATCATGAAGATGTCAATCCGTATGACAGGGTTATTCTCTATGCCGGTCCTATCAGAAAAAAGGGCTACTTGCTTTTTTCTTTAGAGACCGGCTGTGATATGTATCATTTTGGTATCATAGAAGATACACCGGAAGCAAAAAGAAGGCTTATCAACTCCCTGAACAACGTTATGGGATGCGATGAGTTTGAAAACTATGTCATATTCGATACAGAAGAGAAAAGGCTGTTCATCAATCTTCTTAACGACATAAAGTGGACATTGGGCGACAAAAATCTATTCACGGAGAGAGATGTAAGAGAGACGTTTTACAAAGAAAATTCCGATGTTATGACTCCCCAACAGGCGGATCAGTATCTATCAAGGATTTCATTAGTAAAACCTGAAATAGCTATATGTGTCGAAGATCCGGACGGTAAAGAAGTTGACATTATAATAAAAGCAGAGAATGGAGTCCATTTTACAAACTCAAACCTGCTGTTACAACTACACCAAAAGATCTTCAACAACAAAGATTTTAGAGACCTTTTCATGGAGAGCAAAACGGTTACTTTTGGGCTAAGGTTAAGTATAAATAGAGAAAAATATTATTTGTATTACGACTGCTCTATATAGTTCATAATGCCGTAAAGGGGAAACAGATAAGAGGCTTTAAGACCTTAATGTACTCACAACACATAAAGAGCCGGCAAGATACTTGAGAGCAAAAACAGATACTTCACCGACTCTCGCTATCTCGATAAGATGCTATACATAAAGCCATGGCGATAAGAGAAAAACTGAACATCGTTTTCAAACCCTTCTTAACAGCCCTCATCGGACTGATGATCGGCTACTCGTTCGTGCATTGGACTCTGTTTATCAAGCTCGGAATCTTTCAGCTGAATGAGAACATCACAGAAACACTTCTGCCTATTATACTTGCCGGAATAGTAACAAGACTCTTCATCCATACCAAAGTCAAAGCATTGCGCTTACGAGTGCCTTTCATCTATTCTCTCATTGCATGGATCAGTCTGACAATTCCTACCATAATCGCACAGAAATATATGGTTACAGCTACCGGTAAGCTGACCACACTACCCTCCGTCGAAGAAATTCATGCGCATGAATCTACCAAATACTACAACATCGACTCATATCATATCAATACAAAAGCCAAATACTATCACGCCACGTATGACATAAGCGGGAGAAACTCGGAACATTTCAATATGTATCTGTATGTTCTCATGCCCATATACAAAACCTCGACAGATGTTTCTTCTCATACTCCTTCCGCATGGCTGGGTATCTCTTATAGAGATCGTGTTTCCAACAGAATGAGCCATGAAAGAAAGGAAGAGGCATTCAATCAATTCATCAGACAGAACTGGATTCAAGTAGAACAAAAGGATTTTTTCTCATTCCCCTGCTTTGAACGAATTGGTAAAACATCCGAAGATTTCAAGAACTTCCAAAGTCTTCTCAACCGGAATGATCTTGGCATATCTGACGCTGTGATATTGGTGGGCATGAGTGAACCATACGAACATAGAAACGGGGATAACCTGAAACGTCTGCTGACGGCTGTTCTCATCGTAACGCTGTTATGGCTCCTGATGTCCATCATACCCAAAGTAGATGACAAGGAGTTAAAGAGAATCAAAGCCGGGAAACCGGATAAGATGGAACAGATAATATGGAAAGAAAACCTCCTCTCCGCAATACCTCACAAAGGCTTCTTTATTACGCCTATTCTTATCTACATCAACATTGCGGTATTTCTGTTGATGATGTTTTTCGGAGCGGGATTTTTCTCTTTTCAGGCAGATGATCTGATACATTGGGGTGCTTGCTATGGTCCCATGGTGCGTGATGGAGAGTGGTGGCGACTGCTTACAAGCATTTTCCTGCACAGTGGTATAACACACCTGATAGCCAATACAGTCTGTCTTGCCATCATTGGTATAGACATTGAAAATAGAATAACGCGTTCTCAATATCTGTTTATCTATCTGCTTTCGGGGCTTATTGGGAGCATAACAAGTGTACTGTGGCACACTCCTCCGGTCGTGGGTATTGGAGCTTCCGGTGCTATATTCGGTCTGTACGGAGCTTTTATCACCCTAATACTGACCAAAACTTTTTCATCGACTTCCGCAAAATCTCTGTTGATAGAATCGGCAATCTTCGTTGGTGCAAACCTGTTGGTAGGAATGACTCCCGGTATAGATAATGCGGCGCATATAGGAGGATTATTGGGCGGAGTGGCACTGAGTCTGATCTTATCTCCATTCATTAAAAACCGGAAACAAGGCAGAGGACTTGATCTGTAAACTTTTTAGAACAATGTTTCGGGAGAAGAAAAGTCGATTTAAGGTATTGAGAAAAAAGATTTAACATGATCAAAAAACGAGGCAACCATGATAAAAAATTAAAAGCAGGCTTGAAATCTTAAGAACCAAGCCTTGATGACAAAAAAACAAGGCTTGATTGATACCAATCAAGCCTTGCTCCGTAATATATCAGGGCTTTACGCCAACTTATTAACCTGTTAGAAAAAACTTGTAAAGCTGTTCTGGAAGATTTCTTATCACATATCTTTTGGTATCCCTTCTCGATCTCTTTAGCCGATTAATATCTTAGGCTCCGGCGTAAATAAGATAGAGCGTATAAGCCACATATATAAGGAACAGGACTGCTCCTTGCCAACGCTTGATCTCTCCCGGAAACAAGAACTTTGCAAAAATCCAGACAGCTGCCATAGAAAGGATTTGCATCCAAACATCTATGTTGGTGAAAGAGAGCCCCGACATCGGTTTGATAACAGCCGAAGTACCTAAAACAATGAAGATATTAAAGATATTGCTTCCGACTACATTCCCTACTGCAATCTCAGGTTTACCTTTCATTGAAGCTACAATAGAAGTAGCCAATTCGGGCAAGGATGTTCCGGCTGCAACCAAAGTAAGTCCGATGACTGCTTCACTCACACCCAAGCTCTTGGCTATGAATGTAGAAGCCTCTACAAACAAATGCCCACCATATATCAGAGCAGCCAGTCCTCCTACGATATATACTATACTTTTCCAAACAGGCATGATTACAATAGACTCGGTAGAAGGAATATCTTCTTTTGTTCCTTCTTTCAGCTTGCTCTTTCTGTACTGCTGAGAGAGCCATACAGTATATATAACAAACGCCAAACCCATGATAAGCAGCAACAACCCTTCTATTCGAGTAACATCCTCGACAGCACCGGGAGCCCAAGGTGCCCAAACTATTAAGGCTAACAACACAGCAGCAAAGAGAGCAAAAGGCATCTCCTTATTACGTGTTGTCTTACCAATAGCTACGGGAGTAATAATAGCTGTTAGCCCCAGTATAACCAGAATATTGAAGATATTACTTCCCATTACATTTCCAAGAGCAATATCGTTACTTCCTTTCAGAGCAGAGATAATACTTACACTCAGCTCCGGAGCCGATGTACCGAATGCAACAACGGTAAGCCCTATCACCAGATCGGAGATATTAAACCGTTTAGAAACAGCAGAAGCCCCTTCTGTAAGTCCATTTGCTCCGACCACAACAAGAACGATTCCGGCTATCAATAAAAGTATTTGCAGTATCATTGATCTATCTCACCTATTTATTGTAGAAGACTCTTACGATTGTGGCAAAAAGAATTTCCTCCTCTATAACGCTGTTCGAGTACATCTTGGAGCTTTTCGCGTAAAGGCTCTAAATCTATATACTCCAACACATCTGCCATAAAGGCTATGGTCAAAAGCATCTTTGCCTCCCAATAAGGGATACCACGCTGACGCATATAGAAAATAGCACCATCATCTATCTGTCCGACAGTCATACCATGAGAACACTTAACATCATCCGCATAGATCTCTAACTGTGGTTTCGAGTACATGGTTGCTTTACCTGAAAGATTCAATCCCCTATTGTTTTGGTAAGCTTGCGTTTTTTGTGCATCCTTTGCCACGTAAATTCTTCCCGTAAAACTACCTACGGCGGTATCATCCATAGTGTACTTGAACAGCTGATCACTATGGCAGTGAGGGACTGAGTGATTGACCCAAACATAGTTGTCCGCTCTCTTGCTACCATCCAATACGACAAGACCTGCAGCGGTAAAGCTGGAGTGTTCTCCCTCTATGTAACCATAGATATTATTACGTGTCTTGCCATTGGTCAATGTCAGAGGACAAACCTTTGCCGTGGCATTTGCAGCAAGATGGTAGTGTGCATTGGATATACGGATGTGATCCTCATGTGTCTCCTCCATATCGTATAGAGTGAAAGAGGCAGAGTTTCCAACATAAACCTCCAACAAGGTATTATTGACAGAAGAAGAGTCCGCAACAGAATGATCACAAATAAGAAGAGAGGCTTTTGCTTTATCTTCTACGATCACCAACACTCTGGAAGAAATCAGTGCATTTTTATATCCACCGCTAAGCATGATAAGCTGAATGGTCTGCTCCAGCTCCACACTCTCAGGAATGTGAACAACAAATACGTCTTTTGCAAACAGAGTATTGAGAGCCGCCAATGTATTGCGCTCCATATCCGCTATCTTTCCGTAGTATTTCTGCAATATGTCCGGATGTTTCTCAGCAAATTCGACTATGCTTCCTATAAAAACACCTTTCTTTAGGGCTTCGGTATAGCTTCCATCCGGTGTTGCTCTATCTTCTTGAGGAATGGAGTACACTTCATCATCGTGCATGTAGAAGCGTAGAGGGGCTATCTCTCCCATGCTGCAACGGCAAGAGCAGTATGGATTTTCTTTATTTTTCAGTGTGGAAAGCTTTATACCCCAATCTTTTTCTAAAATAGCTTGAACATCGAATCTTTTGTAGTCTTCACTCAAACTCTTGGGAAGACCATACTGTTCGAGAATATTCAATGCCTCTTCTCTCCTCAAATTCATCACTCCCGGAGAGTTGGAGTTGCATAAATCCTTATATTTCCGATAGAAGTCTATGTATTGCGCGACATATCTATCTTCCATCGGAGTAGTTGTATTACTGATTCTTGTCATGGTATCTTGCATAAATTAAACTGGGACAGTATCATTCGGTCTCTTCACCGGTTCTTAGCCAATCGTAACCCTGCTCCTCCAATTTGAGAGCAAGCTCCGGGCCACCGGACATTACAATACGTCCTTTCAATAATACATGTACAAAATCAGGTTTGATATAATCCAAAAGTCTCTGATAGTGGGTTATCACAAGTGTGGCATTCTCTTTTGTCTTTAGAGCATTCACACCATTTGAAACAATCCGAAGAGCATCAATATCCAATCCGGAGTCTGTTTCGTCCAAGATAGCCAGCTTCGGTTCTAACATTGCCATCTGAAAGATCTCGTTGCGCTTCTTTTCTCCTCCGGAGAAACCTACGTTTACAGGACGATTGGCAAGATTGGAATCCAACTCTACCAATGCTCTCTTTTCTCTCATTAACTTGAGAAATTCTGTCGCCGACAGGGGTTGTTTTTTCTGACTTTTACGAAGTTCATTGAGAGATGCCCTCATAAAATTAACCATGCTCACACCGGGAATTTCTACCGGATACTGGAAACTCAAAAATATTCCCAAATGAGCGCGTTCTTCCGGCTCTAACTCCAATAAGTTTTGTCCTTCAAAGAAAACTTCCCCTTCGGTAACTTCAAAAAGAGGATTCCCTACAAGGACTGAAGAGAGAGTACTTTTTCCAGATCCATTAGGTCCCATTATTGCATGGACTTCCCCGGGATTTATGTTTAGGTTAATACCTTTGAGTATATGTTTTCCCTCCACTGAGGCATGAAGATTTCTAATACTTAACATTGTTTTTGATGTATATTTTGATTGTATATATTACAGAAATAATTGTTACGATACCGATAGTATCATCCGACAGACCCTTCCAAAGAGATGGACAACAACTTTTGAGCTTCAACAGCAAACTCCATCGGTAGTTTGTTCATCACCTCCTTGGCATAGCCATTAACGATCAAAGCTACAGCCTCTTCAGTGTTGATCCCTCTTTGATTGCAGTAAAAAATCTGATCTTCACTAATCTTAGAGGTAGTTGCTTCATGCTCTATGATGGCTGTATCACTCTGAATATCTGCGTATGGATACGTATGAGCGCCACATTTATCACCAAGCAGCAAACTGTCGCATTGGGAATAATTTCTTGAGTTATCCGCATCCGGAGCCACTTTTACAAGTCCTCTGTAACTGTTTTGGCTATATCCGGCAGAAATTCCTTTGGAAACAATACGGCTTTTGGTATTCTTGCCCAAGTGAATCATTTTAGTTCCGGTATCTGCCATCTGGTAATTATTGGTAACCGCAACAGAGTAAAACTCTCCCACAGATTCGTCTCCTTTAAGGATACAGCTTGGGTACTTCCATGTTATAGCAGAGCCGGTCTCGACCTGTGTCCATGAAATTTTGGATCTGAACCCTCTGCAAATTCCTCTTTTCGTTACAAAGTTGTATATTCCACCTTTTCCGTTTTTATCTCCCGGATACCAGTTTTGAACAGTAGAGTATTTAACCTCTGCTCTATCTTCGGCTATGATTTCTACAATTGCGGCATGAAGCTGGTTGGTATCTCTTATAGGAGCTGTACATCCCTCCAAATAAGAGACATAAGAGTCTTCATCCGCAACGATAAGTGTTCTTTCAAACTGTCCTGTATTGACAGAATTTATACGGAAATAAGTACTTAGCTCCATCGGACATCTGACTCCTTTCGGGATATAAACAAATGAGCCATCACTGAAAACAGCGGAGTTAAGAGCCGCAAAGAAGTTATCTCTAAATCCTACAACCTTGCCCATATATTTTTTTACAAGATCCGGATACTCCTGAACAGCTTCTGAAAACGAGCAGAATATAATCCCCTTCTCTGCTAAAGTTTCCTTAAAGGTAGTTTTTACGGAAACGCTATCCATAACGGCGTCTACTGCCATTCCTGTAAGAGCTTCTCTTTCATGCAATGGAATACCTAACTTATCGAAAGCTTCCACTAATTCCGGTAAAATTTCACCATCTTCCGTAAGGTTAGGATTCTTTGTCTTAGGTGCTGCGTAATAAATAATATCTTGGTAGTCTATCGTTGGAACATTCAAATGAGCCCATGTAGGCATCTCCATCTTCGTCCATGCCTCGTAAGCTTTTAGGCGATATTCGAGCAACCAATCCGGTTCGTTCTTTTTCTTTGATATCAGACGGATAATATCCTCATTGAGTCCTTTAGGAATAGTCTCTGTCTCTATATCTGTAACAAAACCATACTTATATTCCGAAGAGGTTACATCGGAAATAATTTTATCTGAGTCTTGTATTTCTTCCATGAAGTCTAAAAGTGTAATAAAGTTTTTGGTGTTTTTATTTATGGTATGTGTTGATGATGTTATGAGGTAAGTCTAAAGACTGAAAACTCACGTATAAGATCATATAATAATGTCTTTTGTTCGGGATTATAGAGATCGGGGAAACCGAATTTTGACCTCCCCATTTCATACAATCCAATAAGAAATGAGAGTATCAAACCTGTAGCGACAATAGAAAACAGGCCACCCAAGAATTTGTTTATAAATCCCAAAGGAGTTGAGTTTACGGTAGAAGATAAAATCTTACTAAGCATTGAGAAAAGAAACAGAACAATAGAGGATGTTACTATCCAAGCAACAATCCACATAGCTATAAAAGCTCCTCCCTCCGGCTTTATAGGAATAAAGTTTATCAACACCGGTGCTAAACTTATACCTAAAATCATAGCAGCCAATAACCCTAAAACTGAGAAAGCTTGCAGGATGAAACCATCCCGCAAGCCTTTTATAAAAGCAATAATTAGAATTATTAGTAAAGCTATGTCTATACCTTGCATATCCACAAAGCGCTATACTTAATCTTGTTCAAGGAAAGCTATTAGAGTTTTTTCTTTACCTCTACAACCTCATAGGCTTCTATGATATCGCCTACAAGAAGATCATTATAGCCTTCAAGATTCAGACCGCATTCATATCCATATCCGACCTCTTTCACATCATCCTTAAATCTCTTAAGAGATGCAAGCTCTCCGGAATATAGTACGATTCCATCTCGTATCAGACGCACCTTATTATGTCTGTTTATCTTACCATCCTTGACTATACAGCCTGCAATAGTACCCACCTTGCTTATGCGGAATGTTTCTCTTACTTCCAAATTGGCTGTTACATTCTCTTCATATTCAGGTTCAAGCATACCTTCCATAGCTGCTTTCACGTCATCCAGTGCATTATAGATAACAGAGTAAGTACGTATCTCTACTCCTTCACTCTCCGCTAAGCGTTTGGCTGAAGCCGAAGGACGTACTTGGAAACCAATGATAAGACCTTCCGAAGTTGCGGCTAACATCACATCAGAATCCGAAATTTGTCCGACAGCCTTATGGATTACTCTGATGCGGATGGTATCCGTAGAAAGCTTTTCAATAGATCCGGAAAGAGCCTCAACAGAACCGTCAACATCTCCCTTAACAATAACGTTAAGCTCTTGAACGTTTCCTTCTTTGATTCTTGTTCCCAAATCTTGCAGAGTCGGAACTTTATGCATTCTTTCTCTCTGTTCTCTCTGAAGCTGCGTACGTTTAGCCGCAATCTCTCGTGCCTCATGCTCTGATGGCATAACGTTTAGAGCGTCTCCCGCCTGAGCAGCTCCATTAAGTCCTAAAACTTTTACAGGAGTAGAAGGACCTACGTTATCGACATTTTGTCCACGTTCATTGAACAAAGCTTTTACCCTACCGTAGTGCATACCGGAAAGGATATAGTCTCCCACTCTCAAAGTTCCCTCTTGCACAAGAACCTTTGTAGTATAACCGCGACCATGTTCCAATGTAGATTCGATAACAGAGCCGGCAGCTCTCTTGTTCGGATTTGCCTTGAGATCTAAAAGTTCTGCCTCCAAAAGGACTTTTTCCAGGAGTTCATCTATCCCGATATTTCCTTTCGCCGAAATATTTTGAGATTGATACTTTCCTCCCCAATCCTCTACAAGGTAGTTTAGATTTGCAAGTTCCTCTTTTATTTTATCCGGATTTGCAGAAGGCTTATCTATTTTATTTATTGCAAAAATAATAGGAACACCCGCCATAGATGCGTGATTTATGGCTTCTATGGTCTGAGGCATGACACCGTCATCGGCAGCAACCACAATTATCACAATATCCGTAACCTTGGCTCCCCGTGCACGCATTGCAGTAAAAGCCTCGTGTCCCGGAGTATCTAAGAAGGTAATTCTTCTTCCATCGCTTAGCTTTACACTGTATGCACCTACGTGTTGAGTGATACCACCGGCTTCTCCGGCTATAACGTTAGTCTTCCTGATATTATCGAGCAAGGATGTTTTACCATGATCCACGTGCCCCATAACGGTTACAATAGGAGCTCTCGGAACCAAGTCCTCTTCTCTCTCCTCTTCATCCGAGGAGATAGCATCTATTACCTCTGCTTCGACATACTCCGGAGTATATCCATACTCTTCGAGCACGAGGTCTATTGTTTCTTTCTCTAATCGTTGATTGATGGAAACAATAATTCCGATATTAAAGCAGAGCATGATAATCTCATTCACCGGAACCTCTATCATCGAAGAAAGATCGTTGGGAGTAACATACTCCGTCAAGCGTAAGACTTTGCTTTCTGCATTTTCTCTTTCCATCTCATCCGCTTCACGGCGATGAGCTTCTCTTTTATCTTTTCTATACTTAGCAGCAGTAGCACCTTTTCTCTTTTGATTCTGCATTTGTTGCAGTGTCTCTTTGATCTGCTTTTGTATCTCTTCTTGAGAAACTTCTGCTTTGGCTACTACGGCTGCACGCTTGGCTTTCCGACCAAGTTTACCGTTATTATTGGAAGATGCCTGGTCTGTTCGTCCTTTCTGATTTTGACCACCATTATTGGCAGAAGCATTTTTCTTCTGATTGCCCTTTGTCTCTTTCGACTGATTCTCAGGAGAAGTTATATCTACTTTCTGTTTGCCGATTCTTTTGCGTTTTTTCTTCTCTACATTGGCATCGGCTTCCGCCCCGTCCTTACCTTTCTTCTTTTTTCTCTGTCCGGCACTTGAGTATCCTTCTATTGTAGAAAGGTCTATCTTTCCTAAGATCTTCACTCCCGGCATTTGAGACTCCGTAGTGGAAGAGACAGATGTCTCCTCTTTCTTTTCTGTACTTACAGCCGATGAAGACGTTGGTGCCACCTCTTGGTTAGGCTTTTCTTTCTTCTCGACAGAAGGTTTTTCAGAGACCTCTTTCTTATTTGGGGTATCCACCGGTCTTTTCTCTTCCACCTTTTGCGGCTTTTCAGAAACTACCTTCTTATCTTCAGTCTTCTTCTCCGGAGCTATCTTCTCAGGTTGCGGATTCTCCTTAACCGTAACCTGAGTAGCTTGTACTTCCTGTTTTTTCTCTACCACGGGGGCTTGCTCTTCCTTATTCTTTTGGGGTTCAACCTTATCCACAACAAGTTTGCTTTCCGCTTCCTTTTGTGAATTTCCTTTTGAAGGATGTCCGTCAGACAAGTCTATCGAACCCTTAGAAACGATCTTAGGCTTAAGATCTTCCGGGACAGAAGCTTTTATTACCTCTTCTTTCTTTGGGAATGACTCCTTAGAGGGAACAACCTTATGCTCCTTCTTCAGCTCTGCGGAAGTAGTTGCACCTTCACCTCTATTTGCTTTTGGGGATGTGTACTTTCTTATCAGATCGTCTTTTTCTTCTTGTGAAAGAGATTTTCCCAGCTCTTTTACACAAGCCACTCCATCCTCCGGAGAGACACGTGTATTGGGACCGAAATCTTCCACAACACCTTTCTTTTGCAGGAATTCAACTACCGTGTTAACTCCGACCTTTATGTCTCGACTAATATTTATGATCTTTATACTTGGCATATCTCTGATACTCTCTTTTATTTCATTAAATACATCCCCATCATATCCTCACAGATGTTTTACAGAAAAGAAATCCGAAACATCTTGTAAGCTAAATAAGCTTATAGGTCTTTACTCTCATTAGAAGTTTGATCCTCAGCTTCGCGCTTATCTTCTTCTGTTGATGGCTGTACAGTATCTTGCTCAAATTCCGATCGAAGCACTTCCAACACGAAGTCTATTGTATCTTCTTCAAGATCTGTTACACGGATAAGTTCTTCCCTACTCTTGTTAAGGACAGACTTTGCAGTATCGCATCCGACACTCTTAAGAAGATCTATCACCCATGGTTCTATTTCGTCATCAAACTCTTCAAGGTAAATATCTTCCTCATCAATGCTGTCGGCATCATCCCTGAAGATATCTATTTCGTGTCCTAAAAGTTGAGAAGCAAGCTTTATGTTTGCTCCACCTCTACCTATTGCCAAAGAGATTTGATCTTGTTTCAAATAAACCTCTATATGACCATTCTCCTCATTAACATGATAGGAGGCTATCTTTGCCGGACTTAAGGCACGTTGTATAAACAGTCCAAGATTGGAAGTATATTGTATCACGTCTATACTTTCATTCTGAAGCTCTCTCACAATGCCATGAATACGGCTTCCTTTGACACCAACGCAAGCACCCACGGGGTCTATTCTGTCATCAAAAGACTCCACGGCGATCTTCGCTCTCTCTCCCGGTATTCTGGCTACACGACGAATGGTGATAAGCTCATCGGCGATTTCGGGCACTTCCAGTTCAAAAAGAGCTTTTAGGAAATCGTTGGATGTTCTGGAAAGTATAATCTTAGGGTTATTATTGTTGTTTTCAACCCTCTCTATAATAGCTCTTACACTATCTCCCTTTTTGATACGATCTCTGGGAATAAGATATTGCTTGGGAAGAATAAGCTCGTTACCATCGTAGTCCAACAGCAGCACCTCTTTCTTCCACACTTGATACACCTCAGCAGTGATGATCTGACCCACTCTCTTGATATAATCACCATAGAGAGCATCTTTCTGAAGCTCCAATATCTTTGAAGTTAATGTCTGGCGAAGATTCAATATGGCACGGCGTCCAAAGTCTTCAAAGTAAACTTGATCTGTAAGCTCTTCGCCCAACTCTGTATCCGGATCCAGCTCCAACGCTTCGGATAATTCTACTTGGGTCATGGCATTGGTAGCTTGACCGTCTTCGACAACCTCCCTGTTTCTCCAAATTTCCAAGTCTCCCTTCTCCGGGTTGATAATAACGTCAAAGTTACTATCAGAGCCAAACATCTTAGCTATAACGTTACGAAACGACTCTTCCAAAACCTTCACCAAAGTTTCACGGTCGATATTTTTCAGACTCTTAAACTCCGAGAAAGAGTCTATCATGCTCATCGTCTCTTTTTTCTTAGCCATACTTCTTGCCTGCTATTGTGTGTATATGTTTTTTATTTCTCTTCTTGTTACTTGAACGGAACAATATATTTCGTCCATTTTATCTCATCGAGAGAGAACTTCATCTCCTCTTTATAAGCTTTCTTTCGCTTGTCTCCCTCCTTTTTCAGCATCTCTGTTACCTCTACCGTAACGGTCTGTCCGTCAAAAGAGACAAGAGTACCCTTTTTCTTCTGTCCGTTCTTCAACAACACTTCCACCGTCTCTCCGAAAAACTTACGGTACTGCAATGGATGACGAAGCGGGTCTGTAAGCACCGGAGAACCCACTTCGAGCTCGAAGTCTTCCACTTCACGATCCAGCCCTTTCTCTACGTACTTGCTTAGTGCAACGCATTCATCTATGGAGACACCATCCATGTGGTCAAATTCTATGGAGATTGCATTACCGGGATGAACAGACACCTCCACAAGGAAGTACTCTTTCCCGCTCTCCTCTATAAAGCGTTCTGCCAGTGCGACAACGTCTTGCTTATCTATCATGTTTCAGCATTACATTTAGATCAGAGCTATTTTCTCCGAAATATTATTTTCAACAAAAACGAAGGAGAAGGCATACGCCCCCTCCTTCCATTCCGCTTGCAAATATAAGCATAATTATCCATATTATCGGCTTATACTTATAATAAATATTCAAAAAGCGAATATAAATTCTCTCTGAACCTGTTTACAAAAAGAGTTCAATGCATTAAAAAACTCCCCTGAAGCCTAACTTTTTGATAAACCGAGTCTTGACTTTTACAAATCAAACCATGAATGGAGCAAAGCAAGGCATGAAAGAGACAAAGCAAGCCTTGAATGCTATTTTTTATCGTATTAAACATAAAAAATGAACGTGAACAATGAAAATTTTGAACACGTTCATTCTTAAATTATAACAGATAGCAAAATCAGGAATTTCGCTTATAGTTTTAACGTTTGATTTTGTTCTGAAAGAGCGGAAAAGAGTATCCTCTTAAACCAGTTTGGATATCCACTCCTCTCTATCCCCCGGCAGCAAATCAATCGGAGCAATCTCCGGAAGAGTGTAACAGCCGGGAGAAAGTCTTGTAGCTGCTCTTGCACATGCCACCAGTATCTGTGAAGTGAGAGCCGGATTATTGATCCGCATGGAGAAATCCAGCATTTGGTTGTGCGTGCAACCGCTGACACCCTTACGGCTCATTACCACTCCATGCCCGACATCTTTAAGATCAGCCACACACTTTACGGCTATAACATGAGTTTCATCATGGACAAAGTAAGGGTCAGACTTTATAGAAGCAGAGACCTGATCAGGATCATACCCTTCTTCCAACTCGACATAGACTATTCTCCGATGTACAGATGTGCCGAGAGGAATAGTCATGGAAAGAGCGTCTTTTACTCCGGGTATAGATTTTGCAGCAACAGAGTGCCCCATACTCATACCGGGACCAAAGTTGGTATAAGTGATTCCTTGAGGCACCATTGCCTGCATGAGAATACGCACAACGCTATCGCTCCCCGGATCCCAGCCTGCTGCAGTGATGGCTACACGCCCTGTTTTTTTTGCCACTTCGTCTAAAGAGCGTCTGAGAGAAACGATCTCCCCATGGATGTCAAAGCTGTCTACGGTAGATATACCCAGCTCCAATGCTTTTCTGGCAGCCTGTTCTACCAAGCGTGTAGGCGAAGCAAGCAGAGCGACATCTACGTTTGAAAGCTGCTCCAAAGAAGCAACGACACTATAAGAGCGTAGCTCTTCCGGGACATCATTCGGGTTGCGTCTTACCACCCCTCGCAGTTCACAATCCGGAGAAGCCTTTATAGCTTCCAACGCATAACGCCCGATATTGCCATAGCCTACTATTGCTACTCCAATCTTTTCGCTCTTCATCTTTCAATATTTCTTATCCGGTGCCTTGTATATCAGCTCCGAAAGCTTTCTTTTAGGCACTATGTGCCTTCTCTTTTCGTCTCTGTAATATTTGATGCACTCGCCCGGTTCTATATCTTTTATTATAACCTCTTCTATGGGTTTGCCTACCGCCACTACGGATATCAGCTTCAACTCTTCGGGCAAGCCAAGCATCTCGGTGATGGTGGCAGCATTGTAGCTTTGAAATATACAGCATCCATAACCGGCTTCAACGACAGAGAGCGTTATGGCAGATAGCTGCAAACCATCGTCCAACCGTACCGTAGAGGTCAGAGTGGTATCCAATAGCTGAGCAATATAAGCCGTAGGCCTCTCTCCCGCTTCGGGTCCGTCCCATTCCGGGAGATAGCCTGCCCATTTCACTGTTGCGGTAAGTGCATTACAAAGCTCTGCATCCGTTACGATGACATACTTGATCGGCTGAAGATTTCTCCCCGATGCACAGAATCGAGCAGACTCAATCCATTTTGAAATCTCTGCTTCATCAATCTTCTCCGATTCGTCGAAACGTCTGTAAGATCTGTTTCGGCGGAATAGTTCTTTTAAGTCTTCCATGAGGACAAAGGTACAAAAAGGATATTCTTTTTTATACCTTATCCTTTTCTATAATCAATAAAAATGTAAATTTGTCACATGTGAGGAATCACACGAATCCGACACAAACATAGAACCACAATCTACCACTTAAACTATCAACATTTATGAAGCATCACAAAGATTTTTTTCTGACCCTGCTTTTCCTTTTATCTCCTGCCATTTGGGGAGGTTGTTCAGACAATGGCGAAGAGAAAACAGTAGATCCGAATTATGAAAAAACAGGATATTACGGGAATGTAAAATTCGTGAAAAGCACTTTATTTTACATCAACAGTGATTCTGTATGGGTCTCTCAGTCTGATTATGAATTCAGTGAATTTGATCAAAAAGGACAGCTCATGGCTAAAGGACTCAGGAGCAGCAATGATCTTCCAAGAAATGAATACAGATATCAATATGATGAGAGTGGCAAAAAGACAGGCTATACTCATCTTCTTTCTGGGGAGATCAAATATACAGGAACCTACAAGTATGATCCAAAGACAGGACTATTGATGGAAGAGCTATGCGTTGAACAGAAAATAAATGACGATTTCGATGCGGAAAGTGATGAAGAACCTACCTTTGAGGAGTCTGTCTATAAGAAAGAAACTTATCTCTATGACGATAAAAACAATCTTATAGAGAAGCATTGTCATGAGACTCCCGATAGTAATCCAAACTATCAAAAGTATGCTTATACCTATGATGAACAGAATAGAGTGCTGGAAGAAATCACTTTTGTAAAAAAGAGCAAAACGGAACCAGACAGCAAAAAAAGCTATAAATACGACAGCAAAGGCAGAGTAACAGAGGAGATTGAAGAACTATTTCTAAGTAAGTTGGACAGATCTCCGGAAAAGATCCGAGTCAGCAGAAAATTTGACAACAAAGGAAATCTTGTAGAAGAGGTCAAAGAAGAGAAAGGCAAGAAGCATATAACAACTTACACTTATACCTACAAGAAAGGCAAACTGATAGAAGAGACAACCGAAACAAGTGCAGGTGAGAAAACCGTTATCACCCACGAAGACAATGGCAATACTATTACCATAAACTACAAAGACAACAAGATGACAACGAAATCTGTTACAGAACATGATAAATATGGCAACCCACAGAAGACCATAACGTATCATGTCAATGAAACTACCGGACGACTTGAAGCTCAGTATATGCTTCTCTATGAGATTGTGTACCATGAATAACTCATGCAAACTCCATGAGAGTTTTTATGATTCTTACCATCTTAACACCCCCATTTCGTTTTTAAGGTAAATAACACCGGTAAGGTTTGAGTATTATTGTCTATCTTTGTACTCAGAGTATGGAAAACATGGAGACGGACAGATACCTTGAAATGGTTATCTGCTTCGTTCTCTTCTTTATTTTCGTATCATACCAATTGGTTGACTCTTTCCTTTTGGATGATGATCCCCAAAATACAAGAGTAGAAATATAAAAACGTAACAGACATATGGAGATAAAAGACCTAAAAGAACAGGAAAGAATCCGGAGAGAAAGTCTTCAACAAATCATAGACTTGGGTATAGACCCCTATCCGGCAGAAGAATTCCCCGTAAATGCCTATGCTGAAGAGATAAAAAGTTCTTTCAAAGACGAACCGGAAGATGCACCGAAACGTATGGTATACGTTGCCGGACGCGTTATGGGACGTAGAATTATGGGGAAGGCAGCTTTCTGTGAACTTCAAGATTCTACAGGTCGAATCCAACTTTATATCACAAGAGACGACATCTGTCCGGGAGAAGACAAAGAGTTGTACAATACGCTATTCAAAAAGCTATTGGATATTGGAGACTTCATTGGGGTTTATGGCTATGTTTTTCGCACAAAAATGGGAGAAATATCCATTCATGTGCAAGAGTTGAAACTGCTTTCCAAGAGCCTACGTCCACTTCCTGTGGTGAAGACAAAAGACGATCAAGTATTCGATAGCTTCAGTGATCCGGAACAGCGTTACCGTCAGCGTTATGTGGATCTTGTGGTTAATGCCGGCGTGAAAGAGATCTTTATCAAGCGGACAAAGATATTCAATGCTATGCGAGACTTCTTCAATGCTCGTGGTTGGCTGGAAGTAGATACTCCTGTACTCCAACCAATACCGGGAGGAGCCGCGGCAAGACCATTCATCACCCACCATAATACTCTCGATATTCCACTCTATCTTCGTATAGCAAACGAGCTGTATCTGAAAAGACTTATCGTTGGTGGCTTTGACGGAGTATATGAATTCTCTCGTAATTTCCGAAATGAGGGTATGGACCGTACACACAACCCTGAGTTTACGGCTATGGAGATCTATGTGGCTTACAAGGACTACAACTGGATGATGAACATGACCGAACAGCTCCTTGAATATGTAGCAACGGAGGTGTTGGGTACAACTAAAACAACTATCGGATCTACTGAAATAGATTTCAAAGCTCCTTATAAAAGGATCTCCATGAGAGATGCCATATTAGAACATACGGGATTCGACATTTACAACAAAAATGAAGACGAAATCCGTCAGGCTTGTAAGGATATGCACATAGAGGTGGATAACACTATGGGTAAAGGGAAAATGATTGATGAAATCTTTGGTGAAAAGTGTGAAAAGCACTACATCCAACCAACTTTCATCACAGACTACCCGATAGAGATGTCTCCTCTTACTAAGAAGCACAGAAGTATTCCCGGCGTTACGGAACGATTTGAACTGATGGTCAATGGGAAAGAAATAGCGAATGCTTACAGTGAGTTGAACGATCCGATAGACCAGTTGGAAAGATTCGAAGATCAGCTCAAACTTTCTCAAAAAGGTGATGACGAGGCGATGTTTATAGACAAAGATTTTGTTCGTGCCTTGGAATATGGAATGCCTCCGACAAGTGGAATGGGAATAGGAATGGATCGTCTGGTAATGTTTCTCACCGGACAGGAGAGCATACAAGAGGTACTGTTCTTCCCACAAATGCGTCCGAGAAAGGACATCTAAACGACAATAGTATTGACTATATCCGAAAGGGTATCAAAATATAGAGATATTGTATGGCACAAGCCCTATCTGATGCAGATGATAGAGTAGCTAAGGCTACTAATCTTGAAGATTCTTCCTGGTCTCCCGGTCGTATAGGCTTGTTGGGTAGTGGAAGCTGGGCAACGGCTTTGGCTAAAATATTGCTCCAAAATGCAGATGAGATAAATTGGTATTTCAGATTTAAGGATACTGTAAAGCAGTTTATTCAAGGGGGGCATAACCCCGGTTATCTCTCGAGTGTCAATTTTGAAACTGATAGAATAAACTTCTATACGGATGTTGAGGAGTTGATAGAAAATTCTGACACAATTATCCTGATAACACCATCCCCCTACGTTCGAAATCTTTTGAGTAAAATCAAAAAAGCCAACACAAAAGGGAAGTTTTTTCTCAATGCCATCAAGGGCATTGTTCCGGAAGATAACGTGCTTATTTCGGACTATCTACATGACAATCTTAAGATTCCAGTAGATTACATTGGAGCAATAGGCGGACCTTGTCATGCCGAAGAGGTGGCAATGGATAGGCTTTCGTATCTAACCATAGCTTGTAGCGACAAACAGAAAGCTGAGCAACTAAAGAACTGTGTGGCGAGCAAAAATATTCGTTGCTCAATAAATACGGATGTTGTCGGCGTTGAGTATGCAAGCGTTTTGAAGAATGTCTATGCGATAGCTTCAGGAATATGTAGCGGCATGAAGTATGGGGACAATTTTCAAGCCGTATTGATTTCCAATGCTGTTAGAGAGATGAAGGACTTCGTTGATATGGTACAAAAAGAAGAGAGAGAGATAGCAGACTCTGTATATCTTGGAGACCTCTTGGTTACAGCCTATTCTCGTTTTAGTCGAAACAGAACATTCGGATCCATGATCGGGAAAGGTTACTCCGTCAAACAAGCCCAATTGGAGATGGAGATGGTGGCGGAGGGTTACTATGGAGCGAAGTGTGTGCATGAAGTGTCTAAACGTTTCAAAGCAAACCTACCTATAATGGAGGCTGTATATAAGATCCTTTACGAAAAAGTCTCTCCCAAGGAAGCTATTGCAGACCTTACCAAGCAATTTATTTAAGATTGACAAACAACTATTATACCGTATATATAACAAAAGATGAAGATTGAGATAGCAGGAGCATTGTATAGTGCAGATATAGAGAACAGATATAAAGAGCTGATTCCTTTGGCGCAGGCTGCCAACGAGTCTCTCGAAAATGGAACCGGAAAAGGGAATGACTTTCTGGGATGGCTTTCTCTACCCAAGGATATTTCGGAACAAGACCTAAACCATATACAATCTGTTGCAGATCTGCTTCGCAAAGACTGTGAGTTCGTTGTAACTATTGGTATCGGAGGCTCATATCTCGGAGCAAAAGCAGTTGTAGAAGCCCTTCAAGATAGTTTTGCCCCTTTTAAGACTAAGAAAGGAGCGACTCTTCTCTATGCCGGGAATCATATCTCGGAAGATTATTTATATGAACTTATAGAGCTTCTTAAAGGACATAAGTTTGGAATAATCAATATTTCCAAGAGTGGTACAACAACCGAACCTGCCATTGCTTTTCGTCTTCTGAAAGAACTCCTTGAGGCACAAGAAGGAAAGGATTTTGCCACCAAGCACACTATTGCCATAACAGATAGCAGCAAGGGCGCTCTTCGTAAACTTGCAGATGAAGAGGGATATACAAGCTTTATTATTCCGGACAATGTTGGTGGTAGATTTTCTGTCTTAACTCCTTGTGGATTGCTACCAATAGCTGTTGCAGGATTTGATATTAAGGAGTTGGTACGCGGAGCTAAAGAGATGATGCTTCAGACATCTGCTCAAGTAATTGGGGAGGAAAACATATCCATTCAGTATGCTGCTGTCAGAAATGCTCTCTATCAGAGCGGAAAGAAAATAGAAATCCTTGCAAACTATCACCCTAAAATGCACTTTATTGGCGAGTGGTGGAAACAGCTTTTTGGGGAAAGCGAGGGCAAAGAACTCAAAGGGATCTTCAATGCAGCTGTGGACTTGACCACCGATCTTCACTCCATGGGACAGTGGATACAGGAAGGTGAAAGAATAATCTTTGAGACCGTACTAAGTACAGCAACGCCGAAGTATGAGGTTAAAATCCCAACAGATAAAGAGAACCTCGACGGACTTAACTACATTGCCGGGAAACGTGTAGATGAAGTAAATAAGAAAGCGGAAGAGGGTACAATTTTGGCTCATAAGGATGGCGGTGTTCCTGTCATAAGAATTGAGCTTCCGGCTTTGAATGAGTTCTCTTTAGGACAACTCTTTTATTTCTTTGAAAGAGCGGTTGGAATAAGCGGATATCTTCTTGGGGTTAATCCTTTTGATCAGCCCGGAGTGGAAGCGTATAAAAATAATATGTTTGCTCTGTTGAATAAGCCGGGCTATGAAGAAGCTTCCGCTGCTATTCAAAACAGACTTAAGAAGAGATAAATAGAAATGAACAGACCTAATATCCCTTATAATACAGCTCTTAAAAAGTTGACTATCCCGGAATATGGAAGAGCCATTCAAGATATGCTGGATATCTGTATGGGCTTATCCAACAGGATAGAAAGACTAAAATGTGCCGAGTACATTGTTTCCCTCATGGCGAGAAAGAGCGGAGTGAAAACGGACGACATAGAGAATGTCAAAGTATTGTGGGATCACTTGTACGCAATGTCTGATTTCAAATTAGACATTGACTTTCCTGTGGAAGTGCGAAGCGAAGAAGAAGCAAAATTTAATCCGGATAAGATCCCTTATCATTACAATCTTCCGAGATACCGCCACTATGGACATGGAATAGAAAAGATGATACAGATATCCATGGCAACAGAAGATCCTGATCTTCGCAAGCAGAGAGAGTGTATCACAGCAATACAGATGAAAAAGGCATACGTCACTTGGAATAAGGGAGAGGTGCAAAATGAAAAGATCTTCAAAGATCTGCACGAGATGTCCAATGGTAAGATATACTTGGATGAGTTTGACTGCCTGCTTCCTGATGTAAGTCCCATGCCTGTTTCAGACAAACACAAACAGAAGAAAAAAAGCAAACAACAACGTAAGTAGCGTTTTTGAGTTGCGTTCAAAATATCCGAGAATTATGGTAATGGACCTTTAACCTTAAAATCTTAGAATTGTATGTCCTCGTTTATCATTGAAGGCGGACACTGGCTCCGCGGAGAAATCATCCCTCAGGGTGCAAAAAATGAAGCATTGCAGATAATAGCTGCCACACTTCTTACGAAAGAAGAAGTCATCATAGAAAATATTCCGGACATCGTGGATGTCAAGAATCTGATAGCTCTTCTCATAGATCTTGGCGTAAATGTTCGGAAGCTCGGTACTGATACATATAGCTTCGTAGCGGAAGATATAAACTTGGAATTTGCTTACTCGAAAGAGTTTCTGGAAAAGACTTCAACCCTTCGCGGGTCTGTTCTTATATTGGGTCCGTTACTTGCCCGCTTCGGAAGAGCCGTTATAGCCAAACCCGGAGGAGATAAGATCGGAAGACGAAGATTGGACACACATTTTGAGGGATTTATCAAGCTCGGTGCGGATTTTGAGTTTAATCAAGAGAAAGATCTTTTCAGCATTCATGCGGAACGTCTTCGCGGAACATACATGCTTTTGGATGAAGCGTCCGTAACAGGTACAGCCAATATTGTCATGGCTTCTGTCATGGCAGAAGGAACTACTACAATCTACAATGCGGCATGCGAACCCTATCTGCAGCAGCTATGCAAGATGCTTGTAAGAATGGGAGCAAAGATAGAGGGAATAGGAAGCAATCTTCTGACGATACATGGTGTAGACTCTCTCAATGGCACCTCTCACCGAATGCTTCCGGATATGATCGAGGTTGGCAGCTTTATCGGTATGGCAGCCATGACTCATTCTGAGATTACGATAAAGGATACAGCGATACGGGAGCTGGGGATTATTCCGAACCAATTCAGGCGACTGGGAATAAAGATAGAAGAGAAAGGCGACGATCTCTACATCCCGTCTCAAGAGATTTATGAGATAGAAAGCTTCATGGACGGCTCCATTATGACTATTGCAGATGCTCCATGGCCGGGACTCACTCCGGACCTTTTGAGTGTTTTTCTGGTTGTTGCCACACAGGCAAGAGGCAGTGTGCTCATCCATCAAAAGATGTTTGAGAGCCGTCTCTTCTTCGTGGACAAGCTCATAGACATGGGAGCGCAGATTATCCTGTGCGATCCGCACAGAGCCACAGTCATAGGGTTGGCAGAAAGCAACAAGCTACGTGCAACGAACATGGTATCTCCGGACATTCGTGCAGGTATTGCGATGCTCATCGCGGCGATGTCTGCTAACGGAGTGAGCAGGATAGACAACATCAACCAGATAGACAGAGGCTATCAGAACATTGAAGAAAGACTCAACTCGATCGGAGCAAACATACAACGGATATAGAACCCATGCAAAGTCTTCTCCCCAAAAATTACAAGCAGATCGGTACTTGCGTTCAGCCCCACGGGACACAAGGCGAGCTTTCTTTGCAGCTTCTTTCGGACAGCTTCGTAGATATAGAGCCCTCGTTTATCTTCGTTCAAAAAGATGGTTGCATGATCCCCTATCCGTTCGTTCAAAGCAGGGGCAATAAGGGGAAATACATCCTCTCCGTCGGTTTCGTATCCTCGATGGAGGAGGCAGAAAAGCTCGTCGGGCTCTCTTTTTACATAGACCGGGAAGAGTGGGAGCACCACTTGAACCGGACGGGAGAGGACGAAAAGCTCATGGAGGACGAGCTGGTCGGCTTCTCAGTCATCGACTCCGCTTCGGGCGATCACATCGGAGAGATAGCAGGCATAATGATGATTGCCGAAAATCCGCTCTTTGAAGTAAGATCTGCCACCGATACGGCTGAAAAAGAGAACATATTTTACATCCCGATCGTTGAGGAATGGATCACAAACATAGATGTGAATACGAGGGAAATCACGATGACTCTTCCTGACGGACTCATATCATAATGATTTGATCTTTAAGAGATAACAATCCTCGGCATCCGATAAAGTTTTTTAAGGGAACGGTTTAAGGACTGACTTCTATATCAGGAAGTCGGTCCTCTTTTTGCCACTTTCTTTCCGATCCGGGGCTGCATAAGGGCAAGCAGAAATCAGCATTCCTCAAAAAGATAATTATCAATATTCCAAAACCTTTAACGCTTTCCCGAAAAGATTAGGTACTTTCTCCAAAAAAATTAGGTACTTTTTCCGAAAAGATTAGGTACTTTTTCCGAAAAGATTAGGTACTTTTTCCGAAAAGATTAGGTACTTTTTCCGAAAAGATTAGGTACTTTTTCTGAAAAGATTAGGTACTTTTCCCCGAAACCTTTAGTGCTTTCCTCCAAAACCTTTAGTGCTTTTCCCCGAAACCTTTAGTGCTTTTCCACAAAACCTTTAGTGCTTTCCTCCAAAACCTTTAGTGCTTTTCCCAAAAACCTTTAGTGCTTTTCCCCGAAACCTTTAGTGCTTTTCCCCGAAACCTTTAGTGCTTTCCTCCGAAACCTTTAGTGCTTTTCTCCGAAACCTTTAGTGCTTTTCTCCGAAACCTTTAGTGCTTTTCCACAAAACCTTTAGTGCTTTTCTCCGAAACCTTTAGTGCTTTCCTCCGAAACCTTTAGTGCTTTTCCACAAAACTTTTAGTGCTTTTCTCCGAAACCTTTAGTGCTTTCCAGAATGAGGTTAGTTTCCTTTCTAAAAATGGTAATTACTAATCCGTGAAATGGTAATTACTAATCCGTGAAATGGTAATTACTAATCCACGAAACGGTAATTACTAATCCACGAAACGGTAATTATCAATCCATGAAATGGTAATTATCAATCCATGAAATGGTAATTATCAATCCATGAAATGGTAATTATCAATCCATGAAATGGTAATTATGAAAGAGGAGAGAGGTGATTTATCGGCTCTCTTTGTTGGAGCCTTCTTTGATGACAATCTTTTGAGCTTCCAAGAGGCGGCGCTTGGAGTCGGAGTCTCTGAATGCAAAGAGATAACTGTGATCGCCCTCCCGGATCTTGAGCTTCTTGCGCAGCTCTTCGGCTTTCAGATCGAAATTTTTGGCGATCAATCCATAAGATTTTCCGGAAAAAGAGGCTATCGTTCGTTTGTTCCAAGAGTGCTCGCAGAGAATCTCGTACACTCTTCCGGGAAACGGCATCGGCTCTTTGGAGAAGTAGAGATGGGTGGAGGGTGCGATCTTGAACAGCCGATCCGCCCATGGAGTACCGCCCAGCCCGATCTTACTAAGGGCAGGATTCGGGATGTAGAGGTATCGGAACGAGTCCAAGTCTTGCAAGATCGGAAGGTCGGGATATCTCTTGTTGGGCTTAGTGGTGCTCTCCGAAATGCCGTGGGAAATGTGAGTGGCGGTGAGGAACGAATCTTCGGAGGCGGCTCTGTCGAAAAGCAGACAGACCTCTTTAAGCTCCCCATCCAAAGCCAAAGCATGAATGACGGAGGGCGCGGAAGAGAACAGCCGGTTCAGCAGTGATATGTCTGCTATCGGCGAGAGTTTTACCAACAAGTCCGCAGAAGGATGGTGGGAGCGAAGATGAGATTCTGTTTCGATGATGTCCGGCACACAGTTGCGCGGATCCTGCTCTCTCCTACCGCCGCCATCGGGGCGTCTGTCGGGATCCGCGTAAAGGAGTATCTTCTTCTGCTCTATGTCTATGCTCGGAAAAGTGTTGCGAATGAAATCTTCCGCCGTTGCATTGTACACCTCCACCTTCTGTCTCAAAACTTCGGCATTGCGCCTGAAAGCATCTGCCCTATCGGAAGAAGGCTCCACGTAAATAAGCTGTTTCGCTTTGGCAGAAAAGGCGATGGTGTCGGCTCCTAAGCCTCCGGTCAGATCAATGATAATGTCGTAGGAAGATATCCATCTGCACTTCTCTGTCGCGGTGATATGGGATGAGGCTTGCTCGGCAATGGTCGGATCGGAGATATAAACGTCCCGGTTCTCGTACCAGAGAGGGAGCTTGTGTCGGATCTTCTGCTTGGAAAGGACTCCTGTTGAGATCTGCATCCGCTCTTCAGGAGTAAAATCCTTCAGACGCATGCTCAGTTCATAAGCATTCTCGGACTTGTATTGTTCGATCAGATTAAGAATCTTCGCCGGCACTTCCATTGTCAAGATTTTGCATATTGGATGGAAGAGATTTACTCGGAGAAAGCCCAAGCGCACGCATTTTCTCTAATCGGCTCACAATATTTCCCCGCCCGGCGGTGAGCTGATTATATGCTTCGTCATAAGTCTTCTGCAAGGATTCTATCTGCGAGCCTACCCGACTGAACTTCTCTGCATACGAAACAAACTTATCATAAAGCTTGTTTGCCTCCGAAACAATGTCTTGTATGTTATGGATCTGATACTCTTTCTTCCATAAATCCAGTAAAGAGCGAAGCATCGCGATGAGGTTGAGAGGCCCCATAAGAACCACTTTTTTATTGTAAGCATCCATCCAAAGGTTCGGGTCCAACTGCAATGCAAGATTGAATGCACCTTCGTTCGGGAAGAACAAAACGACAAACTCCAACGATGTCGAGTGATAACGCGAGTAATCTTTAACACTCAACTCCCTGATATGACTCTTTACAGATGTCAGATGACGCTTCATTGCTTCTTTTCTTTCATCTTCCGACTCCGCAGAGAAGAAGTCATAATAGGCAGACAACGATACTTTAGAGTCTATTATGACATCGCGCTCCTGAGGATAATGAACGATGGCATCAGGGCGCATGGCTCTTGCTGTCTCTTCATTTCTTACTACGCCGGAGCCTTCTACTATGGTGTGTTGCAGATCATATTCTCTTCCGCGGATAAGACCGGAGTCTTCCAAGACGCGCTCCAAGATCATTTCTCCCCAGTCTCCCTGTACTTTGTTTTTACCTCGAAGTGCTTGAGTCAGATTATTGGCCTCCTTTGAGATGCTTTTATTCTGCTCCATGAGATTCTCTATAACACCTTTAAGCAGATGTCTCTCTTTTGCTTCGTTGATATAGACATTCTCCACTTGCTGTCTGAACTGCTGAATGTCTTTACTCAGAGGAGAAAGAATCTCCTGTACGGTAATTCTGTTCCCTTTTTCCAAAGATTGCGCCTTCTCATCCAATATCTCACGAGCTACGGAAGCAAAACCTTTTTCTACTTCCTGTTTCAAATCTGATTGTCGCTGCTTCTCCTGCTCACAAGTCTGCTTCAAAAATCTGTTTTCCGTCTTTAAGGCAGATAAAAAGTAAAGCAAAACAACAACCGCAATGGCGAAGAGAATAGTAAGAAAAATAAAGATATCCATAAGGGGGAATTATTGTTTTCTATCATTGATACATCTGAAAGACGCAAGAGCATAGAGAGCCGCTGTCTCTGTTCGTAAGCGATATGTACCCAAAGAAACAGGGATGTAACCACTATCCACTGCTTTCTGAACCTCAGTATCGGTGAAATCGCCTTCCGGACCTATCATTATTATACTATCACTACCGGCTGTCATGGTTGAAGCAAGATCTTTCTTAGGAAAAGTTTCGGCGCAGTAGGCTATAAATTTTTGCTCTATCCCCTTCCATTTCCGACACACTTCCTCAACGGAAAGACCAACACTCAATGAAGGCAGAAAAAGATGTCTGCTCTGCTTCATTGCCGATACCATTATCTTCTCAAGACGCTCTACGCTTACTTTTTCTCTTTCGGAGCGATCACAATGCAAAAGAATAATATCCGAAACACCCAGTTCGACAGCTTTCTCGATGAACCACTCCGTACGATCTCTGTTTTTAGTGGGAGCCATACAAACTACACACTTAGAAATCTCTCCTCTTTCGATTTCCTGAATAACAGAATCTACCGAAACTATTGCTGCCTTCGGATCTGCCTCTGCAAGAGTGCAAGCATACATTTTGCCTTTACCATCCAAAACGTTGCACCGGGCTCCGGATTGCAATCGAAGCACCTTTACGGCATGAGCGGACTCTTCCAAAGAGAGCACCGGAGAGAGTTCTACGTCAGGACAATAAAAAGAAGGCAACTCATTAAAAATCATCTTCGTAGCTCTTGTTCCCTTTTTCATCTCAGTTTAGCTTTACTAAGAAATATCATCAGAACATCCTTTCTGTTTAATAACATCATGAAGGATGGATGCCCATTCATACTTTTCTTCCTTCACCATAGTACCCAAGACCTCTTTTAGATCTTTCATATCAGCTTCAGCCAACAAGTCTATCAAAGGGATCTGATCCGGAATAGTACTTTCTATCTTCTCTTGAAAGACTTCTAAAATATGCAGTCTCTCAAGCTGTTCATCAGAGATTTCCTTTCCTAAGACAGCATAAGTCTCATTGAAGACACGTCTAATAGCATTTCCTTTCCCACTATTCTCTCCAAGAGCTATCAAAGAAGACTTTTGCTTGCTGTCTTCCAAATTCAATCTTATAATAATGTGATCTGAATTGAAAACAAGCTTATCCCTAAACTTGTCCAGTAAATCTTTGTGTACGTATATAGAAGTTCGTTTTCTAATCCCGACAAGAACCGAATCCAACAGAGGAGCCTCAAAATAAGATGTATGAGTATTTCCCTCAGAATTATCTCCTTGTATTTTTATCCAACAGCTGTTTCGTACTAAAAGTTCCTCTACTATGCGTATCTCTTCTACACGATAGTTGGTGTGGAGAAGAAGAGCATCCAATAACGTCACGGACTCTTCTTTAGGTAAAATAGATCCGATACGAAGACGCATCTTAACCAGAGGATGAACTAACGAAGGAATGAGTATTGGGAAGCCGGCTGTCCCTTTGACTTCCCGAAGAATCAAAACATTGGGAGAGTTTGGGTCTTTACCATTCCCCTCTCCCAAAGCAAACATCTCTACTCTGGAATATCTGTCCTCCACTTGAGGTCTTTTTTCTTCTCCCTCTATCATTCTATTTCTACTCTATATCAAAATCTGAAAGATCCCACACCTCTTCATCTTCATTCTCTCCCAAAGATATAATAATGGAAGAAGCTCCCACACTGAGGACATCGCCATCTTTAAGCCTATACTTCTCCCCTTTTTGTAGAAGAGCATTATTGACAAATGTCCCTGTCCTACTTTCGTTATCTCGGACATAGTAGTAGGCTTTTTCTCCTCTACCCGTTTTTCCTAATACGAAGTGAAGACGATCCATGCTTGGATCTGAAGTGTAAATCTGGAGATCTGCATTTGAATCTTTATTCTTTCTTCCCACCACAATCTCTTCCTTTTCGGGTAAAGCATATTTTTGTTCGTAAGCAAAAATATTCTCCACTATCGTAAAGTGTGGCTTTGTAGTATCCAACTCTTCAGAAAGTACAATAGATGCTGCACGTTTAACTCTATCTGTTGGAAGATCCAACTTAGAACGATACACATAAAACGTTTTGTAGCAAGCATTACAAGTAATACTCATACCACTTCCCTCTCGTTCTTCTTTGTATTGCTCTTTAGTATGGATGCGTTCGCAAAACGGACAATGAACCTCTATCATATCATTACACGGAATACTGATTTATTCAATCTTATCTCTCTAAACTATGTCCGAAAATAGAGAAAGTAATCTTTCCAACCCTTTTCGATCTTCATCATCAAAAGTATCCAGCTCTGCACTATCTATATCCAATACACCAACGACCTCTCCCTTGTTGTCAAACAGAGGAACTACTATTTCGCTTTTTGAAAAAGAGCTGCAAGCAATATGACCCGGAAACTCGTCGACATTCGGCACCACAATGGTAGTGGCACGTTCCCATGCTGCTCCGCAAACACCTTTTCCTTTGCCTATTTTAGTGCAGGCCACCGGTCCTTGAAAAGGATAAAGGACAAGCTCCGTTCCCTCTTTATTTATCATGTAAAAACCTGTCCAGTGATACTCAAATGTATGGTGAAGAAGAGCAACAAAGTTGGACATATTCGTTATTAAAGGAAGAGAAGAGTCCAAAAGTCCTTTTACATACTCATAAAGAGTCTCATAGACTTCCGCCTTATTTTCTTTCGTTGGTTTAACGTCCGGTATAGTGTGCATAAATAAGTCCTGTTCGTTTTTAATCGAGAGCCAAATATCTCTATTATATATCAGAAATTTATATTAAAAGCCATCAAAGCAGTCAAACCTTTCTGAGGAGCTCCAATCCATCTTGCAGTAGAAGTATTAAGAAGATTATTTACCTCCAAACCCAGACTGTACTTATGGTTGAATGTATGGGTTATTCCAAGATCTATATTAAACGACATTGGAAGACTGACTTCTTCTCGAGTTGCAGAGGAGGGTTGCTTCGGAGAAAAGAAAGTAACTCCCATATCGGAAGAGCAAAGCGCTCTGAACAACCACTTGTCCTTGACATTGTAAGTAAAAATAGCTCCATGAGTAAATGCAGGAAGCCCCAAAATAGAATGCTCTTTCTCATCCGGCAGCATATAACGATTAAAGCTACCAAAAGCCTTGAGCATAAATCCATAAGGAGAATAATAGCTTACGGAACCATTAAGGAATATATTTTTTATCCGATTTCTCCTGTTGGCTTCCACCATTTGCATATCTACAATATAGCCATCATCTTTATATCCATAAGAGAAAGTGCCATATTCTGTCATTGCATAATGATCTGCAAATCCTCCCTCAACATCTATATGAAATCCATTTAGAGATCCATAAGTCGCACCTAAAAGCACTCTATATGCTGTGGAGTTCAGTGCATTAGTCATTCCACTTGTAATATTCAGATAGGGATTCTGCTCCAATTGCTCATACAGCGTAGGCAGAAGCGCTCCACCATCAGCTTTCAGTCGAAGAGCCAGCTTACGTTGATCTCCAAAAGAGTATCTTAGATCAACATCCGGAGCTATTGCCAAATTGGAAATTCCACTTTCACGATTATAGACCCTTACTCCAACATTTACCCCATATTGTTCGCTGTTAATACCAATAAATGGAGAAGCAGAAAAGAGCAGTCTGTTTAGTCTAAAAGATTGTATGGTAGGTCCACCGGTATGATAATGCTGTACAAATCCCTTTACTCCGGCACTCCAAAGCTCGCGAAAGTGATAAGAGAGCATGGCTTGAGCGGAAACATTCAACTCCGCTGCTCGAATACTCTTATCTCCACCGGCCAAACGATGAATATCTGCTTTGTCAAGAAAAGAGGCAATGGCATTTCCGGAAATCGCCCACCCATCTTCATAAAGCATCTGTTTAGGTTGTAGCTCCAATGTCAATGCACCACCCCAAACATTATGAGAAGGCGGTGTCAGAGTTTTAGTCGGATCTATTGCTGTTCCATCCTCTTTTTTTAGTCCTGTCAGCCCATAAAGAGATCTCTTTTGATATAGAAATCGAGCAGAAATATCCGCAAACGTTCCTAATGCCGGCATACGCATACGAGCAAGAAGATCGGTAGAATGATCTCTTCTATCTGTTCTGTTATCAAATTCAGGATGATGTGCTCCATATCCGACCCCTTCATGTCTCAAATGAAGAGAAGATATTTTATTTTCTCCGGTTTTCTGTGCAACACCGACAGCGGCACTATACTCCAAAGGATACCCTCCCGCAAGCCTGAGATACCCTTTTTGAGGAAATTGATCCGGTTGATGCAGGTTTCTCAAAGGAGCCAACTCCTGACGCTGATACTTGGTTGCAGCACTAAAAGCATCTTTAATAAAAGAGACCGGAAGAGCTGCTTTTGTCGGCTTTAGAGGTAAAGGATTGAAGAACTCTTTTTTAACAACACTACCAACAGGAACATACTCTTTCTCAAGTACAACCTCTCGTTTCAGTGAGTCCTGTTTTACGGTCTGAGCATCCAGTACAGAAGGATACATAACTACTCCAATACCGAATATTGCAAATAGAATACCTTTATTATATCTTTTCATTTCACTACTCTTGAACTTGTTTATCACTTAAGAGAACTTAGTCTGGACTCTACCTTAGAAAGAATATCATCTTTCCCGGTAGGCTTATAGTTGCTCTTTACACCTTTCAGATACTCCAAAGCCAAATTCTTATCCCCCTGCTTAACGGCTATATCCGAAAGCAAGATAAATGCTCTTGAAATCCAATAGGAGTCATTATACCCTTTTTCCAGATAAGCCTCGGCACTCTTTTTAGCCACAGCTATCCGTCCCAAACCATATTGAGCTTCAGCCTCTAATACTTGGCTGACAGAGAGAGTTTGCTTACTTGCGTCCAGCTTCATAGCTGCAGAAGTAAGGTTCAAGACCTCTTGATACTCTCCATTTTCAAGGATTTTCTTGGCAACATAATTCAGTATCGGAGCAGAAGCAGCATAAGCTTTGAACCTGCCCGACTCTATCTCCTTGGCCAATGAGCGTAGCATATCAACCTCCCCTCCCTTTTCTGCCACAGCCAAGGCAGCAAAAAGAGCAGACTCTACCCCTTGTTTATTTTGTGCAGATCTTCTTGCAAGCTGTACATAAGTAGAAATTGAAGCATCATAATTTCCGGACTGCTCATAGGTCTGAGCCAACATCTTCAAAACATCTCCTTGAATAGCCGTATTATTTCTCCTCTCCAAAGCGATCAGGATAGGAAGTGCTTCACTATATCTTCTCTCTTTATAAAGGATATAAGCTTGGTGATACTCCGCCTGATCTCTAAAAGATCCGTTGGGATATCTCTCCACATAGCGTCTCATTGCCTCCAAAGCCTCTTTCTGTTTACCTTGAGAAATAAGACGTTCTGCCGCCAAGAATGTTAAAGACTCTGTTTCATCGGAGTTTTTACTTCCTGTGGATTGATCCACCAGTTGTGCAAGTCTCGAATACTCATCTACTCTGTCCAAACGTACGGATATACTCTTGAGGTCTTGAAGAGCAGATTTGGCTTCTCCACTGTTAGGGTAACGCCTTATGACCTCTGCATATATATCCGCGGCTCTATTCAGATCGTTGTCATTAAAGAAAGAGAGAGCGAGTTGTACACCTGCTTTAGGAGCAAAATCACTATCGGGATAACCATTGAAAACTTTGGAGAACTCTGTTCTTGCGCCCGTATTATTTTCAATGAACGTCAATGCCCGCCCCTTCTCATAAAGAGCTTCTTGAATGTAGGGAGAGTTAGGATATTTGACAACCAAAGACTCCAACTCCGAAGCTTTCCCTTGATAGTTCTTTCGCAGCCCCATGATATGAGCACGCTTCAGTACAGCATAGTCTGCATCCTTACCACCTCTTGTCATTGCAGTTGTGTATGCAGAGAAAGCAGCATCATATTCTCTTTGCATCACCGCTATGTCTCCAAGCCTGTTGTAAGCATTTGTATGATCTGCTTCGGGTGTTGTGCCGGTAAGAGAGAGATAATTTCTAAAAGCCTCTTGTGCTTCTCCCCAACGCTCCAGGTTGAAGAAAGAGTAGCCCAGATTGTAATACGCTATCGGATTAACAGCCTGCCCTTTCGGCACCATCTGTATATAGGTCTGAATGCTTCTGATGGCATCGTTGTAGTTACCCTCTCTGTGAAGCAACTCTCCTTTCCACAAATAAGCCTCTGCAACGCTCTCGGCATCGCCATTAGAGGTTATAATATCGTCGTACTCCTTTTTTGCGGCTATCACATTACCTGTACCAAGCAGTGTGTTAGCCTTACTCAAAGTGATCTTTTGTCTAAGCTTTACCAACTCCTTGGGTAACGGAGTGATCTTGTCTATCTCCTTTATGGCTCCAACATGATCGGATGTTCTACCATAAGCATCCACAAGATAAGAAACAGCCTTATCACTGTACTCAGAGAGGGGGTGCTTGCTGACGAACTTTCCCAACGCCTCAGTTCCGACACCTATCTCTCCCGGATGTTCATTGTACAGAATCATGCCGGCATTATACTCTGCCGCTTGAACCAAAGGCAGATAAACCTCTATTTGAGAAGAGTTCACGAACGCATTATAAGCATCTTGAAGCTTTCCCGAAGAGAGTGCAGACAACCCCTTATAGTAGAGTGCCAGCTGAGACATATAGTCATTCGTTCCGTCTGCCACCTTTCTAAAGTGCTGCATTGCCTCCGAATACAGCTCCAGCCTGTACTGCTCCTGCCCAAGGGTCAAAAGCTCCAAACGTCCCGGAGCATCTGTCATGGCAACATAAGAAGAGAGATACTCCAGAGCCTTACGGCTCAAAGAGAGCTGAGCAGCCGATAATCCGGCCACTCTGTAAGCAGAAGCCACAGCCTCTCTATCTCCTGTTTTCTTCATCGTACGCTCTGCCAAAGGAAGAGCATCGCTATACTTACCCTGCTCCAAAAGCATTTCACCCTCGTAAGCTCCAACGTAAAGCCCGTAAAAAGAGTCATTCTCTATCGGTCTGAAGTACTTGAAAGCCGCAGGATAGTCTCTTTTTTGAAATGCTATATATCCAGCATAAAAAGAAGACTCTTTGGAATATTTCTTACTGTAAACAAGAGGAGCAAATATATTCAAAGCCAAATCTTCTCTTCGATCTTTCATTAACGAGTATGCCAAATAGTAGGACATCCTTTCCGAAAGATCTTCCGGGAGGAAGTCTCTATCGAGAAGATCCAACCAATAGGCAGCACTTCTGTAATTCTCTTGAGAGAAATAGTACTCTCCCAAAGCGGCTTTAGCATAGAGCGCAGATGCCGATTGGGGATGTTTCTCTATGAAGTAAAGCAACATCTGTTCTGCCGAAAGAGCACCGCTCTTGGCAGAAGAAAGAGCTAAAATCAACTCTTTTTCATGCTCCAGCATAGGCATATAGGAGTCTATCCAAGAGAAAGGTTTCTGCACTTTATAGGAGGCATAGAGCGTATTGTGTCTATGGTAGGCGTCCCAAGAGTCCCCCATCTTGGAAACGAAGTGCGGCATATCTATGGGGCGATGTTGAGCAACAACGCTTGTTCCACCACCCAACAATAACAGCATCAGTCCGATAAAACGTTTCTTCATGTTTGATTGGTACTAAGAATACTAACAAGTTTTTGAACAATCCAAAGGTACTAAAAAAGTCGCTAACCCAGCCGAAGAGGTGCTTGTGATACAAAATAAGAAACGGAAGAAAAAGCCCTAAATTCAAGTTCTTCTTTCTTTTTTATAAAAATTTATACGTTTCATCGAAATCTTATTTCCCCTTCTTTAGAGTTACTTTCTCAACAATTGGAGCAGAAGAATGAAAAAAAACAGTCTAATATTTTGTTAATTAAAACATTTAGAGTACTTTTGGGATATAATCGATTTCGGATATATTATATTATGTCATACACCAAATAATTTTTCGAGATGAATAAAACTGAACTCATTGCGGCTATTGCTGAAAAAGCCGGTCTAACCAAGACTGATTCAAAAAAAGCTCTTGATGCTTTCCAAACAGTGGTGAAAGATGAAATGAAAGCTGGTAACAAGGTTGCGATCATTGGTTTCGGAACATTCTCTGTAACTAAAAGAGAAAAACGCACCGGCACTAACCCACGTACAAAAGAACGCATCACAATTCCTGCAAAATCTACTGTACGTTTCAAACCGGGTAGTGAACTTGAACTTAAATAATAGTTTGTTTTTCACTCCCAAACGTCAGAATTAAGATACCCACAGCTGTTGAGCTGTTAAGCTAATGGTAACACTTCTATTTACAAATAGAGGTGTTATTTTTTATTTTAACGGCATGGAGAAAAAGGATTTCTGACAACTCCTTTTTGTATAATATCCTGTCCGAATACATAATATCAGTTTGAGATTGTAGCCTTAACTTCTCCTGTAAACGCCTATAAAATCTTCTCCAAACAGATTCCTTTTTGTGTCTAAATCGGTTAAAACTTGAAAAGCAAGACCTGATTCCAAGAAATCAAAACCTGACTGTAATAAAGCAAGGCTTGCTTCCTACAAATCAAATCCCGGTTTCCGGACATCAAAGCTTGATTTATAAAACGATAAGGCTTCAAAGAAACTTATATATCGGATTAAACCGTTTTCCATAACTATTAAACAAAAGTTGTCCCAAGGGAAAAGTTCGATAAGGGGCATAGATTTCGGAGCATTGAAGCCATAACACCTTTTGGTCGGCTTATATAAAAAGAGTCCCGACTCGGTATAAAACCAAAGCCGGGACTCTCTATCAAACAATATGTCTTGTATCGGAACTAAAATCTTTCCGGTCTATTCCACAAATGTAATCTCTGCAGCCGAAGCAAAATCTGCTCCCGTGTGAGAGCTAAGAGCATTGAAACGAATGTATCGAGTGCGAACAGGAGACTTGAACATAACGGTCTTCATCTGCTTAGACTTGTCGAACTCTCCCGTGATAACAGGATCGCTCCATTTCTTTCCATCGTTACTGATCTGAACGGAATAAGCTTTGATGCGACCGTTATCCGAATCGTCCTGTCTTGGCAATAGCGTAAAACCTTTGAGCTCTGTCTCTTTGCGGGCATCGAAAGAGATCCAATGAGGATAGCTTGCTACCGTTACAGAGTACATGCTATGCCATATCGTCTCTGTGTCTTGATCCAGCATATTTGTCGCGATACCCACTTCCGGCTCTTCACTTGAAACCTCTGCAACAGAAACCTTGACAACGTTTATCTTGTCAAAACTATTCATACTCTTCAACCATGGAGTCTGCTTGCTGTATGCGGTAACCACTCCTCCTTCTCTCATTTCAAATGGAGCATTGTACACCATTGGAGACATTCTCTTGCTTGAGCTAAGTGTATAGAGAATATCCGAACTGTTTGCCACATCTGTAGAAAGCGTTACCTCTCCATCCGTAGAGCGAACAATAGAAATAGGTTTCACATCGGACAAAGCTACCTTAGAGAGTTCTGCGGCATTTGTACCATTGAGAGGGCGAATCAAAAGAGCATACTCATGAGAGTCTGCTTTGATTCTATCATGATTGAGAGGAGGTCCTTGTCCACAGCTGAAGCCTCCAAGCCCCATCACCGCCTTGTCGAGGTGTATATGATTAGCACTGCTTTCTGGTAGCTCATACCAGTGCGGAGCTAAAGTCATCTCTAATGCGCTCCAAGGTAGAGCCGAAACAGACATTTTTTCGGAAGAGACAAAGAGCATTCCGACACCCTCTTTATCTGTCAGAGAAGCCCACTTAACCCCTTCCCTATTGCCCATGCTCTGAGGTTTTGGGAACGGAACAAACTGCTCTTCCACGCTGCTGCTGTACTTACCCATATAGGCTCCGGCTTTGCGGTCGGCATAGTTGTTGTGCTCTCCCAGACCATAATAGGTGTATTGAGACAAGCACTTAGGTGTCTGAATATAGTAGC
This sequence comes from Porphyromonas canoris, assembly GCF_000769115.1. GTDB lineage: Bacteria > Bacteroidota > Bacteroidia > Bacteroidales > Porphyromonadaceae > Porphyromonas_A > Porphyromonas_A canoris. Next base: position 274,736 of record NZ_JQZV01000003.1, on the reverse strand, counting down.
CCAGTCTTGGCAGATCTGCCGTCGGTTTATTGGAAGATATATTGGCTTGGAGTTCTATCGAACCATCAGGGTATATCGTCCAAACAAGATTGGAGGTAAACTTGAACGGATTTCCACTCTTATTTTCATCCTTAACCTTTTCTATTTTATAGTGTCCGCTTGATCCTCCTGTTATCCGGAATGAGCCGTCTGCTTGAGATTCGACCATTGTGGAAACCTTTACAGTACCATCCTTGGAAATATGACTTCCAAAGTAAACAGCCTTATGCTTAAGGTCGTGAAGCCCATTCTCTACCCAAGAACGATAGATCCAAATGTCGTTATCCGTAGGTGCGCGGAACGCATCCAATGTTATAGCAGTACCCTCTTTCAGCATCTGCTTGCCTGCATATTCCAAAGAAGTGATAGAGCCGATACGCTTATCGAAGACAACGGTAAACTCATTTCCCTTTATGGTCATACTCTCCGGCGTCTGTTTTACTTGGGGTTTAACAGGCTGCTGAGTTGTTATAGCGCCTTTCACTTCTGCAGTTTGAAGAAGAAGTTGCTCCTCCATCTGGATAAAATCTTTCTTCGCCCATGGTTCATCATTAGCCAAATGAAGTTGCACTTGGACATAGTAGTCTGCATATTTGTCAAGTTCAATACCGGATATAGGTAGAGTTATGACAGCCTTTTTACGTGGAGCGATGACAGGCATATCGAGTCTGACAGACTTTTCACGCACACCATCTTTTATGATGGTATATGTAAGATATAGATCCGAAAGGTCTGTAAAATAGCGCTTGTTAAAGATCTCAATCTCTCCTTTGTCACGATCTTTCCATGTAATACCGGCATTCTGATACACCTTCTTCACTTCCCAAAATACAGGCTTGGGTGTATGGTCCGGGAAAAGAATACCATTCATACAGAACATACCGCTATTCGGCTTGTCTCCGAAATCTCCTCCGTAGGCAAAGAATCGGGTTCCACTCTGTGGATCGGTCTTGTAAAGAGCCTGATCTACCCAGTCCCAAATGGCTGCACCACAGAAGAAGTTTGTGCTCTCTATTGCCTCCCAATAGTCGGAGAGATTACCTCCGGCATTACCCATAGAGTGGGCATACTCCGAAATATGGAAAGGATACTTGATATTTTTATATGTTCCTTTCACCGCTTCTCTGGTCCAAGCAATGGAAGGATACTGATTGGAACCCATATCCACAATGGAATTGTTACGCTCATACTGTACCGGACGAGAAGGGTCAAAGCTGTTGAGAGCTTTGTAAGCGTGTACAAAGTTTTCGCCGGGACCGGCCTCGTTGCCCAAAGACCAAATCACCACAGAAGGAGAATTGACATGAGCAGCAGCCAACTCCATTACCCGTCCGACGTGAGCATCCTTAAACTCCGGAACGTGAGATAGCGACTCTTTACCATAATAATATTGGTGGCTCTCTATATTGGCTTCATCTTCAAGATAAATACCATAAAGGTCGCATAAGTAGTACCACTGGGGGAAGTTGGAATAGTGAGAACAGCGAACATGATTGATATTGCCACGCTTCATGAGCATTATCTCCTCTATCATCTGCTCTGTTGTGATGGTATTTCCACTCTCAGGATTGATCTCTTGACGGTTTACACCTTTCAACTTTACAGGCTTACCATTGATATAATAGTAGCGTCCGGCAAGACCAAACTCATCATCTTTTGCTTCTGTATCCTTTATCTCCACTTGACGGAAACCGACAAGGGTAGATACCGTCTCTATGATTCGTCCCTTTTTATCTTTAAGCTTAGCCACAAGAGTATAACAGTGTGGAGCTTCAGCACTCCAAAGATCAGGTTTTTTCAGATCCAAAGTAGTTTCTACAACCGTTCTGCTCTGCTTTTCAAGCTTGTTCAATGAAGATGAAACAGGGTTAGAGAGTTCGACAGGAGAGTTGCTCTGGCTGTAAAGCTTATTCTTGAACAGCTCGTAAGAGATGCTATACCCTTTCTCTACTCTCTTTGATGAAAGATTGCGAACTTCTGCTTTGATGCTCAAACGACCATCGCTATATCCGTTCATCAAAGAAGGAATAACAACCAAATCTCTTAGCTGAACATCCGGTTTGGATGTAAGATATACACTTCTGAAGATACCCGGAAGTCTCCACATATCCTGTGCTTCAAGGAAAGAGCCATCCGAGTTGCGATACACCTCCACCGCAACGCTGTTCTCTCCTTTTACGAGATAAGAGGTAATATCAAAAGAGGCGGTATTTCTGGAGTTTTTGGAAAAACCGACATAGGTTCCGTTAATCCAGAGATAGAAGAAAGAGTTAACGCCATCGAAGTTCAGATAAACTCGTCTTCCGGTCCAATCAGCGGGGATATCAAATGTTCTGCGATATGAACCCACCTCATTTCTGTCCTTATAGGTAGTCCAGTCTTTAGGAGGCGTACGCATAACTCCACCTTTCCAGTCTCCAACAGCAACCTTATGCTGGAAAATTACAGGCTGATTGGCATAGATAGGTGTACCATACTTTAATGATCCATCTTTTTGGATTCCAACGACATTCCAACAAGAAGGAACTGTTATATCATCCCATTGGGATACATCGTAAGCCGGACGGAAAAACTCCACAGGGCGTTCATTAGGATTCCCGACCCAATGAAACTTCCACGTTCCATCGAGACTCTTCCAATAACTGCTATTTTGTGGTAAAACAGCTCGTGCTTCGTCCACGGATGCAAAAGAAAACATCCAAGCGTGTGGCTGTTCTTTATTCAGAGAAAGGCGTTCGGGGCTTTCCCACTCCTTCCCGGTAGGAGAAGAATGCACTCCGTACTCGTACCCTTGTAAGCTGTGAAGCTGTGCATAGGCACTCGCACCACACAGCAACAAAGCAAGCGATAAAAAGAATTTTTTCATACTGATAACTACAATTTTGTCTTTTGTGGAGTTAATGGAACCCACACAAAGTGGGCTTTTTCCGAAAGACGAAGATAATCATTTTATATTTCTCGTACAAGCCACTAAAATTCAGTCTGTAACACAATATCAGAAGTAAATAATGGTCAGTAATCAGGAGGTATATTTATTCAACAAATCACTATATATAGGTATTGAGATTGATATGGAGAAAAGATACCTTTGCTCGTTCAAAAACTTTAATTCAACATTCTAAATTATTATGAAGCGTAGCTCTAAAAAATGGGGACTTTGGGCTCTTATATGCCTCTTAGTTGTGGTCTCTTTAGGAGTAGCTTGGTTCAAACTTGCTGCTCCAACAAAAATAGCTCTGTATAACTTCCCTCAATTTCAGGTTGCGGGAATAGCTTTGTCCAATCAAGATCCTATGATCAAGTTTGAAGCCGTTGATGCAGAAGAAGTTGATCGTCTCAGTAAGTTTGACTTCGTACTCGGCTTTGCTATGGGTCTTAAGATTTCAGAAGCAGAAAGAGCAACCATACAAAAATTGGCTGATAAGGGTACACCTATATATATGTCATCAGTCACAAATCCTCAAAATGATATTTGCAATCTCGATAGCATTCATATTAAAGCCATATCAGGGTATCTCGGAAGCGGAAATAAGCTAAACTACCAAAATATGGCTCGCTACATCCGGAAGGAGATAGACAAAAAAGTGCTATTTGTAAAAGAGCCTCAACCTGTGGTAGAGAATCAGTCTAACGTTTTCTTTACTTCCGTAGATGATAAGTTCTTTGCAAGTAAGGAAACCTATGAAAGCTATCTCAAATCACAAAACAAGTTCAATGAAAAAGCAGGAAGAATAGCAATTCTACCCGGTATTCATGATCCGTTCAGTGGAAATAGAGAGCACCTTAACAGCATTATTTCTTCTTTTGAAAATGCAGGATATATGGTTTATCCCATTGCTTGCGATATGGACAAGCGAGTAGCTTATCTTGACTCTATTCAACCGGATGCCGTAATATATTTCCCCCACGGACGTATAATGATGGGTAATGGAGAGGTAACGGTAGACTGGTTGAAAAAACGCAATATTCCGGTTTTTGCGCCTCTCTCAATAATGCAGCTGAGAGAGAAATGGGAGGCTGATCCAATGGGAATGTTTGGAGGATTTATGGGGCAAAGCCTCGTAATGCCGGAACTGGATGGTGCTATCTACCCCTATTCTCTTATCGCTCAGGAAAAAGATCCAAGCGGTCTCTACCTATTCAAAGCCATGCCCGAACGTCTAAAGACTTTTACCGAAATCGTATCCAATGTTATCTCTCTTAAACAAAAGAACAATGCGGATAAAAAGGTTGCCATCTACTTCTTCAAAGGTCCGGGACAAGCCTCTCTTGCAGCTCAAGGGCTTGAAACTATTCCGGCTATCTATAATCTCCTTAAAAGGATGAAAGCAGAAGGCTATAACGTAGAAAACCTCCCGAAAAGCGTAAAAGAGTTTGAAAAGATCATCATGAAGCAGGGAGCAATACTAAGTACTTATGCGGAGGGAGCTTTTGATACTTTCATGAAAGAAGGAAACCCTGCTCTTGTAAGCAAGGCAGACTACGAAAATTGGGTGGCAAAAAGTCTTACTCCGGAGAGATATGCCGATGTTATCTCCACTTATGGAGAAGCTCCCGGTTCATACATGAGTACAATGAAAGATGGTGTCCCACACATTGCCGTATCCAGAATAGAGTTTGGGAATGTAGCTCTTCTACCTCAACCCATGGCAGGTTTAGGAGATGATGAGTTTGCAATAGTTCACGGAGCAAAAATGGCTCCTCCTCATACCTATATAGCTTCCTATCTATGGACACAGCATGAGTTTAAAGCGGATTTGATGATGCACTTCGGAACTCATGGAAGTTTGGAATTTACTCCTCAAAAACAAGTTGCTTTGAGTCACCAAGACTGGCCGGATAGACTTGTGGGCTCTGTGCCACACTACTACTATTATACGATAGGAAATATTGGAGAAAGCATGATGGCAAAGAGAAGATCTTACGCTACTACAATATCTTATTTAACTCCAGCTTTCATGGAGAGCCAGACGCGCGGACTCTTTTCTAAGTTGCAAAACAGGATCAGAGACTACTACAAAGCAGATCCTGAAAAGCAGGAACAGGCTTCTATTGCAGTAAAGAAGATTGCTATGGCAATGGGAATTCACAGAGATCTTCGCCTTGATAGTATAGCAACAAAGCCTTATACGGAAGAAGAGATAGAACGGATAGATAACTTTGCAGAAGAAATTGCCAATGAGAAAATGAATGGTATGCTCTATACCACAGGCATTCCTTATGAAGCTGAAAAAATCTCATCGACAGTGCTTGCAATGAGTGCCGATCCTATCGCTTACAGTGTTGCAAACCTTGATAGAATGAGTGGAAGAGTAACAGAAAAAGAACTCAACAATAGACCTTTGTTCACACAACGCTACTTGGAACCTGCCAAAACTCTTGTTCGCCAAATCTTAGCAGGCAAGGCGGTAGATAATACACTTGTTGCATCCGTAGCTAAGATAAGTGTTGATGAAATTGAACAGTCAAAACAGATATTGAAGCCCGCAAGACCTATGATGATGGGAGGAGGGGGAAACTCTTCCGGCAGTATGGGCAGACCTAAGAGCAGTACTTCAGGAGAGCATGCTCACTCAAAAATGGCAAAAGGAGGACATCCTCACGCAGCAAATGCTGAGAAACCGGCAGAGCATCCACATGCAAAAATGGCAAAAGGTGAGCATCCTCACGCAGCAAATGCTGAAAAACCGGCAGAGCATCCACATGCAAAAATGGCAAAGGGAGAGCATCCTCACGCAGCAAATGCTGAAAAACCGGTAGAACATCGGCACTCAAAAATGGCAAAAGGAGGACATCCTCATGCAGCAAATGCTGAGAAACCGGTAGAGCATCCACACGCGGCTATGGGTATGAAAGCAGAGGCCCCTACAAAAGAGGCAAGAGATCGTGCTCGTGCAATACTTGAAATAGAGCGCACAATAACCAATATTCTACGATATAGAAGTGCTTTATTGGAGAGTCCGGAAGCAGAACTAAGTGGTATTATCAACGCTTTCAATGGTGGTTATATTGCACCATCTTCCGGAGGGGATGCCGTGGCGAACCCTAATGCCGTTCCTACCGGACGCAACCTCTACTCTATCAATGCAGAGAACACTCCATCAGAAGTTGCATGGGACCGTGCAGTTGCTTTGGTAAACTCAACACTGGAACAGTATAAGAAGCAGCACGGAGAATATCCAAGAAAGGTCAGCTATACTTTCTGGAGCAGTGAGTTCATAGAAAGTGAGGGTACAACCATTGGTCAAGCCCTTTATATGCTTGGAGTAGAACCTATAAGGGATACATTTGGAAGAGTTTCGGATCTTCGTCTTATCCCTGCAAAAGATCTCGGACGTCCTCGTATAGACATTGTTGTTCAAACATCCGGACAGTTCCGCGATTTGGCTGCTTCTCGTCTGATGCTACTCAGCAGGGCTGTGGAAATGGCGGCAAATGCAGAAGACGAAAGCGAGTATGAAAACCAGGTAAAGAGCTCCACAGTGGAAATAGAGAGACAGCTGGTAGAAAATGGTCTGTCCCCAAAAGCCGCTCGTGAACTTTCTACAAAAAGAGTGTTCGGTGGTGTCAATGGCATGTATGGTACCAATATACAGGGTATGATTACAAGCAGCGACAAGTGGGAATCCGAGAAAGAGATTGCCGATGTGTATATCAACAACATGGGAGCAATATACAGCGACAGCAAGGAGTGGGGAGCATTCCAAGCCGGACTTCTTCGCAGTGTTCTGCACAACACGGACGTCATCGTACAACCTCGTCAAAGCAACACATGGGGAGCATTGAGCCTCGACCACGTGTATGAGTTCATGGGAGGTATGAACCTTGCCATCCGCAATGTTACGGGCAAAGACCCTGATGCGTTCTTTGCCGATTACAGAAATCGAAACCGTACCCGAATACAGGATCTTAAAGAAGCTATCGGAGTTGAAGCCAGAACCACCGTGCTCAATCCGGTTTACGTCAAAGAGATCATGAAAAGCGGCTCTTCTGCTGCCGGGGGACTTGTTGAAATCTTCACAAACACATTCGGCTGGAACGTTGCAAAGCCCAACGTGATAGACAAAGAGCTCTGGGACGAACTATATAATATGTATATAGCCGATACTCAAAACTTGGGAACAAGAGAGTTTTTCCGCACCTCCAATCCTGCAGCCCTGCAAGAGATCTCAGCCATTATGCTTGAGACACACCGCAAAGGCATGTGGGCGGCAAGCGAAGAGCAGATCAAGACTCTCGTGGAGGTTCACAAAGAGATGGTAACAGAGTTTGGCTCTTCCGGCTTCGGCTTCTCTGCCGGAAATAAGAAGCTCCAAGACTTCATTTCACAAAAGCTCCCGGAACAAGACGCCGCAGCTTACAAGAAGAGCTTGAATACCATGCTGCAGTCTTCTTCCGACACCAAAGTGGAAGCGAAAGACGGCATCCGCTTGCAGAAAGAGAGCTCGGAAGTGATGGAGTCTGACAACGACAGCAGCATGAAGACCGGCATCATCATCGCTGCGGCTGTAGTCGTTCTATTCATTATCCTTATCTTTGTGCTTCGGAAAAGAAGAACAAAAACAGCTTAACAGCAGGAGAAAGAGATGGACATTCTCATTCAGATCCTCATACTATTCATATTCATCAACACACTTGTCAAGCTCTCCTTTTGGAAGCTTTGGCAAGTGGTGTTGTTTACGCTCGTTTACGGATTATTTCTGTTCATCGCATCGCCGTATGCGACCCAGAGCTCCAAGGTAGAGTTTCAGGCACTCATGCAGAACAGCGCGATACTTGCGGACATTTCCGTCCTCATCACGATAGAGTCCGCACTCTGTCTCGCCTTTGTTTTCACGGCGTTTCATCAGAAATACCATGACAACAAGAAAGTCTGGGTAAAGCTCCTCTACTGGTACCCGACCCTGATGCTCTTCCCTGCCCTCTACTACCTTTTGGCGCAGACATTTTACGCCTTTCCGGGTGTCTCCTTCGACGGCATCACTTGCGGCATGATGGCTGCGGTGGTCGTGGGTCTGTCCCTGTTCAGCTACCTGCTCAGGGCGTTCTTGCCGGAGAAGAGCATCCGTCTTGAGGTGCAGCTTCTGTCCGCGCTTTTCGTCTGTGTGCTGGGGCTCATCACCACAGGAAGTTCGCAAGTGGTGTATGCCGCACCGGAAGTGATCACAGGCTCCTCCGTCACTATCGTGTACGCACTGATGGTGATTGTGGCGGTGATCATTCTGGGCATAGGGGTACACAAATGGAAATGGATCATCAAAGACCGCGCTCGCCGCAAACGAGAGCAATACTCTTAACATCCGCATCATATCATCACAACTCATAATGGAAACAATCTCAAAACTACTTTTTTTCGTAGCCAACAGTCTGCTCATCCCGGACATCATCATGCTTCTCATTCTTTTCGGACGCTCCCTGCTTCTGTTGGGCAGCTTCTACAACCAGTTCATGATCAAGAGGGCAAACGACAAGGCACTGAACCAAAAGATAAAGGCTGCCACAAGAGAGACCATCGAAGAGATCAAGGAGAGCCTTCCGCGCAAGGACAACTCGCTTTTCGTGCAGTACCTCCGCGACCTGCTCACCCATCCGGCAAACGAAGCCTACTCGGACTTTCTCATCTCCGGCTTTGAAAACGAAGCACAGAAAGACCTCGCCATCTCGAAGATCCTCGCAAAGATGGGTCCCATACTCGGACTCATCGGGACGCTCATCGCCATGAGCCCGGCGCTCGTAGGGCTTTCCACCGGCGACGTATCGGGCATGGCATACAACATGCAGGTAGTCTTTGCCACCACCGTCGTGGGGTTGGTCATCAGCATCGTGGGTCTCCTCACCCAGCAGATCAAGAGCCGCTGGTACGCCAAAGAGGTCAATCAGCTTGAATACATCTCCAGAATACTCACAGACAACCGATGAAAAGCAGAAGACGCATACCTCTGTTTGAGAAAGAGGACGATTCCGATCCGCTAAGCGTCGTAGTCAATCTCTTCGACGTTGCGATGGTCTTTGCCGTGGCACTCATGGTGGCGATGGTGATGCACATGAACATGACCGAAGTCTTCACCCAAGAGGAGTTTACCGTAGTGAAGAACCCCGGCAAAGAAGACATGGAGATCATCACCAAGAAAGGCAACAAAATAGAGCGATACACCCCATCCAACGAGCAGACCGATGCTTCCGGCTCCAAAGGACGCCGCGTGGGAGTGGCTTACGAGCTCGAAAACGGAGAAGTGATCTACGTGCCGGAGTAGCAAATCCGCACCACTCCTCCACCGACATATCCGGTCCGAGTCTTGGCTGTCATTTATGAAAAATCATAAGTGGCGGCCAAGACTTTTTTTGCACCTCCGCCTCCGACAAAGATGGAGACGGAAAAGAAAAAAATTTTTTTCCGCAAGGAAAGAAATTTCTGTATATGCAGAAATATTTTTTCGTATATGCAGAAATATTTTTTCGTATATGCAGAAATATTTTTTCGTATATGCAGAAATATTTTTTCGTATATGCAGAAATATTTTTTTGTATATGCAGAAATATTTTTCCGTATATGCAGAAATATTTTTCCGTATATGCAGAAATATTTTTCCGTATATGCAGAAATATTTTTCCGTATATGCAAAAATATTTTTCCGTATGTATAAGGATTCTACGCTCTGCGGAAAGGGGGAAAAACTTTGGTGCATCCGCCCGAAATCGGCTTCCCCGAAACGGAACGGCAGGGCATCTGCTTTTGGCATCTTCAGGCGGAGTTGTTCGGATGCTATTTCGTCTCTCAAATTCGCTGTTCTCAAAGAAATTCCCTAAATTTCGGCTCGGATATTTAACCGCTTTACCTAAAAACACAACAACTAAGCCGTATAGAGATACAATGAAAATACTTATCGTGGAAGACGAACCCCAACTTCAAGAACTTATCGCAGAGACTCTCACGAAAGAAAGATACATCGTGGAAATAGCAAAAACACTCTCTGAAGCAAGGGAGAAGATAGGTCTCTACTCTTATGACGGGGTGCTCCTCGACCTTATGCTGCCGGACGGTAGCGGGCTTACCCTGCTGGAGGAGATGAAACAGGCAAAAAGACAGGAACGTATCATCATAATCTCCGCACGGGATGCCGTCGAAGATAAAGTCAAGGGGCTGGAGCTCGGAGCCGATGACTACCTTTCCAAACCTTTTCATCTGATAGAATTGTCTGCCAGACTCCGCAGCGTCATCCGCAGAAATCAGAGCGGAGATCTCTCCATCTCCCTTGGGAACGTGGAGATTTTCCCGGATAAATTCTCCGTAACCGTGTCCGATAACCGGCTTGAACTCAACAGAAAAGAGTACGACATCCTGCTCTACTTTGCCAACAGAGTGGATCGCCTCGTACGAAAAGAGCTTCTCGCAGAAGCTGTCTGGGGGGATAATATAGATCAGGTGGACAACTTCGACTTTATCTACACACAGATAAAAAACTTGCGAAAGAAGCTGCAAGATTCGAACGCAAACATAAAGATAAAGTCCGTCTACGGCATCGGTTACAAAATGGTCATGGAGTAGCCGACATGAAAGGAGGTCTGCCTACAAGTAAATGGAGATCTGCTCCAAAGGCTTCTCCCCTATAAGCGTAGCGGCAGTGCAGTAGGGATTGTCTTTTCCCCCAAGTATATACTTGGTCTTGGACAGAGCCAAAATCTCCGCCATGGCTTGTATCACTCCCTCTACCGTATCCGGGTCTTTCTGCAGCTTGGGCGTGAAGACTCTCGACCCGAAGATTGTCGCGATCCTGTCCCGATCCTCATAATTGTCCGCCGACAGGAAAAACTTCACGGACGGGTCTGTCTCTATCAGCTTCTGCATACGTCTTATATAAAGGTCTATGGGATCTTGCCGCCACGAGTACTGCTCGTCTCCTCTCAGGATGTGAACGCCTATGACGTTCTCCGTCCACCCCGAACAGATCGAACGCACCGCACTGACTACCTCAACCGAAGGCATGAGATTGTCGAACATTCGGGGCGTTATGTAGAATGCTCTGTTCAGTGCCAGCCAGATGTCTATATTTTTTCCGGAAGAAAGGGTCGTAACAATCTCTTTTCTCAGCTCCTCGTTTGACACATAGTGGTCGGAGTTGATGCAGTGATCGTACGCCCATAACGCGTGAAGCTTGGAAAGAAAAAAGTTGCGACCATTGGGGATGTCTCTGAAGATGTGGTCTTTGATCGTAGCATTCCTCACGGATACATATTTCTCATCAAAGCTGATATCGGGATGAAACAGACGTTCAAACTCCGAACACAGCTCCGGTGTCTTAAACCAAACAATCTCCACAGGCTTCTCTATGCTGGAAAAGTAAGAGATGGCAGAGCTTACCGCCAAAAGTCTGTTCGCAATGTTCCCAAATGGTATCAGGGTAACAACTCCTTGTTCTTCGGTTCCTTGTGTCATACTCTTTTCCTAAAGTTTTTATAGAGATTCGATATGTACTGAGACAGCTCCGGCAGCATTTTCAGTCGAAGCACCATTGCAACGGGTACGGCAACAAAAATAAAGCTTTTGACGATGGCATCAAACCAGATATTCCCTCCGATCGCCTCCATCTTCCATAACGAATGCGACACGAGCAGAATGCCTATTATGACAAACAGGAGGGCAAATCTGCCACTGAAAGGAGATACGCCGAGCTTTATCTTTATAATAAACTGAGATATCGTGTAGCTGATAAAACAGGTGATGAGCGTGGCTATGGATGCTCCCGTCATCCCTAAAAGAGGGATAAAATAGTTGTTTGTCAGGATGGTAAGTATCGTGAGCAGAAATGTGATAAGTATGGTATAGTAGTAGTAGCGAGAGTATCTGATGACGGAGTTGCCGAAGTTGAATGTTATCTCCACAAGCTTCGATAAACCGAGATAAAAGACAACCCACTTGCCTTGGGAATATATTTGCGAGTTGGGTATAATGGTAAAAATGAAGTCTATGTTTACCCAAATAAGCAGAAATATAAATCCTCCCACAAACAGCTGATACAACGCAACCTTTTTGTAGAGATCTTGCAGCTTTAGGGTATCTTTATTCTTCAACGCCTCCGAAGCTATCGGAGCTGTGATAGCAAGAAGCGAACGAGAGGGAATCTCTATTATAGCCACGATGAAGAAAGCTATCGTATATATCCCGGCATAGTTTAGTCCCATCTTTGCGGATACCATAAATATGTCCAAGCGGCTGAAGATGCTTCCTCCCAGTGCAGACAATACCACCAAAAGCGTGTAGTTTAGAAAATCTCTCTTCTGCTCTTTGGGAAACTCGATCCTCTCCTTTAAGGCATAAGGCGATAGTCTTGAAACATATCCGAACTGCAATAGTGCCACCAATCCGTAGCTCCCTACAAAAATCCAGATGAAAGCGTCAAGAGTTAAATTGAATGTGGCATATCCAACGTAAACACCTATCAATAATAAGCGTTGGGTTACCTCTTTATGAAAGCGAGGTACTACAATCTTCTGTTTGATGGACGAATAAACCTCCAACAGATTCTGATACAGCAGAAAAAGCATCAACGGCAGTACCATATAATAGTACTGCACGAATAGAGAAGAGTTCTTGGAAAAATATGAAGATATGGGAACTTCCAGTAAAATGTAAAGGAGCCCGAAGAGTACCACCCCCAGTAGCGGAAAGAGCAACATAAGAGACAAGAAACCCCTTTCCTGCCCGTCTTCTCGCTTAAAATAGGGATAGTATCTTATGGAAGACGTGTGTACTCCGAGTATCGCAAATGTGCTCAACAGCAGTGCTGCCTCAAACAGTACACGGGTAAGACCTATCTCTTCTGCCGTGAGATAGGTTACCGTGATGAAGAAGGTCGTAAGAAAGCCTATAAAGGCTCCCAGATAAGTTACGACCGTACCTCTTAAGCTCTGTTTGAGTATGACTCCCATCAGAAAGGAAATCTGCCTATATACCTTGCCAGAAAGCAATATCTATCTTGCTCTCTACATCCTTCTCTTTCTCATCAGGCAAGACATGGAAGAAGTTGTATCCGGTACGCTGTTCCAACTCTTTTATCGTTATGGTATAGAGACCGAGTTTATTGGAAGTCGGAATATCCTTATGTTCTATTATAAAACCTATGGAGTAGTGCTTTCCATCTTTAACCTTCAAAAGAGCCATGAAGTAGTACTTCGGAATAGGAACGGAGAGAGCGCTGTTATTCTTAGGGCTTATGTGTCCCAAAATATCTCCATTATATATTGTTCCACCCTTTACAACATAGAGCGTATCGCAAGAATTTCTATCCCGTCCCCACTGCAAAACCCTTTCCTCAAGCTTTTGCCAGATACCCTGATTAAAGGAACTCTTCTGGGGACTGATGTTGGAATAGTAGAACGTCTGCATATTGGCTTCTCTTGAGAAGCTCCTATCGCTCGATGCCACAAGGTGTCCCCTATCTGTTCCGGAAGGGAATGTTCCTCCGATACATACATTGTCGGGCAGATTCGGATCGCAGCTCCACGCATCTGTTCTGCCTACTTTCTTTTGAGAGGTTATGGCATCGAATCTGAAAGCCACCCATCTGTTATGCTTCTCTTTAAGGTCGTACTCTTGGGAGTAGTTCACTATTGTTGTGCCTCCCAAAGAGACTTTGTAGTCTATAAACTTATGGTTCTTATCATTGGAAAGCAGAGGTATCTCCATCCTCTTATCGGGTGGAGTGATAGGATTATCGGGGAGCGGTGATGGCTTCTGACGGAATGTTACCGTAATGGTAGTAGTGGGGAAAAATACAGTCAATTCGCCTGTACGCTCCTCAAAAGAGGGATTAGGCTGTACAAAAAGAGTGATCGCCTTGTCTCCTTGTCCCTCAAGATTCTGGTCGGTTTCCACCCATGCTCCTGTTCCTTTCTGCCACTCAATTTTCCACTTTTTGCTACTCTCGATCCGCAGGATGAGTTGTGCCCCCTGCTCGGAAAGCGGTTGTTCCGTTACGTTTTCTATATACGCCTTATCTTCTTTGGGCTTTTCCTGATTGATCTGCTGCCCTTTACATCCTGTAAGGAGAGAGAGCAGAGAGAAAACCAATACGAGAGTTATTGATGTCTTTTTCATAGCATTCGACTGTCTTTTTATAATAATCCAAACTATCTGTTACTACCAGCGCCAAGAGGCATTGAGAAAATAGGTCATGCCATACATGTACATATAGCGTTTTTCTACCGGTGTCAGAAGGGAGGCATCCCCTCCTTCCGGTTTGTTCCACCTGTTCTGCATCTGATCCCATCCCTGCACTTTAATATCTGTATTATTAAGCACGTTGGATGCACTCACATTAAGAGAGAGTGTGTATCGCTTTGCCACTTTCCAAGATCCTCCCACTCTGGCATCGAGTGTGAAGTATCGTCCCAACTCTTCTTGACGAGTATATTCGGACCGAAATCCTGATGCCTTTTGCAATCTCTCCGTATGAAGGGTCGGATTGATCTTGACATACGCCCTTCCGGCATAGTTCGCGGTAACTTCCGCATACCATTGGTAAGGTGAGTTATAAGAGAGAGTTACCGATGCCATCTCCATCGGTGCTCCGGCTATCTTCGTTCCATTCCACTTCACGACCTCACCATCTGTCCCTTGGTTTGAGTTATTAGAATAATGCGAAAGCACTGCACTGCCGATATGGCTGTTATCCGAAACGGCTCCAACCAAGATAGCCCTGACGGTAGGAGAGATCTTGAGTTCCACTCCGGCTTCTACCCCGATGTACTGCTCTCCCACACCCGATAGGAGATAGTGATCCATGGTGTTTCGGATATCGTTATAGAAAGAGATTCTATCGCCTTTATCCCAAATACGAGTCATATATCCTGTCAGACGTGCCTTTACAAACGCGTTACGAAGAAGATAAGAAAGCTCTCCGGAGAAACTCTTTTCGGCATTCAGCCCTGGAGTAAGTCTGTTGCTATTTTCGGGAAGAAGAAAAGCTATATCCGTATGAGGCGCGTTACGAGAAGTATAGAGATGTGCGGAGAGATAGTGTCTTCCATTGATCTTGTACTGCGCTCCCCCTTTCACCTTATAGGTAAAGTGATTGATGGCAGCCGACTTGCCCTTACTCTCCAAAGCGTGCGCTCCATTTTTCATAAAGCCTTCTCTAACAAGGTAATCACCTCCTATCTCTGCTCCTATAAAGCTCTCCCATCTTCGGGAAGAGTGGCGAAGCTGTCCCCAAAGAGAGTTTTTCACATGACGTGTGGCGTAGAAGTAACCGAACTTATCCCCTTTTCGGACAACGTTGTAGGGGTTATCCAAATCGCTAAAAGCATCTTTCCCGGTCAGATGGCTATCCACATCGTACCAGTAATCACCACTCAACAGATCCAGCACCCGGTTATAATACCTGCTGCTATTGCCTGAGACCGAAATACCACCATCCAATCTCACGGTATTGGACAGAGACGTATTCAGAAGAGAGGTTAAGACAAGTTCTCTTTGTCTCCTGTTTTTCCCGGCTACAATATACTCCGATCTGTTTCCGACAGCAACGGGATTTCCGTTATCATCGGTTGGAGTATCGTCTGAAGGATTAAGATTGCGGTGCCTCATCCTGTCAAAATTTACGAACATATCGTGCTGCCCCGGTGCCGTAGAAGTAAATGGAGGGAACAGACGATAGTAGTCGGGGTAAGGATTGTCTCCTCTCCACTTCAACTCCGAAACGGAACTCCCCCCATCTCGATACCAAAGAGTTGTAGATAGGGTAGACATTGGAGAGATTTTCCAATCGTGAGTAAGCGTTGCCACCGGCTCGAATCTTTTAAGCACATGAGCATTTCGGAGCTTACCTCCATCCCTACCCACACCTCTATTGTAATAGTGACTGCCAAAAGCATCATAAGCCATACCCGAAGTTTCGGAGGTAAGACCTCGCTCCACAGGAGCGGCAAAAGCAGTAAGCGAAAGAGTATGCTGCGGATTCAGCTGCTTGGAAAGAGCAAGCAAAAAACTCTCTCCGAGATAGTGAGTACCTGCAACATAGCCTTCCTTACCGGCTCTCACACTTGCCGTAAGAGCCAATGACCATCCATTTTTAAGCTTTCCGGTGGAATAGTGTCCGATAATACGATGATTGTACAGCTCATTACTAAAAGAGTATCCGATGTGTCTCGATTTTTTCAAAGAGAATGCTTTCGCGGTAACGTGTTTGCTTCCACCTATGCCACCCATAGTATCATGGGCAGGAGATAATCCCCATGCCGTCCGCTCGTTTCCTGTAGCATCATTCAGCCCGGTCCATAGATACCATGGTTGCATACCGTCTTGAGTATCATTTATCACTACTCCATTGAACAGGAGAGAATGGTTTGCATCGCCATACTGTCTGGGCTGAAAAGAGAAAGCCCTCATGATACGCGAAGATCCAAGAACAAAAGAGTCGGAAGAAGCAGAGAGTAGAGATGGAATCTCCATCATGGAAAGCGGACTATTGAAGCCAAATACGCTTCTCTCTTTCAGTGTCTCTACTCTGTTTTCAACCTCTTGTGCCTCCAGCGGTTGCAGGCAAGAAAACAGAGCGAAAAAAGCAATAATATGTTTTGTATATCTGTTCATCTTAAGATTCGGAGGTCATCAGACCTTTATCATGATACAAAGAACGCTATTTTGGCATAGATATGCAAGACAAAATCATGCGGTATCCGGGTAAAATGAAAGAGCCATTTTTATATATTCCATACCGAAAAATGCTCACTTTTTTCTTGCTCTCTATTTTGATCGGAGGAGTCGTTTTCAGAGCACGACCGAACTGTTAAATCAGCCCCGGTTTATTAACACAAATTCCGAACTCCGTTCATCAAAAACAGTAAACGAGCATATTCTTTCGGCTTAACGTGTTTAATTTTTCAGTAAACACGTTTACCGATTTCATTGAACACGTTTACCGGATTCGATTAACGTGTTTAGAATTTTTGCTTACTTAATTGACTATTAGAATCTTAGCTATTTTCTCCTCTTTTTTGCTGTTTTTCACCACAAAATTGCATTAGGATTTATTCACAAGTATGAGTATTAAAATTTACACCAATTAACGCGAAAAAGCCCCATCAAACGGACTGAAGAAAAAATTTTTCCGAATTTGAGATTTTTCATATCAGACTGAAAACATGATATTTACAAATTCATCTTCTCTCTTGAGTTCAAAAATCGGATTTTGGGACGAACTTTCCGAGGGAATTTTCAGGCGTCTGTTTTTATATAAAAGTTCCCGTCTTGTACCCTAAAAATAGAGGGTCGAACGGGTGGATATTATGATCAAAACACTCTACCTTGTTTCCATTGCCATTCAGCCATTCAAAAGCCTGATGTTCCCTGCCTGATCGTCTGAAAACAATAAAGGGATCACACATGTGATCCCTTTATCTGTACATCGTCATAAAGATCCCTTGGCAGACCTTTATGACTTCTTCAAAACAATTCTAAGTGTCAGTTTTTGGGAGTAAAAAAGAACTGTTCAAGACGAATATCCACCGGCTTAGTGCCATTATTGCGAATAAATATAATCTTAGCCTTTATCACATCTCCCCTCTTTGCCTCAAAAAGCTTTTTGTTTCGTGCATTCTGTTGCAGTTCTACGGGCTTGACTGTGTCGACAGACTCTCCGGCAAGAAGGGTCAAACCTTCGGGCCAATCTTCCATACCGATATTGAGACGAAGCTCTGTAATGGTATAGAGATTATCCAGCAATATTCCCACATAATCACCGGTAGCCATAGTGGTGTATTCCAATTTCTTTACGATGAAAAGATTGCGCTTGCTATACGTAAGCGGCTGATGCTCAAAAGCCGGATTGTTGGTGTATATCTTATGAGGCAGATACTGCTGATCCGATTTCAGATCCGTACCGTACTGCTTGTTGTATTGGCTTACAAGAGTAGCAAAGAGCTTTGTTGCCGCAGGAAGCATTACTTTCTCCGCACTTTTTACTCCGGGTTGATGAGGATGAAGATCGGCTCCGGTATCTATCTTATACATCTCTTGTTGAAGAGTACGAATACGGTAGTAATGCTTCATAAAGGCAGTTCTATCTCCTTTTATTGCAGCATCTTGAAGAGCTATCACCTCTTGTCCGAGAGAGCCTACATGGATAAACATCGGAAGCCATACACCAATCTCTTTCAGAAGTTGAGGATTGTCTGTGGAGTGTAGTAGTATATCGCCACACTCTTCCATCTGTTCATACTCCGATCTGATCGCTTCTCTTTCTTCCGGTGTAGCAGTACCGGTCAGCCATTTTTGCATGATCGGAGCGATGTGTGAAGACTCTTCCCTGCGATAGCGATGCCCGTTTTCGCCCAAGTCGCTGTTGTGTTTGCCAACCACTTCCAATGCTTTGTAAGATTGTGGCATAACCTTTCTTAAGGAGGATAACCATGAAGTTTTTGGATCAAAACTCTTCATATTCCAGAGATAATCCCCTACGGAATAAACCGCTATCTTGGATGCCTCTGCGTGCTCCATAGGATTGGAGACAAATCCGCTTACCTTATCGGCAATCTCTTTACTATTACCATACACGGGGCCCAATAAGATATGATCTCTGACATAATCGGTTACAGGGTAGTTCCACCAAATGTATGCCTTTCTGCCTATCTGCTCATTGATCCACTCCATGGTAGGGACATCAATATCGGCAACCACGGTATTGCCGGTCCACATAATGCGTATGGAGGGGTGGAGATTCTGACCTAAGGTCTTAAGGTATCCGCCTTTCACATTCGCCCATCCCTTGTTATACTCCGTAGGACAGATGATCAGTGGTGCTACATCTCCCTTTTTGGCAACAAAATTGGTATGTAGGAAGTTGAGCAGTTCTGCTTGTTTCTCTGCCTTTGTTCCCTCTCCCGAAATATCATCGAAGAATACGGCATAGGCTCGAACACCTTTTTGGTACATCGCATCAAACTTGGAGAGAAGATTTTGACGATCTTCTTCGTTCCATTTGATGTCTTTCCCCGGGTGGATAGCCCAAACGAACTGAACCTTATTCCGATTTGCCACCTCGACCAAACGACGTATCTTTTCTGCCTCATCCGCAGGATAAGGAGCTCGCCAATGTGGTGAAGAGTGATAAGGATCATCCTTAGGTCCATATATATAGATGTTCATCTTGGACTCTCCTATTGCTTCTATCATACTCATTCGAGCTTCAAAGCTCCAGGGAGTACCATAAAAGCCTTCCACTACTCCGCGATCTTCAACATCGGGAGCATCTTTTATCTCCACCGGATATACCTCTTCCCTGCTCAGGATGTCCAATAGCGTCGAGACGCCATAGAATGTACCGGTTTCGTCAGCTCCTACAACCCATGCTCCTTGCTTGTCCACTTTGAGATAGTATGCGCCCGACTTGTTCGGAACACTCTTTGCGTATCGAGAGACAGCTCTATCCCCCACTTCTCCAATAGTAATGGTGAATGCCTTGCTCTTGATCTGACGCTGAAGGGTAAACTCTAACAATTTGCCATACGCACTTTTATCTGCCCACTTTTCTCCTTTAGCCACCGGATTGTATTGGGATAAAGCGATAGGAGTATCTCCCCAAACAATCGAATGAGGTATGGGAGACGGATTCTGTTTCTGCGCCCAAGCCAAAGAGGAAGAGCCTAACAATAGGGAACAAGAGAGTAAAACAGTTCTTAAACTCATGATTGAAACTTTTGTATAGTGGTGAAGTATTCTTGCTTGATCTTATCAAAAAGGGGTGCAACCGGGACAATCTCGTTCAGCTGATAAGCCACTTGCCCTATTTCCAACTCTCCGGCAGAGAGGTCTCCCTCAAAAATGCCTTTCTTGCTACGCCCTCTGCCCAACAGTGTTGCCAGCTCTTCTTTTGTGGCACCTCGATCTTCGTAACTTATAACCTCTTGGGCAAAATCATTCAGAATCATACGTGTGGGAGACAGCTTCTTTAGCAACAGCATTGTTTCACCTTCGGATAGAGAAACAGACTTCTTCTTGAAGTTGTCATGAGCGGAACTCTCTTCGGTCAAAGCAAATGCACTTCCGATCTGAACGCCATCCGCTCCCAAACAGAGAGCTGCTGCCATGGCTCTTCCGCTACCTATACCTCCGGCGGCAATCAGGGGTATTTCTATCGCATCCGCAACCGAAGGGATAAGACACATCGTTGTGGTCTCCTCTCTTCCATTGTGTCCTCCTGCTTCAAAGCCCTCTGCCACTACGGCATCAACCCCTGCATCCTGACTCTTAAGAGCAAACTTGACACTGCTTACAACGTGTGCCACTTTGATTCCTTCCGCTTGCAGTGTTTTGGTCCAGGTTTTAGGATTTCCGGCAGAAGTGAATACTACAGGAACATGCTCATCCATGATAATCTTCATAACCTCTTCCATATCCGGGTACATAAGAGGCACATTAACACCAAAAGGCAGATCTGTTGCTTTCTTAGCTTTTTGAATATGTTCACGAAGTACTTCCGGATACATGGAACCTGCTCCCATCAATCCCAATCCGCCTGCATTCGACACTGCGGTAGCCAGTTTATATCCGCTACACCAAACCATTCCTCCCGATATTATAGGAAAATCTATTCCAAACAACCGGGTTATTCTATTATTCTTCATCTCTGTATGTTTTATAAGTTTCGTAATAAGAAAAGGTAAAGATAACTATTTTGAGCAAGACTTTCTTTGGGAAATATGTAAGAGAAGGTAAAGATCAAAATATGAATCTGAAGATGATTCAGAATAATTATGGTATAGTTGTTATTTATTCAGGTTTATTATTACATTTGCAATCGGAGCGTTTAGCAAGAATCTGATACAAAGCGATGGGAAAGATCTATGTAAACCAATAATATTAACCCCTTGCTATCATTAGAGAAAACTCCAATGATGGTTTTTTTACGTACTAAATACAACTATGAAACGATTACTTTTTTGCTTAGCAGCTTTAATGCTTTTATCAGTTGGCTGTTCTAAGAACCAGAACAATGAGGTCAAGAAATTAACCTTGACGCTTTCTGCCGACAAGGCAACTTTTGTAGCGGATAACACCGATGTTGTTACTTTTAAGGTAATAGACCAAGACAACAAAGATGTATCTTCTAACGTAACCATTAAGGTTAATAACAACGCCATAAATGGCAACACATTCAAAACAGACAAGGCAGGCACTTATAAGGTTGTTGCTTCTTTGGATAAAACTGTTTCCAATGAAATAACCATCACAGCTCAGAAGTCCGATGAACTTGAAAAGGAAAAGACTCTTGTTTTAACTTCGGATAAGGCTTCTATTCTGGCTGACGGAAAGGATAAAATCACTTTTACTGTCAAAAAGAAAGATGGAACAGACATAACTTCCGATCCAAAAACCAAAATTAGAGTGGACGGTGTAGGAATAACCGGCAACACCTATATCTGCGCAAGTGCAAAAGAATACAAAGCTATTGCTTATTATGAAGAAGAAGAGTCTAATGAGCTGGTATTCCAAGCCAATCTCGCTCAAGCCATTAAGCTGGAAGCAGATGTTATTAAAGTCAATCTTGATGATTCTCCCAAAATCACATTTAAAGTTTCGGATAAGGATGGAAAAGACATCACAAAAGATTCTGAGATATTCTATGAAGAAAAGACCTTGGAAGGCAATGTATTCGCTCCCACATCAGCCGGAGACTTTACATTCAAAGCAAGATATCAAGGTAATATCTCTAACATTGTCAAGATTACAGTAGTAGCTCCTATATCCAATTTCTTCATAAAGCTCGATAAGGAAAGATTTACCGCCGATGGTGAAGATATTGCTTCTTTCATGTGTTTTGATGCAGACCAAAATGATAAGGATATTACAGAACTTGTAACATTTGAAGTAGATGGGAAAGATATAGAAAGCAACTATATCACTTCAAGACAGAAAAAGACATTTTTGGTAAAAGCAAAACTTAAAGGTAGAACTTCCCAGCCTGTATCCATTACAGCAGTTGATGAATTTGAACCAACAAGCAGATTATACGTAGAAGACTTTACCGGTCTTTGGTGTCCATATTGTCCAAGATATCTGTTTATGATGGAAGATGCGACAAAAGAGTCTAAAATTGTAGGCTTGGCTCTACACATAGATGATAAATGGAACTCACCGGAGTGTAAAAAGATTGCTAATAAGCTAAAAGTTCCAGGCTATCCTTCTATCGCGCTTTACAGAGATAAATTCTATAAACAAGGCGGTGATGTACAAACGCTTCTCACTCATAGAAAACCAACTACTGATGTCGGTATATCCATGAAAACCGATGTTGTTGGAGAAGAAGTCGTAGCAGATGTTAAGATCAAAGCAACAAAGGATATGAAAAAGATCAAGTGTGTTGCCATACTGTTTGAGAACAAGCTTGAAGGATGGCAAAGAAACGCATTGGGTCAAAGCAATGGTCTTCCTAATCCTTTCAAATCCGAACATAGCCATGTCTATCGAACCAGCCACGGAGGTGCGACCTTCGGAAATCCTATCGAACTTACTGCCAACAAGACACTATCCCAAACTTTCAAATTCACAATGAAAGGCGACTGGAAAAAAGAGAATTGCGGTGTAGCCATATTGATCACAACCGAAGATGACAAAGTAATCAACGCCCAAAGAGCTAATGTAGGCTCAGGTTGTGGATTCTAAACATTATCATCATCCATTCTTTCCCTTCTGAGAGTGGAAAGGATGGATGATTTTTTTATCACATTTCTAAACTTTCTAAATCGTTATTGTAATGAAAAAACTTGCTATCGGGCTTATATTCCTATTCTGCTGTATATCGGCTCTGTCTGCTCAGAATGTAAAGATCGAAAAGCTAAATGGAGAGCATCAAAGCTTTTCCGAGGTCATCAAAGGTGGTAAACCTGTGATTGTTTCATTTTGGGCAACATGGTGTAAACCTTGTATCAATGAAATGGAAGCCATGAAAGAGATTCGAGACAGATGGGAAGGAAAAGTAAGGGTTGTATCTATCTCCATAGATGACTCTCGCTCCAAATCCAAAGTACCCTCTTTCGTAAAAGCTCGGAATCTTCCTTTCGAATTCTATCTGGACAGCAATCAAGAGCTTTACAAGAGCTTGAACGCAACTTCCGTTCCTTTCATCTTCATCTATAACAAGGGAAAGCAGGTTTACAAACACAACGGATACAATCCCGGAGACGAAGAATATCTTGTGGACGAGGCTTTGAAATATGTGAAGTAATATCGGAAATATCTTATCTGTAAAAGAGATTTATATGAAAAGAAGATTCAATGCCATTCTCTGTGCACTTGGAATCGTCGCCATTGCAACTCCCACAATATTGGCTCAAAATGAGAAAAAGGAGAAATATTGGGGCAGGCTCAATGGAGGAATAGAGTCCAATGCCGCGCTTTATAAGAAAGACGAGAATGATCCCGATGCTAAAAACTATGGCGATAACACCTATCTGAATCTCAGATACAACTATAAGAACTTCAATGCCGGACTGCAATACGAACTCTATCTTCCCCCTCTCAAAGGTTTTTCTCAAGAGCTCAAAGGACACGGTCTCACTCATTACTATCTTAATTATAGTGCAGAGAAGCTCAACGTAACCTTAGGAAGTTTCTACGAGCAGTTTGGTAGCGGACTCATCTTTCGTGCATACGAAGAGAGAGCATTGGGTATCAACAACTCTCTTAGAGGTCTCAACATCAAATATACCCCTTCAAATTGGCTGACTCTAAAGGCGATGGGCGGACAGCCGAGACGCTACATGGAGTATGCAGATGCTTTCATGTGGGGAGGAGATGCGGAGCTGTCTGCCATCAAACTCTTCAAGAAAGAGTCCGAATACGATGTAACACTGGGCGGTTCCTGGGTTTCTCGTCATAATACAAAAATAATAGAGGAATCCGAAGAGCCTGCTCGTGTGGATCTGTTCAGTACAAGGGCAGGGTTCTACTCTCCCAGCTTCAATCTTGGAATAGAATATACCGGCAAGGGAATGAGTCAAACCTTCTCTCCGGCAGAGGGATCTTATCCAGCAGAAGCAGGGGATGCGCTACTGATCAATGCAGACTATATCCGCCCCAACTTCGGTATATCCGGGGTGTTCAGGCGGATAGAGCACATGGACTTTAGGATAGACAACAAACTGGAACAGCTTTATATCCCGATAAACTATGTTCCGGCTCTGACCAAACAACACAAGTACACACTTCCCGGACTTCATCCGCATGTTACCGAACTTGGTGGAGAGATTGGCGGACAGGTAGACCTTTTCTGGAATATCTCCGGTACTGCATTAGGGAAATACCCATTGAAGATCGCCTTAAATGCCTCTCACTACAAATCTTTGGGGAATAACTTTAAGAAAACAATGCCTTTCTTTGGTCAGGATGGTAGTAATCTCTTCTCCGAAGTAGCTCTTGAAGTGGGAAAACAGATCAACAGATCGATAAAAACGACCATTGGACTTTATTATCAGAACAAGTTTTACATATCTGAAAACTACGACTCCTATATCGGTGTAATAGACTTCCTTTGGAGAGCCAATAGGAAGCTGTCTCTAAGAACAGAGCTACAATATATGTCTACCGAAATGGAAGAGAAGGGTTGGCTATTCGGTCTTCTTGAGGTGGGATTTGCCCCAAACTGGATGGTTTACGTAAGCGATATGTACAACCATGGCGGAGAGAAAAAAGAACACTATTATATGGCAGGTTGTTCTTTCACTTATAATGGTCTCCGACTCACAGCAAGCTACGGAAGATCAAGAGCCGGCACTCAGTGTGTAGGAGGTATATGTAGATTTGTTCCGGAATATACCGGGCTTATGGCAGGTCTATCCTATACATTCTGACAAGATATACGAACAGCATATTCCTAAAAGAGAGGCTATCACTTGTGTCCGGCACACAGTGGTAGCCTCTCTTCTTTACTCTCTTTTCAACGGGAAAGAGAAAAATACCCATAAGCATCCATGGGGAGCATCACTTCAAGACAACACCTCCCCACTACTCCTACACTGTATCCTGCTTATTCTTCTGCGACATGGTTGCCGTTCAGTTCGTAAAATATGCGATACAACTCTTGAATGAACCTATTCATTTGATTCTTTAGACCTATTAGAAAGTTGCTCTTAATCCTTTAAGAATTACAATTCAAGGATTGATTTCTGCAAATCGAAATTTGACCTGCACAAATCGCACCATGAGTCTTGCTCATAAAGCTTTGAAAAACAGTTCTTAATCCGTTTACTCTTAAATGTAAATATGGATAACCAAGTTTTTGAACACTATCATCAAACTTCTTACCGTGTCGGATGAAGATTTTCCGCACAATAATTTGAAGAGTAAGCGGCTTAGTCCTCCAATAAATGATCCGTTTCTCAAGATATTATCACTTCTCTTTGGTCTTGCCATGAGCTTGGGAGTAGAGAATAAACAGCCGGAAAGAGAGGGATCAAATCATTTGAGGAAGATAAAATCCTATATCCCATACAATCTTGACAGACAGACAGAAGAGTGCAAAATAAGCAGATAAAAAAGAGAAGGTACCGGTCATAACCGATACCCTCTCTTAAAATGATTCTAACAGAACTGTTTCTCCGCTTCGGACAGAACAGATATAAGATTGCTCTACTATTGGTTGCGGAGTTTTATGTCCGAATTAGTCAAGATTGTTCCAATACTCCATATTTTTGATAATCTCAATGGTTACCTTTCTGTCTCCCTCTCTTATGATATGAGACTTAGCAACCGGCATTGCAGCAATCTTCTTGCCTACGCCTCGACTCTTAAGCATATCAGCAGAAACACCACGTTCCAGCAGGCCTTCAACAACGGCTTGAGCTCTTTTACGAGATAGTACCTCGTTGTATCGCTCGCTACCTCTGCTGTCTGTATGCCCTGTGATGAGGAACTTATGCTGAGACATTCTCTTAAGAATAACAGCTGCATCATCAAGAATCTTTGCAGACTCCGGTGTTATGTCGTACTTATCAAATTCAAAATTGATATTGGCAAACAACATATAGAGAGGTTCGCTCTCTTTTTCCACGTACTTGATGATCTCTTTTTCTACCGGTTTTTCTACGATTTGTCGTACAATCTTTTCTCGGTAGATCACTTTAGGAGCCTCTTTGGTCTCCCCTATTCTGAACATTACTCTGGCGAGAACGCGAGGGAAGTTGAGCTTGCTCTTAGTGAAAGAGGTAAGATAATCTGCTTGAAGTCCAAAGCCGATGCGGTCATTGAACCAGCTGTTGACACCCACTCCAAAAGATGCCAAGAAAGCATGCTTCTGATTATCTGCTTTGCTGTTAAACTCATCCGAGTGAGTCCACTTCAGATTATCCCCCTGAAAGTTGGGGAGCATTCCGCTTCTTGTCAAATAAAAATCTTTGAAGAGATAGTTTGCTCCTATTCTGAAGTAAGGTTCAACATACTTTTTATTAAAGAGAGGGGTTAGGCGAAACTGCGCGCCCAATCCTCCCATTCCATAAAACTTATATTGGTTCATCTTTTCCGAAGAAAAGCTGTTAGCCCAGCCGAGTGTCGCTTGGATGTCCGCATACAACCACGGATTGATCTCTGTTGCCAAATAGATATTCCCCCCGATCATCATGTTTCTGAGATCAAGATTGTAAACATCCCCTTTAGCAGAAGAGCGATAACTGTGAAAATTCATGCGACTGATGTTGAAAACATCAGCTCCCAATCCTATCTCCCAACTCTTTTTCGGATTCACCTTACCGGCAGACTCTTTCATACCGGACTCCTGAGCCGATACTCCAATGGAGAAAACGAGCAAAGAGGAAAGTAATATATATTTTAGTGATGACATAATCTTTGTTTTATAGTTAAATATCAACGGATGTCAGAAATTATGTTGGCATGAAAATGGTTACTCTGACAAGCAAGTTTGGAGAGTAAGCCTTACCTTCAGAGAGAGCCCAAACATTGACAATAAATGTATTTTCAAATGTATCTATGCTTATAGTAGCCTTTCCTTCTCCATCTGCAGGTTTCTGATAAACTTCGATATTCGATGTTGGTCCTCCCCCGCCATAATATCCTTCAAGACCAATTGCTTGATAATAAATAGTCGCATTAGGATCCGATTGAACTTCAATCAGAGTAGGCTGAGATGGATGACCGGGATATTCGGGGTCATCATGCGGTGGCTCCGGTTCTTCCGGTGGAGCCACTACTCCTATCATAGGGTCTCCCGGAATCACACTAAGTATGGATAGCTTTGTTACCTTAACTTCGCCGGGGCCTCCCTTCTCGCCTCTCATGTAAAGCATAAAGTGAGTCATGGACTTGTTATTCTTATCCCAAACATTTCCGTCCTTGTCAAAAATAGTTCCCTTTTCGACTTCTTCTACCCAAATTTCATAAGCAGATTTTCCTTTTCCCGATTCACCCTTTTCACCTACTGCAGAAACACCGGTGTTGATACCGTTAATGTACCAATAACCATCTATTATTTCGACTTTGTCTCCAGGAGCTCCTGACGATCCATCATTACCTTTATCGCCCTTGTCTCCGGAATTACCTTTATCTCCTTTGTCTCCTTTCTGACCTTGGTTACCTTTGTCACCTTTATCGCCCTTTTCACCTTGGTCGCCTTTATCGCCCTTTTCACCTTGGTCACCTTTGTCGCCCTTTTCACCTTGGTCACCTTTGTCGCCCTTTTCACCTTGGTCGCCTTTATCGCCCTTTTCACCTTGGTCGCCTTTATCGCCCTTTTCACCTTGGTCGCCTTTGTCACCTTTGTCACCTTGGTCGCCTTTATCGCCCTTTTCACCTTGGTCGCCCTTTTCGCCTTTTTTACCATCTTTCCCTCTGGCAGGGATACCGGTATCTTTATCTCCTATTTGCCAATTTCCTTTAGAATTGATAAAAGGAGTATCCCCCTTATCTCCTTTGGCACCTGTAAGGAAAAGATAAAAATCTCTCTTGGTATTCTTTTCCGGATTCCATTTCTCTCCGGGTTTGTGAGGATTATCAACCGAACCATCTCTGATCCAGTCTTGCCAAATAGAAAAGGCATCCTTACCGGAATCTCCCTTTGCGCCCTTGAGATACTTGAAATAGTTCGCAAGGTCTGTACCATTTTCCCATTGGATCGTCTTGTTTTGTACAGCTTCGACCCAAACTTCATACGCACTCAATCCCCTCGGTCCCGGAGGAGACAAGATCTCAATGCGATCACATGAAGCCATGCTGATAAGCACTGCTACCAGCACAATGTACTTATAAATCGTCTTCATATCTAAATAAATAAAAAAGCGTCGAAAATATAAAAAAGAGATTTCGACATACAGTTTGTTTAATAAATATAATTTTGAATGGTTGATTAACCAAATCGACGCAAAATTAACAAAAAAACCGATGACACAAAACAATAATTAAGCAAAAGAATATAGAAACAGAATAAATCAATTAGTTTTCTAAGATGAAAAAGTATGCAAAACAACGATTATTTATATATAAATACGACTGAAATAAAAAACTCAATTGCAGTCAAACCGCTATCAATCAGAGAGCTAATTTGAAATAAAATCTAAAAATAGAATGGGTAGCGGGGAGCATTATATAAAGAAAAAGACCTGAGCAGAGTGCTCAAGTCTTTCAGATCAAATGTTATATAATGCAGTGCTTATTAGAAGTTATATGCCAATCTTGTAAAGAAGACACGACCCGGCGAAAAAGAAGCATTTTGGAAATTAATGCTTCGAGGTTTGTAAGCAATAATATTATCTACTCCTAAGGTTATGCTATAACGTTGTAGGAAAGTTTCTGTAACAACTAAACGTGTTGTCGGGAATCCTTCATATTTAATAGGCACCATTTTCGGAGCTTTAGTTGCCGGATCTTGCCCCTCTATGTTGGTATCTATGCCGGAGTAGTATTGCCCCATCAAATTTACACTCAAACTGTGATGAGCCCAAGCCTTGTACCACTTAATGCTTCCAAGTATATTGTGTGGACGAGTGAGAGAAGTCTTGTAAGCTTTACCATCCATGGTAACATACTGAGGATCGTGAGTGTAGAGATAGTTCAAAGAGAAAGTAAGCCCATTAACCGGTCTCCATGTCAGCTGAGCATCGGCAACGGTCATACTGCTTGTGTCATCGATATTGACATAGTACTGGTCATTATTGCTCTTTGCTCTCAACACGATTCTGTCCTTAAACCTTGTGTGTGTTACTCCACTATTTATACTCAATGTATGTTTATGATTCCACTCCAAGTTAACCAACATCTGTCTTGCTGTTTCCGGTTTGAGATTCGGGTTTCCCAAAATATAAAAACGTCCTAAATGACTCCAATTGAAATAGAGTTCCATTGCCGTTGGAGACTTAAATGCCTCATAATAGCCGAGACGCATCTTGACATTATTATAAGATAAAGAAGCAGAAATCTTTGGACTCAGATGAGTACCATAGGCAGAGTGAATGTCTGAACGCAGACCATATAGAAGTTGGAAATGCTTTGATGGGCTCCATAAATGCTGCCCGTAAAGAACGAAATATCCAAGCTTTTTGGTTTCCTTGTTTTCAGCAATCTGATAAGAGTTTATAAGCTCGCTGTTTGCTTCTGCACCGATGTTCAAATCTCCTATCTTCTTATCTGAAAAAGCATACATTGCTTTCGCCATGTGCTTGATATTCTTATACAAGAAGAGTTTATTATCTGTCTCTTTCTTAGGATAGAAACGGTGTCTTAATGAAAAGTCTGTGTTATAAGATCCTTGAATGGAATGCTTTTCTGAAAGTCCCCAATTGAAGCTGACCATATTATTCAGATAATCATACTTATCGTTGTAATATTCATTCAGCTCTTGTTTTCTTGTGTTACCTGAAAGACTCCACTTTATCGAGACATTATCGAGAGGCTTCCACTGTAGTCTGTTAGCTGCACGATAGATTGTATTCTTGAAGAGATCCAGAGACTCGTCTTCTTTTTGGGTGGAAAGCTTATACCCTCCCTCTACTCCTGTGGAAAAAGATGTAAGGTTAGAGAGTCTTTTCTGACGAAAACCGACTCCAATATGACCATTGTGTTGCTTGATAGTAGAAGAGCCAACAGAAGCATTGAAGGAGAATGGTTTTCTATTCTCTTTGGTAATAAGATTGATAACCCCTGCAATGGCATTGGAACCATACAAAGCACTACCGGCACCCTTAACAACCTCTACTCTCTCTATCATATCCGGAGAGAGCCTGGAAAGATCCACTGATCCGCTTCTCATTCCAGCCATCTCCTCTCCGTCTATAAGGATTGCGGTATATTTGGAATCCAATCCCTGAATCTTCATTCTGGTAACCCCGCCGTGATCGCTTAGCTCTATTCCGGGTATTGTGTACAGGAATAGCTCATTCATTGTAGTGGGAACAATTTTCTCTATCTGCGAACGTCCTATGATGTGTGTAGGAACCGGGAGCTGTTCCAAATGGCGTTGAGTACGAGTAGCCGTAACAATCACATGGTCGTCCAACTGATATGTGTGAGACTTCATATAGATTTTGAGATTCGTCAGATCCTTAAGTAAAGCAAGAGAGAGTCTTTCCGGCTCATATCCTTTGCAAGTAAAGATGACTCCTTTTACATCTGATTTTTTAAGATCGGAAAGATTAAAAGCAAATTCTCCCTTATCGTTGGTCAGAACTTCTCCTGCTATCTTCCCTCCTTTTTTCTTAAGGATGACACGTACATTATTCAAAGGCTTTTCAACCTCTCGTTCCAATACCACTCCTTTTACCTCTACTTGTGCTTGCACAGCAACAATGCAAAAAGTGGATAGTATAACCAATAGTGCTATTTTTAGTCTGCTTATCATTGCTTTTTATTTCTTTTCTCTTTCTCAAGAGGGGAAAAATAAAGAGCCATTCTTAGCTCCAAATGATGCTGAGAGTGGCTCTTTTTATTGTTAAAAAGTAGTGTTTAGATTTTAGATACTACATAATCACAGTTTGACATACTTAAAGCTAATATGTCCTCCCTTTCCTTCTTCGGAAAGAACTCCTGTAAACTGCAACTTGTAATATGTCTTACCATCTGCTGCAAGAAAAACAAAGATCTTTTTGTTTACGACATACATCTTGGTTGGATCTCCTCCCATTTCTTTCATATTCACAGTGAAAGATCCGATCGTATTCTTCAAGAAGTTATCATTGTCCGTAAGGCAGAATCCTTTCTCCAAAAGATAAGGAGCCGCTTGATTGCCCATATTGACCCCAACAGGAATAAGAATCTCTTTATTTTCGATCATCTTAGCAGGTTCCGGAGAAGCCTTTGCATCAAAATCAGTTGCATCAAGCATCTGAGCTTTTGCTTTTCCTAAGAAATTCTTGTCGTTGACTCTTATCTGCTGTCTATGGAAAGCCACATCCCAGTCCTTGCTTTTCGTGGGATCTTCAACCTTTACGACCTTGCCGGTTTCAAAAGAAAAATAAGCCCATTCCGTATAGGAGTTAGCTCTAATATAAGAAGCTGTTTTAACCTCATTCTTTTGAGGAACATCCGGCTTATTCTGATCCTTTTTACAGCTTGTAAAGAAAACTCCTAAACATACTGCTGTAAGCAGCATAAATGTCTTTGTCAAAGTAATTTTTTTCATTGTTTTGTATGTGATTTAATTGTACTAAAGCTACCATTATCCATGTAGTTTTCGGTTGCAAAGATAGAAGTCAGCAAAAACGGCAACAATCACAATTTATAGGTAAAATGACATACAAATGAATCAAATTTGACAAGAATTAGGGAGCAGTTGAAAGCTCAAATTTTCCTCAAATAAACATGATACATCCTAAGTTAGGAGGCAATCACGATGACAGATAGTAAATACAGATTTACGCCGTAAGTTGCATACACAAGAAGCTCCAACAATGGATTTTTTGCATCGGCATTATGATGATACATGACATCATACTCAAAATTTCTGGTTCTCCATTTAAATTTCGGCTTCATAAGAAACAGTGGATTTCTTTGACTATCTGTCATCTCAAAATTCTTACCGAATATATTCTTACTCTTGACTGTATAGGTTTCTTCGGTATCTCCATCGGTCAAATGGATAATGATATTCCCTTTCCAATTGAATCGAATATCTCCTTTACACTCTCCATTTTTTAGTATATCATACCTACTATGCCATATATTATGAGGACGTATTTCTATTCGTTCTCCGTTGAATTCGAAACTGGCAACACTTGAAAAGTGGCTTTTATAGGTTACTTGCACCACTCTTCTATTTTCTATTTCCACAGCAAAGTTGCCCCCTGATGCTGTTGATTTTACAACTGTATTCATCCGTCCTGAAGGATTTATTTATCTAATTTGAAGATACAAATATAGGTGTTTGAGTCAAAAAACACCTATCCATGACAAGAAAGCAAAATAAACCATGATATTATAGCAGTCAGGATAAATATCAAAAGTAAAAAACATGTATCTTGTAAGCAGAAAAAATTCCCCCTTAATGGGTATATCCATCAAAGCAAAAAGAGGGAAAGTAGAAAAATATGGCTTTTCATATACACACATATAGTGATTAAAGAAAAAAGCACATAATTTCGTGCTAAAGTATCGGAAAGACAAAATAAATAGTTTAACTTTGCCGGCAAACAGAATAATAAACATATAAACAGTTTTAAACCCACTAAACACTTATCATTTCTATGTGGTTATTTAATTCATCTATTGGGAAGAAGGTCTTAATGAGTTTGACCGGATTCTTTCTTATTGTATTTCTATTAGTTCATGCGACTATAAATGTTGTCGCAATCTTTTCTGAAAGTGGTTACAATGCAGCTTGCGACTTTATGGGAACAAATCCTATAGTTCAGTTCATGGTACCGGTTTTGGCATTAGGATTTATTCTTCACATTGCCTATGCTTTTGTGCTTACAATCCAAAATCGTAGAGCAAGAGGAACAGACAGGTATGCTTCTTCCAGTAAGACCGGAATAGATTGGTCTTCCAAGAACATGCTCGTTCTCGGTGTTATTGTTTTGGGTGTATTGGGATGGCACCTAACTCACTTCTGGTCTAAGATGCAACTCTTGGAGTGGACAGGTCAAGCTCCTGAAAAAGGCTTTACTCTCGTAGCCCAAACATTTTCCTATCCTATCGTGGTAGTATGCTACCTTGTGTGGTTGTTAGCCATTTGGTTCCACCTTTCTCATGGCGTTTGGAGTGCTTTCCAAACTCTCGGGCTCAACAACAAGATTTGGTTTAAGAGACTAAGAGTTATAGGTATCATCTACGCAACGATTGTATGTTTGATGTTTGCAGCAGTAGCTGTATCATTCTATCTTAACTCTCTTGGTCTGTGTGACAATATCGGTCACATTTGGACACTTGGTTCACATGCGGCGGAGCACACAATGGTTCCGGCTCTTTAATGTTTAATCCTGATTAGAATATCACAACTTATGTCACATATATTAGAAGCTAAAATTCCACAAGGGCCTTTGGCTGAAAAGTGGACCAACTATAAGAGCCACCAAAAGCTGGTAAACCCGGCGAATAAGCGTAGATTGGATGTTATCGTTGTAGGAACAGGTCTTGCAGGAGCTTCAGCAGCTGCATCTCTTGCCGAAATGGGATTCAATGTTTATAACTTCTGTATTCAGGACTCTCCGCGTAGAGCACACTCCATTGCAGCGCAAGGTGGTATCAATGCGGCTAAGAACTACCAAAATGATGGAGACTCTGTATATCGTCTCTTCTATGACACCATCAAGGGTGGCGACTACCGTGCAAGAGAAGCAAATGTTTATCGTTTGGCAGAAGTATCCAACTCTATTATAGACCAATGTGTTGCTCAAGGTGTTCCATTTGCACGTGAATACGGTGGCCTCCTTGATAACCGGTCATTTGGTG
Source organism: Porphyromonas canoris (assembly GCF_000769115.1). Taxonomy (GTDB): domain Bacteria; phylum Bacteroidota; class Bacteroidia; order Bacteroidales; family Porphyromonadaceae; genus Porphyromonas_A; species Porphyromonas_A canoris. The sequence goes on along the minus strand of NZ_JQZV01000003.1, from coordinate 240,814 downwards.
GGGCGCAAGTATCACGGACATTCTATGCTCGTGGACAGACTGGTCAGCAGCTGTTGCTTGGAGCATACTCTGCTCTCTCTCGCATGGTCGGCTTGGGTAAAGTTAAGCTCTTTACTCGCTACGAAATGTTGGATGTTGTTATTATAGAAGGTAGAGCTCGTGGTATCATTGCTCGTAATCTTGTAACAGGTAAGATTGAGAAATTTGCGGCTCATGCCGTAGTAATTGGTACAGGAGGATATGGTAACGCATTCTTCCTTTCTACCAATGCGATGGCAAGTAACGGATCGGCCGCTTGGCAGTGTTATAAGAAAGGAGCATTCTTCGGAAATCCTTGTATGGCTCAGATTCACCCTACTTGTATTCCTGTTCATGGAGATTTCCAAAGCAAGCTGACCTTGATGTCCGAATCTCTTCGTAATGATGGACGCATCTGGGTACCAAAGAAAATAGAAGATGCGAAAGCAATACGTGAAGGTAAGCTCAAACCGACACAAATCAAGGAAGAAGATCGAGACTACTATTTGGAGCGCAGATACCCTGCGTTCGGTAACCTTGTTCCTCGTGACGTTGCCTCTCGTGCAGCGAAAGAACGTTGTGATGCAGGCTTTGGTGTAGGAACTACCGGACTCGCCGTTTATCTTGACTTTGCAGATGCAATCAATAGAATGGGCAAGAATGTAGTAGAGCAAAAGTATGGAAACCTCTTCCAGATGTATGAAAAGATTGTGGACGACAATCCATATGAAACTCCTATGATGATCTTCCCGGCAATTCACTATACCATGGGAGGTCTCTGGGTGGATTATGAGTTGATGACAACCGTACCGGGACTGTTTGCAATCGGGGAAGCGAACTTCTCAGACCACGGAGCCAATCGTCTTGGAGCTTCTGCTCTTATGCAAGGTTTGGCGGACGGTTACTTCGTTCTTCCTTATACTATACAGAACTATCTTTCGGATCAAATACAAGTTCCTCGCTTCTCTACAGATCTTCCAGAGTTTGCAGAAGCAGAACGCCAGATTAAGGAGCGTATCAATAAGTTGATGAACATCAAGGGTAAACGTTCTGTAGACAATCTACACAAGGAACTTGGACACATCATGTGGGAATATGTAGGCATGGGACGTGAAGCAGAAGGACTTAAAACAGCCATCACCAAGCTAAAAGAGCTGAAGAAAGAGTTCTGGTCCAACGTACGCATACCTGGAGAAGCCGAAGATTTCAATGTTGAGCTTGAAAAGGCTCTAAGACTTGCCGACTTTATAGAGATAGGTGAGCTTATGGCACATGATGCTTTGGATCGTGAGGAGTCTTGTGGTGGACACTTCCGTTTAGAACACCAGACAGAAGAAGGAGAAGCCCTCCGCCATGACGATCAATTCTCTTATGTTTCTTGCTGGGAATATAAAGGAGAAAATGCAGATCCTGTTATGCACAAAGAGGTTCTGGATTATGAGTTTATTGTACGTCAACAACGTAATTATAAGAGCTAACCCACGGCATTATTCTAACCCTTTTAACTATTTATGAACAATGGACAAGAACATCAATATAAAAGTAAAAGTTTGGAGACAGAAGAATGCCAAGACTAAAGGGTATTTCGAAACTGTCGAACTTAAGAATATCTCCCAAGGAAGTTCGTTCTTGGAGATGTTGGACATACTCAACGAAAAGCTTATCAGCGAAGGACAAACTCCGGTAGCTTTCGATCATGACTGTCGCGAAGGTATCTGCGGTATGTGTTCTCTATATATCAATGGTCACCCGCATGGACCCGATTCTGAGATTACTACTTGCCAGCTGCACATGCGTAAGTTTGAAGAAGGAGACACTATCACCATTGAGCCTTGGCGCTCTGCAGGTTTTCCGGTCATTAGAGACCTCACTGTGGATCGTACTGCATTTGATAAGATTATGCAAGCTGGAGGTTTCGTATCGGTCAATACAGGAGGTATTCCTGATGCCAACTGCATTCCTATCCCTAAGAAGAATGCCGACTTGGCTATGGACGCTGCTTCTTGCATCGGTTGCGGTGCTTGCGTTGCTGCGTGTAAGAATGGTTCTGCCATGCTGTTTGTCTCTGCCAAGGTAAGCCAGTTTGCGCTCTTGCCTCAAGGTAAGGTAGAAGCCAACAGACGTGCAAAAGCGATGGTAGCAAAGATGGATGAACTTGGATTTGGTAACTGTACCAATACTCGTGCATGCGAAATGGAGTGTCCGAAGAACGTATCCATCAGCAATATTGCTCGTCTTAACAGAGAGTTTATCAAGGCAAAGTTTAAGGACTGATACCATATAGATATATACAAGAAAGCACGATCCCTCAGGGTCGTGCTTTTTTGTATATAGTAGAATTATTCATATCTTTGCCCATGTTGAGAGTGATAAAACTTATTGTATCACAAAAAAACAATTAGGATTATGAACAAAAATCTTTTCTATTTAATCATAGCTGTCTTGACACTGTTTGTAGGCTCTCAGACCGTATCTGCACAAGAGACTAAAAGAGCCATCATAGAAGCTCCGTCGCCTACTCACGACTTTGGTAAGATCAAAGAGAAAGATGGCAACGTCAAGCACGATTTTGTCATTATCAATAAGGGAACGGCTCCTTTGGTCATAACCAAGGTGATGTCTTCTTGCGGATGCACTACTCCCAAGTATAGTCAGGAGCCGATAGCTCCGGGCAAGAGCAGTGTCATTACGGTTGTTTATGACCCTACCAATCGTGTCTATCCGTTCGTAAAGACAGTCTCTGTTTATAGTAATGGTAAAGACGGTGCTCCTCTTATACTTACAATAAAAGGGGTGGTAGAATAGAATCAGAAGGATAGAGGAACCTCTCTGTCCGTAAGTGTAATAACAAACGGCATACACTCTAATATACGCAGTTATCTTAGGTGTATGCTTTTCTCATTTATATGCAACAGACTTCACCGACACAGCCCTCTCCCCGTCCTATTCAGTTTGCGCTCAAACAAGGGTTGATCTTAGGGCTTTACATGATTTTGAATCTCTCGTGGGTTCTTCTCAACCGGAACATTATCTCCGTGGTTTTCATGGTACTGATGTTTCTCTTTTACCCTGTGCTTATTTACCTGTTGGTTTGCAAGTATAGGGACACAGAGCTTCAGGGCAGTATCAGCTTCTCGCGTGCAGCTCGTTATACCATTCTGCTTGTCTTCTTTGCCACCATTATATATGCGGGGGGGCAGATGGTTATCTATCGCATCTTATTCCAAGACGACACGTTCATACGCTCATTGGAGGCGGCATACGACTCATTCGGTCAGCTTGCGGAGCAGACAAAGTCCGGGCAGGACAGGGAACGCATAGAGGCACTGCTCGAAAGCATCCGGAGCATAACGCCGTTCCGTCTGATGCTGGCGATGTGCAACTGGTCTCTCTTCTTCGGTCTCATCTTCAGTGTCGTGGTAGGCTTGCTTGCCAGGAAGAACAAATAATATGGTCATGCAACAGAACATAGACATCTCCATTGTCATTCCTCTTTACAACGAGGAGGAGTCTCTGCCGGAGCTTTACTCCTGGATCGTAGAGGTGATGCAGCGGGAAGGGCTCACCTACGAAATCATTTTCATAGACGACGGCAGCAAGGACGGATCGTGGGAGTGCATCAAGAACCTGCGCCGGAAGTCGGACTGTGTCAGGGGTATCAGGTTCACCACGAACTACGGCAAGTCCCCGGCTCTTCACCATGGCTTCGAGCTTGCGCAGGGCAGGGTTGTCATCACGATGGACGCCGATCTTCAAGACTCTCCCGATGAGATTCCGGAGCTTTACAGGATGATCACCCAAGAGGGCTACGATCTCGTTTCGGGCTGGAAGAAGAAACGCTACGATCCGCTCACCAAGACGATGCCGACCAAGCTCTTCAACGCCACGGTGAGAGCGGTATCGGGGATAAAGCTGCACGACTTCAACTGCGGCCTCAAGGCATACAAAAACGAAGTGGTAAAGAGCCTTGAAGTCTACAACGACATGCACCGTTTCCTCCCCTACATGGCAAAGCAGGCGGGGTTCGGCAAGATAGGAGAAAAGGTTGTCGTGCATCGGGCCAGGAAGTACGGCAGTACGAAGTTCGGGCTCAATCGCTTCGTCAACGGCTACCTGGATCTGATGGTTCTTTGGTTCATCGGCCGTTTCGGCAAGAAGCCCATGCACTTCTTCGGGTTGCTTGGCAGCCTGATGTTCTTCATCAGCTTCATTGCGCTCTGCGTGGTGGGGGCGGACAAGCTCATCGCCATTCTGAACCACACCTCTGCGCCCTTGGTTACCTCCCGTCCCTACTTTTACCTTGCGCTTACGGGGATTATCCTTGGCGTTCAGCTCTTCCTCACCGGATTTTTGGGCGAACTTCTGTGCCGCACCTCCCCCGGACGCAACCATCACAACATACGAGAAACCCTCTAACCACCCCACACTCTCATGAGACGCACCCTGCTTCTTCTTCGGCTCCTTGCCATGGCGTTCTTGCCGCTGCTCATCTCTTGCGGCAAGCGGAAAGCGCCCTACATCACCATGAACGGCACGGCATTCCACACCACCTACCGCATCATCTACCGGAGCGAGGAAGATCTGATGGAAGAGATACAGGCCACCATGAAATCTTTCGGGGAAAGCCTGAACAACTTCGACACTCTCAGCCTCATTTCCAGGGTCAATCGGAACGAAACCCATCTCGCAGACAGCCTTCTTGCGCGCGTCATCCTCACAGCCCAAGCCGTATCCCGAGCCACGGGCGGAGTGTACGACATCACCGGCTCGCCCTACTTTGAGGCATGGGGATTCGGCACCAAAGGAAAAATACGACACGCCCCGACTCCCGAGCAGCTCGACAGCCTCCGACAATACGTCGGCTACGACAAGATCTCCATTCGGGAGGACTCCATTGTCCACAAAGCAGATCCGCGCGTCACCGTCCACGCCGTCTCCCTCTCCAAGGGCTACCTTTCCGACCTCATCGGGCACACGCTCGAACGCCACGGTGTCTCGGACTACATGGTCGAGTTCGGAGGCGAGCTGGTCTGCCGCGGACAAAATGCACAAGGCAGCTGCTGGCGAGTAGGCATCAACCGCCCCGTCGAAGACTCCACGAGCACCATACAGGAGATCCGGTACATCCTCTCCATTTGCGACAGAGGCGCACTCGCCACCTCCGGCGACTATCGCAACTTCACCTTCGTGGACGGCAAAAAAGTAGCCCACACCATAGACGCCGGAACCGGAATGCCGGCCAACCAAAACATCCTGAGCGCCACCGTCAAAGCCCCCACCTGCATAGAAGCAGATGCTTGGGCGACAGCCTTCATGGGCTTGGGTCTTCAAAGAGCCATCGAAGTGCTCCGAGACCAACCCCGGCTCGAAGTCCTCTTCATCTACGTGGACGAAGAAAACAAAATCTCCACCTACACAAAAGGACTCTCCCCCGTAGAAGCCCCATAACCTCCGGGACGAAAAGGAAAATCTGATCCGCAGGCAACGAAATTTCTGTACGTACACAAATATTTTTTTGTACGTACAGAAATTTTTTTTCGTACGTACAGAAATTTTTTTTCCTTACCTATAAAAATGCCCTTTCTTTCGGACAAAAATTCTCTTTCTTTCGGACAAAAATTTCTTTTTATACGTATAAAAATTATTTTTTGTTCTGACGAAAAAATTTTTCTGTTCGGATGAAAACTTATTTTCTACAGCATAAAAATAAACTCTAAAACGCACAAAAACTTCTTTTCATAAGCATGAAAATATTTTTTTATGCCTATGTAAATATATTTTTTATGCTAAAGAAAATACTTTTTGTACCTACAAAAATTTTCTTTCATGCCTACACAATTTTTTTTCTATGCCCATGAAAAATTTTTTCTATGCCCATAAAAATTTTTTTCTATGCCCATGAAAAATTTTTTCTATGCCCATGAAAATTTTTTTTCTTGGCCACGAAAATTTTTTTTCTTGGCCACAAAACTTTTTTTCTTGGCCACAAAAATTTTTTTTCTTGGCCACAAAACTTTTTTTTCTTGGCCACAAAACTTTTTTTTCTTGGCCACAAAAATTTTTTTTCTTGGCCACAAAACTTTTTTTCTTGGCCACAAAACTTTTTTTTCTTGGCCACAAAACTTTTTTTTCTTGGCCACAAAACTTTTTTTCTTGGCCACAAAACTTTTTTTCTTGGCCACAAAACTTTTTTTTTCTTGACCACAAAACTTTTTTTTCTTGACCACAAAACTTTTTTTCTTGGCCACAAAACTTTTTTTTCTTGACCACAAAAATTTTTTTTATTAGCCACAAAAATTTAGTGCCTTCCGCAAGGAGGTGTCATGCTTCCCGCAGACAGCCAAACGGCAGTGTATTAAAGCGGATCTCGGAGTGGGCGACTTTTTAAGGTCAAAAAGCAGAAAAACATCCCTGAACGGCTTGTTGCGGCACAGGAACGGGTAGGGAGAAAACGAAAAGTTCCCGGCGCCAACGGATGCGGCACCGGGAACTTTTTGTTCCGGAAAGAAGTCGGAATCAGAGCGTTAGAACATCGGCAACTGATAGACGAACCCGACGGAAACCCTGTGTCTGAAAGGATCGGACTTCGCCTCGAACTTCCGCTCGGAGGTTCTGCCGACATAGGTGGCAAAGAAACGGAGATTGTTGTCCCGGTTCGGGTAAAACTCCACGCCGCCGAGGATGCCCATGGAAATGCGCCAGTTGCCCGCCTCGCGGTTGTCCTTGATCTCGCCCTGACCTTCGTACATACCTTTTGCGAAGATGTTCCAGCGGTCGGTCAGGCGGTAGTGCAGCTTGAGGATGTAGGAGAGGTTGTGCTCGTTCTCTCTGATGGGGACGAAGCGTTTTCTGTTGAGCCCCTCGAAGGAGTACATCAGGTCGAAATACCCTCCGAAGTTGCCCACGGAAAACTCGTGCCCAAGCGCCACGACGTAGGCGTTATGTCTTTCTGTCTGAGGCGAGTAGGAGACGCTGTAACGGGTCTTGAAGTGTCGGCCGAAGGCTCCGTTCCAGTTCAGAGAGTAGATGAACGGGAACATAGCTTCCTCCACTCCCATGGCACGGGCCTGCGGATAGTTGCTCTCGAACGAATGGATGCGCGAGTTCACCGCCTGGAGCTGGAACTGATGGTTCGGTGTGAGGCTGTACGCCACTTTCGCCCCCGTGAGAAAGGCAGGAAGGTATTCCAACATATCGGCATACTCGTAGACCTCTATCGGGTTCAGGTCGTACTCTATCCCTCCGTATGCCACGGCTTGTCTTCCCAGGAAGAGGGACCATCTGTCCGATAGTGCCAGACCGATCCCGGCGACGTCGACCGAAGCCGAAAGGTTGTCTATGGTGTTGGTGCCGTCGTTGTGGCGGTTGAGTCTCTGTCTCCAGTGGTAAGAGAGCCACGGATTGATCTGTCCTTTGGCTTCTATTCGCAGCTGGCGTACCTCGAAAGCGGCTCTCGGAATTTCCTCACCCGCCTGTGTCCTGCTCAGGGCTGCCTGTGTGTTGAGGAACAGCTTGAACTTGTCCTGCCTCGACTTTACCAGATGAATCTGCTCAGCCAGCGACTCCTCCGATGCTGCCAAGACTCTCTGCTGCTGCGCATGAGCCGTGCCGCAGAAAAGAGACGCAACCAAAAGAAGGGCTGAGGTGGCTGTCATAATTGTTTTCATAGAATGTGTATTAAGAGTTGTTTAGTTATTTTCAGCGGAAACAAAGGTAAGAAATTAAAGGAGATTCCATCTCATCCGATGCTTTTTCTTCTCTATTCATCTGTGAGAGCCGAAGCCATCCGTTGTGTAGGCAGAGAGAATTTTATACCTTTGTATGCCGGTGAATGAGAGCATAATAATCTTATCATAGCTTTAGAGATGAGGGACAAACAACAGAAACACAAATCCGGATTCATACACGCACGGATCATAAGTATTATAAGCATATCTCTTGTACTCTTCCTACTCGGAATCATATCCATGTTCGTCCTCGTGGGCTATGGCCTCAAGGATCACGTCCGGGAGAGCGTCTCGTTTACGATAGAGCTGAAGTCCGATGCCTCCGAAAGTGAGGCTGACCGGATGATAAAAGACCTGGAGAGCAAGGCTTATGTGAAAGAGGTGGCTTACATATCCAAGGAGGATGCGCTGAAAGAGCTGACGGAAGAGCTGGGAGAGTCGCCCGAAGAGTTTTTGGGCTGGAATCCCCTCAACGCGTTTCTGGAGGTGAAAGTGAAAGGAGACTATGTTGCCAACGCGGATAGCCTCGCCGTGGTCGAAGCCGGCATCCGGAGCTATGCCCCTATGGAAAGATTGAGCTACAAAAAAGATCTGCTCGAGAAGGTCAACAGCAATATAAAGACAGCAAGCTACATTGTCTTCGGCTTTGCAATAGTGCTGCTTGCCATCTCGTTCTTCCTGATAAGCAATACGCTTCGCCTGGTGATATACTCGCGCCGATTCAGTATATATACAATGAAGTTGGTGGGTGCCACTCCCGGCTTTATCCGAAGGCCTTTCATCAGATACAACATCGTAAGTGCGCTCATAGCCTCCTCAATAGCTGTAGCCGGGCTTGGCTGGCTCTGGTTTTATGCCACCAAACAGTTCCCGGTACTCTCCTCCATCCTCTCCGCTACCAATGGCGCAATAGTTATCGGTACGGTCTTTGGATTTGGTCTTATTATCGCTCTTATCTCATCTTTCTTTGCAGTCAATAAATACCTCCGTATGGACGTAAACAGGCTGTACAAGATATAAGAGCAGATTTCCACATACATATTTTCTTTTTTGCTTTATAATGAGTTCATGAATATGGATCAGAAAAAATATCGCCCCTTTCTATACGGAAAGACAAACCTCATCATCCTTGTCGTATCTCTTCTATTGGTGGTTTTAGGATACATACTTATGGCAGGGGGAGACTCCCCCGATGGCGTGTCTTTCAATCCGGAAGTGTTCAGCACGACACGTATACGCATAGCTCCCATGCTCTGTACAGTAGGATACATAGGCATACTTGCCGCTATTCTATACAAGGGAAAGCATGAGTAGAATAGAGGCTTTCATTCTTGCGATCATAGAAGGAATCACAGAGTTTCTTCCCGTTTCCAGCACCGGGCACATGGTAGTGGCTCAGGGACTGATGGGGATGGAAAGCACTGCTTATGTCCGCGCCTTTACGGTCATGATACAGCTGGGAGCAATACTCTCCGTAGTGGTGTTATACCGGGAACGATTCTTTCAGATATCTCCGAAGAATAAAGCTCAAACATCCTCGGCATGGCTTGCATCGGTCGGGCACTTCTACCTTAAATTATTAGTAGGCATCATTCCCGCAGCAGTGCTGGGATTTCTATTCAATGACTGGGTGGATAAAATGTTGGGCAGTATAATGGTAGTCATTGCCAACCTCTTTATCGGAGGTGTTGCAATGCTGTTCATAGACAGAATCTCTTTCCGAAAAAGCGGAGATGAAGTGTCGTACAAGCAAGCCTTCCTGGTTGGTCTTTGGCAGTGCATAGCTATCTTTCTACCGGGCATCTCACGTTCGATGGCAACAATAGTAGGAGGGCTTTTCTCCGGTCTCACTAAAAAAAGTGCGGCAGAGTTTAGCTTCTTTCTTGCCGTTCCGACCATGTTTGGCGCGACCCTGCTCCAAGCCTACAAGCTACACAAAGAGTTCGGGATGCAGGTGTTTGTAGATAATGCCGATACACTTATCATAGGCAATGTGGTCAGCTTTATAGTTGCGATGCTGGCAATCAAGTTTTTTGTCAGCTACATCAGCAGAAAAGGCTTTGCGGCATTCGGAGTCTATCGGATTCTATTTGCCTCCGTTGTGGGAGTGTTGGTATATTGGGGAATCACTTTCATGATTTGACAGGATGCAGGAAAGCGTTATAGAATATTTTAGAGCAGGCAGAATCTTAGCCATAGATAAGCCTTTGAAGTGGACCTCCTTTGATGTTGTAAACAAATGCCGTTGGATGTTGTGCAAAACACTTGGCATAAAAAAACTCAAAGTAGGTCATGCCGGGACTTTAGACCCTTTGGCTTCGGGTGTGGTAGTCCTCTGCATAGGAAAGAGCACAAAAGATATAGAGAAGATCCAGCTTCAAAAGAAAGTCTATCGGGCTACCATAAAATTTGGAGAGACGACCCCTAGCTTCGACTTAGAATCCGAAGTGGATAATACCTACCCGTGGGAGCATATCTCTCGAAAGTCAATAGAGGATGTATTACCCCGGTTCATAGGATCCATCAAGCAGATACCTCCCATATTCAGTGCCTGTAAAATAGAAGGGAAAAGAGCCTACGAACTGGCAAGAAAAGGGAAAGAGGTAGAGCTTGAGCCAAAGCAAATCGAAATCTACGACATATCTGTTCTTGGATTTAATCCTCCCTACCTGAGTCTGGAGATCAGCTGTGGAAAAGGGACATACATACGCTCTCTGGCAAGGGATTTGGGCACAGCATTGGATAGTGGAGCGCATCTGACCGAATTGGCACGCCTATCCGTAGGAGAATATACGCTTGACAATGCGATAAAAATAGAAGAGTTTAGTAACTACATTGAGAATACAATAAAAAATATACAGCAATGAAATTATCCCAGTTTGTAATCAATATTCCGAATGAACTTATTGCACAATATCCGGCTCGCTTCAGGGACGAGTCTCGATTGATGGTAGTGCATAAGGATAGCGGAGAGATAGAGCACAAAACGTTCAAGGATCTTATCGAGTACTTCGGCAAGAATGATGTTTTTGTCATGAACAATACGAAAGTTTTCCCGGCTCGTCTCATTGGCAGTAAGGATAAAACAAAGGCTCTGATCAAAGTTTTTCTTCTGAGAGAACTGAAAGAAGAGTTGCTCTTATGGGATGTACAGGTAGATCCTGCCCGAAAGATAAGGATAGGAAATAAACTTTACTTCGGGGAGAATGAAGATCTTGTAGCCGAAGTGATAGACAATACTACCTCAAGAGGACGTACATTGCGCTTTCTTTTTGACGGGACACACGATGAATTTAAGGAAATCCTGTTTAGCTTGGGTAAAACTCCACTACCGGAATACATAGACAGAGAACCGGAAGAAGATGATGAGGAGAGATACCAAACGATAGTAGCAACAGAAGAAGGAGCTGTCGTGGCTCCTGCTGCAGGACTTCACTTTAGTAGAGAGCTTATGAAGCGCTTGGAAATTCAAGATTGCCACTTTGCATACCTTACTCTTCACAGCGGTTTGTGTGCTTATGAAGATATAGATGTGGACGATCTCACCAAATATAAAATGGGGTCGGAGCAAATGTCTGTTACTTCTGCATGTACCTCTGTCGTAAATAAATGCAAAGAAAAAGGAGGCAGAGTCATTTCCGTAGGTACAAGCACGCTGAAAGCTTTGGAAACTTGTGTCAGCACGGATGGCTTTATAAAGGAGTTTGAAGGCTGGACCAGTAGATTTATCTTTCCACCTTACGACTTCAACATGGCTGATGCTCTCATAACAAACTTCCATATGTCCCAATCCTCATTGCTCATGATGACTGCGGCTTTCGGTGGATACGATACCATCATGAATGCCTACAAGGTTGCCATAGAGGAGAAATATAAGTTTGGTGCTTATGGCGATGCCATGCTCATATTGTAATTAAGATCCGAATAAGATGCTCTGTCCTTTATCTCCTTATAGATCTTGCTATCTGGCTCTTGGCTCCAATATCGGGGAGCGAGAGGCTAACCTTAAAGAGGCTATTGCTCTCATTGGTGAGCGCATTGGAGAAGTCAAGCAGATTTCTTCTTTTATAGAGACGCAACCGATGGGATTCTCTTCCGAACATCTCTTTCTCAATGCAGCCATAGAAGTGCTTACTCCCTTGTCTCCTGAGGAGATACTGAAAAAGGCAAAAGAGATAGAGAAGGAGATGGGACGCAAAGAAAAATCGGGTCAGACCTATGAAGACAGACCCATTGATATAGATATCATCCTTATAGGAAAGACCAATATCAAGAGTCCTCTGCTTTCTATTCCGCATCCTGCCTTTAGAGAACGAGATTTTGTACTCATTCCTTTAGTAGAAATAGCTCCTGATGTCGTAGATCCGATTACGGGAAAAACTATAGAGGAACTATGGAACAGATTTCGTGCACTTAACGCTTAACATCACGTCTAATGGGAAGATGGCTTGCTCTTGATATCGGAAAGAAGAGAACCGGAATAGCCGTGACGGATATTCTGAAGCTCATCCCCAATGGATTGGGATATGTGGAGACCAATCAACTTCTCCCCTTTCTCCAGAATTACACAAGCAAAGAGAGTGTCGAGAAGATTATCATAGGTTATCCGAAACAGGCGGATGGATCGGACTCTGAGAGTATGAGATATATACAACCGCTTGTAGGGAAAATAAAAAAAGCTTTCCCGTCTATCCCTATAGACTGGGCAGATGAACGTTATACCACGACCATTGCTCAAAGAAGTATGATAGAGGGAGGTATAAAGAAGATGAAACGGAGAGAGAAAGGTCTTGCAGACGAGATTGCTGCCGTGATCATACTGCGAGATTACATGGAAGCCAACCTACCTCCGACAATACACAATTAAAAGATAGACTATATAGCTTAAATACAGATAGAAACACAATGATATTACCTATTTACCTCTACGGAACAGATGTACTACGCCGGGAGACGGCTCCCATAGAAGAGATAAACGATAGCATAAAGAAGTTGATCGATGATATGTTTGAAACAATGTATCATGCAGATGGAATAGGTCTTGCTGCCCCACAAATAGGAAAAAGCTTAAAGCTTCTTGTCATAGATGCAGACCCTTTAGGAGAAGATTATCCCGAATGCAAAGGTTTCAAGAGAGTCATTATCAATCCCGAAATATTGGAAAGCAACGAAACAACAGTCTCTTTGCCCGAAGGATGTCTTAGCATTCCGGGTATTTCCGAGAATGTTGTACGCCCTACTCAAGTCAAAATTCGCTATCGCGATGAGAATTTTGAGGAAAAGACGGAAACATTGAACGATTTTGCTGCTCGTGTCTTCCAGCACGAACATGATCATATCACCCAGACACTGTTTACTGACAGGGTATCCCCACTTAGAAAACAACTGATTAAAAATAAGCTTCTGAAAATATCCAAAGGCATTGTAAACTGCCACTATCGTACCGTGAACAAGTAGAACCAAATCTCCACAAGAGGTTGAATAGATAGAATATACCATGAATAAGAAAGTCGGAATAGCCTTGCTACTCTGTATTGTAGCAACACTCTTTGCCCAAGCTCAAGTTGATACGAACAAAGCTTTATCTGTTGGTCGTAATGCTCTTCACTTCAAAGACTATCTTCTATCTATTCGCTACTTCTCTTCCGCTATATCCGCATCCCCTGAAAAGGCGGAGCCATACTTCTTCCGTGCTCTTGCCAAACACTCTTTGGGAGACTACATCGGAGCTGAGATTGATTGTGATTCCTGCCTTATTCGCAACCGGTTCATGTACAATGCCTATTTTTTGCGTGGTATCTCAAGACACGCTCTGGGTAAAGATTCTCTTGCCGCTCTGGATTATGAAAAAGTATTGTACAACAATCCCGATCATCAAGGTGCGTTACACAATTCGGCTTTGATTCATCTCACCAATAAGGAGTACGACGCTTTGGATAAAGATATTGCAAGACTTGAGCGGTTTTATCCCCAATATCTTCCTACTTACTTCATTCACAGTGGCTCGATGCTTGAAAGACAAGACACAACAACGGCAATCTCACTGTTGGAAAAGGTAAAATCTCTTGATGCTTTATCCTCCGAACCTTACAGGCTTTTATCCTCTATCTATTACAGCAAAAATAAGATCCCGGAAGCATTGAAAGAGCTGAACGGAGGTCTTGCCTTGAACAATAAAGACAAGAGGCTATACACACTTAGAGGAATTATCAACTACAAGATTCACAATATCCGAGAAGCACTCGAAGACTACACACAAGCCATATCCATAGACTCCGATGATCGTACGGCTCGATTCAATAGAGCTCAGCTCCGAATGAGGGTTGGCGATATGAATGCCGCTATTGAAGATTATGACGTTGTACTGGCTATCGAGCCTAAAGATCAGATTGCACGATTCAATAGAGGGCTTTTGAGAAAAGAGTTGGGAATATACAAAGGAGCCGTAAGCGACTTTGATGCGATTCTTAAAAGCTATCCCACATTCCTTCCTGCTCTTATGGCAAGAGCAGAGACACACAAATCTACGGGCAATGAGTCGGGATACAAGAAAGATATACGTGAGATTACAAGACTACAACAGCTTGCAGCAACCAATCGGGCTGCTCTCCCCTCTTCCCCTGCTCAAGATGAGGACGCTACTCGAAGCGAACAGGATCAGAATATAGAGAAGTTCAGAATGCTCATCCACAACTCTTCTTCTACAGATTTTACCAGTCTGTACAATGAAAACAATCGTGGAGAGCTTCAAGACAGAGAGGTTTCGTTGGATGCCGAACCGCTTCTCCGACTCTCTTTCTATGAGTTTTTACAAACAGATGCCATTCCTATCAGGATTAGAGACAAGGCAGTAGAACGAGCTCTTAGCAATCTCAATCCGGATATTACTCCTCAGATTGTGCTTTATACCCCGTCTCTTTCTCAAAGTATGATTGCAGAGCACTTGCAAAGAATAGACTCTCTTCAAAAGCAGAGCACACTCACAGCCAGAGATGCACTTGTTTTGGCGATAGACTTAGAGACGACCAAAGATTTCGACTCTGCAAATGCCATCTATAACACTCGTTATAACGATACCAAAGATCCGCTCTGGCTGCTTTTGAGATCTACCGGGAACTACCTCTCGTACAGATCCGAGCAGACATCAGATCAGGCAACCAAACAGGAGAATAAAACCAAAGATTTTCTTGGAAAGAGTAGTTACAACAAGCTCGATGCCGCTCTAAAGACAGGGCAACACTCTCCACATCTTCAACAAGCGTTCAATGATTCCAAACAGCTCTTGACATTGTGGCAGGAAAGCCTTGTAGCCATGTATAACCATGGCACACTATTGTATCATGTAGGGCAATATCAGGAAGCGGTAAAAGTATTGACTCAAGTTTGTCGCAAAGATCCTACATTTGCCGCAGCCTTTTTCAATCTGGCATTGGCTCAATACGCAAGTGGAGACATTCTTTCCGGATCTCAGAATATGAGTTTGGCCGGTTCAAAAGGTATCTCCAGAGCGTATGCTATTCTCAAACGGATGCAGTAGAAAACAGAAGATGTTTTTCTCTTCTCCATATATGGCATAAAAAGAAATCGTACCGCTCGACTTCCGGAGACTGCTCCGAATGGTCGGACGATACGCTTGTGCCAATCAAAAATAAACTTTTAAGTCGAAGCTGTGCCGAAGTTAAACTCCGGTACAGCCTCTTTTTTTATTTAATCTCAACCGGAGAGAGTCCCATTTTCTTTGCCGTCTCAAGCATATAGGCATAAGCTTCGTCATACTCATTTTGTATCTTTCCATCAAGAATAGCCTCCTTAATCGCCTCCTTGATCACACCCACTTCTTTTGAGGGAGAAAGATTATAGAGTTGCATTATCATCTCTCCTGTAATGGGCGATTTGAAATTCCGAATCCGATCTTTCTCTTCAACCTCCACCAGCTTCTGCCTTACAATGGCAAAGTTTCGGAGATACTTCTCCACCTTTTTGGGGTTCTTGCTGGAGATATCGGCTTCGCAGAGCGTCATGAGATCGTCTATGTGATCTCCTGCATCAAACAACAATCGTCTTATAGCAGAATCCGTAACTCCCTCATCCGCAAGCTGCGAAGGTCTCATATGAAGAAATACAAGTTTCTGAACATACTTCATTTTATCGTTCAGGGGGAGTTTTATTCGCTTGAATATCTTCGGAATCATTCTCGCACCCTCTATATTATGGTTGTGAAAGCTCCATCCGAAACCTTTCTCATAACGCTTTGTTTTCGGTTTGGCTATATCATGGAACAGCCCGGCCAATCTCAGGTAAAGGTCAGACGTAACATTCGCAATGTTATCCAACACAATAAGGGAGTGGCTGAAGTTTTCCTTATGCCCCACTCCGTCTATTGTCTCTGCCCCTTTCAGTAGAACAAGTTCGGGAAGATAGTAAGAGAGCAGCTCCGTTTCCATCATCAGCTCCAGCCCCAAAGAGGGACGAGGAGAGAGAATAATCTTCTTAAACTCATCCGAAATCCGCTCCATGGAGATAATCTCTATACGTTCATGCTTGCGAACAATGGACTCCAATACTTCCGGAACCACTACAAAGTCGAGCTGAGTGGCAAAGCGGATGGCTCTCATCATTCTCAGAGGATCATCTTCAAATGTTGCATCCGGATTTTGAGGTGTTCTGATGAGTCTGTTCTCTACATCCTTCAAGCCATCGAACGGATCTATAAACGCTCCGAAACTCTCCTTGTTCAGAGATATAGCCATCGCATTTATGGTAAGATCGCGACGGATAAGATCATCTTCCAAAGTCCCGTCTTCCACTATCGGTTTACGACTGTCGCTTCGGTAGCTCTCCTTTCGTGCTCCGACAAACTCTACCTCGTACCCTTTATATTTAATCTGTGCCGTTCCAAAGTTTTTGAAAACCGAGAGCGAACACTTCTTGCCAAAATTCTTCTTGAGTGCCTGAGCCAGTTCAATGCCATTCCCCACACAGACAATATCTATATCCTTGGAAGGGCGATGCATAACAATGTCTCTGACGAAACCTCCAATAATGTAAGTTTCGAGACCTAACTCATCGGCACATCGGGCTATTGCCTCAAAGATACCATCACTCAACGCAGACTCTATATCCGCTTTCAACGATTCGGGTATAAAGCGAAAAGAGAGATCGGGTCTATTTAGTTCCGTTGCTGTCAAACTCATCTGTCAGGTCTGTATATTCATCAAACAAGAAGTCATTGTAGGGATATCTGAGCATGTGCAGCTCTTTGACTCTGTCATAAATCCGACTTCTAAACTCCTCCAATCCTTCTCCGCTCTTAGCCGATATAAACAATACATCCGCACCAAGATTTTTCAACCATGTCTGCTTAATATCTTCAAGACAGATATTCTCTTTGGTCTCCGGAGTAAGATCATCTTCATCTTTCTGAACAAAGGAGAAAGCATCTATCTTATTAAAGACCATAATTGTAGGCTTACGTTCCTCCTTCAAAATTTCGGAAAGAGTAGACTCTACCACAGCTATATGATCCTCAAAAGATGGATGAGAAACATCCACAACGTGCAGGATAAGATCTGCTTCCCGAACTTCATCGAGAGTGGATTTGAAAGACTCTATGAGCTGAGTAGGAAGTTTACGAATAAATCCGACCGTGTCCGAAAGAAGAAATGGAAGGTTACGAATGATCACCTTTCTAACGGTGGTATCCAAAGTGGCAAAGAGCTTATTTTCGGCAAAAACATCACTTTTGCTCACCACATTCATTATCGTAGATTTCCCGACATTGGTATATCCCACGAGAGCAACCCTGATAAGTTGAGCACGATTCTTTCTCTGTACGCTCATCTGCCTGTCTATGGTCTGCAGATCTCGTTTCAGCTTTGCTATTTTATCCAATATGATACGCCTGTCTGTCTCAAGCTGAGTTTCTCCGGGCCCGCGCATTCCGACACCTCCACGCTGACGCTCCAAGTGTGTCCAGAGACCGGTAAGGCGTGGCAACATATAGTTGTACTGAGCCAACTCTACTTGAGTCTTGGCGTGTGCTGTTCGAGCACGAGCGGCAAAGATGTCCAATATCAGACTTGTACGGTCCAAGATCTTGACCTTTAGCTCTTTTTCGATGTTTCGCATCTGCTTCGGACCGAGTTCGTCATCGAATATTACCACTCCGATCTCTCCCTCTTGTGCCTCTATGTACATCTTGATCTCCTCCAGCTTTCCCTTTCCCACGAAAGTTGCCGGCTGCGGATGATCCAACCGTTGAGTAAACCTCATGACAGGCTCTACTCCGGCTGTCTGTGCCAAAAAAGCCAGTTCGTCCAAATATTCGGTTATTTCACTCTCTGTCTGTTCAGGCAGAATTAAACCAACAAGGACAGCCTTCTCGGATTCTGTGTCGGTTATGATAAAGTCTTTCATCTATTGGATCTACTTTTCTCCTATAAAAGAGTTTTTATGTTCTCTATTAAAAATGTGAGCGCAACGGAGTTGAAGCCTCCCTCCGGAATGATAAGATGTGCATATCTCTTGGATGGCTCCACA
Organism: Porphyromonas canoris; assembly: GCF_000769115.1. Classification (GTDB taxonomy): domain Bacteria; phylum Bacteroidota; class Bacteroidia; order Bacteroidales; family Porphyromonadaceae; genus Porphyromonas_A; species Porphyromonas_A canoris. The sequence continues at coordinate 222,530 of NZ_JQZV01000003.1, read as the reverse complement.
AACTCATCGTGCATCGGCTTTACGGTAGAGAAATATTGGGTCAAAACCGAATCCATATCTCTTCCCCTCTCTTGCACATCACGAACAAGCCTTCTTCCCAAACGCACATCGGCATCTGTATCGACAAAAATCTTGATATCCATTAAGTCCCGAAGCTGTTTATTCTCCAAAATCAAAATGCCATCCAGTATGATCACTCTTGCCGGCTTTACCAAGACGGTTTCGGACATTCTGTTGTGCTCTTTGAACGAATAGACCGGACGACGCACAGGAATACCGCTTTTGAGCAGGCGGATATGCTGTATAAGCATGTCTGTATCGAAAGAAGAGGGATGATCATAGTTTTGCTTTACGCGCTCTTCCATGGTAAGATCATCATTTGCTTTATAGTAATAGTCATGGCTGATTATCACCACCGACTCATCACTAAAGGCTTCAAGAAGTCTGTTCACAAGAGTGGACTTTCCCGAAGCCGAACCTCCTGCCACTCCTATTACGGTTGTATTGTTATGTTTATCCATCATACAGCTACTTTCGTGACTTTTATCTCATCCGACAAAGGTAAAAAAAAAGAGAAGCGTACACAATTCGGACCATTTGCCAACCGTCCCTACTTTGTTTTCTCTCCGGTAGCAAACTTGCTCTTAACCTGTTTATAAAATATATTTAAGCCGGATAAATAATCGTGTAATGCCTGATAACTCTGCAATTCAAGACTTGATTTCTAGCTCTCATGCTTTGATTCTTATGTTTCAAGCCTTGATTTGCACAAATCGAGCCTTGATTTACACCTCTGAATACGATAAACAATATCTGTGAACAGGTACAGGATATTTTCTAAACCTGTCTACAAAAAGAAGGAAACCATCTTCAAGCAAAAGGGTCAGTACAGACAAACAAAAAAGGCTAAAGATAACTATCTCATGGAGTAGCTCTTCAACCTTCAGTTTGTTGCTTTGCAACAACTCTATCTTACGTAGAGAAGTGGGCAGTGATGGATTCGAACCACCGAAGACGAACGTCAGCTGAGTTACAGTCAGCCCCATTTGGCCACTCTGGAAACTGCCCAATGTGCAAATAGTAGAGGCATTATGCTTCGTCTCCCCTATTTGCCCCGCAAAGGTAGAATATTTCTCCGATTTAGCCAAACAGCTTTGCCATTTGTATGGCTGTTATTCCGGCTTCCACACCCTTGTTTCCATGCTTTCCTCCGGCTCTTTCTTCTGCCTGCTCCATATTATCCGTTGTAAGGACACCGAATATTACCGGGACAGATGAGTTCATATTCAGGGACGCCAACCCGTTTGCCACAGCATCGGATATGAATGTAAAGTGAGGCGTTTCCCCTTGAATGACACAGCCTATGGCTATGACAGCATCATACTTCTCCATTCGTACAAGAGAAGCAGAAGAGTGAACAAGTTCAAATGTACCCGGCACATAGAAGACATCTATGTCTTGACTCTCCACTCCATGCTCCTTTAGAGCAGATATTGCCCCATCAAGAAGTGCATAGGTAATATTGGAATTCCATCTTGCGACAGTAATAGCGATCTTTAAGCCTCCCGCAAAAGGGACTGATTCGGGGTCATAAGAAGAAAGATTCTGATTCTTTGTTGCCATAAATGTTTTAGTTTGTGAGCTGCCATTCCACCTCAATTATTCGTTGAAAAGACTCTGATCTTATCTCGAAACCTTTTTATGAGATCAGGAGGTAAGGAATAAGCAAAATAGAAGCCTGCATTTCCTCTTTCTGTGTAAGAAATGCAGGCCTTTATCTTTTTATAATTCTACGTTGTTTGTAAAATACTCTTCTGTCTGTCGGGGCTTATCTTGCAATGTAGCGTTCGTTTACCACATTCCAGTCGATAATGCTCCAAACGGCGTCTATATGGTCTGCTCTCTTGTTTTCATAATCCAGGTAGTAAGCATGTTCCCAAACATCAATTCCCATAAGAGGAATCAAGTTGTCCACCACAGGGTTGCTACCGTTCTTATCTTGAGTAATAACAAGCTTACCATCCTTATCGCAAGCAAGCCATGCCCAGCCTGAACCGAAAAGAGTAGTTGCTTTTGTCTTAAACTCTGCCTTGAATGCGTCAAAAGATCCCCATGTAGCATCTATCGCAGCACCCAATTCTCCCTTAGGGTTTTCACCTCCATTAGGAGAAAACTGTGTGAAATAGAGGTTATGATTCAAGATCTGTCCTGCATTGTTGAAGATACCACCATCGGAAGACTTCACGATCTCGATAAGCTCTTTACCTTCCAATCCGGAGCCCGGAAGCAGCTTGTTAAGATTGTCTACATAGGCTTGAAGGTGCTTGCCATGGTGTAGTTCTACTGTGCGCTTGCTTATTACAGGAGCCAATGCATCTGTTGCATAAGGCAGTTTCAAAAGTTCAAATACCATACTATCTTGTGTTTTTGTGTTAATAATTTCAGAGTCGGCAGCTGCCGTGATCTCTGTGTTGTTTTTGGTTTCTCCTGTTTCTTCTTCGACCGCTTTCTGTGAACAGCTAAAAAGAGATGTCCCAAGCAGAAAGAATGCACAAGAGAGCGTAAAAATCCGTCTCATTTGGCTTAATATTTTATATAGAACTCGTGCCTTCGATTTTCCGTATGCAAATATAATAAAAAAAACGATGCGAGCCTTATTTATAAACGATTGAGCCATAAAACAATCTCTCAGCCACCTCCTCACAAAGAGAGAAATAATGGCTGAGAGATCGGATCAGATTACAAGCTCAACTTTATACCGGCAAAGATGCTTCTTGGTGATTTAGGACCATAAACATAAGCCGAAGCACGGTTTGGACCTTCATCGAAGTCTTTTTGGTAAGCATTCAAAAGATTGTTGATACCGAAGTTTACTTCCATATCCGTAGATCCGAATGCAAACTTATACGCTACTTTCGTGTTCAAAGCAAAGAACGGAGAGGTAAAGACAATCTTATTTTCTCCATCATTGGTGATATAAACACCTTCCTTGTCTCCGTGTTCGTGAGGAACATACATAGAGCCGGTGAAGTCTCCGGTAAGGTTAAATGAAAATCTGTCTGTCGGTGTCAAACTCCACACAAAGTATCCGTATTGATTCGGAGTTCTCATAAACTCTTTCTTCTTATCCACATCTTCTATTGCACGTTGCGGACGATCGAACAAGCTGCGCTGAACAGTATAACCCAACTGAAGTGATGTCAGCTTTTTGTAAGCTAATCTCATTTCAAAGTTGGCACCATAAACAGAAGCATTTACCTTGTGCCCGTCTTCATCGACATTCTGTACATAGGTATAATCCTCTTTTTCTACGGCAACAAACTTATTGAAAATTCTGGTGTAGAACCCTTCCAACATCAAATTGAGAGAGATATTGTCCGAAAGTGTTGTATAGTAATCCACAGAACCGGTAAAGCTATTAGAGCGCTCTTCTCTGAGGTCAGGAGACAATATACGAGGCTTTCCTTCTCCATTGGCAAAAGCTACGTGCAACTCTTCTTCAAAGTATGCAGGAGCACGGAAACCTTCTGCGTAAGAAAGACGAATATTGATATCTTCCGTAGGATTATAGCGTAGTGTGGCACGAGGAGTAAGAATATCAAGAGTGCTCAGTCCTAACTTCGCATGCTTCTCATCCGTTGATAATCCTACGTGATCGTAACGCAAGCCCAAAAGGAAACCGAGCTTGTCATTCTTCCACTCGTTTTGAGCAAAAAGACTGGAAGTGCGAGTGTGCTGTCCTATTGCCAATGGTCTGTTTCCACTGCTGTCATTAAGTCTGTTGTATGTATATTCTCCTCCAACAGTCAATGCTGAAGGCATGAAAAGAAGCTTTTGAAAATTGTGTACATATTGCAATCCCATTTGGGCTGTAAGGTCTTTAGTCAATCCATAAGCTCCTAATCCTTTTGCTGCATCTTCGGGAGAAATAGGATTGGATCCTACCAAGTTGTCCGGAGTAACAGGGCCTCCACCATAATAGCTACGGCGAAGTGTGTGGCTTACCGCTCCAAAAGCAGTGATAAAACCGGCTCCATCCGCAACATATTGATCCAAACGAAGAATACCTGTATGAATATTGTGCTTCAAGCTTTCAGCAATATTTGCTTCATGTTCCGGCTTTTCCAAGTTGTTACCACCGCGTCTGTCTTCTTGTGTATAGAAATAGTCAAGAGAAAGTTTCCCCTGATGCCAAGGATTCAAAAATGCAGAAGTACCTACAGTTACGCTTTTCAACTTTGGAAGTTCGGAATATCCATCTTGTCCATCCTTTGTTCCCAAATCCTTATCGGCTTTTACCAAACTTCCGGGACGTACAACATCTATACCGTCTCTCTCTTTCATACGACCATACACGGAGATACCGCTTTGGAGATCCGAAGAGACAACGGATGAGAAAAAGTTTGCATTGTGCATAGGCTTAGTCCAATTGTCTTGATACAGCTCTGTGTTGTAAGAGACAGTAGTCATATTCCTACTTGGTGCCTTCGTAATAATATTTATTGTACCGCCGATGGCGCTGGATCCAAAAATAGCAGAACCGCCACCACGCACTACTTCCACTCTATCGATCATCTCTGTTGGGAACATTTCCAAGCCATAAACTCCTGCCAGTGAGCTAAAAATACTTCTGGAGTTGATAACTACTTGTGAATATGGTCCATCCAATCCGTTGATTCTAACTTGATTAAAACCGCAGTTTTGACAGTTGTCTTCAACTCTTACACCGGGATTAAACTTCAATGCTTGATCCAAGTTGACAGAAGCGGTTGCCTCAAAAAGCTTAGCGTCTGTTACATTTACTAATACAGGAGCCTGCCTGCGCTTTGTTTCTGTCCTGTTGGCAGAGACCACGACTTCGTCTATATTAAATACAGAAGGTTCAAGAGCCAATATAATTTCGCTCTTCTTCGTTACATCATAGTCAAACTCTTGAGTCTTATAACCCATTAGGACTATACGAAGTTTACCTTGAGGGCGATGAAGCTCCTCCATTACGAATGTTCCATCCTTCTTCGCAGATGCACCATCGCTTGATCCCACTACTCTAACAACAACGTATGGCAATGGTTTTTGTGTGGATGCATCTATAACTTTTCCCGAAAGCTTATAATGCTTGTGGGGAGCCTGCTCTACCACCGAAGTAGTAGAAACATTTGCCTGAGCCACGGGCAATGAAACGAGTAAGGCTCCAAGTAAAAATGAAATTTTCTTCATGAGTTCTTTCTCTATTATAAATGTTTTATTGTTTGATGTCAGTAAGTTTCGCAAATTTCAATGTTTTGTTCAATATGGGCAATACCTTTTTTTAGTGAATTTATAGCCTTAAAACATAGTAACATTATAACAAAGAAAAGACCCAATCCATAACTTGGACCAGGTCTTCTACTTAGTTGCGGAGGCAGGATTCGAACCTACGACCTTTGGGTTATGAGCCCAACGAGCTGCCACTGCTCCACTCCGCGATTTCGTTTTGCGTTGCAAAGGTAGAAAGAAATTCTGAAACCACCAAATCCTCTAACTCAGCAACCATGCTTCAATCATCTTTCTTCCTTGTGGAGTCATAATAGATTCGGGGTGAAATTGTACGCCCCACATCCTAAATTTAGCATGAGATAAAACTGCTATATTCCCCTCATCATCAAGAGCATCTACCGAAAAATCTTTGGGTAAACTCTTCTTGTCGGCAACCCATGAATGGTATCTACCAACCCAAACAGGTAAATCCAAATGAGCCAACAGAAGAGAATCTTTATTAAGAATCTCCAATATCCCGGCATGCCCATGCTTTGGAGAGGTAAGGCATTCAAGCTTACCTCCTAAAGCCAAAACCATGGCTTGCAACCCAAGACAGACACCCAATATGGAATGAGTTGGAGCAAAAGTTCGTACCACTTCTAAAAGCCTATCATACTCATAAGGTAATCCCGGACCAGGTGAAAGCAAAATGTGGGTATGAGTGGAAAACAAATGCCATGAGGAAGAGAGATCTTCTTCATTTACTATTGTGTAGTCGCACATCCCGAACTCTCTCACAATCTGTACTAAGTTGTACACAAATGAGTCATGATGATTGATAATAAGAACTCTAATTCGCTTCATAGCTATTTTTGCCCAAAAATACACTATATTTGCATACCAAGCAAGGTATAGAGAGCATGATAACAGAGATATCTTACAATTCTCTTATAGAAGAGATGAACAGATTGGGAGCCACGAATACTCCCTTTATTTTTGCCGTTAATTTTGAAAAATCTGCAGGTTTGATCCTACCTCATCCTAATAAACAAACGGATGTTCTATACTCTATTCAGAAGTACTCTAACTATCCTAACGCTTTTGAAAAATGTCCTTTGACTCTAAAAGCAATCCCGGAGTCGTTAGAAAGTTATACCAAACGCTTTAATAGAGTGATGGAAGGATTGATGAGAGGAGATACATTTCTTACTAATTTGACCGTAAGAACACCCATATCTTTACCTCATTCTCTGAAGGAGGTCTTTGTATATTCCAAGGCAAAATACAAGATGTATGTTCCTGACAAGTGGGTATGCTTCTCTCCGGAAACATTTATTTCAATAGATGAACATGGAAAAATCTCTGCTCATCCGATGAAGGGGACGATAGATGCGACTATTCCCAATGCCAAGGAGGTGATTTTATCTGACTATAAAGAGACTGCAGAGCATCATACAATTGTCGATCTTATCCGGAATGACTTAAATATGGTTGCACATAATGTAAAAGTAGAACACTTTAGATACATAGATAAGATAATATCTCCTCAAGGAGAGCTATTACAAGTAAGTTCAACCATAACCGGGACTTTATCTCCAAACTGGAAAGAGAGCATTGGAGATATTATAGACACTCTTCTTCCTGCCGGTTCCATATCGGGAGCTCCTAAAGAGGCTACTCTGCAAATCATACGTGAGGCAGAACAGCAAACAAGAGGATATTATACCGGAATTATGGGAATGTTTAACGGAGAAACGATGGATACAGGAGTAATAATCCGTTATATAGAGAAAGAGGGAGGGAGTCTCTTCTTCAGGAGTGGAGGAGGTATTACAATTAACTCTGTTGTAGAAAACGAATATCGCGAAATTATTCAAAAAATCTATATCCCCCATGTTTAACGGATCTGCCCCACTTTTTATTGAAACATTATCCATTCGTGGTGGAGTAGTGAATAACTTAGAGTTCCATCAAGAAAGAATGTACGCAACAGGGGTAGCTCATCACTTCTCTCCCCCATCATGGGAGGAAATAAAAGAAAGATTAGATACAGATGTGGTTTTGTCTGATCCTACCTCTCTATATAAGTGTACTATAACGTATAGAGAAACGATTAAGCAGATATCTCTATCAAAATATAGCACAAGAAAAATAGAAAGACTTATACCTGTTTATGTAAAAGATCTATCTTGGTACAACTTCAAATATGCCAATAGAGAATCCTTTGAAAATCTAAAAGAAGGATTACAGCCAAACGATGAAATCATCATTGTTACACCTGATGGATTTATATCTGACACGAGCTATACCAATATTGTAATAGAGAAGTCCGGTATTTATAAAACTCCGTCAACTCCTCTACTTAAAGGGACTCAAAGAGCATCCCTACTAAAAAAAGGAGTAATACAAGAGGCTAAAATTACTCTGGAAGATATATATATACCTTGTACTATCCACTTAATCAATGCCCTAATGCCATTAGGCACTCTCTCTTTACGGAATACTTCTATTACACAATAGAAGAGATTTATTACTCTGTCTCATAACCTCAAATGGTACTTAATAAAGTAAGTCTGTAACGGAATCAAAAAAATGCGAGAAAAGAGGTTTCAAGCTCCTTTCTCGCATCATTTTTTTTTACGAGAAGATCCTCTATGGATCTTTATTACCTTAGTTTATCTTCTTGATAATTTCCATTCCCTTCTTAATGGCCTCCTCATTCATCGGAATAAGTTTGTGGTGTCTTTCAGGAAGAGATTTCTTAAGTCCCAAGGTGATGTGTTGCAAATCCACAATAGGAGCAACTTTCAAAAGACCTCCAAGAATAATCATATTGAAAACCTTATCATTCGCCATCTCTACGGAAGCCTTAACTCCTTCTACAAGATAAATATTGATATCATCTCTTTTAGGAGGTACGGGGATAGAGTTATCATCATAAATCAAGATACCTCCTGGCTTTACCGAATTCAAAAACTTATCCAATGAAGGTTGATTCAACACTACTACAATATCATAGGAGTTAAGAATCGGAGAGCTTACCTTATCATCACTCACTATAACGGTAACATTGGCTGTACCACCACGTTGTTCCGGACCATAAGCAGGCATCCAAGAAACTTCTTTTCCTCCCATAAGTCCAGAGTAAGCCAATATTTTACCCATTGATAGTACACCCTGTCCGCCAAAGCCGGCTATTAGTATTTCACAAGTCATGGTTCGTATTCTTTTAGTATAGTTAAGTACTCTGTTTTTCCTCTACCAATTTTACTCATTCTTAAGGTCTCCGAGAGGATACATTGGGAACATATTCTCTTCCATCCATTCATTGGATTTTGCAGGAGAAAGTTTCCAACCAGAGTTACAAGTAGATACCACCTCTACGATAGAAGTTCCTTTGCCATCGAGAGAGTTTTGGAACGCTTTCTTTATGGCGGCTTTTGTCTTACGCACATTAGCCGGTTTATGAACAGCCTGACGTGTTACATAGCAAGTGCCATCAAGCTGAGCAAGAAGATTTCCTATCTTAAGCGGATAACCATTCATTTCAACAGTACGCCCTTGCGGAGAGGTAGCTGTTTTCATTCCGGGAAGTGTGGTAGGTGCCATCTGCCCTCCGGTCATACCATAAATACCATTATTGATAAATATTATGGCAATATTCTCGCCTCTGTTCGCAGCATGAATAGTTTCAGCTGTACCGATAGCTGCCAAGTCCCCATCCCCTTGATATGTAAACACAAGTTTTTCCGGCATAAGTCTCTTTATCGCCGTTGCCAAGGCAGGAGCTCTACCATGAGCGGCCTCTTGCCAGTCAATATCAATATAGCGATAGGCAAACACAGCACATCCAACCGGTGCTATACCGATTGTTTTATCTGCGTAGCCCATTTCCTCTAAAACTTCAGCTACAAGTTTGTGTACCACTCCATGACTACAACCGGGGCAATAGTGCATAGTGGTATCATTGAGAAGTGTCGGTTTTTTATAGACCAAGTTCTCAGGCTTGATTATATCTTGAATATTCATTGTGGTATATATTTCAGATGAAGTTACGAATAATATATTGGAAAATCCTGACAAAGACAGCTGTAAAACCGGTGGTGAAAAAGAAGAGTCTTTGTTCCGGTACTGCAAAGTACAAAACTAAAGTAGCCAAAACCAAAATATAAAATACTATTGTAAGTATGCTATACAACTTCTTCATTCCAATACTTATCAAAGCTTCCTTTGTGACGAATTCAAATTCTCCAACCTTCTTAATATTTATGCCTTTGGAAAGCGTTCCTTAAGAGCTTCAAAGATTTCAACAGGAGAGAATATCATTCCTCCCTGACGACCGGTATGGTAAACAGGAACCTTACCATTAACGGCAAGTCTTACATCCTCTACCATCTGACCAGCATTCAACTCTGCAGATAAAAATCCCTTACAACGATCCGCCAATTCTGAAATAATCTTTGAAGGGAAAGGCCACAAAGTTATAGGTCTTACCAAACCAACTTTATATCCATTTTCACGAGCAATTTCAAGAGCTTTTCCTGCTATACGACTAGCTGATCCAAACGCTACTATAATATAGTCTGCATCTTCACATTGAGTAAGTTCGTAACGCACTTCATTCTTCTCTATCGCTTCATATTTAGCTTGAAGGCGATGATTATTCTCTTCCATCACTTTAGGATCAAGCTCCAAAGAGGTAATAATATTAGGCTTATTGCGCGTATTACCGACAGTAGCCCATGGATACTTTTCACGAATCTCTTCTTCTGTCATACGTTCACGCTGTGGAGGAAGAATAACTTTCTCCATCATCTGACCGATAACGCCATCAGATAGAATGATAGCAGGATTACGATATTTGAATGCAAGATCAAACCCAAGAGCCACAAAATCAGCCATTTCTTGCACAGAATTCGGAGCAAGCGTTATGAGTCTGTAATCCCCATGTCCACCACCTTTGACTGTTTGAAAGTAGTCGGCTTGACTGGGCTGAATAGTACCAAGACCAGGACCTCCACGCATTACATTCAAAAGAAGACATGGGAGCTCAGCTCCTGCAATGTACGAAATACCTTCTTGCTTCAAACTCATACCAGGGCTTGAAGAAGATGTCATTACTCGCTTACCACAACCAGCTCCTCCATAGACCATATTAATAGCAGCAACTTCACTTTCTGCTTGAAGTACCACCATACCAGTTGTTTCCCATGGAGCATCATCCATGAGAGTTTCCATTACCTCACTCTGAGGTGTAATAGGGTATCCAAAATACCCATCGCAACCATACCTTACAGCTGCCTTGGCAATGGCTTCATTGCCTTTCATCAATTGAATATCTTGTTGAGACATATCTTTTTCGTTTCTTTTTGTTCTATAGATACAGCAAAAAGTATTCTATTTCCGAATATTTTTGCCACAAATCATCCTTCCACTTTCATTCTGTAAACGGTAATACACCCGTCTGGACATACTAAACCACAATTAGAACATCCGATGCAATTATCCGGATTTTCCATATAAGCATAGTGATATCCCTTGCTATTCACCTCATGAGGTTGTAGAGAAAGTGTTGATGTTGGACAAGAAACTACACAAAGATTGCAACCCTTACACCTTTGCTCATTCACCACCACGGCGCCTTTGATTTTTGCCATATCAAGCGTGATTTAAGATTTAAATTTATTGTTGTTTATGTAATAGTAATTCGATCTCTCTTTATTATATCTTGAAATCCATCCAAAGGTAGGAATTTTAGTTGATATTTTTCTCCATTTCTTGTTTTTAACACTAAATTTGCAGATAGTTATCTACACCTATTGCTCTAAAAAAAGCCTAACCATCACATTGTCAAATATTTTAAGCAGATCACATACAATAGCATTAAATAGGTATTATACAAATGAAAAAGACAAGCAAATCCACTGCAAGAATTAATTACAACTACCTATATTTGGGTATATCAAATATCTTTCATACATTTGCAGCATAAACAAAAAACAACCGGTATTACTATTACAAAAACATTTAGTTATGGCTTATTTGATTAATGGAAATTGTATTGCTTGCGGTACTTGTATGGCAGAGTGTCCTACCGACTCTATCTCCGAAGGCGATATCTACGTAATCGATCCTGATACTTGCGTAGATTGTGGTGCTTGTGCAGCCGTTTGCCCTACAGAAAGTATCGAACAACAATAATAGCCCATAGTGATATTGGGCTTAGATGAGTGTTGATATATACCCGACTTTCTTGGAAAAGTCGGGTATATTGTTTTTATAGCTTTTAGAACTAAATCTCATAGGATTTATATAAAGAAACAAGGCAGATTCATTTAGTAAAACTGAAAAACACAAACACCTTGCTCTGTAGAAGCAAACTTTATTTCCTTTCTCATAAATAACGTACCTTTGTCTGCTTGGATCTTTTTTCATACAAGAATTTCTTTCCAAACAGACACAAATCTAACCATGGCAGGTATCTACATACATGTACCTTTTTGTAGTAAGAAATGTTCCTACTGTGACTTCTATTCTGTAGTCAGTAAGAGCTACATGACTCAATATATTCAATCTCTCCTACTTGAGATAAAGGGTAGAGCAAGGGAATATAATGGACTATTGGATTCCCAAGATAAAATAGAAACCATATACATAGGGGGAGGAACACCTTCTCTCCTTTCTAATACCGATATTGCCACTATAATAGAATCCCTGCGTAAATATTTCAAAGTCTTGCCTGAAACGGAGATTACGATAGAGGTAAATCCAGAATCGGTAAGTAAAAAAAATCTTTCAGAATACCGAAATATTGGTATCAATAGAATAAGTATGGGAGTACAGAGTTTTAATGATCAACTATTAAAATCCATTTCTCGAAGCCACACCTCTATTGGGGCTATCCATGCGATTGATACCATAAAAGGATCAGGAATAGAAAATCTATCCATTGACCTTATTTATGGTCTTCCCGGTCAAACATCAGAAATGTGGAAAAAAGATTTGGATAAGCTTTTCAGTCTTGATATACCACACTTGTCTGCGTACCATCTGATTTATGAGGAGGGAACTCCAATGTGGTATTTTAGAAAAAGAGGAAAATTTCAAGAGACTCCGGAAGAAACAAGTATTGAGATGGCCAAATACCTGTACACCTCCACAGAATCTCACGGACTAATTCCTTACGAGATCTCTGCTTTTGCAAAAAAGGGATTTGAAAGCAGACACAATAGTGCATATTGGTTTGGAAAACCGTACTTAGCCTTTGGACCATCTGCGCATGGCTATATTCATCCTCTTCGTTGGTCTATATCTCCCTCCATCGTAAAATACATTCAAAATCCGCTGTCTGAGAATATACGACACACAGAGATTATATCTCATGAAGAGTCTCTGGAAGAGTATATATTAACTCGAATGCGAACTCTTCAACATGGAATATCTCTTGACTATATCTATAAGGAGTATGGAAAAACTTCTTATGATAGAGTTAAGCACGTAATAGACAAAAATATTTCTTGTGGTCTTATCCGAGAACTCCTCAATAATCATTATGCTCTCACATACGATGGAATACTACTTATGGATGCTATAATATTAGAAATGGTTTCGGAGTAAGTATTCTGGTCAGATCGTTCATTTACAAAAGAATCCTCAAAAGAAATATAGCCGTAGACCTCCTTATCTACGGCTATATTTTGTTGTACCCAGACCCGGGGTCGAACCGGGATGGAAGTGAATCCACTGGTGTTTGAGACCAGCGCGTCTACCGATTCCGCCATCTGGGCATCTTTGTCTTATTGCGTTGCAAAGTTAGTATTATTATTGAAAACTGCAATAGATATACACTAAAAACAATAACAATTCTGCTGTTTTATTCATTCTCAATCTCTCTAAGAAGATTACCAATGGCATCTTCAAGTATATCTATCACATGATCAAACCCCTCGGCTCCTCCATAATACGGATCCGGAACATGATCAAAAGCTCTATCCGAACTACAAAAATCTGTTAGCATCTTTATCTTCTTGCTCTCCTCTTCAGTACAAGCCAAAGAAAGTAAGTAATCTCTGTTAGAATGATCCATAGGCAAAATCAAGTCAAACTTTTCAAAATCCGAATACCTTACTTTTCTTGATATGGAATCGACGTTATACCCTCTTTTATTTCCATGAAATATCATTCTGGGATCTGCCTTTTCTCCCTCATGATATCCGGCAGTTCCGGCAGAATCTATCACATACTCATAACGTGTACTTCTCGATTCCAAAAACTTCTTAGCCACGGCTTCCGCAGCAGCAGAACGACAGATATTACCAAGACAGACAAATAAAATACACTTTTTCGGTTTATTGTTTTGTTTCATATTATTTTATCATAAGACTACCATACAGGGTCCACATCGTAAAAGACTCTCAAGTTCGACGAAGGTCTATTAAGAGCATACACGCTATTCTGTATCCGTACCATCATCTGTTTGACGTCCTGTATGGGAAATTGTACCGGCACCTTTACCCATATTCTAAACCCTATGGAAGCATTTACTTTTTTTACCGGGAATGGAGCAGGGCCCAAAGTAGTGCAATCTGATAAGTTAGATACCAGCATGGATATCATCTCACGAGTGTACCCCAATGCTTCTCTCCGATCCTTACTTTCCACAGAGATAGAAATCATTCGAGAAAAAGGCGGATACAGCAGAGAATGTCTCTCCTTCAAAGCCATAGCAGTAAAACTTTCATGATCTGATCTTAGGACATTATCTATAACCGGATGATGTGGATTGAAAGTTTGAATTACAACTCTCTTCAAATGCTTTGGAGTATATCTCCATTCGTACATACACTGAAAGACTCTTTCTTCTGCCCGAAAGTCTGGTCTTGCAAACAAAATATCAAGATTGGTTACAGCAATACAATCGGCTCCATGAAGTAGAGCAAATGAAGGACGACCCTTTGGAGAAAGAATGATGTCGGCATCTTCCCATCCGGAATCGAATTTAGAGTCCTCTACTCTAATGGGGATACTAGGGTATAATTCTCTTACCTCATCAGCCAAACGCTCTATACCTGTTCCTTCCTCTTTTAAGCTTTTTCCCTCGCATTCTAAACATTTCTCAGGTTTCGGCTTATGGTATCCACAAATAGCACAAACAAGCTCTCCTCCCTCCTTGTATATTTTAAGAGGAATCTTGCAATCCGGACAGTTTTCTACATGACCGCATTGAACGCAGCTAATACCCTTGGCATAACCATACCTGTGATGCAGAATAAGTACTTTGCCAGATTCAGAGAGTGTCTTCTGTATAGCACTTTGTAGTTCAAAAGAGAGAAGCCTGCCATTCACACGATTCTTATCAAAAGCCTCGCGTAGATCTACAACATCTACGCTACACTCCCTATCCTTTGAAGGATCCACATACTCAAAAGAGAGCAATCTATATGTTCCCTTCTTTGCTTGCATGCAACTTTCTAAAGAAGGCGTTCTTGAACAAAGTAAAACATCTGCTTCTTTCCGCATGAGGCGAGCCATCATAAGAGCTGTATGAACTGCAGAGTATCGGGGATTAGGTTCTATCTGTTTGTAAGAACTATCCTCTTCTCCCAATACAATAACTCCTTTAAGAGAGACAATAGGAAGAAGTACGACAGATCTAACACCGACGAAAATATAACCTCCACCTTCCGATAGGGACTTGTTCCACACGGACTCTTTCTGTATTCCACTACTATTGGCATCATAGAGTTCTACTTTTTCCGGAAATAGTACCCGAAGAAATGGAAGAGCTTTATAAAGCAGTTCGGCAGAAGGATACAAAAGCAATACATTTCCCTTGGCTTCTATTTTCTCCTCAATCCAATGAATAGGTAAACTTGTATATGGAGCAGAATAGTCAAACTCCCCATGTATTAACTGAATTTGGATATTCTGTGCGGATTGTTCCAAACATCTTCTCCATGCCTGTTGTGATTGTTTCAGCTCCTCTTCAGGAATAACAAGAGTATAAGAAGATACAGACGAGGCATCTACGATTCTTAGGAAGCCTGACTCAATTAGACTTTTAACAATTTCCGGAGAAGTATTGTACTTCTCAGCTATATAGCTACGAGTGAAATAACGGATATTTTTTTCTTCTCTGACAGCTGCAGCTACTCGAATCATCTGCTTCCGTTTGGAATACCTCTGAAGAAATAGCTTCCACTCTTCTACTATTATATCAGGGCATAATTCTCCCTTTTGAGAGGCTAAAAAAGATTCCGAAACAGTAACTAATGTTCTGGTTCTATGAGTGCGATTATCCAACTCCGGCATATTCTCTTCCAGTGAAGAAGGAAGACAAGCTTTCCAAACCTCTCCCATCGTACACATATAGTAAAGAGAAATCCATTCCCACAACTTTACTATGGATTGAGGTATCTTAGGAAGGGGGAAAACATCCGAGACATTCTTGTAGGAGATTCCCTCATGAGGAGGAAGCTCTCTTTTTTGTACAACAAGCCCGGTGTACAATATTTTTCCTACATAAACACGTACTATGGAGCCAATATCAATTCCCAATGTTTCCTCTTCCACCCTGTATGTGTATGGAGTAGGAACAAGTAGCGGAACTATGACATCTACATAATACATCTGTTATAATTAACGAGGAGCCCTCATATAAAGGAAAAATGCAACCGGAATGAATATGATATTAGGCAGCCAAGCTCCTAAAGCAGGCGGAATGGCTCCCGAAGCAGAGTAGGTACTGAAAAATGTAAACAGCAATATATATGTAAAGGTAAGAGCTAAACCTATTGCAATATTCAGCCCCATTCCACCTTTAACCTTTCTAAGAGAGAGTGTTGCTCCTATAACGGTCAATATAAATGCAGCCAGGATGGAGGCAAATCTCCGATGATACTCTATCTGAAAGCGTTGAATACTTCCCAAGCCTCTATCTCTCTGTCTGTCTATATACCTCCCTAATGTCGCTGTGGTGAGCTGCTCACTATCCTCATCGGACATCACCAGATCTGCTGGCGTTATCGGGATTACCGTGTCTTTGGCTGTACCTGTTGAGACCTTTTCGTAAAGCCCTTCAAAATCTCGTATCATATAGTCTGTAAGAGTCCAGTGATAAAGAGAGTCATACGTTACCATCTGTGCGGTTAATCTCGATACCAATGTTTTCCCCTCGAATTTTTCCAAAGAGAAAAAGCCTCCGGAATTATTGATAATATCGAAAGAAGAGAAAAATGCCAAGACTCCGGGAGCTACCTCTGCCTGTAAATTGGAGCCATGTACGTTCTTTTTATCATCGATATATCTGTTCTGAAACTCTATTCTTACCACATTCAGCTTGGGCACGATATAGCTACTGAGCAAAAAAGTAGCGAATGCCAATACCGTTGCAGATATCATATAGGGTTTCATGATACGCTTCAAGCTCATCCCCGAAGACTGCATGGCTATGATCTCGGAGTTATTAGCCAGCTTGGAAGTAAAGAATATAACGCTAAGGAAGATAAACAGCGGAGCAAGCAGGTTGGCATAGTATGGAATAAAAGCCATGTAATAGTTGAATACGATCTCACGCAGAGTGAGTTCCGGATTGGAAAACTCGGAGATCTTCTCCTGAATATCTATCACCACGATTATAGCCATGATGAGGGATATAATAAACAGAAACGTTCCGAGAAACTGCTTTATTATATATCTATCTAAGCGTGTCAATCCTATTTTACTCCAAAACTTTGCCATCGTGTATCTTCTTTATAGACGTCTCATAAGCACCGGAATCATCCTATCTTTCCATGCCTTAAATGTCCCTGCCAGGATCTGCTTTCTGGCTTCTCTGACCAAATCCAGATAGAAAGCCAGATTATGCACGGAAGCAATCTGGAAGCCTAACAACTCTTTGCTGTGAATAAGATGTCTAACATACGCCTTAGAATACCTCTGATCCACATGGGAAGAGCCGTTCGGATAAAGTGGAGAAAAATCGTCAGCCCACTTTTGGTTTCTCATGTTCATGGTTCCCTCCCAAGTAAAGAGCATTCCGTTTCTACCGTTTCTGGTAGGCATGATGCAGTCAAACATATCTATCCCCCTCTCTATTGCTTCCAATATATTTTCGGGAGTACCCACCCCCATCAGGTAGCGAGGCTTATCTTGCGGGAGCTCTTCGTTTACAATCTCGATCATATCATACATAACCTCCGCTGGTTCCCCCACGGCAAGTCCCCCGATTGCATTTCCATCCGCCCCATAGTCTGCCACTCTTTTTGCGGCATCCCGTCTAAGATCTGGGTAAGTACAGCCTTGCACAATAGGGAAAAGGCTCTGATTATAGCCATAATGCGGTTCTGTCTCGTTGAATCTCTTAAAACAACGTTCAAGCCAACGCTCTGTCAGCCCAAGAGACTTCTTTGCATAAGCATAATCAGAAGTTCCGGGAGGACACTCATCAAAGGCCATGATAATATCTGCACCTATTAGTCTCTCTATGTCCATCACCTTTTCCGGAGTGAAAAGATGCTTTGAGCCATCCAGGTGAGAGCGAAACTCCACTCCCTCTTCCATAATCTTTCTTATCTCTGTAAGGGAAAAGACCTGAAAGCCGCCACTATCTGTAAGAATGGGTCCATCCCATGTTCCAAACTTGTGTAGCCCTCCGGCTTTGTAGAGGATATCCGTACCGGGTCTCAAATAGAGATGGTATGTGTTTCCAAGTATTATTTCCGCCCCTATATCTTCACGCAGTTCGTGCATATAGACAGCCTTAACACTGCCCAACGTACCCACAGGCATGAATATAGGGGTGTGAATATCTCCATGATCCGTATGCAGAACACCTACTCTGGCATTGCTGTTCGGATCTTTATATTGCAATTCATATTTCATTACCACAAAGGTATTACTTCTGTCTTTAATATCAAGAAGAGACAGGGCTAATCCTCATCCCACCAGTCGGAGAGATCCCCTACTCCCTTGAAGCGATCCAGCTCTCTTCTTTCCTTTTTAGTGGGTCGTCCCAACCCTCTTGAGCGATCCACAAAACCGGAAAGCTTATTCAGCTCCAATATTTCATACTCGCTTTCCGGTGTCAGATTCTCAAGATATTGGTCTACAAGCTTGGCTCCGACACGGCTATTCAGTAACGCTTTCACTCTGAAAGTGTAGGTTATCGGAGGCTTGCGTACCTTTATTATATCCCCCACCCTCACTATTGCAGAGGGCTTGGCGGGCTGATCTCTTAGCTCCACTCTATTCTTTTTGCACTCTTCTGCAGCAATAGAGCGTGTTTTATACACCCGAGTAGCCCAAAGCCACTTGTCTATTCTTCCGTCGCCGGAGTGTTCTTTGTCTGACATTCCTGCTTCACTGCTTTAGTGTTTACGTTATTCATTGCCCGCTCTATACCCATTAGGGCAAAAAGTTTTATCCCCTCACAGGCACGTTCTCCTATTTCGAGCAGAGCCTTTTCCTCTTCGGGAGTAAATTTATCAAGCACATAATCCACCTGCTCGCCTTTATGAAAATTATTGCCGATACCCACTCTTAGGCGAGCATACTTTTGAGATCCCAATATCTGGGCTATATGTTTCAGGCCATTATGACCTCCATCACTTCCCGATGGCTTCATTCTCAATGTTCCGAGCGGCAGAGAGAGATCGTCTGTAACGATAAGAAGATTTTCTACCGGGATATTCTCTTTCGTCATCCAGTATCTCACGGCATTTCCGCTCAGGTTCATGTAAGTAGATGGCTTTAGCAGAATGAGGATTTTATTCTTCACTCTAACCTGTGCCACTGCCCCATATCTATCATCCGAAAAGTCTGCGACGAAGTCCGGAACCAACCCATTGACAACTCTAAAGCCGACATTGTGGCGAGTTCCCATATATTCTGCTCCGACATTTCCGAGTCCGACAACAAGATATTTATTACTCATGCTTATCTATGTGTATCCTTATGAGAAGTATTCAACATCTCATCTGCTATCTCTTCCAACTTATAGTACCACTCTTTTCCAAATCTTCTTATCAGCGGTTCTTTTAGAAACTGATAGACTCTCATATTTAGCTTTTTACCTTTTACCAATGCCGGCTTGCAGATTTCCCACTCGTGGTAGTTTACGGCGGTAAAAGAAGAGTATTCGGTCAGCCTTACGGGGTAGAGATGACAAGATACAGGTTTATAGAACGATCGTTGCTTGTTTTCGGTGTAAGCCTTTTCAAAAGCGCAGCGACACCATCCATTTTCTTCCGAGAGAGAAAAGACACAATCTCTACCACCTATGATGGAGGTAACGAGATCTCCATCGCTATCTCTGTAAGCAGGTCCGTTCTGTTCGAGATAGTTCAGATGTTTTTCCGGAAGATATTCCCGAACCACATCATAGCACTCTGCAATCTTTGGGAGTTCGTTCTCTTCCAAAGGAGCACCACTCTCTCCCTCTATGCAGCAAGCTCCTTTACAAGCTTCCAGATCGCAGCAGAAATATGTCTCTATAACGTCTCTGCTTACTATGGCTCCGTCTATCTCTATCACTGTATCGCTAATGTATTACAAATCGACCTCTTTCTTTAGAAACAAATATCTGCCCACAAGCTTTGAGACTTACAGGCAGATATTTCTATATGCTGAGCTACGCACAGCGGCAATAAAGATTACTTACCGGCTTTTGCGGCAGCACCTCTTGCAGCACGAGTAAGCTTAACTGCGGCTACAACGTTGTTCTTAGCATTCATTAGCTCAAGATTGTCAAAAGATAGCTGACCAATCTGCAATGTCTTGCCCAAGCCCAAGTTTGTTACATCAATAGAAAGGAATTCAGGAATGTTTTTGTAAAGTCCCTTCACACGGATTTTTCTCATCTCAAGGCTCAACTTACCACCGGCCTTAACACCTTCTGCGTGGCCTGTAAGCTTAACAGGAACATCTATCACAATAGGCTTAGCTTCTTCTACTTGAAGGAAGTCAATGTGAAGAATACGGTCTGTTACAGGATGGAACTGTATATCCTTCAAGATACATGTAGTAGCCTTACCATCAATATTCATGTTTACCACGAAGATATCAGGAGAGTAGATGAGTTTACGTACTGCATCGTCCGTTACCACGATAGACTGATTAAAGTTTGCACCGTATATTACAGCAGGAATGTTGTCCCCCTTACGGAGCTCCTTTGATGCCTTCTTTCCAAGGTCTTGACGTGCCGATGCACTTAGGTCAAATGTTTTCATTTCGTAAATTTAATTGTTGTGTTACTCAAAATTAGCGTTTCGCTAATTCCCCATCACACGTAGGGCTTTCGCAAAATCTGTGCAAAGAT
The DNA here is from genome assembly GCF_000769115.1 of Porphyromonas canoris. Classification (GTDB taxonomy): domain Bacteria; phylum Bacteroidota; class Bacteroidia; order Bacteroidales; family Porphyromonadaceae; genus Porphyromonas_A; species Porphyromonas_A canoris. The sequence continues at coordinate 201,976 of NZ_JQZV01000003.1, read as the reverse complement.
AATGCTTTTCCGTGAGAATGAAAAACATCATACGCCAGAACTTTCGGCACGAACGAGATCTTAGAAACGTCTATATACCAGCATGGTACATCTTCTCAGGGATCATTTTTCTTCTTAACACGATCATAAATAGCTTTGAATACGTTTAGAAATGGCTCTAAAGCTTGATAATATTAGAAATCAAGACCTGAATCGGAGAAATCGAGACTTGAAAACCGGAAATCAAGCCGCAAGTTCCAAAAAGCGAGACTTGATTTGCAACTCCAAACAGATTAAAAGAGAAAAATAAACCTGTTTATTACAATATTCGGACAGGTTAAAAGAGAGTTCTAAAAGAGCTTCAGAAATCTTGCAATCCTTTTCCACTCTGCTTTATCTTCTTCCGAAAATGTGTCCTGATAGCGTTGCACACTATCCGCAGGCACTATAAGATACCTGTTTGGACGACCGGTTCTTCTGGCAACAAACGTATAATGCTCTTTCCACTCCTCTATGGATATACGGTTTTGTCTGTCTATGCCGATCTGCATACTCAACATTTTTCCAAGCCGAGTGTATGGTTGATATTGGTTGCTTATGAAGTTTCCAAGAGAGTAAACCACCGGGACAGATTTTCCACCCGATGAAAGCAAAGTATCCGACGGCTGTACCACATGCGGATGCATTCCCACAATGGCATCTACACCGTTATCTGCAAGCCATTGAGCCTCTTTTTTCTGATCTCCACTTGGAGTGAGGCTATACTCTATACCCCAATGCATGGAGGCTATGATAAAGTCTGCTCCTAATGCTTTTACTTTTTCGAGATCGTTCTTAATGGCGATGGCATCTATCAAGTTTACTCTGACAGGCTCAAAGAATGGAATACCGTTAGTCCCGTAAGTGTATGCCAAGAAGGCAATCTTCACTCCCAATGTATCTATGACAAGAGGATTTCTCATACGATAATCCTCTTCCGAACGGAAAGAGCCCGTACTGCGTATTCCCACACCATCCAATATATCAAGCGTTCTGATCACTCCTTTATTACCCCTATCACACGTATGATTATTAGCAGTAGTAAGGATATCCACACCGACATCCCTAAGATCCGAAGCCAAAATATCGGGACTGCTGAATGTAGGATAGCCGGTATAAGGCTCTCCTCCAAAGGTTGTTTCAAGATTTCCAATGACCAAGTCAGCACCCTTGAAATAGGAAGACACCGCATCAAATACAGGCTTAAAGTCATGCTTTTTCTGTTTCCCATCCCAAGCTGCGTCTACTTGAGGTTTATGGCTCATTATGTCTCCGAGAAAGAGGAAACGAAGCCGGCGATATTCGGGAATAGAATCTTGTTCTTTTTTTTCTGCAGAATGTTCCCTGCCCTTTGCTGTTCCACCACAAGAAAGAAGAAGAAAAAAAAGAAACACGATCCCTACAACCGGATTGATTTTTTTGAAAACGTTTTTTGTCATTGGAAGAATAAGCGGTTTTATCAAATGATATATTTTCTCTTTATATGGGGTTGTTATTTCGGATATAGCCTGTTCGGTGCTGTTGAGAATGCCCATTTGGTAGCAAAGATAAGTGAGTTAGAGTGAAGCACAAGCATATCAGATTGTTTATTTCTACACTTTTCTCACAATTCTCTCTTCGGTTAAATTGAACAAAAGAGAGATTAAACGAGGTCATTTTGGTAACTTTGCCCCTCATACAGAACAGAAATCGTATCGTGAAAGAGCATTTGAGCATACAGAATTTGTGCAGGAAGATTTGTGAGTCGTCCCCGACCAAGAGATTAAAAGAGACCCTTTCCGACCGAAGCAATTCGGTAAAAAAAATCTCATTGGAAGGTATCTGTGGTTCATTCCCTGCTGTTTTGACAGCAGACCTGATGCAGCAAACAAATAGAAGCATCCTCCACATAGCACAAGATAAAGAGAGTGCCGGATATTTCTATAATGATATTGTCTCTATCTTGGGAGCAGAGGAGGCAGAGCGAAAAGCATTTTTCTTTCCCTCCAGATACAACCGAGGTATCAAGTACGGTAGCGTAGACAGTGCCAATGAGGTGCTAAGAACACAAGCGATAGAAGCTCTTTCGCACGAGACATCCCCTAAAATCATTGTCTCTTATCCGGATGCCGTGGCAGAAAAGATACCGGACACTGCCGGTGCAGACAGCCATCTCCGAATGGAAGTAAGCGTAGGCGATACCATCGACAGAGCTCATCTGCGGACGGTACTCTGGAATATGGGAATGAACGAAACGGACTACGTCTACTCTCCGGGGGAGTTTGCCGTTCGCGGAAGCCTGATAGACATCTTCTCTTTTGCCTACGAGTATCCGGTGCGGATAGACTTCTTTGATGATGAGATAGAGAGCATCCGTACATTCGACTGCGTGGATCAATGCTCCATAGAGAAGATAGAGAAAGCCGTTATCACTCCCCCTATCAGCAATGAGACGATAACACACGGAGAGGCAATACTGAATCTCCTGCCGGAAGACACAATCATATTCATAGAAAACAGTGTACAGCTGCACAATGCACTACAAGAGTTGTATGAGAGTAAGCCTGTACATCCGGAAAGCAACAGCATAAAGACAGAAAAAGAGCTTCAAGAACTTCTCATCTCTCCGGGGCAGTTTGAACATCTTTTAGGGGAAAAGAAAACTATTCTTTCGGGTTTCATCCCCGCAGAAGAACGGCATTTATGGAAGAGTATCTCCTTTAAGCAAAATCCCGAACCACTGTACCATAAACAGTTTGATAGGCTTATAGAGGAGGTTGAGAAGTATCAAAAGGAGAATGGTTACACGGTCTACATCATGAGTAGACAGGAAAGCCAGCTTCAAAGACTAACCCATATCTTTCAAGAGAAAGGTGCTTCCACCCATTTTTCATCCGTTACACCCACTCTGCATGCCGGATTTATAGATCACGAGACACGCATTGTTCTTCTGACGGATCACTCCATTTTTGAAAGATTTCACAGATACAAGACCAAAGCCGACCGCATCAAGCAAAATGTGGCAACCCTATCCATAAAAGATATTCAGGGGTTCAGCTTCGGGGATTATGTCGTACACATCAATCATGGCATAGGACAGTTTGCCGGGCTTCTCACTATGGAGCAGAACGGGAAAAGGCAAGAGTACGTCCGTGTAAACTATAAAGGAGGAGACAGCATCTATGTAAGCATACACTCTCTGCACCATCTTTCCAAATACAAATCCAAAGAGAGCGATACACCTCCGGCTTTGAGCAAACTCGGATCCGGTGCTTGGGAAAAGCTGAAAGAGACAACAAAGAAGAAGGTTAAAGATATTGCCCGTGATCTTATCAAGCTTTACGCTTCCCGTATGGAGCAAAAGGGATTTGCTTTTTCGCCGGATACCTACCTGCAAGAAGAGTTGGAAAGCTCTTTCATGTACGAAGACACACCGGATCAGGAGAAGACAACTGCCGAAGTGAAGCACGACATGGAACAACCCGTACCTATGGATCGTCTTGTCTGTGGAGATGTAGGCTTCGGAAAGACCGAGATAGCCATACGTGCTGCATTCAAAGCGGCTACGGACAATAAGCAGGTAGCTGTTTTGGTACCAACGACCGTACTGGCGTATCAACACTACAGGACATTTAAGAAAAGGCTGAAAAACTTTCCCGTGAATATTGCATACCTCTCCAGAGCAAAGTCGGCAAAAGAGCAGAGAGACATACTAACCGGACTGAAAGAAGGCAAGATAGACATCATCATAGGTACTCATAAGCTGGTAGGGAAAGAGGTTATCTTCAAGGATCTTGGGCTTCTGATCATAGACGAAGAGCAGAAGTTTGGTGTCTCCGTAAAGGAAAAGCTGAGACAGTTGAGAGCCAATGTGGATACGCTGACCCTGACAGCCACACCCATTCCGCGTACTTTGCAGTTTTCTCTAATGGGAGCAAGAGACCTGTCTAATATTCTAACTCCCCCACCCAACAGGCATCCGATCTATACGGAACTATCTACATACAATGGAGAGAATATTGCCGAAGCCATCAACTTTGAGCTTGCAAGAGGAGGACAAATCTTTTTTGTTCACAACAGAATACACAATCTGAACGATATTGCATCGGACATCGTACGTGCAGTACCCGACATCAGAATAGGTATTGCACACGGACAGATGGCTCCGAAAGAGGTAGAAAAAATCCTTATGGACTTTGTGGATCATCGCTATGATCTCCTTTTAGCCACTTCGATAGTAGAGAATGGTATAGATGTTCCCAATGCCAACACCATCATTATCAATGATGCGCACAGATACGGACTGAGTGATCTGCATCAGCTTAGAGGGAGAGTCGGGAGAAGTGATAAGAAAGCTTTCTGCCATCTGATGGTTCCACCCAAAGAGTATCTCACTCCCGAAGCAGTCCGGAGACTGGAAGCGATAACCTCTTATACGGATTTGGGCAGTGGCATTCATATCGCCATGCAAGACCTTGACATACGTGGAGCCGGAAATATGCTTGGGGCAGAACAGAGCGGCTTCATTGCAGATATAGGCTACGAAACGTATAAGAAGATCTTGGAAGAGGCTGTCGGCGAAATCAGAAACGAAGAATTTGGGGAGGTGAAAGCTTACTCCTCATCGAGCAACAAAGAGTATGTGAAAGAGACCATCATAGAAACAGACTTTGATGCTTACTTTCCGGACGACTATGTACCCGGCGACCAGGAAAAGCTTGCCCTGTACCGAAAGCTGGAAGACCTTACCGACCATGACTCTCTCCGTATCTATACGGAAAAATTGCTGGACAGATTCGGCAAGTTACCACCGGAAGCGGAGAACCTGTTGGAGCTTATCTTGATCAAATGGAAGGGTAAGGCACTCGGTTTGGAGAAGATTGTACTAAAAGGCAACAGAATGAATATGCAGTTTGTCTCCGATGAAAAAAGCCCGTTCTACCGGTCTGAGACTTTCTCTGCAATCTTATCGAGTCCGATTCTTATCAAACGAAAGATGCAGTTCAAGCAGGTTGGCAACAAAAGATTACTGATAGTTCCGACAATCGAAAGCATCAAGGAAGCCTCTTCTGTGTTGGATCAATTACTTTCTCAATAGCTATACAAAACGATCTTATAACGTTAAAAAGATGCTCTGAGCCGATTCAGGAAAAAAGATCACGGCTTGATTGGTAAAATTCAAGCTTTGAACTGCGTAAATCAAGGCATGATTTTTCCAAGACAAGACATGATTTCACAAAATCAAGCCTTGATTTCGATCTCCGAACAGGTTTAGCCGTTTTTATTAACGTGAATACAAAAAGAGATTGGAATGTTCAAACAAATTTACATTCCAATCTCTTCTATTTTTCAGTGCCGTATATCTTGCCGCCTGTTAAGCGTCTCCCTTCAGGAATAGAGCTTTTACCTCTTCTGCTATTGCTTCTGCCTCTTTCATGGTAGGAGCTTCGGAGTAGATCCGGACAATAGGCTCGGTATTGCTCTTTCGGATTTGCACCCAAGTGGTTTCAAAGTCCAACTTCAGCCCATCCGTAGTGGTAGGAGTGGCTTGAGGATAATGGCTCCGAATCTTGGATATCATTGCCGAAAAGTCTGTGCAGTCATCAATCTGCACTTTAGTCTTGAACATACAATACTGTGGAAGTATTTCCCTCATCTGTGTAGGCTTTAGCATCCGTTTTGCAAGTGCCGTGAGGAAGAGAGCGATACCCACCATTGCATCTCTTCCGTAGTGCAATGCAGGGAAGATTACTCCCCCATTTCCTTCTCCGCCAATAAGAGCACCGACCTCTTTCATCTTTGCCACGACATTTACTTCACCCACATTTGCAGGATAGTATTGCCCTCCTCTTGCAAGAGTAACATCTCTAAGACCACGAGAAGAAGAGAGATTGGAGACCGTGGTATGCTGTCCCGGAGTGATGTCCAACAGATAGTCCGCAACGGCTATTAGTGTATTCTCCTCACCAAACATGGAGCCATCTTCGCATATAACCGCAAGTCTGTCCGCATCCGGATCTACTGCAAAACCGACGTGTGCCTGCTCCTCCACAACGACAGAAGAGATGTCTGTAAGATTGTGAGGCAGTGGTTCCGGATCGTGAGCAAACTCACCATTGGGTGTGCCGTGAATCAAAAGAATATCTCTTATGCCCAATGCCTCCAAAAGATTCGGTACAATAACAGCCCCGACAGAGTTTACACAGTCTACCGCAACCTTCAGCCTTGCACGACTGATGGCATCGACATCAACCTGAGGCAGAGCCACGACATCGTCTATATGCTTTTGAGTGTAGTCTTTTCGATAAATCCTGCCTATCTCATCTACCGGAGAGAAGTTCAGAGCATCGCTTTCTGCCAAAGCAATGAGTGCCTTTCCCTCTTTGTCGCTAAGGAACTCGCCTTTTTCGTTGAGTAACTTTAGGGCATTCCAATGTTTGGGATTGTGGCTTGCGGTGATAATGATGCCTCCATCTGCTTGCTCGTAAATCACTGCCATTTCTGTGGTAGGAGTGGATGCAAGATCTATATCTACAACATTGAATCCCATGGCTACAAGAGTTCCTGTTACAATATTCTTGACCATAGGTCCCGATATACGGGCATCTCGCCCAACCACTATCTTGTTGCTGCGAACAGTGGAAGACTCTCTTATGAGAGAGGCATAAGCTGCCGTAAACTTAGCGATATTCACAGGGTTCAATCCTTCTTCAACGGATCCTCCTATCGTTCCCCGAATACCTGAAATAGACTTTATTAAACTCATATACTCTAACGAATGTATCTTTTGTGGATATATAAATATGCAAAAACCTGCATGATGCAGGCTTTTACTTCTTAAACTTAAACTCTACAAGTTCATAAAACACGGGCTCTCCGTTTTGCTGAATCTCCGCCACACCGGGTCCGTACTTGAATGATACTATCATCTGTACTTTTCCTCCGTCTCCGACATAAGGGAGTACAAAGTTCATCGCCGGAGCCAGATAGTTGTTGTATGGTGAATGAGACACAGTAGAGGAGACAAGAATCTCTCTTCCCTCTTTCACATAAACAAAGTTGCAGGGATATGTTCCGGATTTGGTAGGACTGATATTATCGTAAATACTCTTTTCCTCTTGAGCAAAACGTTCCATCTTGAACCGGGTAAGCACAATGGTCTTTCCCGATATAAGCTTCTTTTCCATATCTCCACGGTTTACAATGCGGAGATAAATACCATCTTTGACTTCAAAAAACTCATTCTCCGGAGAGGCTTGCCCTTCTGCCGGTTCGGAAGTAATCTTGAAGTTGTTCTTTGAAACAAATTCTGCTATCTGTCTTTTCTCTCTCTTGATGATGTCCACATAGGAAAGCCTGTTCTTATCACAAGAGATAAAAAGAGAGGCAAGAAAAATCGTTGCAAGAGATAGTATGAAGTGTGTCTTCTTGTTTGCCATGATATATCGTAATGGTCTGCTTAAATAATCTGTCTGTTCACTATTCCTTTCAAAGGTAGTAAAAATATTACGGATGCATCTTCTCTAATGCTTTGAGAACCTCTTGATAAGCCTCTTCTAAAGTTCCGTAGAACTCGGCACCCGAAGCATTTCTATGTCCTCCTCCCGAAAAATAGGATGAAGCAAAGAGATTGCACGCAAAAGGATCTTTGGATCGGAAAGAGAGCTTAATAAAGTTGGACTGCTCGTACAAATAGATCGAGAACAGAATTTCTTTTGCTTCAAGAGGAACATTGACCAGCCCGTCCGTGTCTCCTATCTTGTAGTTAAATCTGTTCTTCTCTGCTTTTGAAAGTGTGATTATGGCTGTCTTTTTCTCCGGCAAAACCGTAAGATTGTTGGAGACAGCGTAGGCATTAAGCCTTACTTTATCTATGGAATAGCCTCTGTTTACACGAGCCGACACATCGTCTTTATCCAATCCGAGCTCTATCATTTCGGATAAAACGGTATAGATATGCGGATCATTGGAGTTGTAAGAAAAGCCTCCCGTGTCAGTCATCATACCTACATAGAAACAGGTTATGGCATCCAGCGTAAAAAGTTCCTTGTATCCGCAGAGAGATAAAATGGTGTAAGTCAAAAGAGAGGTAGAGGAAACAGTCGGATAGGAAAAGACCAAATCCGAGAAATCGGCAGGATCCAAATGATGGTCGATAAGAATCTTATATGCCTTTGAACGGCAAAGGCTATCGGACATTTCGGCTGTACGGTACGGATCGTTGAAGTCAAGAGAGAATATAATATCCGCTTCTTCCAATATGCGAGAAGCTTTTTCCGGTGTCTCTTTAGCAATGGTATGTATCTCCAAATCTGCAAGGAAGCTGAAACTTTCGGGGTATCTGGAAGGGAAAATAATATCCGCCTCTATCCCTTTGTTTTTCAAAACATGATACAGCCCCAATGAAGAACCTACGGCATCACCATCCGGTGAAACATGAGTAATGATAGCAACCTTATCCGTTCTCTTTATTCCTTCTATCTTTTCTCTTAGGTGATCTATTTTTGTTGTGTCCAGTTCTTTTATCATCGTTTCTTTTATGGGTGTTACGCCCTTGTTGTGTTCTGTTTGTTTGCTTTCTGTACGTTTTTCGTCTCGCTTTGGAGCGCTCCGTGGAAGGGGCATATACGGGGGCTTCACCTAAATCAGGTGTCAAAGGGATCTTTTTTACCTCGTATTCAAGAAAGCGTTCTATCTTGTAAAATTCGTTTTGCTCATCCTGTCCGACAAGAGTAATGGCAATGCCATAGTCATTATCTCCTCTTGCTGTACGGCCAATACGGTGTACATAGTCTTCCGGATCTCTCGGAACATCAAGGTTGATGACCATCTCTATCTGGTCTACATCTATTCCCCTAGCCACAATATCCGTAGCGACCAAAAGATCTATCTTACCGTTCTTAAAGTCTCTCATCACCTCTTCTCGTTTTGACTGATCGAGGTCGGAGTGCATTTCGCACAGTTTTATATGCTTTCGGGAAAGGGTTGTAGAGAGTTGGCGCACCTTTTCCTTGGAAGAAGCAAATATGATACTCCTTTTAGGAGTGTGTTCCTTAAAGAGCTGGAGAATGATTGGAAGCTTTTGAGGCTCGTAGCAGATATAGGCTCTCTGATCTATGGATGTCGGAGGTTTTGATATGGCAATATTTATCTGTTTCGGATTCTTCATAATATTTGCCGCAAGCTTACGTATATTAGCAGGCATTGTTGCCGAAAACATTATGATCTGACAGCTTTTGGGCAACTGCTCAAATATCTGCATAATATCATCGTAGAAGCCCATATCCAACATTCTGTCCGCTTCATCCAAAATGAAGAAACTCAGTTGAGAGAGATCCACAGCCTCGAAATTGAGATGCGATAATAACCTTCCGGGAGTAGCGACAACAATATCTACACCCATGGCGAGACCTCTTCGCTGTTGTTCCCACTCGCTTCCGCCGGTTCCTCCATATACTGCCGTTGCGGAAACATCAACAAAGTAAGCAAAGCCCTGTATCTGATTATCTATCTGCTGAGCCAGCTCTCGTGTAGGAGCCATAATTACTGCGTTGACCTTATTGTTAGGAAAATCTCCATCTGCAAGCATGCTCAAAAGAGGAAGAACATAGGCTGCTGTCTTTCCTGTTCCCGTTTGAGCGCAGGCAATAAGGTCATCCCCGTCCAAGATAACAGGGATCGCCAGCTTTTGTATTGGTGATGGTTCTTTGAAGTTCATAGCCTCCAAACCATCCATCACATTCGGATTAAGATCAAACTGATCAAATGTATTTTCTATACTATTTTCTATATCGTTCTCCATTATCAAGTTCAGAGATTAAAGTGTAGGTAGCATGCCGTAACGTTGAACAACTTCCGTCCACGTTCCTTTTGTATAAGCCAAAGAGATAACAGAGTCGAGATTTGCCTTCAACTTCTCCTGGCCTATGTTCAGAACCCAAGTATGTTTAAGCAAAAAGCTGACATCTGTATCAATAACCAAGTTGGGAAGTTTTGCCGCATAAGATCCGGCAATATTTTTCTCACAAATGACGTAAGCGAGAACTCCTTCTGAAACCGAGCGAATCAGCTTTTCCTGACTCTCTTCTGTCTGACGGATTTGAAGATCAGGAATACTCTCTTGAGAGAGGTGACTTATTAACACCTCCATTGCAGGGAAGCCACTTGGTACGCTGATCTCTTTCCCTCTCAAGCTATCCAATGTAAAAGGAGAAATGTTATCGCCATCCGGGATATGTCGCATAAGGACATAGGAGGAGGAGTAGACAGGACGAGTATAAATGAAATCCTCACTACTATCAAGCATTGTCAGGTAAGAAGTGGCAAGTATATCCAAACGGTTACTCTTGAGATCATCCAAAGACTCTGCATGAGATGTATATGGAACTATCTTGTAATCCTTATCCATCTTAGGCAAAAGCTTGATAAGCTCAACCTGTAAACCGGAAAGAGAGTCTCCCTTTATGGATATATCCTGTGGAGAGAGAACGACTCCGATACGAATATTTTCATCATCAGCACCGGCTTTCTTCTCCGATAACAGAGTAAACAACTTATATCCACCAAAACCAAAAAGCAGAACAAGAGCAACACCTAAAAGAATAGGTAAACGCAAATGAGCATTTCGCCCTCCTTTGTTTACTTGAATATATCTGTTGGACATGGCTTCTAAGATTTTGTGTTAGTTTCTAAAGTCCACAATCACTCCCAGTCTCAACATAGGAGGATAGGTCGGATAGTGTGGAAGAGAGAAGTATTTCGGATCGAGGAATAACGCTCCCACATTGTAATAGGTCAAGAAAAAGCGTGCTCTTTTAAGGTGTGCACTTACATAAGCATTCATGTGTACCGCATCTCCTCCCCCTATCGTTATATCGTTTTGAGGCACCAAAAGCTGAGTGGATGGTTCGTAGTACGGAGCCTTGTAGGCTGTATGCCAATAAGCATCTACTCCCAGTTGCAGAGTCAATACCTTTGCCAAAACGGTCTGAACGTACAGATTGCTATACGCCATTAGAGACGGATATTGGTATATCTTGTCATTGCTCAGATACTGATACTCTACCATATTGTCCCAATGGAAAGGTCCAAGCTTCAAGTTCTGTTCAAGCTCCACGCCTATTGCCCTAAAATTGTCATTCAATTGGGCAGGTACTCCTTCCGAACCGACATAGATTGGATTTTGGATTGTCTCGACATTTGCTTTAATCCTGGTAGAAGTAAAAGGAATAGAAAGTTCTCCTCCCAATCGAAGTCTTTGTACCGGATTAAAGCTGTTTTCCCAGAGATTGAAAGTACTGCTGAACCTTCTTAATATAAGAGGTGTACGTTCGTTTCTTAGTTCACCGAAAAGTCGTACAACGTGTCTTTTATTTGCAATGGATATGGCATACTGTGCTTCTGCATCCACAGATAAGTTTCCGGCATAAGCACCCACAGTACCCAGATCCCCACTCAGATAGTAAGTAAACCTTTTCCCCTTGGTAGAAGATAGCCTTGCACCGACATAAGTGGTAGATTCATCCGTTTTGTAAGGAGTTATTTGAGGATTTTGTTCGCCTTCCGGAATCATCGGAGGAAGAACATAACTGTCGTACTGATACCTTATATATCCTGCCAATCCCATCTTTGCCCACTTGTGGAAACCCTCTTCCAGAGCGATACCGACCGTACCACCATAAGATTCTGCAATGTGTTCTTCATCCGGATAGAACTTAGCTTCTTCCGTCTTAGGGAGATATTGCTTTTTGTAGATCTCGGTAATATTCGACATCTGAGACACAAAACGGCGTCTGTGTCTGTTGTAAGTGAAGTCATTGAAGATGGTTGTTACGGGGACAAATTCCCTTTTAAGAGAGTCTTTTTCCGTAGGTGCTTTTCTTGTGATACCCAAACTATATCTGTGATGAAAGCGCGCTTCCGAGAAGATATTCCTATTCCAGGTACGTTGCAGCTTTACCGGAATATCTTTTGGAAGGAATGAACGGCGCCCCGAAGTAAACTCTTTCGGATTGGTAATGTACTTATCCTCCGTTATACCTCCGCTTTCAAAGTGTACTATATTAGTGTTTCCAACAGAAGCATAGGCTTTATACCTGTCGCCCTCGTAGTTGGCAAATATCCGATAAGTGATGTTTTTACTCTTGGACGATGCGTACTGTCCGTTGGCATAGTCGTAGTCGAACAACCCTCCAAGATTAAGTTCTTTACCGAGATTCATACTAAAGAGAGTATGAAAGTTACTCTCCTCCGAACTACTGCCGCCCGACTTTGCATAACTGGAAGATGTATAAGGAACTTTGGTATCGAACCACTTCTGCTCTATCCCCGAACGCAACAGATAAAAATAGGGATTGTAGAACGGAAAGAGAAGTGTGGTGGAATTGGGAGAAAAGTAAGATTTTGAGAAATACGGCGATGCATATGTCCCGCCGGCATATCCGGAAGCAATGGTACGCCCTTCCACGATGGCTCTTCTATACCATCCTATCTTTAGAGTATCGAGAGGAGCCACTCTTTTGTCCCCTAAATGTGAAGAGAGGTAGTAGGCAAAGAGATTGCCATGGCGGTCTCTATCGCTGTCCTCATTCAGGTCTACCTCATCATGTGCATGCTCTCTCTCGTCCATCTTCTCCTTATGCTGCGCATGGAGAGATAGAGAAGATAAAAAGAACAGAACCGTATAAAAGAGAATATATCTCGTATGACTTATCGTCCGGAAAAAGTATTTTGTCTGCATAAAGAGCTATCTGTTAGAAGATGCAAGCCTCTTTTTCTTCTGCGGATACTTCCGTGTCATAGCCCAGTAGCGAAGTTTAAGTACACCGAAGAACGCTTCTCCAAAGATGGAAGTATTCATCTTTGAGGTACCCAAGACCCTATTGACAAAAATGATAGGTACTTCTCGGATATCGAAGCCACACAGCTTGGCGGTATATTTCATTTCTATCTGAAAAGCGTATCCTTTGAAATGAATCTTATCAAGTTCCATTGTCTCCAACACTTCTCGCCTGTAACCGACAAATCCGGCAGTGGTATCGTTCACCTTCAATCCGGTAATCATCCTCACATACACAGAAGCAAAATAGGACATCAATACTCGTCCAAGAGGCCAGTTTACAACATTCACTCCGTTGCAGTAACGAGATCCGACAGCCACATCGGCACCTTCATAAGCGCATGCACGATAGAGTTTAAGGAGATCAAGAGGGTTATGACTAAAATCGGCATCCATCTCAAAGATGTAATGATAACCCGATTTCAATGCCCAATCGAACCCTGCCAAATAGGCGGTTCCAAGCCCCTGTTTTCCCGGACGTTCAAGAAGAAAGAGTCTTCCGTCAAGCTCTCCCTGTACCCGTTTAACGGCACCGGCTGTTCCGTCAGGAGAGTTGTCATCCACGACAAGAACATGAAAATCTCCTTCAAGACCCATTACAGCCCGAATGATGTTCTCAATATTCTCTATTTCATTGTACGTTGGAATGATGACCAACTTACTCTCCGCAGTTTGCAAATCCATTAGAGTGATGTTTCTTTTGTATGCAAATATAGCATATTCCATTCAATCCCACTCTCTTCTTGGCACGAAGAATCTTCTCATTTAACGTTATAACAAAAGAATCTAAACCTATAAAGAAAAACGTCTAAAGCTTAGAAAATCTTCAAACCAAGCTTTGATTTCTCCAAATCAAAGGCCGGTTTGTACAAAACAAGCCTTGACATCTGAAAGCCAAGCCTTTATTCGGGGTTTTTAACCTGTCCAAGGAAAGATCTGAATGTAATAAATGAAACTTTTATATCCGTTCAAAAAGAGAAAAAACAAACAAGTTTGAACAGCGACCTTGCGTTAGATGGGAGGTAGAAAACAGATAAAGGAAATCGGTCTCAAATATCCACGGATAGAGTGTAAAAGGATATGCTCTCTACTCCACTCTCTTCAAAAAGAGCCTTGGCAGCATGTACGAGAGTAGCTCCCGTAGTAAGGACATCATCTACAAGAAGTACACGCCTTCCTCGCAGCCGCTCATCTTCCGACTTACAGTAAAACAAATTTTCCATAGCCTGCCATCGCTTCTCTTTGGAACGAGCTGTTTGTGTACCGCCACCGTCATCCCGACGCAGCAAGACCTCGTCTATAAGTTCTATTCCTAATACTTTGGCAAGCCCTTCTGCGATGAAACGAGTCTGATTGTACCCTCTCCTCTTTTTCTTGGAATTAGATGCAGGCACGGGCACGACACAAGAGACATCTCGAAAATAGCCATCTCTTCTCAATCTTTTTCCAAATGCCTCTGCCAAACTTCGGAACAGGAAAGGCTCGTCTCCGTATTTGCCTCTCAAAATAATCTCTTTCTCTGCCGTATCGTCTCTATACAGCATGGAATAAAACATCTCTCCCAAGGGCAGTATACCGGCTACCCGCTCCTCTACCTCGTAGAAAGCTTTGTGCCTTACCGTACCGTGTATTTTGTCCAAACACTCGTTACACAGAGCCGCACTCTCGGTCGCGACATCCAACCTGTCGCCACAGTGAACACAGAAAACAGGGAATATCGTATCCAATACCCCTGTTATGCTACTCCCAATGCTCCTCTTCATCATCCGAAAGATCCAGTTTTTCCAACGCTTTACTCACGGTGGCGGATGGATATCCTTTGGCATACAGCCATCTGTAAAGCTTATTCCGAAGTTCGTAGGAGGATTTTGCCGATGAGATGCGCCCTCTCTGCTGTTGCAGAAGAGCGACTGCTGTTTCGAGCCATTCATTCGGAAAGATTTCCCTCAAAGCGTTATCTATGGTGATTTTATCAATGCCCTTACTTTTAAGTTCCGCAGCAATCCGAACAGGTCCCCACTTGTTAAACCTGTGTTTATCGGAAACAAAGGCAACAGCGTATCTCTCTTCATCTATGTACTTCTCGGTACAGAGTTTTTCTATAATCGAAGAAAGCTGCTCTTCTGCTATACCCGGACTCCATGCTTGTATCTTGTCTCTTAGTTGAGACGTACATTTTTCGCCCAATAAAGAGTACTTTGCCGCCCTGAGAAGAAGGGCATCATACTCTTCGGAAGAAAGCCTGATCTCCTCTTTTTCTCTCCTCATCTGCGCAGGCTTTTTAGTTTTATCAGACAAAACCTGTCTCGTCCGAACATATCCTCTAATACCTCAACCTCTCCTCTTTCTCCACACAGTCTGTGGGCAAAAGCAGCTACATCGTTGGTAAAATCCGTCTCTGTTTCAAATGCAAAAAATCCGTCCTCTTCCAGCTTCGGCATATAAGATTCGAGAATAGCCCTGTAAAAACAGAGAGGATCGCTGTCCGGCACAAAAAGTGCAAGGTGTGGTTCAAAGCCGAGAACATTGTGCTCCATCTCCTTTTCTTTGCTCTGTGGAATATAAGGCGGATTGCTTACGATTCCATATACCTTTCCCTCGGTATCATGTGCTCCGGAAAGAAGATCATGAGAGACTACCCGATACCTCTGCATATCGGCATATCCGTTTGTCCTAAGATTTTCACTTGTAAAAGAGAGAGCCTCCGGAGAGAAATCCACCGCATCCACAAAAGAGGGGAAAGTGAGAGCAGCCAGCGCCACAGCTATACAGCCCGAACCGGAACAGAGGTCTGCATATCGCTTATTCGGTAAAAGCCATCCTCTTGAGTGCAAAAGCGAAACAAGCTCTTCTGTCTCCGGTCTGGGGATAAGTACACCGGTACCAACCTTTATATCAAGCCCAAAGAACTCGACAGAGCCGAAAATATACTGCAAAGGCTCCCCTTGAAGGAGTCTCTCTACAATATCACGGGCTTTCTGTTCTATGCTCTCTTGGTCTATTGTGCTATCTTTGTCCAAAACAATGGAGGGGTACGGCTTTCCTACCAAATACTCCAATATTTGCCGAGCAACGCTCTTTGCCCCCTCTTCACTCCGATACACGGGGAGAAGTTGGGATGTTATGTATCGCACAAAATGCTGTGGGAAAAGAGTATTCATCGTGATGCAAATGTAAGAAAAAAGGATAGGAGAAGATGAATTTGACTTCTGACAAACAAAGTATGTATATGCTACGGGCTGTGGAGATTGCAGAACGAGCAGAGTGGAACAGTGTAAAGGATAACCCCAAAGTGGGGGCTGTGCTTGTGCACAACGGTACCATTATAGGAGAAGGGTATCACCAATATTCAGGGGAAGCTCATGCGGAAGTGATCTGCCTCCGTAGTGTGTCGGAGAAAAACAGAGCCTTGATACCGGAATCCACGTTATACGTGACGCTGGAGCCTTGCTGCCATCATGGGAAAACACCGCCATGCTCCCGGCTTATTATAGACTCAGGGATACGCCACGTGGTTATAGGAGTAGAAGACCCTTTCCCAAAAGTTCAGGGAGGAGGCATCGAGCAGCTCAGATCGCACGGCATCCGTGTGGATATAGATGTCGAAAAAGAGGCTTGTATCCGCTTGGCTCTTCCTTTCTTTGTGAGACAACTCAAAAAAAGACCTTATATAGCACTCAAATGGGCAGAGAGCAGTGACAGATTTATAGATAATCGGACTCCGGATACTCCTGTCCAGCTATCCCCTTGTAAGATATCCACTCCTTTTACTTCTATGCTGGTACATAAAATGAGAGCTGAATTTGAAGCAATTCTCATAGGAAAAGAGACCTTTCTGAAAGACTCCCCACGGCTGGATCTGAGACTTTGGCATGGGAAAGAACCTCGCAAGCTGGTTTGGAGTAGCGATGCAAATCTATTCGACAACCGCCCCGAACACTTTTCATCTAAACGGGATATGTGGTCTCTGTTCTCTGCAGATACTGATTCTCTCCCGAAACAGATAGAAGCTCTTTACGCTCAAGAAGGCATTCGGAGCATCTTGGTGGAAGGAGGACAAAGAGTCTTGGAGGCATTTCTCAAGGCAGATCTTTGGGATGAAATCAGAATAGAGACCTCTGATGTAAGGTTGAAAAAAGGAGTCTTTGCGCCACAAGTTTCTCATCTTGACAAAGAGAAAAAAGAGCAGAGAATCTTGGAAAAAATTGAAGAGATAGATGGACACAAAGTAACACACATGATCCGTCTCCCTTTGTAAAATTATTCTTTGTATCTTTGTCCGGCGTTCCGCTCCCCCCTATTTTGGATATCAACGAGACCGCTCTATGTCTAAAGTAAAGAGAGGGTACAGCAGTAAGTAAAAACATACGAATTGACACAAACTTATTTATCCAAAATTTACATGCTTTTATGAAGAATGTTCTTATTATTGGGTCTACAGGGCAGATAGGTTCTGAACTAACCTTGCATCTGCGAAAACATTATCCTCAAGGAAATATCGTCGCAGGATACATCCCATCTGCTGCTCCGAAAGGAGAATTGTTGGAAAGCGGACCGGCGGAAATCGTAGACATCACTAATGCACAACAGATTGCAGATGTTGTAGAAAAATACAAGATCGACACAATCTATAACCTTGCAGCTCTACTCTCTGCAGTAGCAGAATCTAAACCACAACTGGCTTGGCATATCGGCTTAGGCGGTCTATTCAACACTCTTGAAGTTGCAAGAGAAAAAGGGTGTGCGGTATTTACACCAAGCTCCATAGGAGCATTCGGCCCCGGAACCCCTAAAGACAACACCCCTCAAGATACCATACAAAGACCTCGTACCATGTACGGCGTTACGAAAGTATCCGGAGAGCTTTTAAGCGATTATTACTTCCACCGCTTTGGGGTAGATACTCGCTCTACTCGTTTTCCGGGTCTCATATCCAACGTGGCTCCTCCGGGGGGAGGTACTACAGACTATGCCGTGGACATCTATTACAGTGCTATAAATGAGCGTAAATATACTTGTCCCCTTAAACCGGGCACATTTATGGATATGATGTATATGCCCGATGCTCTTGAAGGTATGGTTCAACTCATGGAAGCAGACCCATCCAAACTGGTACATAGAAACTCTTTTAACATCGCCTCTATGAGCTTTGATCCTGAAGGATTGGCGTCTGCAATCAAAAAGCAGATGCCTGACTTCACGATGGATTACAATATAGACACTCTTCGTCAAGGTATCGCAGATTCTTGGCCAAACTCTCTTGATGACTCTTGTGCAAGAGAAGAGTGGGGATGGAATCCGAAATTCAATCTCGATGCTATGACCAAGGATATGCTTGAAGTACTATCCAAGAGATTCAATAAGCCTATTTAACTTATACCTCAACACCATCTACATGAAGAAAAGATTGATTTTATTGGCAGGTTTTTGCCTGTTTGGATTGAAAACAAACCTAAGTGGTCAAACTCCGGATACACTATATGTCCACTACTCCAATCACGGCACAGCCATGGGGAAAGAGATGCAAACTCTCTGTAAACTATATATAAAACCGGCAGAGAAATTGCCCCAAAATATAGCTCTCTCACTCTCTTTCTTAGACCTGTCCGATACTCCTCTATCCCAAATAGTGGCTTACAGCTCTTCTGTAGACAGGATAAGAGATATAGTAGATTACAAAACTCCGACTCCGATAAAGGCTATGAACAAGCCTTTTACCGGAGGGGGGGGAATATCTCTTAAGTTTAGATTTAAGGATAAACACATAGCCAATAATCTCATCTATCTTACAGCCAAAATAAATCCGAATGCTCCAGAAGGCTCTTTGGTAAAATCCGAAATACGATCTGCCCTGCTTAACGGGAAGCAGATGGTGATAAAGAGTGTAAACGAAAGTGAGAGAAGAGTGTTCAAAGCATACACTACACTTTGGGCTCCGGGGGATTATAATTCAAAGAATTACCGCATCCCGGCAATCATCACCACAAAAAAAGGTACCATCATAGCTATCGCAGATAAGCGAAAAGCAAACATCGTGGATCTTCCGGAAGATATAGACATCGTTGTCAAACGTAGTACAGACAACGGCAATACTTGGAGCGAGCCGATCCTTGTTGCTGAGGGTCAAGGGCGTTTCAAGGGATATGGAGATGCCGCAATCGTCGAGACCAAAAGTGGAAAGCTACTGATGATATACGTAGGTGGTACCGGGCTATGGCAAAGTCGTGCCAATGACCCGAACAGAACTTATATCTCTGAAAGCACAGATGATGGTCTTACATGGTCTGCTCCGAGAGATATTACCTCACAATTATTCGGAGAGGAAAACAGCAACGATATGCGCAAGCATTGGTGGGCTTCTTTCTGTGCATCGGGCAATGGATGTGTCACTCAAAATGGGAGAATACTCTTTGCAGCAGCTGTACGAGAAGGTGAAATGGGCTCTCTAAACAATTATGCTTACTACTCTGATGACGAAGGTCTGACATGGAAAGTATCCGGACCGGCTATGATGGGAGGAGATGAAAGTAAGATTATAGAGCTGAAAGACGGACGACTTCTAATGAGTATAAGAAATAAATTCAGAGGTAACAGATACTATAATATCTCCCGTGATGGAGGTCAGACATGGGGCACTCCGGCTAAATGGTCTGAAATAATAGAGCCTGCTTGTAATGGTGCTATCATGAGATATAAACATGAGTCGAGACCAAATGTAGAGTTTCTTCTACACTCCATACCTTTTGATAAAGGCGCTCGCAAAAATGGTACAATATTCATTTCTAACGATGAAGCAAAGACATGGAAGTGGAATAAGACTATTTTCAAAGGCTCAACGGCATACACAGATCTTGCCATCTTACCGAATGGAGACATAGGATATTTTACAGAAGAGGACGAACCGATCAGTCTTGTTTTTGTCAGACTATCTCCAGAATGGCTTTTTGAGGATGCTATGAAGCAGTAGTTCTCTATCGTTTTTGTTCGATACAATATAATTTAGCATCATCTACATCTTCTTTGTGCTGTAGATGATGCTAATAGTTTCATGGGTTTTGCTAACTTTGTTTAGCATGGACTAAATAAGGTCTTTGATGACGTATGATGAACTACCCTCTTTTGGACAATATAAATACTCCCGGAGATATTAAGCATCTGAAGGAAGAAGAACTCCCTTTACTTTGTGAAGAGATTCGTCTCTTCCTTATAGACACACTAAGCAGAAATCCCGGACACCTTGGAGCAGGACTTGGAGTGGTAGAGCTAACAGTAGCTCTACATTATGTTTATGACACACCTGAAGACAAACTTATTTGGGATGTTGGGCATCAGGCGTATCCTCATAAAGTTTTGACCGGAAGGAAAGACCGCTTCGAAACATTGCGTAAATGGAACGGATTAAGTGGCTTTCCATCTAGAGCAGAGAGTTCTTATGACGCTTTTATTGCAGGACATGCATCTAATTCTATATCCGCAGCGTTGGGGTTTTCCGTTGCGAACAGGCTTTGTGGTAGAAAAGAGAAAGTGGTAGCAATCATTGGTGATGGTTCTATGACCGGAGGGCTTGCCTTTGAAGGAATCAATAATGCATCAAACTCTCCCAATGATCTTCTTATTATTCTGAATGATAATAATATGTCCATAGATCCCAGTACGGGAGGACTAAACAAAGCTTTGGTAGATCTCATCACTAACAAGACCTACAATAAGCTAAGATATACGGCGTACAAAGGGCTATCAAGTATGAACTTGATGGACAAACAGAAAAAGAAAAAGGTCGTAAGATTTCACAACAGTATAAAATCTCTGTTTTCTGAGCATAGAAATCTTTTTAATGGGTTTGATGTGAGATACTTCGGTCCGGTAGATGGACATGATGTGATTTATCTGGTAAAGGTTCTTAGAGACATAAAGGAGTTTTCCGGTCCAAAGCTTTTACATCTTATCACAACGAAAGGAAAAGGTTACAAGCCTGCGGAAGAAAGTCAGGTTGTATGGCATGCCCCGGGTAAGTTTAATAGTAAAAACGGAGAGCGCCTATCCTCATCAAGTGATCATCCTCAACCACCTAGGTATCAAGATGTTTTTGGAGAAACTCTTGTAGAATTAGCTGAAATGGACGAGCGAGTTGTAGGAGTAACTCCTGCAATGGCAACTGGATGCTCTATGACTTTGTTGCAAAAAAGATTTCCGGAAAGGACCTTCGATGTAGGTATAGCAGAAGGACATGCCGTAACTTTTTCTGCGGGTCTTTCTCTATCCGGACTTATTCCGTTCTGCAATATCTACTCTACTTTTTCTCAACGCGCTTATGATAATATTATTCATGATGTAGCCATGCAAAAAGCCCCTGTAATATTCTGCTTCGATCGTGCAGGATTGGTAGGTGAAGATGGTTGTACTCATCATGGACTTTACGATATTGCTTCGCTTCGTACCATTCCGGGACTTGTTCTCTGTTCTCCCAGAAATGAAATGCAACTCCGGAATATGATGTACACAGCATACAAGCATCCGGAGTTCTGCCCCATTGTAATCCGATACCCAAGGGGAAGCGGACATACGATTGAGTGGAAAACACCATTGGAAGAAATGGAGATAGGAAAAGGAGAGAAGTTGAAAGAAGGTAAGGGCATTGCAGTATTGACCTATGGACCTATCGTATGCAATGCAATAGAAGCAATTGACGAAATGCAAAAAAACGGAGAACCAACTCCGGCATTGTACGACATGAAATTTGTAAAACCTCTGGATGATACAATTCTTCGAGAGATACTTTCTGAAGGATACAAAGCTGTGATTACAATTGAAGATGGATCTCGAAAAGGAGGGATAGGAAGTGCGATATTGGAATGGTTTTCAGAATATTCGGAACAAAATCAAAGCATCCCTAAAGTATATATGTTAGGTATTGATGATGAGTTTATCCCTCATGGCAGCGTTCCTGAACAATATGCTTATAGCCAAATAGACACACAAAGTATTCTAAAAAAGATAAAAGCGGTCTACGCCTCTCTTCTATAAAGTTATTTCATTACGTATGAAGATATTTATTACCGGAGCCGGAGAAGTAGGATCACACCTTGCAACTCTACTATCGAGAGAAGATCATGACATCACAATCATGGACTCTGATGCTTCTCGTTTGGAGTTTGCATACGACAATAGTTTGGAAGTACTACCGATACAAGGGAGTCCGACGTCCTTGGCAGATCTCAGAAATGCCGGCATTGCAGGAAGTGATCTCTTCATAAGTGTCACCCCCGAAGAGAGTACAAATATCACAGCAGCCATACTTGCCCATAACCTTGGGGCAAAGAAGACCATGGCTCGGATCAATAACCAGGAGTATCTCGAAGATCCCAATGCCGCTTTCTTCAAAAACCTCGGTGTCGATTACATGGTCTATCCGGAATTGCTTGCAGCCCAAGAGATAGTAGATGGAGTACGTTTACCTTGGACAAGACAATATTGGAGTCTTTCGGAGGGAAGAGTTCAGTTGCTTGCAGTAAAAATGATGCCCGGAGCTCCACTATCGGGTATGTATCTTTCGGAACTCGCGAGTACAGAAAAGTACTTCCACGTTGTCGCCATAAAAAGAAAGCAGGAGACTATTATTCCCAGGGGTAACTCCAAAATAGAAGATGGAGATATTATATTCGTAACCTGCGAAAAGGATAATCTCGATAAAGTAAGGATCTTCTGTGGAAAAGAAAGATCAGAAGTAAGAAAGATCATAATGATGGGAGGCAGTAGAATAGCCATCAAAGCTGTGGAGCTGCTACCATCCAACATCAAAGCAAAAATCATAGACACGGACTATGAAAAGTGTAAGCAGATGGCAAAACGCGTTCCATCCAATACCATGATTATCCATGGAGACGGAAGAGATCCTCAACTTTTGCAAGCGGAGGGTATAGAGGATGCCCAATGTTTTGCAGCACTTACCGGTAATTCCGAAACCAATCTTCTGGCAACATTGGCTGCTAAACGGATGGGAGTGTATCGTTCTATTGCCCGGATAGAGAACATCGACTACCTCTCTATTGCAGAACAGATGGAGATAGGGATCCTTATAAATAAGAAGCTAATTGCTGTAGGAAGTATATACAGACATCTCCTCAATGTGGATGTAAATAACGTAAAGTGTCTGGCTATTGCCAATGCCGATGTTGTGGAACTGGTAGCAAAACCGGGGTCCAAGATAACCTCCAAACAGATCAAAGATTTGAAGCTCCCCAACGAAATAAGTCTTGGAGCTCTCATTAGAGATGGGAAAATGCAGCTTGTGGAAGGATCTACCGTAATACAACCCAATGATGTAGTCCTTGCATTCTGTCTTGGACACTCCTTAATAAAGTTGAGACACTTCTTCTCCTAACAAAGAATCTATGCATCTGTTCGATAACATCAGACGGAAAGTGAACTACCGCTTCGTTGCCCGAATGTTGGGATTTCTCTGTTTATTAGAAATTCCCTTTCTAATCCTCTCTCTATCGGTAGGACTCTTTTACGACAAGTCTATCGTATGGAGTTTTCTCTCAGCCATTGTTGCGATGGCTGCAGTGGGAGGGACTCTTCTTGTTGCAGGCAGGGAGGCAAAACACTACAAGTCCGGGAGAAAAGAAGCGATGCTGACCGTTTCCCTTGCATGGGTTACCCTGTCTCTTTTGGGTATGCTTCCATATATTATCAGTGGGTACATTCCCAATCCGGCGGATGCTTTCTTTGAGACGATGTCCGGATTCACCACGACAGGAGCGACCATATTGGACAATATAGAAGCTCTACCAAAAGGGCTGTTACTTTGGCGCAGCATCACTCAATGGCAGGGAGGTATAGGTATTGTTGTCTTTGCTTTGGCTCTTTTACCTGTCTTCGGAGGATCAGGCTCTTTGGTCTACAACTGCGAGGCAAGCGGAGTTCTCCACGAGAAGTTCATGCCGAGAGCCGGCATCATGGCAAAGAAAGTTACCAACATTTACCTCATCCTGACCTTTGCGTGCGTTCTTCTCTTTTGGATTGGACCGATGGACCTGTTTGACGCTGTCTGCCATGCTCTCACTTGTGTGTGCTCCGGAGGATTTTCCACTCGGACGGACTCTCTGTCGTACTACAACTCCGCCTATACGGATGTCGTGGCGATGTTATTCATGTTTCTTGCCGCGACAAACTTCTCTCTCATCTATTTTGCCTTTACAGGGAAGCCCAAGAAGCTCATACAGGACACGGAGTTCAGATGGTTTCTCTCCATTGTGGTTATTGTAGGGTTTGCCTCTTCGGTCTGGATCTATATGAAAGGAATCATTGACGCTCCTCTGGAAGCTCTCAGGCACGGATTCTTTCAAGTCATCAGCCTCATTTCCACTACGGGCTACTACACGGTAGATTATGACGGCTGGCTCTCGTTCTTTGCTCTGCTCGCGCTCTGTATCATGTTTGTTGCGGGCTGTACCGGCTCCACGAGTGGGGGGCTCAAGGTCGGTCGCTTTCTCATTCTTGTCAAGAACCTACTCAACGAGATACGCAAGCGGACTCATCCCAATGCGGTATTGCCGGTAAGAGCCGACAATATCGTGATTCCGACAAGATTTGTGGGTCAGGTAGGCACTTTTTTCTTCGCCTATTCGATGCTCATCTTGCTCTGTATTTTATTTCTCACCGTTGAAGGGATAAAGCTCGACAGTGCTGTCTCCGTGGCTGTTGCGTGTATCTCCAACAGCGGTCCGGCGTTAGAGTCTTTCGGGCCTACGGAGAGCTACGCTGCTTTAGGCTCTGTTTCCAAGATCGTGATGTCTTTGATGATGATGATCGGTCGCTTGGAGATTTTCACTGTTTTGGCAGTCTTTCACGGTGGTTTTTGGAAGGACTGAAGTTTTATTCTCATCTCATCAGACAACACACATATATGGGATTCAATATTGCTATCGTAGGAACCGGATACGTCGGGCTGGTGACAGCCGCCTGCTTTGCCGAAATGGGAGTCCACGTACACTGCGTGGATATTGACGAAGAGAAGATCTCCAACCTCAAGCAGGGTATCATCCCCATCTACGAGCCGGGGCTGGATGTAATGGTTCAGCGCAACATCGAAGACAAGAGGCTCTTCTTCCACACCTCGTTGGCATCCTGCATCGAAGAGGTCGATGTCATATTCACGGCTGTGGGCACACCTTCGGGTTCCGACGGCAATGCGGATCTCTCTGCCGTGTATGCGGTGGCGAAGGAGATCGGGCAGCATCTATGCAGATATGCTCTCATCGTGGGGAAGAGCACGGTGCCGGTCGGTACGGCAAAGAGGGTGAAAGAGATCATACAGGCGGAGCTGGATCTGCGCCGGGCGGATATTCCTTTCGACGTCGCCTCGAACCCGGAATTTCTCAAAGAGGGCAGCGCGATAAAAGACTTCACAAGCCCGGACAGAGTGATCGTCGGAGTGGATTCGGAGCGAGCCAAAGAGATCATGACACAGCTGTACAGACCCTTTCTGCTGAACAACTTCCGCGTCATTTTCATGGACATCGCCTCCGCGGAGCTTACCAAGTACGCCTCCAACGCGATGCTGGCGACCCGAATCAGCTTCATGAACGAGATGGCAAACTTGTGCGAACTCTTGGGTGCGGACATCGAAGCCGTCCGCCGAGGCATGGGTGCAGACAAGCGCATCGGCACGGCATTTCTATACCCCGGCTGCGGATACGGCGGCAGCTGTTTTCCAAAAGACGTCCGAGCCATCAGGCAGACCGCGCTGGAGCACGGAATGGATCTTACCATACTTAAAGCCGTGGACGATGTGAACAACAGGCAGAAAGAAGTAATCGTGGAGAAGCTGCTCCGCCACTATGGCGACACCCTTCGGGACAAGACCGTTGCGGTCTGGGGGCTATCTTTCAAGCCCGAAACGGACGATATGCGGGAAGCCACTTCCGTCGTCGTCATTGCCCGACTTCTCGCTCTCGGCGTGCGTATCCGTGTGTACGATCCGGTCGCCATTCCCGAAGCCCGAAAGCACTTCGGCAGCCGCGTAGAGTATGCCGACAGTCTCTACTCCGCCTCCGAAAAAGCGGATGCGATACTACTCCTGACCGAGTGGAAACAGTTCAGAATGCCTCTGTGGCAGCGCATCATTTCGTCCATGAAACCGAATCCCGTTCTAATAGATGGCAGAAACATCTACAACAAAACGGAGCTCGAACAAGCAGGACTCATCTACTACGGCATAGGCAAATCTTAGCAGCGGTGCGTCCTGTGGCGATGCGCCATGCCGAGAGGCAGTGAACGCCATCGCCATCCGCCCATGCTTCCTCCCCTCGAAAGCCGGTACCACTCCCCTCCCCAAGAGAGACACCCCGTCACCGGAAAGCCATCATGTACTGATAAGAAAGAGATTTTTTGCAGACAGCTTCAGAGACGAGCTCTCGGAAGTGAGGTTTTGGGTGCGTTTCCGGGCACGAAACCGGGTCCGAATCTCGAAAGCAAAACAGCAAAAAAAGTACCCTGCAAGGGTCTCAAAACCCGCCACAATTTCCATCTCCGTATCTTGCTCATATAGAGGGAAATAAACCTTCTTCCGTAAAGGTCTGAATTTTTGTACCTACGGAAATTTTTTTTCTTACCTACGAAAAATTTTTTTCTTACCTACGGAAATTTTTTTTCTTACCTACGAAAAATTTTTTTCTTACCTACGAAAATATTTTTCCTTACCTACGAAAAATTTTTTTCTTACCTACGAAAATTTTTTTTCTTACCTACGAAAATTTTTTTTCTTACCTACGAAAATATTTTTTCTTACCTACGAAAATATTTTTTCTTACCTACGAAAATTTTTTTTCGTGCGCACGGAAATTTTTTTTCATGCGCACGGAAATTTTTTTTCGTGCGCACGGAAATTTTTTTTCATGCGCACAGAAATTTTTTTTCGTGCGCACGTAAATTTTTTTTCGTGCGCACGTAAATTTTTTTTCGTGCGCACAGAATTTTTTTTTTCGTGCGCACAGAATTTTTTTTCGTGCCACTCTCAGGTTCCCGTTTTGGCAACACAAAAAAAGCAGTGCCGGCACTTATCGTACCGGCACTGCCTGCTTTTGTCTGAGATGTTTTATACTCCGTCCCTTCGGGATGAGCTATTATCAATCACCGGATTCGAGGTGTACCTTCCACCCCTTGTTCTCGGCTATCTTCTTGTGGCACGTGTCTGTGCCCGGATTGCCATAGAGGATGTTCTTATCTCCGTCTTGCTCCAAAGCGATGCGCGTTGCGATGCCATCCTGTGGCATGAAGGCCGGGAAGAGAGCCTTTGGATATACGCTTCTCATATTCCTCGGTTCTTTTATTTTATCACAGATCCACTATTTCAAGATCTGAAATATTTCCTTTTCCCTCTCTGGCTGCTTTCTCCAGTTTTGCTTTATAAATTTCCACTTCTGCCTGAAGCTCCGTACAGTCCCACAAAAGCTTCTCTGCAAGTTTCTTCAACTCCTTATATTCATGTTCGTGAAGAGTATCTTTCTTTGCTTCAATTGCTTGAGAGAGGGTGCTGATCTCATTTTGCAAGTTTCCTATCTTCTCCAAAAGCGGTGTGAGCAGCTTGAGTTTTTCATTTACGGTTTTATCGGACTTCTTGATACTGTCAAATTCCGTCCTTGCCGATTCGATATTTTGCTCAATCTGTTTCGCCTTATCTCTAAGTTCTTTGTACTCATCGGTGATCTTGCTCTTGACCGTAACCTCGCAAGTAGCAGTTTTGCCACCATCTTCCGTAGTGGCGGTGATGACTACTTTACCCGGTTTATGTGTGGTTACGCGACCTTGATCGTTTACGGAAGCGATGTCGGAAGCCGAGCTGCTCCAGATTACTGTTTTATTATCAGCATCAGCAGGAAGCACGGTGGCAAAAATAATGAAGCTCTCGCCCTCGATGATGGTCTTCTTGGTCGGATTGACCGTAATGCCGGTTACTTTTACCTCTTTCTTATTAACGGTAACCTGACAAGTGGCTGTCTTGCCTCCTTCCACCGTAGTGGCTGTGATAGTCGCGTTACCCGGTTTATGTGTCGTTACACGTCCTTGATCATTTACGGAAGCGATGTCGGAAGCCGAGCTGCTCCAAGTAACCGCCTTATTGTCCGCATCGGCAGGAAGCACGGTGGCTGTGATGACAAACGTTTCCCCCTCTTTTACACTCTTCGCTGTCGGAGAAACGGTAATGCCTGTTACAAGAACAGGCTTGCGGCGAACGGTTACCTTACAAGTGGCTGTCTTGCCGCCATCCACAGATGTGGCTGTGATGATCGCAATGCCCTCTTTGTGAGTGGTTACTTCCCCTTTGTCATCAACGGAAGCAACGTCCGACTTGTTTGAACTAAACGTTACAGCCTTATTCGGTACATCTGCAGGGGTAAACGTAACTTGGAGTTTGAATTTCTCCCCTGCCTCCACACTCTTTTCGGTAGGAGAAACGGTAATGCCTTCCACCACCTTAATCAGTGTTACTTTTACCTCCTGACCATAAGTAGTACCAACGGAGTTCGTTGCATACGCACGAGCATAGTAGATTTTACCCGGAGTAAGGTTGCTGACGCTCACCTTGAAGCTCCCGGTACCCTGACCTCCGGAGACTTTATCATTGGAAACAGTAGGAGCAGAACTCATGGCATAACAGACACCGCGATCCGTAACTGCCGCTCCTCCATCTGCGGTAACATTTCCCTCGCAGTCGAAACTTGTTGTGGTAACAGCCGAAACCGCTCCGGTAGAAACCGTAGGTGCTTTTGCAGGCTCTTTCTGTTCTTTCTTACATCCCATAACAGACAGGGATACAACTAATAAAAGAAATAGTACTCTTTTCATAATCATAATTTTTATTGTTCTTGATTTGATAGTCAACTCTAAAAACGCATAATACCCAAGAATAATCCAACCTATATCCGGGGTATGGTTCTCATTTATTCCCTATATATCGCAAAAATACAAATATTCAAAGAAAGAGCTCCATTTTTGGGATAAATGCTAAAACAAAAAGAGATGATAGTTCATAAAACTCTCAATAAATACTTTTAGTTTCTCATATCAAGCGCAGAATGCTGCAAGTCATGGCTTGCTTGTCTTAAATCACGCTTCGATCTGCACCAATCACGGCTTGGTTTATACCTCTAAACCTAATAAGCTCAATCTAAGAAAGTGTTTATCACATCTTTCATACAGGTTCAAACCAACAATTCGGCAGGGCAATATCAATGGTATAAGATAAAAAGAAGAGAGTCTCCGAACTTTCGCTCGGAAACTCTCTATTTGTCAGAAACGATCTTTACGGGAAAGTCTGTTCCTCAATAAACAATCGTTGTATTATTTCTCAAAATGAATGTGTTCCGGATTAGATCACACCTTGTTGAATCATTGCTTCTGCAACCTTCATGAAACCTGCGATGTTGGCACCCTTAACATAGTTGATATAACCGTCTTTTTCGGTACCATACTTCACACATTGCTCATGAATGTCGTTCATGATTGCCTTAAGTCTTACATCGACCTCTTCGTTAGACCAAGACAAGTGCATTGCGTTTTGAGTCATTTCAAGACCGGAAGTAGAAACACCACCTGCATTAACAGCCTTACCAGGACCAAAGAGAATCTTCTTTTCTACAAATAGTTCTGCCGCTTCTGCTGTACAACCCATGTTAGATACTTCACATACACAAAGAGTGTTGTTTGCGATCAACTGTTGAGCATCTTCAAGGTTAAGCTCGTTTTGTGTAGCACAAGGAAGAGCAATATCCACCTTTTGTCCCCAAGGCTTTTGACCCTTGAAGAACTCTACACCAAACTTCTTAGCGTATGGTTCTACGATGTCGTTACCACTATTGCGAAGATCCAACATGTATTCGATCTTTTCACCGGAGATTCCGTTTGGATCGTAAACGTATCCGTCAGGACCGGAGATTGTAACAACCTTAGCACCGAGCTCGTCCAACTTCTTGGCAGCACCCCAAGCTACGTTACCGAAACCTGAAAGAGCTACAGTCTTACCTGCCAACTTGTGGCCATGTGTTTCCAAAACCTGGTTAAGGAAATAGATTGCACCGAAACCTGTGGACTCCGGTCTGAGGTTAGATCCACCGAATGTAAGACCCTTACCGGTAAATGTACCATGATGTTGGTGAGAAAGCTTCTTGTACATTCCGTACATATAGCCTACTTCACGACCACCAACGCCGATATCACCTGCAGGAACATCTTCATCAGGACCGATGTTTCTCCAAAGTTCTGTCATGAAAGACTGGCAGAAACGCATAATTTCCGCATCAGAACGACCTTTTGGAGAGAAGTCGGCGCCACCTTTACCTCCACCCATAGGAAGGGTAGTAAGAGCATTCTTAAATGTTTGCTCGAAACCAAGGAACTTAAGGATGGACAAGTTCACAGATGGATGGAAACGGATACCTCCCTTATAAGGGCCGATTGCGTTGTTGAACTGTACACGATAACCGATGTTCACATGTACCTTACCTTCATCATCTACCCAGGGCACTCTGAAAGTGTAAACTCTGTCGGGTTCTACAATGCGGTCGATAATGTTGTGCTTTTCAAACTCAGGGTGTTGGTTGTACACCTCTTCAATAGATTGTAGCACTTCCTTTACTGCCTGAAGAAATTCTTTTTCTCCGGGATGTCTTTTCTCGAGTCTTTCGAGGACTTCGTGGATTTTCATTACAATGTAATTTTAATAAAGTGAAAATATAAACACTTAATTAGGTAATAACCTTAATTATCTTACTCCGCAAATTTAGTACTTAATACTTTCAAAACAAACGAAATCGGAGAA
The DNA here is from genome assembly GCF_000769115.1 of Porphyromonas canoris. Taxonomy (GTDB): domain Bacteria; phylum Bacteroidota; class Bacteroidia; order Bacteroidales; family Porphyromonadaceae; genus Porphyromonas_A; species Porphyromonas_A canoris. The sequence goes on along the minus strand of NZ_JQZV01000003.1, from coordinate 171,320 downwards.
AAAAATAGCTTTTATATGAAAAAGAGATTGACACAGGAAGAAAAAACTGTGTCAATCTCTTTTTATCTTATCTGAAAGCTCAGATATATAGCTCTAAAACTCTACCTTTAATCTACGGGGTGATACTCCACAAAGGCTTCGATAGCCTCATAAGAAGCCAAGCCCAAACGAGAGTAAAGATCTGCCGTTGCACGGTTGCGCTCTTCTGCACGTTGCCAGAAAAGTCTCTCGTCATTACCTAAGAAGGGAGCACTCTCCATTTGAGACTGATGCTTTAGAATAGAGTTTCTCTTGAAACGAACTTCTTCGGGGCTCATCGGGACAGCCATCTCGATGTGGTCTATCTCCCACTCTGCCCATGCTCCTCTGTACATCCAGACCTTACATTCCTGATACCACTCTTCATGTTTCACCTGATCTATTGCAGCCAGGATGGCATCCAAGCAGACTTTATGCGTGCCATGAGGATCCGCCAAGTCTCCTGCCACAAACATCTGATGAGGTTTCACTTTGCAGATCAGCTCTTTTATAATATCGACATCGGCTTGTGTCAAGTCTCCTTTTTTGATAGCTCCTGTTTCATAGAATGGCAGATCCAAAAAGTGTACATGATCATCCTGCTCAATTCCGACAAAACGACACGCTGTTCTTGCTTCTTCTCTACGAATGGTTCCCTTCATGAAACGGACTTCCGGAGTCTCTATGGAGCCTTCTTTCTTTTCATTCAAGAGATAGTTGCGAATATCCAATGCTCTTTTCATTACAGGAGAGTCTTCCTGTCCCAAATGTTCGCAAACATTTCTTAGGTAGGATACATACCTTATAACTTCTTCATCCCCCACAGCAATATTACCGGATGTCTGATAAGCAACGTGAACATCGTGTCCCTGCACAACCAATCGGCGGAATGTTCCTCCCATGGAAATAACATCATCGTCGGGGTGAGGACTAAATACAATCACTCGCTTAGGATACGGCGTTGCACGCTCAGGTCTGTTAGAGTCATCGGCATTAGGTTTACCACCGGGCCAACCGGTTATGGTATGCTGAATATCGTTGAATATCTTGATATTGACATTGTATGCCGAGCCGAACTTGGTTATAAGTTCATTGAGCCCATGTTCTGCATAGTCCTTGTTGGTCAGCTTCAAGATCGGTTTTCCGGTAAGATCACAGAGCCATACGATAGCACGACGAATAAGTTTGTCGTCCCAATCACAAGAAGTAACCAACCATGGGTGGCTGATTCGTGTAAGTTGAGAAGCAGCTTGAAGATCTACCAAAACTTTCGCTTGAGGTATCATTTGAAGCTGAGATGCCGGCAGAAGGACACTGCAATCCCCTTCCACGGTCTCTTTTATTATCTTCGCCTTATCCTCTCCGAGAGCCAAAAGATATATCTTCTTAGCCTTAAAAATAACGGACAATCCTGCTGTGATAGCGGTTTGAGGAACTGCATCAAGAGCATTGAATGTTGTCATTGCCTCTTCTCGTGAAGTCTTATCCAAAGTTACAAGCCTTGTAATGGATGTACTCATCGCTCCGGGCATATTCAGGGCAATAGTACCTTCTCTGCCGATACCCAATATTACAAGGTCTATACCTCCGAGGTCTGCTATCTCCTGTTCGTATCTGCGGCTCTCTTTCTCTGTGCTCTCGGAAACAGAGAATGTGTCTATTGCGTGCAGATTGCCATTAGGCATATCGACATGGGCAACAAACTCTTCTCTTATTCTTGCCGAAACTCCTTGATGAACATCCGTAAGAGGATAAAATTCGTAAAGGGGGAAAATATGCAGGTTAGACAGACTTATGCCCTCTTCCTTGTGGTATTTCACAAGAAGTTCAAAGACATTGGATGGAGTATCTCCTCCCGAAACTGCAAGCACGTACGACTTGGACTTCGATTGTGCCTGCTTCAACTCTTTTACGATAGCCTTTGCGATAACCTCCGCTGCATCACCGGCTGCAGGGAAAATCTGTGTCGGAATCTTTTCGTATCGTGTGAGCAGAGACTGCTCGTAGGCATTGGTTGGCTTGTAATATCTCTCCGGAATATGCGTTAATGCAATCTTAGAGCTTAAATTGTACCTCATATCTTTATTCTATGTTTTTATATTACGACCTTCGTTGTTAATCTATATTGACCCACCGAACCAAAGAAAAGTCCATCTTATGAGGAAGGGCAGGATGTGTGGGAAGTAGTCGAACCGCCAGCTTGTGATGTCCCGGGTTTTCGGCTTCTTTTCTGATTCTATAGTGTACTTTACTTCCATTCTGCTCGACGATCTCCAGTGGTGTAACCTCTTCCAATAGAAGTTTATTCGCATCTTCCTTATCCGCCTTTACTTCTATCAGCTCAGCAAGAAGATCTCCGGCAATATCTTTTTTATCAATGTAGAGATTTACCTCAAGCATTTCTCCCACGGTTAGAGAATGATCTCCGGTACGATCATGAACGATCATACTACAATTCTCAACTTCTACCTGATCCCATTTTTCAGCAACGTCTATCTTCCACTCTACCAACTCTTTTGCAATCTTACCGGAGTCGGCAGAAATAAGTTTGAACCGCTTTGCAAGAGGATTATAAAAACGCTCGATATAATCTTGCAGCATACGCCTCATTGTATAGTGAGGCAAGATGTAGTTCATGCTGTTCTTAATCCACTGTATCCACTCATCCGAGTACTCTTTTCCCTCTGCTCTATTATAATAGAGAGGTATGAGCTCTTCCTCAAGAATGTGGTATATGGTAGCAGCATCCAGCTGATCCTGATGGTGCTGATTTTGGAATGTCTTCTTATCGGTCAATGCCCAACCCGCCTTTTCGCGGTAGCCTTCGAACCACCATCCGTCAAGGACAGAGAAGTTCAGCACACCGTTCATAAGAGCTTTCATTCCCGAAGTACCGGAAGCTTCCAAAGGTCTTGTAGGAGTATTCAGCCAGACATCCACTCCTGCAATCAGCATAGAAGCAACCTGCATGTCATAGTTTTCCAAAAACAAAATCTTACCAGAAAATTCGGGTTTCTTGGAAATATCAACGATATGCTTTATCAATCCTTGTCCTCCTCCATCTGCGGGGTGAGCTTTTCCCGTGTATATGAATTGTACAGGTCGATCACTGTTATTGACAATTTTTGAAAGCCTTTCTAAGTCTGTAAAGAGCAGATGCGCCCTCTTGTATGTCGCGAATCTTCTACCAAAACCGATCAGTAAAGCTTTTGGATTGATGCTATTTATAAGATCCACAGCCTTTGATGGATCTCCATTATTGCGCACCCAGTTGTCTCCGTAATGTTTTTGAATATAACGGATGAACTTTTGCTTTAGCTCTGTTCGTACTTTCCAAATCTCTTCATTATCTACATCTTGAATCTTATTCCAAACACTTTCTTGCTCTTGTGTATGACAGATATCAGATGAGATTTTTTCTTCTATAAATGTTTTCCACTCCGGTTGTGTCCATGTTGGAAGGTGTACACCGTTGGTAACATATCCCACATGAAGTTCTTTTGCAAAAAATCCTTTCCAAACAGGAGCGAACATCTCTTGAGAAACTTTCCCGTGAAGGAAGCTTACACCATTGGCTTCCTGACAAGTGTTGAGAGCAAAGACACTCATGGAGAATTTTTCTCCCGAACCGGGATTTTCTCGTCCCATATCCACAAGTTCATGGAATGATATACCGAGTCTGTCGGCAAAACGCCCCATATATTTACCAAAGAGAGACTCATCAAAATAATCGTGTCCGGCAGGTACGGGAGTATGTACCGTATAAAGAGAAGATGCTCTCACAAGCTCCAATGCCTGAAGGAATGTAAGGCCATCCCTTTCTATATGGTTGGCTAAGCGTTCTGCATTGATGAGGGCAGCATGTCCTTCGTTACAATGGTAAATATCTTTCTTTATGCCTAAACGATTGAGAAGTTCTATACCGCCTATACCAAGAAGATACTCCTGACGCATACGATTTTCCCAATCTCCACCATAAAGCTGATGAGTGATTGTCCTATCCCATTCGTTATTTTCTTGAATGTCTGTATCTAAAAGGTAGAGTGTTACACGACCTACTGCAACCGACCAAACGTTAGCCATCAACATGTGATCCAAGAATGGAATGGATATCTGAACTTGTCTACCGTTTTCGTCAAATAGTTGTGTTATCGGAAGTGCTTCAAAATCCTGTGGTTTATATACTGCAACCTGCTGACCGTCGGATGTTATCGTTTGATCAAAGTAGCCAAAACGATATAAAAATCCGACTGCGACCAGATCTATATTGGTATCGCTTGCCTCTTTGAGATAGTCTCCGGCTAAAACACCCAAACCTCCGCTATATATCTTAAGTATGTTAGTAAGACCATACTCCATGCTAAAATAAGCCACAGATGGTTTGGTATTATCGGGCTTTTCGTCAATGTATGCTCTAAACTTCTCATAAATATCTGCTATACGAGCTTGTAGAGCAGAGTCCTCCATCACCTCCTCTATTTTAGACTGAGATAAAGATTGTAAAAGCTTTACAGGATTACCAAAGTTTTCATGCCAAACAGATGGATTGAGACTCTTGAAAAGAGCTTTCGCTTCGGGATTCCAGACCCACCATAAATTGTGAGCAATTTCGTCTAACTTAGAAAGAGACTCCGGCATTTTAGAGCTTGTAAACAAGTCTTTCCACGCAGGAGCATTACATCTTTTGTTAATTATCATACTTATTTTTATCGGATATTTTATTTACAATAGTTGCGTCTATATCAGCACAGATCCCAAGACATGAATAATTCTATCTTAAAACCTCTCATCTTATGTGTTTACAACAGCGCAAACTTACAAATTTATATCGGTGTACACAAAAATATTCAATCCTAAACCGGCTCCTCCTCATATCTTTTTGGGGAGGTTGTGTTCAAGTCGTCTCAAAGAAAGAATCTAACAACAATTCTCGCTTTGTAACAAGAAAATATCACGGATAAATACTCTGATGAGAGTAATTATTCTCTTTAGCCAAATACATTTATAATGTGCTTCTGCTCTTCTTAGATTTTCACAACTCACCATTTAGTCGTAATTTTGTATCTTATTAAACACTGAAAGGAGCCTCCCATAATTTAATAGGCAGAAGATGCAAAAAATAAGAAATATCGCAATAATTGCCCACGTCGACCATGGTAAAACTTCCTTGGTGGATCGTTTACTTCTTGCGGGCAATCTATTTAGAGAAGAGAATAAAGAGCTGGATCAGCTGTTGGATAATAATGACTTGGAACGAGAAAGAGGCATCACCATATTATCCAAAAATGTCTCTATCTCTTACAAAGGCTACAAAATAAATATCATAGACACTCCGGGGCACGCGGACTTTGGAGGTGAAGTGGAACGTGTACTCAACATGGCAGATGGTTGTTTGCTGTTGGTTGATGCTTTTGAAGGTCCTATGCCTCAGACTCGATTTGTGCTTTCAAAAGCGATAGACATGGGGCTGGTTCCAATAGTCGTGGTAAATAAAGTGGACAAACTCAACTGCAGACCGGATGAAGTACAAGATATGGTATTCGATCTTATGTTTTCACTGAATGCTTCGGAAGAACAGCTTGACTTTACGACACTATTCGGTTCTGCGAAAGAAGGCTGGATGTCTTATGATTGGAGACAACCAACTGCTTCCATTGAGCCTCTTCTAGAAGCTATCATAGAGCATATTCCTGAACCGGTGCAACTGGATGGGACAACTCAAATGCTTATTACCTCTTTGGACTACTCCAAGTATGTAGGTCGAATAGCCATAGGACGTGTACACCGAGGCTCTCTCAAGGAAGGACAAGACATAACACTCTGCAAGAGAGATGGCAGTATGGTAAAAAGCAAAATAAAAGAGCTTAACGTATTTGAAGGTCTTGGACGAAAGAAGGTAGAAGAGGTGTCCAGCGGAGATATATGTGCTGTAATCGGCATCGCAGGATTTGAAATTGGAGACACAATTGCCGATTTTCTCGAACCGGAACCCTTACCTACTATTGCCATTGATGAGCCTACGATGAGTATGCTATTTACAATAAATACCTCTCCCTTCTTCGGGAAAGAGGGTAAGTACGTTACTTCTCGGCATATACATGACCGACTCATGAAAGAGTTGGACAAAAACTTGGCATTAAGAGTGGAGTCAACGGAAAATGCAGACTCTTGGCTTGTTTATGGCAGGGGTGTATTACACTTATCTGTCCTTATAGAAACAATGCGGAGAGAGGGATATGAGCTTCAGGTAGGACAGCCTCAAGTCATCATCAAAGAGATAGATGGAGAAAAATGTGAACCCATAGAAGAACTTACGATCAATCTCCCGGAAGAGCATGCCAGCAAAATCATAGATATAGTAACAAAACGAAAGGGAGAGATGCTTTCGATGGAGAACAAAAACGACAGGATATTCTTGCAGTTCTCCATCCCATCAAGAGGAATCATCGGACTCAACAACAGTGTTCTTACAGCATCAGGAGGAGAGGCTATTATGGCACATCGCTTTGTCTCTTTTGAGCCTTGGAGAGGACCGATTGAAAGACGTAATAATGGCTCAATTATTGCCCTTGAAAGTGGAACGGCTTTTGCCTATGCTCTTAACAATCTTCAGAGTAGAGGAAACTTCTTTATCTCTCCACAAGAAGAGATATATGAAGGCCAGGTAGTTGGAGAACACACTAAGGAGGGAGACCTTGTAGTGAATGTTTGTAAGACAAAAAAGCTGACCAATATGCGAGCTTCAGGAAGTGATGAAAAAGTCTCGCTTGCTCCACCGATAGTGTTCAGCCTGGAAGATGCTCTTGAATACATCAAAGCAGACGAGTATGTGGAGATCACTCCGAAAAGTATGCGTCTGAGAAAAATACTTTTATCCGAAAATGATCGAAAGCGAGCGGGTAAAAATGCTCTGGTCTGACATGGACTTTTCCGACGAAAATAAAAATAAAGTTTTGGCGATAATCGTGTTACATAACGCAAGTATGTGGCACGATTTGTCGTTCAATACCCTCCTTGATCAACCGGATATAGATCTATTTATAATAGATAACGCAAGTACGGATGATACTCCTGTGTGGCTGCAAAAGACTCCAAACATACAAAAGCGCGTATTCTCTAAAATCAATATCGGATTTGGGATGGCAAACAACCGAGGTATAGAGTATGCCATAGCTCACGGCTACAAAGGAGTTTTACTGATCAATCAGGATGCCTGTATCGCACCATCCGAAGCAAGAAAACTCATTGAAGCAGGAGAAAAAGACTCTACTTGGGGTATCATCTCGCCAATGCACTATGTCGACGAAAAGAACTTGGATAGAGGCTTCTCCAACTATATTCGTCATTGCTCGAACACTTCTTCCGAAAATGAGATAATAGAGGTTCCCTTTATCAATGCTGCTCTTTGGTATATACCATATCAGACTCTTGTAAAAGTAGGAGGCTTTTCTCCTCTGTTCTTCATGTATGGGGAAGACAAAGATTATTGCAACAGAGTAAGATATGCCGGACTAAAAATCGGCTATCTTCCTTCTGCCAAAGGCTATCATCATCGATCTCAACAAGAGGATATACCAATAGAGAAAAGACGAACGTTAGAATACACTTATCATCTCACAGAATGGATCAATCCCGGATACTCTTTTTTCAAATCTCTGAAGAAAGGCCTGATAGATTTGTTCATAAAAGTCCTTCTGAGAAGACACAGACTTTCTCTTACAGACGTCAAAAAGCTATGGAAAAGACGACATGAGGTAGCTCTTTGGAAAGAAAGACCTGCCATAGACATAGACTCTATTCGCAGGACTCTACCAAGCGAGAATAGTTCTCTTGCTCCTGTTTTGCTTTTTGTTTATAATAGACCGGAACACACCAAACAGGTTATCAACTCTTTACTTGCCCAACCAGAAGCTGCCTATACTGATCTTATCATCTTTTGTGATGGTGCGAAAAACGAGCAAGACAAAACAAAAGTAGAAGAGGTTCAAGATATAGTGGATAACATCAACGGATTTAGGAGTAAAACCATATACCAACAATCCGGAAATATTGGATTGGCAAAGAGTATCATTGATGGAGTGACAAAGATACTTCAATCATATATCTCAGTCATCGTATTGGAGGACGACCTAACATTGTCTCCCTACTTCCTAAGATGGATGAATGATGCTTTGAATAGGTATTCTTCCGTAGAAGAGGTGGCTCATATCTATGGATGCAACTATTTCCAAACAAAAGGAGGCAATCCTAATGGAGACTTCTTGTGCTTTGTAGGATCTTGGGGCTGGGGAACTTGGCAAAGAGCTTGGGAGAAATATGCCAAGTGGGATGGCGAAAAGCTTCTTCATGAGATAGAGAAACATGATCTCAAAGGAAAGTTTGACTTCAACAACTCATATCCCTATACTCGTATGCTAAAAAGACAGATAGCGGGACAAAATAACTCTTGGGCCATACGCTGGAATGCCTCTCTATTTTTACAAAATAAGCTATCACTTACAGCAGGAAGATCTCTTGTGAACAATATTGGTTTTGATGGATCCGGGACTCATTGCGGACAAGACTTCCTATATGGTAGCACTCTTGTTCCTTACCCTCTGTATGCGGAGACTCCTCCACAAGAAGTAAAAGAGAATCTAATATTCCGTAAAAAATTGGAGCGCTACTATCGTAAAACCAACTCTATACCTGCAAAAGCGTGGCGGAGGATACGAAAGTTTTCGCTAATTTTGTGAACATAAAACTTCAGCAGATAATACAAATACGCAAATAACTATACAGCAAAATGTTTAATAATCTTTCAGATAGACTCGAAAGGTCATTCAAAATACTTAAAGGGGAAGGCAAAATAACGGAACTCAATGTGGCCGAAACATTGAAAGACGTAAGACGAGCTCTTTTAGAGGCAGATGTTAACTTTAAGGTTGCGAAAGACTTTACCAATAAAGTAAAGGAGAAAGCCCTCGGACAAAATGTTCTGACTTCTATCAAGCCCGGTCAGCTCATGGTAAAGATTGTCCATGATGAGTTGGCAGAACTTATGGGCGGATCTGCTGAGGACATCAACCTAAGTGGAAATCCTTCTGTGATATTGATGTCCGGCTTGCAGGGTTCCGGTAAGACAACATTTACCGGGAAGTTGGGGAACTATCTGAAAACCAAACAGCACAAGAAACCTTTACTTGCAGCATGTGATGTTTACAGACCTGCTGCGATAGAACAACTTCACGTACTAGGCGAACAGCTGAATATCCCTGTTTATAGTGAGAAAGAGAACAAAAATCCTATCACTATTGCAAAGAATGCTATACAGAAAGCCACAGAAGAGGGCTGTGATGTTGTCATCATAGACACGGCAGGACGATTGGCCGTAGACGAGGTAATGATGAATGAGATTGCCTCTATTAAAGAGGCGATTCGTCCGGATGAAATTCTCTTCGTTGTAGATGCAATGACAGGACAAGATGCAGTTAATACTGCAAAAGAGTTTAACGACAGACTTGACTTCAACGGCGTTGTGCTGACAAAACTTGATGGTGATACACGAGGCGGAGCTGCCATATCCATTAGAAGTGTTGTTACTAAGCCCATCAAATTTATTGGTACGGGCGAAAAGCCTGAAGCCATAGATGTGTTCCACCCAAGCCGTATGGCAGACCGTATCTTGGGCATGGGAGACGTTATCTCTTTGGTTGAGCGTGCTCAGGAACAGTTTGACGAAGAGCAGGCAAAAAAGCTACATAAAAAGCTTGCTAAGAATCAGTTTGACTTCAACGACTTTCTTGAACAAATTGCCCAAATCAAGAAGATGGGAAATTTAAAAGATTTGATTGGAATGATTCCGGGTATGGGCAAGGCTATCAAGGATCTGGATATTGACGATGATGCTTTCAAAGGAGTGGAATCCATCATATATTCCATGACTCCCGAAGAGAGATCCAATCCTAATATCATCAACGGATCAAGACGGAAACGTATTGCTGCGGGCTCGGGTCGCTCTATACAAGAGATAAATAATCTTTTGAAACAGTTTGAGCAAACTCGTAAGGTCATGCACATGATGACCAATTCAGGAGCCGGACAACTAGCGAAATTAGCAGGAGGTTTACGCCCAAAACGTTAGGCTTGAAGACAAACTTTTTGAAATTATCAACACCAACTATTGACTACAAAACAAACAATGGAAAGTACCAATTTTGATACAAACAAATACCAAATTTTAAGTGGCAAAGAGGCCTCGGCTCACTTCAAAGAAGAGATAAGAAAAGAGGTCGAAGCCTTCGTTGCCCAAGGAGAAAGAGCACCACATTTGGCTGCCATATTAGTAGGACACGATGGCGGCAGTGAGACCTATGTGGCTTCTAAAATGAAAACTTGTGAAGAGGTAGGATTCAAATCCTCCTTAATCAGATATGAATCAGATATCACTGAGGCAGAGCTTTTGAAAGCAATACAAACCCTTAATGAAGACAATGAACTTGATGGCTTTATCGTTCAGATGCCTCTTCCTAAACATATAGATGAACAAAAAGTGATAGAAGCGGTAGATCCAAGAAAAGACGTGGATGGATTTCATCCTGAAAACGTGGGAAAGATGAGTATAGGTTTGGACACATTTGTCTCAGCCACTCCTCTTGGTATCATTTCCCTTCTGAAATACTACAATATCTCTACCAGAGGAAAGCATTGTGTGGTTGTAGGTCGCAGCAATATCGTAGGAAAACCGATGGCTAATCTGCTCTTATACAAAGGAGAACAAGGTGACGCCACCGTTACCGTATGTCATAGCAGAACTCCCAATATCGCAGAGATAACCAAACAAGCAGATATCCTTATTGCGGCAGTAGGTATTCCGGAATACATCAAAGGAGACATGGTAAAGAATGGAGTCATTGTTATAGATGTTGGTACAACAAGAATACCGGACAGCAGCAAGAAAAGCGGCTTCAGACTATCCGGAGATGTCAAGTTTGATGAGGTTGCCCCAAAAGCCTCTTATATTACTCCGGTACCGGGAGGAGTAGGTCCGATGACAATATGCTCTCTTATGCAGAATACCTTAAAAGCTGCAAAACAAAGAAAGAAATAGGTCCTATTATAGATATTGGCTCTTAAGCCGATTTATAAGACGTCACTCCTCCCTACTCTTAATTTCTCAATTAAGACTGGAGAGGAGTGAGTCTTTTATGGTAGTAATAAATACTTCTGAAACTTCATGACACGAAACAGAATAGTTCAATACCGATCTTTGGCACTGTTTATCCTTACAGCTGCCATCATCGTTATGTTTTATCCTCGAAGAACAAAGTTCAAATACCAATTCACAGAGGGAAGACCTTGGAAGTATGAGTTGCTTACTGCTCCCTTCGACTTCCCTGTAATAAAAACATCCGCACAGATACAATACGAAAAAGATAGTGTTCTTCGATCTGTTATGCTCTACTATACATTGGAAGAGCAGGTATATAAATCCGTAAAGAACGAACTTATTGCCGACTATAACAGAGAACATCACAAGACTCTTGGAAACGAATACATCAACTATCTTGTTCATGAACTTGAGATCATCTACAAGCAAGGAATATTAAGTCAAAGTTTATACGATGACCTCTACCAGCTGAAAGAGAAGAGCTTTAACATCATTACAGAGGATAACATAGCAAAAAAGCGAACTCTGGATGATGTTTATACTCTAAAACAAGCGTATGAAAAGGTACTGACAGATGCTCCTGCATCTGTTTCAAGTGAAGGTCTGCGCACCATTGGAATAAATAAATACCTCCGATCTAATCTGGTCTTTAATGCAGAAGTAACAGATAAAGTAGAGCAAGCCAAACTTGAAGACATTGTGGCGGAGCAGGGACGTGTACAAGCCGGAGAGCGTATCGTAGGAACAGGAGACGTTATCACTCCCGAAATATATATGCAGCTGAGTTCTCTGAAAAGGATTTATGAGAGTCAATCATCTACCGGCTCCAGCTCTATTCTTATTTTATTAGGACACTTTATACTGAATCTTATCATCCTCCTCTCATTTTGGGGTTACTTGGTCTCTTTCCGACCCAAAATCATTTCTGATATAAAGAACTCGTTTTTCTTTCTCTCCATCATATTGTTATTCGTCATTCTCACAGAGATAGCCGTTTCGTATGAGATCTTTAATATCTACATATTGGCTTATTCCACCCTTCCTATTCTGGTTCGAACCTTCTTCGACTCTCGCACAGCACTCTACGCACACATCATAAATGTACTCACCTGCTCTCTTATCGCTCCTTATGCCTTAGAGTTCATCATCATACAATTCCTCTCCGGTGCCATGTCAATACTGACCCTTGTACGTTTATCCCAACGTTCGGACCTTATCCGAAGCTCATTCTATGTATTGCTCACCTGCATTATTACCTATGCCAGTCTGACCATATTTCAAGAAGGCGATCTGCAAAATATCTCATGGAGAATCATTGTATATTTCCTCATAAGTTTTGTCTTCCTAATGTTTACCTATGTGATGGTATATGTGTTAGAACGGGTTTTTGGCTATGTTTCTAACATATCTTTGATAGAGCTTTCGGACGTCAATACTCCCATGCTTCGTCAATTATCGGAAATGGCTCCGGGAACATTCCAACACTCTTTGCAGGTATCAATATTAGCCACATCTGCAGCGGCACGTCTTGGAGCAGATGTTCAGCTTATCCGTACCGGAGCATTGTACCATGACATTGGAAAGATGAAGAATCCAGGATACTTCACAGAGAATCAAGGCAACAATAATCCACATGACAAACTACCGTTTGATGAGAGTGCAAAGATCATCATTAAGCATATCACGGATGGTATAGAACTGGCAGAAAAAGCGAGACTTCCGAAACAGGTGATAGACTTTATCCGCACACATCATGGATTGAGTAAGGTAAAATACTTCTACTACTCATATAAAAATGCCAATCCTGATGCAATCATAGATGAAAGTATATTCACTTATCCCGGTCCTAATCCGTACACCAAAGAGATGGCAATACTGATGCTTGCAGATGTCGTAGAAGCCTCATCAAGAAGCCTTAAAGACTTTACTGAAGACAGTATGATGGCTCACATCAATAAAATCATAGATGGAATAATAGAAGAAGGACTCCTAAAGAATAGCCCTTTGACATTCAAAGATGTAGAAATAATTAAGGAAGTATTCTTCGAGAAACTTAAAACCATGTTTCATTCTCGCATCTCCTATCCAGAGCTCAAAACAAGAACAAATGCTTTCGAGTAAAGATTTATCTCGCATACCAGAAGAGGAGCTTCTGCCTCTCCTTCAACAAGAAGAGAGCAAGGAGCAAGCGTTCTCTGTTCTTGTAAAAAGATACAGCCCCAGATTGTATGCGGTGATCCGTCGCATCGTGCTCTTCCACGAAGATGCCAACGATGTTCTGCAGGAGTCGCTGTATAAGATCTGGAAGAATATTGCTTTATTCAAGGGCAATTCCAGGCTCTACACGTGGATGCATACGATAGCAACAAATGAAGCTCTATCTCATCTCAGATCCGAAAAATATGAACGAAAAGTTCCGCTATCCACATCGGAGTATGATCTCGCTGAGATACTTATGAACGATCCATACTTTGACGGAGACAATGCGGAAGCTCTTCTTCATGCAGCAATAGCTACTCTCCCGGAAAAGCAAAAGCTGGTTTTTCAATACCGCTACTTTGATGAGCTCTCCTATAATGAGATTTCTCAACTGACGGATACATCGGTCGGAGCTCTTAAAGCGGACTTTCACCATGCACAAAAGAAAGTAAAACAACACATTGAGATAGAATCGGATTAAACCTTTATCCCTAAACCCTATCTAAGGGATGTAGGTAGGTCATACAATACAGACACGACATTATTATATTATGAATGAGATAGATGAAATAAAAAAGAGATCTTTGGGATTCCGAACTCCCGAAAACTATTTCAAGAACTTGGAAAAGGATTTGGTCTCTACTTTCAAAGAAAGAGAGCAGACAGAAAAGGCTCAAAAGGAGGAGATAAAGCTCTCCGTTTGGTCCAGGCTGCAGCCATACATCTATTTGGCTGCGATGTTTATTGGCTTGGCTCTTCTCATAAAAGTTATTCTACCGACTCCGACCGACACTTCTATGGAGAATGCTAATATTACGGCGGTAGTGGATTACAAAACCGATGAAGGATACTCGATTGAGTGGGATGATGCTACTTACACCTCCTATTTAGAGGATCAGGCAGCCGAAGCTTATATGGTCTCATACATATCCGAATAACATATAAAAAATAAAAAGCCATGTATTTACATACAAAAAATAGCGTAAACATTGCTATTCAAAAGATTTTATTATTTATCTTTGTCGCAGTAGCGTGCGTTGGTACGATAAGCGGTCAAAACCATGATAAAGTCGAAAAGCGATCTCAAAGAATGCGAGAGTTTACCGAAGGGCGGAACGCGTATATTGCGGAAAAGGCAAAGCTGACCGTTGCAGAGCGGACTTTCGTAGAACAGGAGCTTCAGAAATATGACGTAAAGAAGCAAAAGCTATGGATGGAGATGAACAGACTCATCAAACACACAGCGAGGGAAGATGTCGTCATATCCGAAGCCCAATATGGAGAAGCCTTAGACAAAACCGTGGAGAATATGAAAGCTCAAGCAGAGATTACTCAAGAGTTGATTACGTCTCTTCGTTCCAAGCTATCAAATACAAAGGCATTTCAGATCATACATGCGGAGAACGTCTACACGAAGCGTTACTTTGCAAGGAAATCTAAAGGCGAACAACACCCGAAGGAAACAACAAAGAAATAATTTGGGTAAGAACTTTAAAGATTAGATTAGTGTGGGTGATGGCAGACGAGAGTCTCCCATCACTTTTTTTGTGCCCGGTCGTAGATTTTGACGTTTGCGTTGGAGAGTCTGCGCGATGCTTAAAGATTCGGAAAATCATGAGATCGGGTAGCGGGAGGCTTGCTTTCGGGGAAAGAAGAAAGAGCAACGCATCGCAAAGACGGCTGCTCTTTCAAAAGATAAACGATAAGTGTAAGTGTTTATCTATAAGGATCCCTCTGCATGTCTTGTGGCGTGGCAGCCGATATTGACTGCGACGGGAAGCCCGGCTATGTGGGTGGCTTCGGTCAGGATGTTCACAGCCAGAGCCGTTGTGGAGCCTCCGAACCCGGCGGGGCCTATGCCCAGTCGGTTTATTTCTTCCAGTAGCTCTTTTTCCAGGCTTGCCACAAACTCGTTGTCGCTGTGAGAGCCCACCGATCTCATCAGAGCGAGCTTGGAGAGATAGGCGCAACGCTCCATCGTTCCGCCGACACCTACTCCCACCACTATCGGAGGGCAGGGGTTGGGGCCTGCGTCCCTGACCACTTTGATCACGAAGTCTTTTACGCCTTGCACGCCCTGCGAAGGGGTAAGCATTATGAGCCGGCTTTTGTTTTCGCTGCCGAAGCCTTTTGGTGCCACGAGGATGTGCAGCTCTTCTCCTTCCACTATATTATAATGTATGACTGCGGGGGTATTGTCTCCGGTGTTGGTTCGGTCGAACGGATCTTTCACCACGGATTTTCTCAGGTATCCGTTCCGGTATCCTCTTCTGACGCCCTCGTTCACGGCATCTTTGAGGCTGCCTCCTTCGATGTGCACCTCCTGTCCGATGGTAAGATAGACGACGGTCATGCCGGTGTCCTGACACATCGGCACTTCTTCGGTACGAGCGATGCGGGCATTTTCGAGGATCGTGCCCAGTATCTCTCGTCCGAGGGGCGACTTTTCCTGTGTTTTGTATCTCTTCATTGCGTTCTCGATGTCGGGGGCGAGCTTATAGTTGGCATCCATGCAGAGGCGTTCGACGAGGTCTGTTACCTGAGAGGTATGAATTGTTTTCATGAGAGGGGTAGAGTGTTATTCTTTTCGGGTTAGAAAGTAGTTGGTATTCTGGTTTTCGAGATCCTTATCGGTTTGGACGTCGAGCAGCCCGACCATACAGTAGACCTTCTGCTTGGGGTCGTGTACCCAGTGGCGGACCAGATAAAAGTTCTTGATTTCGGATGTTCTCGGTACGTGCAGTCGCGGACCGGTGCAGGGCACTTCTCTGTCTGCGACCATGATATGGTTTTCGTCCTTGTAGGAGATGGTGAGATTTTGGTCTATCTTCTCCCGGATCAGCTCTGCCAGGCGGTCGAAGTTGATTGGCAGCGGCGACTCGGAGCAGAGCACAAAACCGTTCCGTATATCGCTCACGGTGAGGCTTTCCATCCCTATCCCCCACTCGTCCATGAGGGAAAGCAGCGTCAGCTCCTCTGCCGAGTGTGCCATCTTGCGATACCTCAGCGAGCTGTGCACCATGTCGTAGATGCGGTCTGCCTGCGGTCCGAAGATGGTGGGATGAGTAACGATAATCTCCTCCCCGATCCCCACGATGATGTCGGCGTTGCGTCCGAGGGCGGGTTGGAGCAGGTTGAAGTGTTCTATGACCAGCCTGCGCCCTTTTTCGAGCATGTTCTTGACAAAGTCCACGATCTCGTACATCTGTGTGAATCCGAGCTGAAACCGCATATCCAGATGGTAGGTGGAGCTTTCTCGCTCCGCCATGTCGAATGTGTCCCTCACCTGGAGGATCTTTCTCGGATTGATGACATCGTCATCGTTGGAGAGCTCCAAGCCCGGAAACATCCCTTTGATCAGGGACGATTTTCCCGAACCGGCATCTCCGACGATGCCCACGAGCCGATCTCTATAACTCAAATGTTTTTGTGCGATCTGCTCTCCGAGGAACATCAGTCGCTCTCTCCCTCGCGGGGCAAAATACTGGGACGAAACCGAGTATTCTCTGTACAGATTCAGGGGGTTCATTGGCGTTATCGGGGGTATGTGTAGAGTGATCTTTTTGTTGCTTTCGGAGCGTCTTCCGACGGCATTTCCAAAAGTCTTTTTAGAAGCATGATAATCAGCTGTTTATAGCGAAAAATAAATTTCCTTCGGAAGGGGTGAAAATTTCGTACGTACAAAAAAAAATTTTCGTACGTACAAAAAAAAATTTTCGTACGTACAAAAAAAATTTTTCGTACGTGCAGAAAAAATTTTCCGTGCGTGCAGAAAAAATTTTCCGTACGTGCAGAGAAAATTTTCCGTGCGTGCAGAAAAAATTTTCCGTGCGTGCAGAAATAAATTTGCGTGCGTGCGGAGAAAATTTTCCGTACGTGCAGAAGTAAATTTACGTGCATGAAGAAATAAATTTGCGTGCGTGCAGAAATTTTGCTCCTTCCGAAAAGAGGCAATTTTCCATCAATGAGCGGAACCGGCTCCGTAAATGACCGGAACCGATTCCGCCACTAATCCGTCTGTCTCTGTCTTTTTATCCGACAAATGCGGCACCGTTTCCTCAGATCTCGAACCCGAAAGTTACGAGAGGGGCATGCTGTTGTGCGCCGTACACATCGGTCTCGCCCAATGCTCCGGACGGAATGGGACGAACGATGGTTACCTTGATCGCCTTGGCAGGGTCGAAATGAACGATATTCATGATGTCGTCCTCCGAAATGTTGTACAGCCGCGCAAACATCTCTTTGGTGAAAATTCCGGCGTCTCTCACCATGTGATAGCCGTCGAAGTCCTTGAAAATCACGTCGAATGTCAGCTCGTAAGGTCCGGAGTTCTTGCTCCTGATAACGGAAGCAAGCTCTCTCAAAGTATATCTTGCCATGATTTATTTGCTTATTCCTTGGTTAAACACTTCGTACCTCGCAGGGAAAAGAGACGTTGCATCCGCCACTTTCAGCAGGTGATACACATTGAACTCGAACACCTCGCCCACATGACAGTCCGAAGGCGAGAACGGGAAAGCAAGATTCCCCGCCGTGGAGATGCGTCCCTCGTAACCGTAGTGCAGCATCGTGCTTCTCGCAAAACCGCAGATCGTATCCGCCTGCTCCTGAGTCGCCGCCACGGCTTCGATGATGATGAGAAGTTCGCGAGGCTGATACTCGTCCGCCCTATCCTCGAAGATAGCCATCGTACCGTTCTTGCCGTAGACCTTGAAGTCCAGGAAGAAATCGCGAATGCCGTAAGCATCGAAGTTGTTCACCACACGCTCCTTGACCTTCTCTTTCACCTCGTCTATCTTCGAGATGAGGATGGGATCCTTCACCGCCGCGCAGGAGATGGTCCGGTATCCGACCTTGCGCACGCCTTCGAGCTTGACGAAATACTCCTCCGTAGGCTCGAACCTGCTGCCCGATACCCGGACACGGTTCTCTTCCACCTGCTCGAACTTGGTCTCGTGCAGATTGATGGCTCCGCCCGGACCCGGCAGGATGTAAGGGTTGCTCTTCTCGTACAGCGTATGAGCCGCCACCGAAAGAGTGGTACACTTGCGAAGCGGAGAGAGCGTCTCCAGCTCGAAGTGATCCCTGCGGAGATAGCCGAACATACAGTCCGAACCGCTGCCCGGAAGTGCCGCGATGGCTGCGCACTCCAAAATCTTTCCCATGTGGATCGCCAAGCCTTTCTCATAACCCCGGCTGATGGCCAGCGCAGAGAAAACACTCGGATCATACGCACGCCCCGCCACTATCACATTCGCTCCGTTCTTCAATGCCTCGATGATAGGCTCTTCTCCCATCTGTGCCACTATGCGAACGCTCTCCTCGACATCCTTCTCGGTAAGCTCCTTCGCCGGCTTGAGAGGCGTGATGTTGCCCTTGCGAAGCTCCGAAAGAATAAAATCCTTCTTAAACTCGGACTCGATGACCGCCATCTTGAAAGAGAGCAGCTTCTCCTTCGCAATCTCTCTGACAATATCAAGCACAAACTCCACATGAGGATGACCACCCGCACCACCGGCAGAACCGATGATCACAGGGATATTTCTTTCCACCCCCGCAGGGATCATGTATTCAAGATCTCGCTTGACGGAGTTTCTGTCCGTAAAAGACTTGCCGGCTCCCAAGTAATACGGACCCGGATCTGTACTTCCGGCATCCACGGCTATAACATCGGGATTACGCTTCATGCCCTCCAAGAAAGACTCTTCCGGAAAGCCGTATCCCAAAATAGCCGTAGGAGAGAGTACTCTTATCTCTTCCATAATATAATGTGTTGTAATTAGAGTTTATCCTTTAGTGAAAGTATTCTGCTCATCTCGTTGAAGACTATCATGTAGCCTTCGTCCACACCCATACCGGGCTTGGCAAGAGTTTGAGCCGGCCGGGTAGCCATGGCAATGTTGGCGCAGATCTCGGCAGAACGGCTTGTCTCGTTGCATGTTCCTCCCAAGTAAGCCCCCATTCCATGCTCTTTACAGTAGAGAACGGCTTCTATCGAGTTGTTGATACCGCCGAGGTCAGGAGTCTTAATCTGCGCCATGTGTCCGGCTTTGGCTTTGGAGAAGTCTACAATATCTTCAAAAGTATTGCACCATTCGTCTGCCACGATTTCGGCAGTAGAGCCTTTGGCATCCATGTGCTTGCGGATAGCTGCCAAAGCATCTATCTGTGCCCATTTCTCCTCAACGTCCACCGGACCTTCTACACGCAGCTTGAACGGCTTGGCTATCTCTTCCAGCTCCATAACGTAGTCCGCGATCTTTTCAAAGTCATTATTGAATACGATACCGAGCGTACCATATACGTCAATGTGCAGAATAGGGTTGTAAGAGTCCGATGTTCTGTATTCGAGAATGCGGTTTCTCAACCATTCCACATACGCTTTCATCTTCTCGCCCTTGAGACCGACCTTTTGTTCAACGTGGTTGAACAGAGCATGAGGAAGCACCTCTGCACCTTTCATGATCATCTTATCTGCGTTTTCATAACGGTTGTCTCCACTCTGAGTGAAGATCGGGATCATCTTATCCGAAACCTTTGTGCCGTACTCTTCCGCTATGACTTGAGCCATAAGCTTTCCTTTGCTCTTGGCAACGGCATCCAAGCAAGCTTGAGTAACGCCGTAGCGAATAGCCGTGTGGTATTGTTTTCCTGTTTTCGGGCAGACAAACTTATCTACCAAGTCCGCCATCTCACGGAATGTAGTGATCTCTTTTCCTTCATACATCGGAGCTATCTCCTTTTCGATAACAGGAATGAAGTTCTCTGCCAAAAACAGAGGATCTCTACCCCCTGCTCCCGAATACTGCACCGCAGCACAGTCTCCATGAGCAATGGCTCCGTTTTCCAATATAAACAGTACAGAAATAGCCTCGCCTGCCTGACGAACAGAAGAGAAACCCTCCGTAACTGTCTCACCTTTATAGAAAGCACCATCGCTTTCCGCACCTTTTTTGATGGCTCTTTGGTCATCAAAGTAGAAACCGGTCTTTCCGGCTGCACATACTACTTTCTTAATCTTCATCGCGTATGTAGTTTTTAACGAGTTTATGTTTAGTATTAGGTTGTAATAGAAAGTATGCAGACCTTTAGCCTGCATACTCTTTCTGTTTTAGTTTGTATTTCTACCTACAAGAAATCCTTTACCGATGGCATAGACATCATCTATCACCATTTGGAAGCTCACGGTTCTGTCTTCTGCTCTTCCTCGCTCTTCGAGTTTCGCTCTGTGGAACGCTTTAAGCTCTTCGCTGAATGGAATGTTTCCCAACTCCAAAATTCTCACAGCACCGAAGTTGTCGCGAGCAGGCATTACCTTTCCGGCATTGTACTTCGATGGAGCAAAAGGAATATCCAGTACACCTGCTTCAAATGCCGCAATGGTACCCTTGGCATAGTCGCCCTTGCCAAGCTCCTCTACCTTATCCAAGATACATCTCATCTCTGCTTCTATGATTTCGCTCTCTGCCAAAACTGCCGGGATTTCACGGAAGTCTTGGTCTCTCAACATGGAGATCACCTGTTTTGTGGCTCTAAGACCTGCCGCGTTAGCCTCCTTGGTAGGTACCCCCATAGCTTCGTGCGGAGTCTTTACAATAACCTTTGTCGCTTTTGCCAATGCAGCAGCGGCAGCTCCCCAAGATATTACACCGAATGCTTTGGCTTCATCTTGAGGGAATCCGCCCATCCATTGGTGGAATACAGTCGTAACCGTACATCCTTTATAGCCGTATCTCTCAAGATACTCTTCCGTCATCTTCTTCAAAGATCTCACTGCTGCCACGTCCTGGATGAGGTTACCGCACTGACCATAGCCTACGGTAATATCCTTAACACCCTGCTCTGCGGCAAGTAAGCTTTCAAGCACGGCAACAGAGTTGGAGATACACGGAGGGATCAACGTACCTGTAAGAGGACCGAATGGTTCACGGTTGATATTGATACCGGCTTCCGCATACATACCGCAAAGACGGTCTGTGTACTGCCAATAGGCAATGGTCTTCTCCAAAGAGTAGTTTTTAGAATACGGAATGTTATAAGAGATACCACCACCCTCGTATGATGTAAATCCTCCTGCGATAGAGATCTCCGTCAAGAGGCGTGCATCAGGAGTTCCGTGACGCACCTGAACCGGATTTTTAAGCGCAGAAGTTACCGACCTACAAATATCCACACCATAGTTTACGATAGGGAAACCATTAAGCATAGAGCGTCCGGTCTCCTTACTCTTCTCTATACCATTCTCTGCCTCTTTGTATCTGTTGAGACGAGTATAGCTGTCTACCGTTGAAGGCAGAAGATCCGCTTCTCCCTCTGTTTCCAAAAACTGAAGCAGCTTGATGTGTTCATCGTAAAGAGCCACACCGGCACGAGGTTGAATAAGAGTTACTCCCTCTTTCTCTGCCTGTTGCAGCTTTGAGTCGAAACGCTTTTCAGGCGCGATGCGCTTCTGATACTCCACAGCTTCATCAAAGTTTACACCTGCTCCCGTAGGCCATTGTTTCAAGACCTCTTCGCGTTCTTTCATGAACACGTCTTCGGGAATTCTTACATTCTTTACTTCCATAGTCTAAAAATGGATTCTATTCTTTAGTTTAATCTTCTTTTCTACTTCCCAATATGCCTACCATACCAAGGCACAAAGACCTCATTCCTCTAAGCAGTCGTACAGGAATAAGGTCTTCTATTATATCATAAGGTTACTACCTCTTTCTTCATCAGTTCGAGAGCCAATTCGGGATCTGCACTGCTCAGAAGCCCCATAGAAGCCATGATGTACCTCTTGTCCAAAAGGAATGCAGGCTTTTTCGGCTTGGCACTCTCGTATCTCATCGGGTCGTACAATGCTCCTTTCAGCACCTCTTTAGGGTTCGGACTATTGAGGATAGCTCCTCCGATACCCAGCACAAACGGGACTTGAGTAAGGTCTTTACCATTAAGCGTAAAAAGCTCACCCATAGGCGTATAAACCTTTGCAAGTGTTCCGCAATGACGCTCCATGGCAATCCTCACGGCAGCTCTTGCCAATGCCTCTTCCATTCGTACTTCTCTCTCGTTTGAGGCAAGAGTATCCGGTGTGTCCGTACAGCTTTTTACCCAATGCACCAGCTCTGTCTCCTCCACTTCTGCTTCCAAAGAAAGTTTGTAGGAGTCTGCTTGCTCCAAGAGCGGAATCAAGCTATATCTCATCCCCAAATCTCCCTCAACGGAACGTTTGCTGTAAGGCTCCGGAATACCTTTCAGCATGATGCTTTCCATTGTAGGCTCTCCCTTTGCTATCGAGTAAACATCGGTAGTGGCTCCGCCGAGATCTATCGCCATCAAATCCCCTATTCCCGGCGTCTGTTTCGTACCCAAACTCAAGAGATTACAGGCATTCAACACGGCATAAGGCGTAGGCACGATCTTGAAGCGAGACATCTCTTGTATGGATGTAAGCCCCTTAGCCTCTATGATCTTAGAGATAAAAAGCTCCATTATACAACGCTTGGCAGGCTCTATATTGAGTCTGTTGAACTCCGGCATCACATTTTCTGTGATGATAAACGACTTATTCCCGGCAGAGAGAATCTCTTCCAGTTCGTAAGATGCTGTCTTGTTTCCTGCCACTATAATAGAGAAGTCTCCGGGAATCTCTATCAGACGACGAGCATTGGCGAGTATAACCTCCTTATTTCCTCCGTCTGTTCCTCCACAAAGCAGGATCAAATCCGGAGCGATGGTTGCTATCTCATGCTGTTCTGCCTTTGAAATCTCATAAGCATAGGTCTTAACCACCTTTGCTCCTGCGCTTGAAGCAGCCATGCGTGCAGCTTTCGATGTCAGCTCCGGCACTAAACCAAGAGCTACCATCTTGAGTCCACCCGCGGCAGAACTACAACAAACCAATTCGTCATACAGCCATGGCTCTCCTATGTTCTGTTCAAGCGCAAGAAGCGCATCCCGAAAGCCATCTCCGATATGAGTTTCAATTGTTGTAAATGCAGCAGCCGTACCTACAATTTTACGGGAATTACCATCTATTGCGGTAAGTTTGGTGTAGGTACTTCCAAAGTCCGCAGTAAGGTACCTCATTACTTTAACGAGTTACTCCCAATATTTTATCAAGATCTGCTATTGTAGTTTCTATTGGAGTTCCGGGAGGATAAACACAGTTGAAGCCCATTTTCTCAAAACGCTCTTTAACGTCTGCGAACTCCTGTTTACCTACCACAAGATTGCCACCGGCAAGGAGAGGAATACCTTTTAACCCGGCTTCATCACACTTTTCACGAAGACCATTACAGTCTATTTCACCATGACCATAAAGAGAAGAGACGATAATAGCATCGGCCGCCGTTTCTATGGCAGCTTCTATATACTCTTCCTGTGAGACCATAACACCGAGGTTAACAACCTTGTAGCCCGCTTGCTCTAAAGCAAATGCAATAATCTTATTCCCTACAGCATGGGCATCCGCACCGATAACACCGGTGACCACTGTCTTTCCATTCATAATATTTTTCTACCTATGTGCTAAAAATGAAGCTTAGCTTCTTATATACTTCTTCGTCCTTCACACATCAAGACACGTTTTTCAGTGGTTTCTCGTGTCCTGTGTGCGATTATAGACACAAAGTTAAACAAAGATTTATAATCTGGACAACCGAACCCGAATTTAACGTTATCACATCTCTTTCATAGCTTTTTCTCCACCCTTCAGAAGCTCTTTTTTCTCATCCTTTTCGGGGAATAAAAGGGGGCTTTCGGCGGTGTGTTTTATATAAAAACGGAAGCCTCTACCGGCTCGTCTGTTTCGACATTCTCCGGCTCTCTTATAGCTCTATTTTTCTCTAAACAACAACCAAAACACTCACACACAATAGCATACAAATTTTCTCGAATTTTAGAATCTTTCTCTCCTTAGACGATTTCATGGGCTGTTTTTGCGTTAATAAAGTTGAAAAACAAACCACTTTGGTGCAAACAAAACCTAACGACAAAAATCCGGAAAAAGAGGGCAAAAAGAGAAGAAAATAGCTAATACGCTAATAATCAGGATTATAATCATTTTGGCTAAACACTTTAACCAAATCCGGTAAACGTATTAAATGAAATCGGTAAACGTGTTCATTGAAAAATTAAACACGTTAAGCCGAAACAATATGCTCGTTTAGTGTTTTCGCTTAACAGCTATCAGAATTTATGTTAATAAAACAGCCCTGATTTAACAGTTCGGTCGTGCTCTGAAAACGAGCCCTACGATCAAAATAGAGAGACCGAAAAAAGTGAGCATTTTTCGGTATGGAATATATAAAAATGGACTCTCTAAAAGGGGGCAGACTTTATGAAAAGAGGAGCGCGATAAGACGTAACTCGAAAAACATTTACTACCTTTGCAGAAATGGAGCAAAAACGAATCGGATGAATATATTTCGGAAGAACCAGTATAGAGACGTTTCGGATCGGCTGAGAGCACTTGCCACAAGTCTGGGATATTGTGGGAAGAAGCTCTTTTTTTTTGCAGCTCTGTCTCTATTGCCATTCATTCAATCCTGCAACCTTTCCAAAGAAGAGACTCCACTCTACCGCTCTTGGGATGAGATCAAGAGTTCAGATACCATAAGAGTGGGAGCCATATCGTCTCCGCTGATTTACTTTCTCTACAAAGGAGAAGAGCTGGGACCGGAATATGAGAAAATCGTAGCCTTTGCCACCAGGCATGATCTGAACATAGAGCTACATCTTGCTCCCTCTTCAGACTCCCTTTTCACTTGGATAGAGAGAGGAGAGATAGACCTCTCCATTGCTCCTTACGGCATGACGGCAAAAGCGAGAGAACGTGTGGACTTTTGCGGAGAGAAAGAGAGCTATAGCATCGTTTTGGTACAAAAGCAGACAGACAGCCTTATCAAGCAGCCGTATGAGCTTGCAGGAGAAACCATACACATCCTACCGCACACACCCGAAGAGCTTCGTCTGCACAACATGAACAGAGAGATAGGTGGAGGAGTAGAGATAGTGCCTGTACAGGGAGACTCCATACAGATAGAGGAGCTGATGATGCTCGTCGCCAAAGACTCCATACGCTTCACGGCAACGGACGAACGCACTGCCGGTCTCAACAAAACCTATATACGAGGGTTGAATACCTCTACTCGTCTCAGCTTTCCGATCCCGACATCGTGGTACACAGCCAAGGGCAATAAAGCTCTTCAAGACAGTATCAATCTTTTCGTAACGGAACATGAGTTCGTCTCCAAAGAGCGACAAATGGTTTACAGATATTTCGAGGAAAACAGATGGCTGGCAGAGGATGAGAGCAAAACCGGTACAACATACATCACAAAGCCGGGCAACCTCTCCCCTTTTGATGATATATTTAAGGAAGAAGCGAAAAGACTCGGTTGGGATTGGCAGTATCTTGCTGCGATAGCATTCCATGAGTCCAGATTCCGTCCGGAAGTAAAAGCATGGTCGGGTGCTACCGGTCTTATGGGAATTATGCCAAGAACAGGAAGAGCCTATGGTGCATCCGTTGGCGAACTTACGGATCCTCATGTTTCGGTACGCATTGCCGTCTCTCTGCTTCTGGCTTTAGACAAAATATTTCGAAATATAGAAGATCCGGCAGAGCGCGTCAAAATCGTTCTGGCGGCGTATAATGCAGGACACGGACACGTGGTCGATGCCCAAAGGTTGGCAGAAAAATACAATGAAGATAAACACTCTTGGGATAGTGGAGTGAGGAAATATATCCTTTTGAAGTCGAACCCGGAATACTACAACGACCCTGTCTGCAAGAACGGATACCTTAGAGGACGTGAAACAGCAAACTATGTGACAAACGTTGTAGAGAAGTACGAGCTGTTCAGACGCAATTATCAATGACAACCTCTACTCTTCCGACAAAAGATTGCTTCCTAAAAGAGTCATAAAAACAGAATACATATATATAAGATGAAAACTTTTAATCTGGCAGAAGAGAACTCGCTGCTACACCGCTTTGTGGCTGAACTCCGAAATGTGAACATACAAAACGACTCGATGAGATTCCGTCGCAACATAGAGCGGATAGGTGAGATCATGGCGTATGAGATAAGCAAGACATTGGACTACAAAGTAAAAGATATACAGACACCGCTGGGTATCGCTCCTACCGAACTGGAAGAAGATAAAGTGGTACTTGCTACCATCCTTCGTGCAGGACTTCCGATGCACCACGGATTCTTGAACTATTTCGACAGAGCCGAGAATGCTTTTGTATCGGCATACAGAAAATACATTGATGAAGAGCATTTCGACATCCACATGGGTTACCTTACCACTCCCGATCTTACGGATAAAACACTCGTCATCATAGACCCGATGCTTGCCACCGGAAGCTCTATGGAGATTGCTTATGAGGCTCTCCAGCGTTTTGGCAAGCCGAAAAGCGTACACATTGCATCCGTTATAGCAAGCAAGCCGGCACTGAAATATCTGGAAGAACATCTGCCGGAAGAGGTGAGTGTATGGGTTGCCGCTCTTGATGACACCATCAACAGCCACTCTTATATCGTGCCGGGACTTGGCGATGCCGGAGACCTTGCATACGGACACAAGCTCGATCACGGTGCGAAGCATTGAACTTCTTGCTCCTGCAAAGAATAAAACCTACGGACAGGAAGCGATACTGCATGGTGCGGATGCCGTTTACATAGGAGCTCCGGCGTTTGGAGCCAGAGCATCGGCAGGCAATAGCATAGAGGATATTGCGGAACTTGCAGCTTTTGCACACCTGTATGGAGCGAAAGTGTATGTCGCTCTCAATACGATTCTGACGGATAAAGAGCTGCCTCAGGCGGTGGATCTCATCCGGAAGTTATACGAGTCGGATGTCGATGCCATTATTATTCAGGATGTCGGATTACTGGCTTCGGATCTTCCGCCCATTCCGCTCCATGCAAGTACACAGATGGATCTGCGCACACCTGAGAAGGTGAGATTTTATGCGGATCTCGGTATGGAGCAGATCGTGATACCTCGTGAGCTGAATCTGGCAGATATTGCCACAATTGCAAAGACTGCTCCCGATGTCCGTCTCGAAGCATTCGTCCACGGAGCTTTGTGCGTCTCTTACAGCGGAGTGTGCTATGCCGCTCAAGCCTTTCATGGGAGAAGCGCAAACAGAGGGGAGTGTTCGCAAGTGTGCCGGATGGCATTCAATCTGATAGATGCCAACGGACGGACGATTGTATCCAACCGTCATCTTCTCTCCATCAAAGACCTCAACAGAAGTTCTCTGCTGGAGCAGATGATAGACGCAGGGGTTTCATCGTTCAAGATAGAAGGCAGACTGAAAGATCTCACCTATCTCAAGAGTGTAACTGCACACTATCATCAAGAATTGGAGGGGATTATCTCTCGCCGGGAGGATCTGTGCAGGAGTTCGGAAGGAGAGATTACGCACTTCTTTACTCCGGATCTTTCAAAGTCGTTCAACAGAAGATTCACCACCTATATGGCAAGAGGGCGAGGAGAAGACGAGCTATCATCTTTTGCCACGCCTAAGTCTATCGGGGTGCTCATCGGCAAAGTGGAGAAGATCACACCGCAATGGTTCTCCATCACCGGCACTACTGCTCTGAACAATGGAGACGGACTCACATTCTTTCTCCCCGATGGGGGTACCTCCGGAATACGGGCAAATAAAGCGGAAGGCTTTAAGATATTTCCATCCACACCATCCGATCTGAAAAAACTCACACTCGGAATGGAGATTTACCGCAGCCTTGATGTCCGCTATCAGAAAGAGTTGCAACAGAAGACCGCAGAAAGAAAGCTCCCGATATCTATCTGCGCTTCCGTTACAGATGACGAACTTTCCATGGAGGTTACTTGTGGAGAGAAGAGAGTAAGGAGCAGTATACCATTCAAACCGGAACCGGCAAAGCGTGATGACTCTGCAGGTCAGATAGATATCCTTTCAAGATGGGGCGAAACCATCTTTACTCCGTCAGACATTGACACAGACGGTCTTAAAGATATATTTGTACCTCGTTCTCTACTCCAAAATCTCAAAAATGATCTCTCCCAACATCTTCTTCGGGAAATAAAAAGATCTTATACGAAACCATATCGCACGATAAAGCGGAAGACGCTCTTAGCTTATCCCGAAAAGAAAGTAGACTTCCGTGTCAACGTCTTTAATGCCCAAGCCAAAACATTCTACTCCGACCACCACGTAGCCGTAGAGGCTGAAGCATTCGAGAGTTCCCCAGCCCCCGAAGCTCCTCTCATGGAGACACGACACTGCATCAAGTACAGTCTTGGTAAATGTCCTATCCGCCAATCTCCCACCTCCACTCTCTCCGAACCTCTCTACCTCGAAAGCATCGACGGGACCGTCCGAATGCGAATCCGCACCGACTGCAAGGCATGCAAGATGTACCTCTACAATGCCAAGCCCAAATGCTAGGCACCTTTCTTGATTCCTTTGTCGAATCTGCTATTCAAAATATTTCTTAACTTTAAGAAGTGATTTTTCAAAAAGAGGTTTGAAGATAACATGACCTCTGCATAGCTTATCAGTAGAATATCTTTCTCATTACAAATAATACAATTTTTCAATATAAGATTATGACATCAGATAAAAAGACATCCGAAGTCAAAACTCTTTCTCTCAGGGAGCTCACTAAAACAATACAAAGGAACCAAAATTCATCTGGTATCAAATTTACTTTTCTGTTAGGTTCCGGAGCATCCAAATCTTCCGGAATCCCAACCGGTAAGACTCTTGCTGAAAAATGGTATAAAGAACTGGAAGAGACACTAGAAAAGGAAGAATTGGAAGAGTGGATAAATGAAAATAAGGGAATTGAAGTCCCCAATAGACGAGCTGAATTTTACTCCCCAATATATCAGAGAAGATTTGGACATATCCCGGATGAGGGATACAATGAACTAAAGCGGATCATGGAGGGCAAAGATCCTTTTTTGGGATACTTTATTTTGTCTCAAATTATCTCCAAAACAAAAAACAATATTGTCTTAACAACCAACTTCGACAATCTTATGGAGGACGCTGTTCGTTCCTATACGGAAAAGATCCCCTTTGTTGCAGGGCATGAGCATTTAGCTGAACATATTACCTCCCATACAGATCGTCCTATAATCATCAAACTTCACCGAGATCTGTTATACAAACCCCTCAACACAAGTGATGAAACAGCCTGCCTCAAAGAGGCATGGCAGAAGACTCTTCGGAATATTCTCTCTGCATCAACCCTTATTGTTTTAGGATACGGAGGTAATGATGGCAGTCTCATGAACTTCTTTGAAGAGCTGTCTCCCGATCAAAGAAAGGGAATCTATTGGTGTAAGAGAAAAGATGATGGCGAGCTTAGTTCAAGAATATTAGATGTCTTGCAAGGTCCTTCAGATAGGATTGTAACCATAGAAGGATTTGATGAGTTTATGTATGAATGTGCTTCTGAATTGGAGCCAGATTTAAAATTTAAAGACTTATTTGAGCGAATATCAGAAATTCGACGAATTTCTTCTCTCCCCATAATAGAACCGGTTCTACGAAAGCTACGCAAAATTGATCAAAAACTACAAGAATACATAGGTAACGAGAAAAAACCAATGGAAAAGAGATCTGACTCTTTGACTAAATTACTTCCAGAACCCTACAAAATCATTAGTAATGCAAGAGGAAAAGAGTACGATAAGGCGGAAGAGTTCTTTAACAGAGCGATCGACGCCGATCCAAAGAATGTAATCAACTTGGGAAACTATGCTCTCTTCCTTAAGAATATCCGAAAAGAGTACGATAAGGCGGAAGAGTTCTTTAACAGAGCGATCGACGCCGATCCAAAGAATGTAATCAACTTGGGAAACTATGCTCTCTTCCTTCAAAGTATCCGAAAAGAGTATGATAAGGCGGAAGAGCTCTATAACAGCGCGATCAATGCTGATCAAAAAAATGCAACCGTCTTGGGAAACTATGCTCTCTTCCTTAAAGATATCCGAAAAGAGTACGATAAGGCGGAAGAGTTCTATAACAGAGCGATCGACACTGATCAAAAAAATGCAACCGTCTTGGGAAGCTATGCTCTCTTCCTTGAGAATATCCGAAAAGAGTACGATAAGGCGGAAGAGTTCTATAACAGAGCGATCGAGGCTGATCAAAAAAATGCAACCGTCTTGGGAAGCTACGCTCTCTTCCTAAAAGATATCCGAAAAGAGGACGATAAAGCGGAAGAGTTCTATAACAGAGCGATCGAGGCTGATCAAAAAAATGCAACTATCTTGTATAACTATGCTCTCTTCCTTAAGAATATCCGAAAAGAGTACGATAAGGCGGAAGAGTTCTATAACAGAGCGATCGAGGCTGATCAAAAAAATGCAATCATCTTGGGAGGCTACGCTCTCTTCCTAAAAGATATCCGAAAAGAGGACGATAAAGCGGAAGAGTTCTATAACAGAGCGATCGAGGCTGATCAAAAAAATGCAACCGTCTTGGGAAGCTATGCTCTCTTCCTTCAAAGTTTCCGAAAAGAGTACGATAAAGCGGAAGAGTTCTATAACAGAGCGATCGACGCTGATCAAAAAAATGCAGCTATCTTGTATAACTATGCTCTCTTCCTAAAAGATATCCGAAAAGAGTACGATAAGGCGGAAGAGTTCTATAACAGAGCGATCGACGCCGATCAAAAAAATGCAATCATCTTGGGAGGCTACGCTCTCTTCCTAAAAGATATCCGAAAAGAGTATGATAAGGCGGAAGAGTACTCCAAAAAAGCTTGTGAAATAGACTCTTTGTAATGGATCTTGATAAAAAACACCTTTTCAAGCAAAATCAAGACCTCTCTTTATAGGATAAAATTTAAGGTCATTACTTTCAATATTTGATCCTTAAATAGGAAATATAAAGCAAAACTTAACAAAAGGCAGACATAAGAAAGAGTCGGAAACAGGCCTTTCTGTTTCCGACTCTTTCTTTTATAACCAGTAAGCTATTGTTCTAATAGTGCCCTTTCGATCTGTTCGGCTTTCAGCACACCTTCCAATCTTGTATCTCCAATGTATATGGTCGGTATGAAACGAGGGCATTTGGTCTCAGACTCTTTTTGGTCTCTCTCCAAGGTCTCAAGATAGACACCGTTGTCCAAAATCTGCTCTGCTTCGACTCTATCCAGTCCGGCTTCTTCTGCTGCAGAAAGAAGCACTGCCCTGTCGGATAATACTTTACCTTCTGAAAAGAATGCTCTGCCAAGGGCTTCTTTCAAGGCAAAAAGAGTGTTAATGTCTCCGCTGAAACGACTCGATACCCACAGAAGCAAAGCAAGAGCTTCAGACGTATTGGAGACGATAGCATCATCCATCCCGTACTTTAAGCCATACTTGTCTGCCAAATGCTTTAGGACTCCGATTTTCTTGTCGATATGTTCTTTTGATGTTTCGTCAGATTCATCAAGTTGGGAACGGAAATGATACTGCTCTTCAGGAGTAAAGTGAGGATATAAACGACAAGCCCGATAAGCCACTTCAACCCTATCCATATATCCCATAGATTCGACTGTACGCTTGAGAACAACATCTCCGATGTAGCAGAAAGGGCAGTTAAAATCTCCCCAAAATTCTATCTTGATCTTATCGTTTCTCATCTTCTGTACGAGTTTCTAAGAATTGTTTCATATTGCGAAATGCCTTTCCTCTGTGGCTGATGCTGTTCTTCAATGCCAATGGCATCTCTGAAAAGCTCTCACCGAAACCATCCGGAATAAATATGGGATCATAACCAAAGCCGTCTATGCCTCTTGGATCGGCAGCAATAACACCTTCTACTACTCCACTGAAAAGGTGCTCCTCTCCTCCGTTCAAGATAAGCGCAATGACGGTGCGAAATCTGGCTCGTCTCAGCTCCGGATCTTGAAAGTCTTGAAGTTCGCGGAGAAGTTTGTCTACATTATCCTTGAAAGAGCAGTGCTCTCCCGCATATCTCGCACTATATATGCCAGGCGCCCCGTTGAGAGCATCCACTTCCAATCCGGTATCGTCCGCGAATGCCATATCAGCAGAAGGATTCTTTGAAAAGACATAACGGGCTTTGATAAGAGCATTTTCTTCCAGACTGTTACCATCTTCGATGATCTCTTCAGTAAGCCCGATGTCATTCAAGCTGTGGAGATGAAGCCAAGATGGTAACATCTGAGCCACTTCATGAAGCTTGTGGTTATTATGCGTTGCAAATATTGCCTCCATAAGGTTGTTATCCCCAGAAAATAAGGTTTTCTACGACTTTATGCCATTTTTTTTTTCTTGGAAGAGGTTTTAATCGGATCAAATCCCTCTCCGTAAACACCCTTGACAAGGCTTTGAGTAATGAACGCTTTCTGGTCGCGTTCCTTCACAATCCTGAAGATTGTGGAACTTTCACTACGTCTTGCCACAACCATCAAAACCCTTGCTTCGTTACCGGAGTAGGCTCCTTCGCCATAAAGATATGTTCCTCCGCGTCCGGTCTCTTCCATGATGGCTTCACTAATCTCTTTGGTCTTCTCGGAGAAGATGAAAAACTGCATACTCTGTCTATAACCATTCAGCACGAAGTCCAAAGTAAAGTTTACCAACATCACTTCTACAACAGAGAACACCAAGAGATCGGGATTTCTGAAGACAAAATAAGAAGCACCAATAATAAATACGTCAATGATCATAAGTCCGGTTCCGATGGACATCGGCTTATATTTATTGATGATTGCAGCTATAATGTCCGTCCCTCCGGTAGAGCCATTTACAGTGAATACTATTCCTAAACCGATACCGCAAAGAATAGATCCTATGACCACCGCCATAAAAGGTTGATCGGCAAGTAGTGGTGTTTTGAAAAAGCTTTCAAAAGGAGGGATTATAAAGAACAATGCAACAACGCTGAAGAGAGTCTTCAGTGAGAACTGCCATCCTAAAACTACAAGTGCTATCACTATAAGGATACCATTGATAATATTATATGGCCAAGCTACAGCGATATCCAATGTACGCCCTATGAGCGTTGCAATACCGGCAAGACCTCCGGATGTGATGTCATGCGAGAGGATAAAGGCCGTCCAACCAAAAGAGTAAACTAAAAGCCCGATGAAAATGACAACATAGTCGGAGATTGCGTAGAGTTTTTTTGAGATCTTTCCCATGATTTCTAAACTATTAGAGAATGGTTATGTTTTTGTATTTAATGTACTATGTTTATAATCTTTCCGGGAACAACTATCACTTTTTTAGGTGTGGCTTCCACAAGCCATTTGGCTGTGTCCGGATGTGATAAAGCAACTTTCTCCACTTCATTCTTATCCATATCTGCGGGTAGAGAAAGTTGGAAACGAACCTTACCATTGAAAGATACAGGATAATTTATCTCGGCTTCAACCAGGTATTTCTCTTCCAACATGGGATAAGGCTCCCGGGTAATAGTATTTTGATGTCCGAGGTACTGCCACAACTCTTCAGCCAAGTGTGGAGCAAAAGGAGAGAGTAATATCGCGAGTGGCTCCAAGATCTGTATCTTACTGCAACGGCCTGCTTGTAAATCATTGACACAGATCATAAAAGCACTGACACAGGTATTAAAAGAGAAAGACTCGATTCCCTGCCCTAACTTCTTGATAAGAGTGTGCAAGATTTTATACTCTTCCGAAGAAGGTTTTTCATCCGTGATATTATCGTATAGTCCGACGAACTTTCTCAAGAAACGATGAACACCATCTATACCCTTAGTATCCCAAGGCTTAGATTGCTCCAACGGACCTAAAAACATTTCGTATAGTCTGAGCGTATCCGCTCCATATTGTGCAACAATATCATCAGGATTGACTACATTGAAGAGACTCTTACTCATCTTTTCTACTGCGTAACCACAGATATACTCTCCATCTTCGAGGATAAACTCTGCTGTTGCAAACTCCGGCATCCATCTTTTGAATGCATCCAAGTCTAAACGATCGTTATGAACAATATTTACATCGACATGTATTGCAGTAGTATCATACTGATCTTTCAAACCAAGAGAGACAAACGTATTGGTCTCCTTGATTCTATAAACAAAATTGGATCGTCCTTGTATCATTCCTTGGTTAATAAGTTTCTTGAAGGGTTCATCTTCACAAATGATGCCTAAATCAAACAAGAACTTATTCCAAAAACGACTATATATAAGGTGTCCGGTGGCATGTTCCGTCCCTCCGATATAGAGATCTACATTCTTCCAATATTCGTTCTTTTGCTTGTCAACCAAAGCCTCCGGATTATGAGGATCCATATACCTCAAATAGTACGCAGAAGATCCGGCAAATCCGGGCATCGTTGAGAGCTCTAAGGGATAGCCGTCTTGGGTCTTCCAGTCCTTTGCTCGACCGAGAGGAGGCTCTCCTGATTCTGTTGGAAGAAACTTATCTACCTCCGGCAATTCAAGTGGAAGTTGCTCTTCCGGTAGAGGATAAGGCATTCCCTCTTTGTAATAGATAGGAAAAGGCTCTCCCCAATATCTCTGACGACTGAATATGGCATCACGAAGACGGAAATTGGTTTTAACTCGTCCCAAGTCATGGTCGTGGATATAATTCTTCATCTCGGCAATAGCATCTCTTACCGACAGTCCATTAAGAAAATCAGAGTTTATCATGACCCCCTCTTTACTGTCCAAGCTATCTTTCCACTCCTCTACCGGCAAAAGTTCTCCGTCCAGAGGTTTTACAACCGGAAGTATAGGCAAGCCAAAGTGGTGAGCAAAGGCAAAGTCCCTACTATCATGAGCAGGAACAGCCATGATTGCACCGGTTCCATATCCGGAAAGGACATAATCGCTAATCCAGATGGGAATTGGCTGCTTTGTAATAGGATGGATGGCATAACCTCCCGTAAATACACCGGTCACTCGACGATCAGAAATACGCTCACGCTCAGTTTTCTTTTTCGTCGCATCCAGATAAGCTTCCACTTCTTCCCTATACTCGGAGGAAGTGATGACACTCACATATTCGCTTTCGGGAGCCAGTACCATGAAGGAGACTCCAAACAAAGTATCTACTCTTGTGGTAAACACAGTGATAACAGCATCGGAATCTGCTATATGAAACTTTATCTCTGCCCCTTCACTTTTACCAATCCAGTTGCGCTGTGTTTCTTTAAGCGATTCTGTCCAGTTCAAACCTTCCAAGCCGCTTAAAAGCCTGTCTGCATAAGCAGAAATACGCAGGCACCACTGCTTCATCTTGCGTTGTTCTACCGGATATCCTCCGCGAACAGAGAGACCTTCGCTGACTTCATCGTTGGCAAGAACCGTACCTAAAGCAGCACACCAGTTTACCATTGTTTCTCCAAGGTATGCTATCCGATAGTTCATCAAGATCTCTTGCTGCTCTTTCTCACTTTTCCCCTTCCATTCCTCTGCGGTAAAATAAATTTCATCGGAGCAAGCAACATCAAGTCCCTCTGTTCCTTTATGCTCAAAGTGAGACACTAGTTGTTCTATGGGAAGAGCTTTATTCTGTATGTTGTCGTAATAAGAGCCAAACATCCTTAAAAATGCCCATTGAGTCCACTTATAATAACCCGGCTCAGAAGTGCGAATCTCTCTATCCCAATCATAACCGAAACCGATCTTGGCAAGCTGTTCTTTGTACCGATCAATATTTTTATAGGTCGTTACTTCAGGGTGCTGGCCTGTTTGAATGGCATACTGCTCTGCCGGTAAGCCATACGCATCGAAGCCCATAGGATGCAAAACATTAAATCCTTTATGTGTCTTGTATCTTGCATATATATCTGATGCAATATATCCTAATGGGTGCCCCACATGTAACCCCGCTCCGGAGGGATATGGAAACATATCCAATATGTAAAATTTCGGACGAGATGTGTCTTCAACAATCTTATACGTTGAGTTTTTTGACCAGTAGTCTTGCCACTTTTTTTCTATGGTCGAAAAGTTATATTCCATACTCTGATTTTTACTACTTAAATATTGTGCAAAGATAACAAAAACGATGTAGAGATAAATCAGCTAACAGCTTCTATTTTACGATAAAATCAGACACTCTGAAGTGAATTATTAAACTCCTTTGAAAGCGCAAGAAAAGAATCAAAAGAAGCCTTTCCCTATACAAAACAGAAGAAAACACACACAAGAATTGGTTTTTGAGAAAAAATGTTTTACTTTGCGCCAAGTTTGTACTCCGGAAGACGGATTGTGTTTTCTTCGGAGAAAGAATAATTAAAAGAACCTATAACGACAACTAAATCACTATGTACTGGACACTAGAACTTGCATCAAAATTGGAAGATGCACCATGGCCTGCAAGCAAGGATGAACTTATAGACTATGCTCAGCGATCCGGAGCACCTATGGAAGTCATAGAAAACTTACAAGAAATAGAAGAAGAAGGTGAGATATATGACTCTATTGAAGATATTTGGGCAGACTATCCCAGTAAAGAAGATTTTTTCTTTAACGAGGAAGAGTATTGATCTTCTGTCCGGACAGCGAAAGAAAACAAAAGCAATACCGCTCAACCATAGCGATATTGCTTTTGTTTTATGACAGATGATTCGTCTGAACGACTTCCATTACAATAGAAATTGCTAAATTAGCACCTGTATATGGCTGTCCTCAAATTACATTTGAACGAACAAAATACAAACCATAAAATATCTTAGCATAATGAACAGTAAAAGCTTCTTTTCTTTTGTAGTAATACTTGCGACTCTCTTGGCCGGATTCGCCTATGCACAAGACTTCAACAAGAATGAAAATAGACAATATGACCTACCTGAATCTCCTAAATTTGTAGAAGCAGAAAGAGTCGTTAAGATAAATGTTAAGCAGTCCAATAGAAACTATTTAGAACTTATTTCCGATTCCAAATACGCAAAAGGCACGGAAATACAAGTAGATAATGGGAAAGTAAAAGTTGTTGGGCCTAAGAAAATTCCTTTTACAAAGAATAGCAGAATAGAATTTATACTACATGTAACAGACCTATCTGTTCTACGAGGCTTTTCTCTACAAGGAGCATCTACAATCCTTGTCAATTCAAGTCAATCCACAAACATAGACAAACTTGCAATAGAACTTTCCGGAGCATCATCTTTTGGTTGTTCTGCGGACATTCGGGAATTGGACGTTGAGCTTTCTGGGGCATCAACAGCAAGGATATCCGGGAACTTTGACAAAGTTGACTGTGAACTATCCGGAGCTTCTAATATTGATATGTCCGGGCACACACGCTTGTTAGATCTAGAAATATCAGGAGCTTCGTCTGCAAACTTAAAAAAACTGCTTACTAAAGTAGGTAAGGTTGAAGTTTCAGGAGCAAGCTCAGCCACAACCAATGTCAACACCGAACTCTATTATGGTGTCTATGGTAGTTCTTTGTTAACTAATGCAAGTGAAAAAGTTCCGGAAATTCGACGTGGAGAAACAAGTGGATTTTCAAAGTTTAATCAGAAATAATTTCCGAATATGCGAGAAAGCAAGAGATTGACAACGATATTGGCACTTCTGTGCTGTGCCGTAGCATTAATGATTGCCAAATGCACGTTTAAGCGTAGTGCATCTTACAATGACAGGATTGTTGTACATACTTCGGAGGACAGGAACAAAAAAGAGATTCCAGAGGAAGGAGAATTAGAGGACTTTGATGTAGTAGAAATTGAAGGAAATATTCTATTAGACTTTATCTATGATAAGGAGGTTAAGCACACCATATATGAAATAGTAGATCAAGACCTCTCGGAAGAAGATATTTTATTCAAGATTTCTAAACAAGACAACAGAAAAGTTTTAAGGATTGTGGACTATAGACATGATTCTGACAATGAACAAATCTATATAAAAATAAAATCCCGAAAGATGAACTTCACGGACATTAGTTTAGACAAAGCTGCATCGGCAAAATTTTCAATTGGTGAAAAGTGGCTTTCCAAACTTAATGCAGAGATCAATAAAGCCGGAAGTTTCTCATTGCAGGGTAATATTGATACCCTTACAGTAGTAACTCAAGATGCATCAACTCTGCTCTTTTCAGGAGATGTAAATATTTTCCATCTTAAATTGGCAGATGCATCTGAGGCAACCTTAGAAGGGAGTTCCAAATATCTTAAAGCGTCAGTACTAAGAGCCTCCGAACTACTTGCAGGTACGTTTAAAACAGACAGCATAGACCTAAAGCTGCTAAACTCATCCGAAGCATTATTAAGCTCTGATAAGGTTAATAAGAACGACATAGACAATTCTTCAAAACTTATTATCTCTTCTCCGGAAGAAAATAAAAGTTCCAAAACTCCTACAAGGACAGACTCCGTAGATGTTAATGCAAAAACTTATCGTCTCTAAGATCTTTCAGCACACTCTTGGGGTCATTCTGATCTTATCTTGTCTCTCTTGTACATCTAATGATAAGACAGATTCTAAGCCAGAAGTTGTGGTAAGTATCTCTCCACAGAGATTCTTTGCAGAAAAACTGTTAGGAGACGTCGCCAACGTAAGAGTATTGGTTCCTCCCGGAGCAAACCCTGAGTCCTTTGATCCTACACCCAATACCCTTCTCTCCTTATCATCATGTAAGGTATTCTTTTACATGGGAAGTTTGCTTATGGAGAAAACTTTGGTCAATACCATCAATGAGAATGGAATAAAGAGTGTAGATCTTTCAAACTATGTTCCTAAAGAAATTATGGAAGCATATGGGTCAGATCATATTTGTTCTCATCCGGGGCATGTCCACTCAAGCATGGGAGATCCTCATTATTGGTCTTCTATTCTTGGAGGACGTGCGATAGCAAAAGGGATGTTTGAGACATTCCAAGCTATTTTTCCTAAGCATAAAGATTTATTGGAAAAGAACTATGATCAGCTTATCCATGAAATGGATTTATTGGAAAAAGAGATAGAACTACTAAAATCGAACTCTCCAACTCGCTCATTTGTAATCTTTCACCCCTCTCTCTCTTTCTTTTCGGGAGAATGGGGACTCTCTCAAATAGCAGTGGAACACGAAGGCAAAGAGCCGACTCCCAAGCATATAGAGAAGATATTAAAGGAGGCAAAAGACCAAGATGCAAGAGTTGTATTGCTTCAAAAAGAGTTTTCAAGCAGCTCCGTGGAAGCTATTGCCAAGTCTTTATCTCTTCCTACTCACACCATAAATCCGCTATCCGAAGAATGGGATAAGGAGCTATTAGCTACAGCAAAAGCGATATTCAACTAATGCCTTTATTAATAAAAGCTATAGATATTGTAGCCGGATATGATGGGGATATCATTCTTCCAAGAGTATCGTTTGAAATCTCTTCTAACGATTTTATAGGTATTATTGGCCCCAATGGTGGGGGAAAGACAACTTTGATAAAAGTACTATTAGGAATGATAAAGCCTTTCTCCGGAAAAGTTCTTTATGGAGAAGAGAGCTCCCTATTTCCGACATTTGGAATTGGTTATCTTCCGCAACAAAGTAGCATAGACAAACAGTTTCCCATATCTGTTTATGATGTAGTGAGTAGTGGATTGGTAAAAAGCTGGAAAAAAGGTATAAAAGACATCTATAATATTCGGCAGAAAGTGGAAGATATGCTCAAAAGAGTACACATGATTGACTACAAAGATGCTCACATAGGGAAACTATCCGGAGGACAACTCCAACGCATACTTCTCGCTCGCGCATTGGTGTCTTCTCCAGCTCTGCTTATATTAGATGAACCTAATACGTATGTAGATAAACGTTTTGAGGGTCATCTCTACTCTCTTCTTCCCGAAATAAACAAAGAGACCGCCATTATAGTGATCTCTCACGATGTTGGAAGTGTTCAAAAATTAGTGCGAACGATTTTCTGTGTGGATAGAGATCTTCATATCCACCACGATGTTCAATCCTTAGCAAGCAATCCGACGGACCATACTATTGTATAATATCTGTTCTTTTTCAAGGTTGTTATCCGTTGGGATTGTTCTATAAAAGAAAAACTGTCCAAATGATCATCTGGACAGCTTCTATTCTTTTTATAACAAGAAGGTACAAAGTCTCTTATTTTTCTCTCATTGGAACAAGATACTTATTAGCAATGATGTGGAAAAGGAACCCACCTACCACAGCAATTAACCCCACAACCAAAAGAGTATTGCTTTGGATATTTCCTCTAAGACCAACAAAGATCAAAATTGCGGCACCGATAAGTTCAATAATGATGCCTAAGTATTTCAGTATGCCCATAATGCTGTTACTTTATATAGTATGTTTATTATTCTTTCTCTAAATTCGTCTCGCTCTATAAAGGCGATATCACTGCAAATAAAGCCATTTTTATTGATTCTACAAAAAAGATTAAGGGAAAAATGCCATTATCTAAATTTCAAAAGAAGATTCTTTCTTGACCCATTCAAAAACGCTTGAATCGTCATTCTTTTCTTACTTGGAGGTTGAAGTTCAAGAAGTTCCACAGACTTTCCGTCCGCAGCAATTACTCTCAAAAAACTCTTTCCATCTGTCTCACATATTCCTGGAGCAGAATTAGAGACATGATCTCCAATTTTCGCATCATACACCTTAAACTGTAAAGAGTTCCCTTCTTCATCTTCACACTCAGCTAAAGCAGCAGGATAGGGAGACATGGCCCTTATAGTAAGCAAGAGGGATTCTGCATTAGATTGTGTAAACGAGAGGAGCTGATCTTCCTTAAAAATCTTCGGAGCGGATGGAGCTTGTGCTGCAGCTATCGGATCTTGTGGAATACCATCTGAAATGGTACCATCAAATAGCCCATCTATGGTTTTTGCTACCAAAAATTTCCCCCTATTCATCAGTTTGTCGTGTAGAGAACCTGCATTATCTACAGGCTCTATATTCACCTCTTCTTGCAACAATATTCGTCCGGTATCTATTTCTTCATCTAATAAAAATGTGGTAATTCCGGTACGTGTTTCTCCATTCTGGATAGCTCTATTGATCGGTGCTGCTCCTCTGTACGCAGGTAATAAGCTTGCATGAAGATTAAAAGTCCCCAGGGCTGGCATATTCCAAACAATCTTAGGAAGCATCCTGAATGCTACTACGACAAATATCTCTGCTCTCCATGCCTGCAAAGAAGATACAAACTTCAAATCTTTAAGGCTTTCCGGTTGCAACAGGGGGAGATTATTAGACTCTGCCACAACTTTCACAGCTGATGGTTGCATCTTGTGTCCTCTTCCGGCAGGTCTATCAGGAACAGTTACCACTCCGGCTATGTTGTATTTCTCAGATACAAGATAGTCTAAAATATGAGCAGCAAACTCCGGTGTTCCAAAGAATACTATCGATCTTTGTTTATTGTTTTCAGACATTTTATTATCCGTCAAAATTGGTTATTAGAAGATCTCTGTAACTATTAAATATTTTAGACTTGGAGACAAATCCCAAATAACAACCTTTTTCATCCAATACAGGCAAGTTCCAAGCCCCTGTGTCATCAAATTGGTGCATCACCTCTTCCATAGTCAAGCTAACATTTACCCTCGCCGGAGGTGATACCATAAACTTCTGCACCAGAAATCTGTCGTATAGTTCTGGGCGAAACATGATGTTCCTAATATTATCCAGCAATACTATCCCAACCAACTTTCTGTCCTCTGTAAGTACCGGAAAAAGGTTTCTTTTACTCTCTCCAAAGACTTGTACCATCTCGCCTAAGGTCATATCCGGCCTAAGCTCACTAAAATCCGTTTCTATTACGTTCTCCACATGTAGAAGTGTAAGGATAGCTTGATCTTTCCTGTGAGTCAGTAGTTTACCTTTCTCTGCTAAACGAAGAGAGTAGATATTATGTGGAAGGAATATCTTATTGGTAGCATACGAACTTATAGAGACCACCATCAGAGGTAGAAACAGATCATACCCGCCGGTAAGTTCGGCAATAAGGAATACTCCTGTCAGAGGTGCATGCATTATACCAGCCATCACCCCTGCCATGCCCATAAGAGCAAAGTTTTTTGTCGGAAGATATGGAGCAAATGGAGCGTAGTTGAGTAAGTATGCAAAAAGGAATCCTGTCAAGCATCCTAAGAAAAGACTTGGTGCAAATACTCCCCCACACCCACCTCCGGAATTGGTAGTTACAGTTGCGAATACTTTCATCAAAATACTCAGAACAACAAATATCGGTAACACCCAAAAGAGATTATCCATATTAGCAAAGATGGTATTCTTCAATATAGAATTCGGATGACCATTAATAAGAGCATTGATAGTGAGGTATCCTTCTCCATACAGTGTTGGTATAAGAAAGATAAGAGCACTCAATATGGAAGCACACAAAGCATAGCGTACCCAATAGCTTGGTATCTTTTTTAAACGTGTCTCAAGAGAAAAAGAAATCTTCGTAAAGTAAAGAGAGACCAAACCACACATCACCCCCAAACATATCACAAACGGAATACGCTCAAGTGTAAACATCTCCGAGTGAGAAAACCCAAACATAGGTTCTGTTCCGAAGGCTACGTAAGAGAGCGTTGCTGCAGTAACAGAGGAGATAAGCAATGGCAGTACGGATGATAGTGTAAGATCCAACATGAGAACCTCTATCACAAATACCAAACCGGTGATAGGAGCCTTAAAAATACCCGCAACAGCTCCGGCAACACCACAACCGACGAGCAACA
Organism: Porphyromonas canoris; assembly: GCF_000769115.1. GTDB lineage: Bacteria > Bacteroidota > Bacteroidia > Bacteroidales > Porphyromonadaceae > Porphyromonas_A > Porphyromonas_A canoris. The sequence goes on along the minus strand of NZ_JQZV01000003.1, from coordinate 128,304 downwards.
TCAGATTTCGCTGCTCCAACCGGAAAGCTCTACCAATATTACTACCGATCGCGGCTCCTGTCAGAACGATTGGAGATTCGGCTCCGACAGATCCTCCAAATCCAATTGTCATACTTGAAGCAACAAGAGAAGACCACATATTGTGCGGTTTTATCCTACTTTTCTTCTGACTCAAAGCGTAGAGAATCTTTGTAACGCCATGGCTTATATCATCCTTCAGAATGTACCTTACAAAAATTCCGGAAAGCAATATTCCCAGAACGGGAAAGATGAGATAAGAAAAGTTGAGCCGTTGAGTGGCGGTAGTATAAATGACAAAATCCTGAATCTCGTGAATGATAGTCTTAAGAAGACCTGCAGCAAATGAGCTGCAAATACCTATCAAGAATGCTACAATAAGAATAAACAGCCCTTCTTTGATATACTTTTCCCGCCAAAGTAAGACCTTCAGAAAGAACGAATCTATATCTTTTATCAGTTTCATCTATCCTCTTATGATCTTTATAGAACCTTCGACATCAAGTTTAATTATCTTGGAAGCCATAGCAGGATTGCGATCTTGTTGCCTGAAGCTAACCACGTAATCCACTCCGGACTTTATTTCCTCGCTTATCTCCTCAAAGTTTCGAGGAGCACTCTCTCCGCTGATATTTGCAGAAGTAGACACAAGAGGGCGTTTAATTTTGTTGCACAATGCTTTGCAGAAAGCATCATCAGGGATACGTATGCCGGCACTTCCATCCTCAGCCTTCAAGAGAGCACTTACTCCCGTAACATTCGGATAGATAATAGTAAGAGGTTCTGTCGCCAATTCTACCAGATCATACGCTATTTCGGGCACCTCTAGCATATATCTTTCAAGCCATCCGCTGTGTTCCATAAGTGTAATGAGCGCCTTAGAGTCTGCTCGCCTCTTTAGTTCAAAAACCTTAGATACCGCTATATCATTTGTCGCATCACAGCCTATTCCCCAAATTGTATCTGTCGGATAGAGGATCAAACCTCCTTCGAGTACCGTCTTTACAGCTTTTTCCAGATCTTGGGCGTCATAACGTTGTTCTACAGATCTGTCCATTGATTACATTTTTATTATTCTTTAATTATGGATAGCGAATATAGGCATTTCCAAGCAATTGCATGGTCTGACTCGTTAAAATATTTTCCTATCTTTGTGTTTAAGACACGGAAAGATTTCTTTCACGGTAAAAATCTATAAAAGAAAGACTCTCCAAAACTATAAAGATGAAAGCACACAATAATACGCTCATAGATGCTATTCAGGGCTGCCCCATCACTCATACACCGATATGGATGATGAGACAAGCCGGACGCTATCTTCCGGAGTACATGAAGATACGGGAGGAAGTAGGCTCTTTCATGGGCATGTGTACACGCCCCGACATTGCTGCGGAGATTACTCTTCAGCCGTTAAGGCGTTTTCCGTTGGATGCCGTTATTATCTTTTCCGATATTCTTACCGTTCCCGATGCCATGGGACTCGGTCTCTACTTCGAGGAGAATCAAGGTCCTCTGTTCAAGCATCCTATCCGAACGGAAAGAGATATCAAACAGCTGGAGTTTGATAGTCCATTGTCCATGGAGAAGTTGTCCTATGTCATGGAAGCTATCAAGGAGACAAAGAAAAGGCTCGAGGGTGCAGTACCGCTGATAGGCTTTTGCGGCAGTCCTTTTACGCTTGCTTGCTACATGATAGAGGGCAGTGGAAGCAAACGGTTCATACAGACCAGACGGATGATGTACAGCCGTCCGGATCTTTTGCACAGACTATTGAGCGTACTCTCTCAAGCCCTTATCTCCTATCTTGTTGGGCAGGTGCGTGCCGGAGCAAATGTTGTACAGATCTTCGACACATGGGGAGGGATACTTTCCACTCCGTCGTTCAAGACTTTCAGCCTGGCATACACACAGGAGGTCATGGAAGGAGTCCGAAAAGCATTGGGAGAGTCCGCTCCCCCCATTATCTGCTTCACGAAAGATGCTCCTCTTGCGTGGTATAAGCTCTATAAGGAGTCGGGTGCATCCGTTATAGGAGTGGATTGGCGCCACGAGCTCTCTTCCGTTGCGGAGGCTTTGCCTCGGATGCCATTGCAGGGCAATTCGGATCCATTCCTTTTGCTTGGTGATCCGGAAGCCATAAGGGCGAGAGCGCGAGAGATATTGGATCAGGTTCCTGCCGATACGCCTCATATCTTCAACTTAGGGCACGGCATAGACCGAGAGACGCCGGTAGAACACGTGGCGGCATTAGTGGATGAAGTTCGCCGCTACTCTTCTGGAAAGAAACAGCAATAATTTTGTATTTATCACTATATAGTTTTTCACACTAAAACAAATCGTTACACTATGATTCCAAAGACACTTAAACAAGCTATTGACGAACAGATCAAGCTGGAGCTTAATGCTTCCCATATCTATCTTTCCATGTCCATCTACCTTTCCAATGAGGGATGGTCCGGTTTTGCAAAATGGTTTGCAAAGCAAGCCGATGAAGAGTATCAGCACGCCATTACGATGATCAGATACGTCCTTTCGCGCGGAGAGATGCCCATCCTTGCAGGAGTGGAAGCTCCGGAGTCCGACTTCAAGTCCGTCCTACACACATTTGAGAAGAGCTACGAGCACGAATGTAACGTTTCCAAAGCGATCAACAACATCGTAACCATTGCCATCAAGGAGACGGACTATGCCACAGAAAACTTCTTCCGCACGTTTGTGGACGAACAAGTAGAGGAGGAAGAGACTGTTGCGGATATTATAAACAAGCTCAAGCTGATAGATAAGAATCCTGCCGGTCTTATGACATTGGACAGCCAGTTGGGAGCAAGATAAGCCTTGCTCGGCGGCTGCCTTGCACGGGTAAACTTTTTCTTTTACCTTTGTGCCTGAAATTTATGGCGCCCAGATGGTGGAATTGGTAGACACGAAGGACTTAAAATCCTTTAGCCATTGCGGCTGTACGGGTTCGAGTCCCGTTCCGGGCACTTCTAAAGACTCTTGCAAAAGGCTGTTTCATCCTTGCAAGAGTCTTTTTTATACCTGTTTCCCCTGACAACATAACATCTCCGAAGAAAGGAGCTCCACATCATTGTTTCGAGATCTCGGTACTCTGTTTTGCCTCAAAACCAAGCCTCGTATCGGCTCTTCTGTCCCGAACATCTGCTTTTATCTGCGACTGTAACGGAAAAACAGTCCGGAACAACGACTCTTTCAACAAGAAGAATAAACTCTCTTACTAACAAGTAAAAATAGTTTCTAAGTTTTAGACCAATAGTAATCAAACTTTTCTCAAGTGGATCCGGGAGCAAAACGGCTAAGTCTTCAGAGGGAAAAAAAGAAGGTCTCCAAGCGAAGCCACCAAGATGCAGAAGAAAAGCCCCTAAAGTTTCGGAACAAACGCACTATTCAACGACATGATTGCAGGACAGCATACCCGGATTTTGTCCTAAATAGGGGCTAAACATTTCATCTCAGACTATTGATTTTTGCTGCCTTTTTCCGTTACTTTGTCATGAGACGAAGAGACGACAGATCATAGGGGGAAGGAGATGTTTCTGCTCCTCTTCGAACAAAGAAATGGTTTAATTCAACAAAATATTATTCTGCAATTATGTCACTATTTGGAGCAATCAAAGAGAAAGTTTTCAAAGAATTTATTGACATCATCGAGTGGACAGACTCCAGCTCGGATACAATGGTCTGGCGATTTCCTCGCTATCAAGCCGAAATTAAAAACGGAGCGCAGCTTACCGTTAGAGAGACACAGTTGGCGGTGCTGGTTAATGAAGGTCAGTTTGCCGACGTATTCCAGCCGGGAAGATATGAGCTTACAACTCAAAACATGCCCATTCTGACCACTCTTAAGGGATGGAAATACGGCTTCAACTCACCGTTCAAAGTGGACGTTTACTTCGTCAATACAAAAGAGTTTCTGAACCAACGCTGGGGAACATCCAATCCGATCATGATGAGAGACCCCGAATTTGGTCCTATCAGGCTGCGGGCTTTCGGGTCTTTTAATATCCGCATCCAGTCCGACCCGATACCTTTCATCCGAAAAGTACTGGGAACGAACGAACACTTTACAACAGAAGGTATCCGTGAACAGCTGCGCAACTTCGTCATCACAAAGTTTAGCGACTATCTGGGCGAATCCAAGATCGCTGCGCTTGATCTGGCCGCAAATCTCAATGAGTTCTCTCAAAGCCTTTTCGAGAAACTCTGTGCGGACTTCGCAGATTATGGTTTGGATCTGACAAAGTTTCTCATCGAAAACATATCTCTGCCCGAAAGCGTCGAACAAGCCCTCGATCGCCGTACAAGCATGGGTGTGATAGGAAACATGAATGCTTACACCCAAATGCAGTTTGCAAACTCTCTCGAAAAAGGAGCAGTACATGGCGGATCTCCAGCAGGAGATGCAATGGGAATGGGAATGGGCTTTGCGATGGCATCTCAGATGGCTAACCAAGTGAGCCAAGGCTTGTCAGCCTCGCCTTCCGGTCAGGCAACTGGAGCTATGCCTCCTCCTGTACCGGAAGCAGTACTCTATCATGTGGCTCTGGATGGTAAACCGAAAGGACCTTTCTCCAAAGAAGAACTCATCCGGATGCACGAAGCAGGATCTTTATCTCCTGATAGCCTGGTCTGGACAGCAGGAATGTCGGACTGGGCATCCGCTTCTTCCATCCCAGCTCTGAACGAACTTTTCGGAGCAACCCCTCCTCCACTTCCTAAGGAGTAAAGATGTGCAACAGAAAGATTTCATGATCAAACACGATGGATATGGTAGAGACCGATATTGATAGTGCCTTGCAGACAAAGTGTGAGAGATGTGGAAGCTACACACGTTTCGACCCCGAAAGTCAGACTCTCAAGTGTCAGAACTGTGGTTTTACTCAAGCCTTAAACCTGACTCCCGGAAAGATTGTCGAAAACGACTTTGAGTATTGGGCTACTCATTTCAATGGAAGAAAGAAAGAGAAAGAGACCGAAACAGAAAGCCTCCTGAAAGTAAGACAGGTAAGGTGTAAGCAGTGTGGAGCAAAGACATCTATGCCTTCGAACACCAGCGGTATGAGTTGCGCCTTTTGCGGTACTCCCCTTATATTGAGCGAGACAAGCCTTCAATCGACGTGGCTTCCAAACTATGTCCTCCCTTTCTCCATCACCGAAAAGAGAAGCCAAGAGAGTTTTAGGAAATGGATAGGCTCTCGTTGGTTTTTGCCCAATAAGGTCAAAAGAGGAGACATAGCAACCGACTCTTTCAAGGGGATCTATCTCCCTTTCTGGAGTTATGATGCCGACACCGAAACCCAATATACCGGAGAGCGCGGTATAGACAGGACGGAGGTGGATAAAGATGAGAAAGGGAACATACGGCATAGAGCCGTGACAGACTGGTACTATACTTTCGGAGATATCAGCCATAGCTTTGACGATCTATTGGTACCGGCATCTCATACATTGCCCAAGAGCTTGATGAACGATCTCACTCACTGGGATACTAAGAACTGCCTCCCATATAGCCATGAATACATTGCTGGATTTATCACAGAGATATACCAACAAGATTTTCTCGAAAGTATATCGGAGGCAAAAATGAAGATGGAAGCAGAACTTGAGCAAATGGTTCGGAATGACATCGGAGGTGATCGTCAGCGAATCCATTCTATGGATACGGAGTACAACAATGTTATGTTCAAGCTCATGCTTCTGCCCTTGTGGATAAGTGCTTTCAAGTACAATGGCAAGCTCTATCAGTTTGTGGTGAATGGAAGGACAGGCAAAGTCGCCGGTAACTATCCCAAGAGCTTTGTGAAGATATTCTTCTTTATATTGGGAATCTTACTGATAATAGTTATTTTCTATCTCCTCAGCGGAAAGGCATAATATCTGTTCTACTCCTGATACAATCTCTGTAACATACAGTAAGAAAAAATCATCGGTGCTACTTGGCGGTTTTATTGGTCTCGCTACCAATAAAGGATCGTTGAGTAGCACTATTTTGTAGATAAAATACTTTGTGGAGTAGAAACAAAAGAGGAGAGGCAATCACTTCTTCCTCCCTAGCCCCGCAATTCGCCCATAGAAAGAAGAGCGTTCTATCACTCCGGATGTTATGATAAGTGTAACGGCGCAGAGAATAAGCAAAATACCAGAGAATGTTAAGGTATAAACTGGTTCGTCAAACACGATAATTCCGACTGTCACGGCAGTCAGTGGCTCCACTGCTCCCAACACAGAAGTGGCAGTAGAACCAATGGAGCGTATGGCAACAACTAAAGCAAGATTGGAAAGCACTGTTGGAATGAGAGCCAAACCTGCAATATTAAGCCATCCGTCAAGCTGTGGAATGTGAGAAAGTCCGCCCTGGGTAAGACTCTCTATAATCAAAACCATTCCTGCTGCGAGTAGCATCACCCAAAAGGTAAGCACAGAAGCGGAAACGCTTTTAACGGGAGAGTGTTGAACTATTACGATATAAAGCGCATAGGCGAGAGCAGACAGAGCTACGACGATAAGACCAAATGTTTCTATACCTCCACTTCCCTCTCCCCAGACATCCATAATAAATGACACGCCCAATATTGCCATGATAATGGCAAGTAAAGAGACCGGCGAGATGCGCTGGCGGTAGAATATTGCTAAGATAAGGACTAAAAATACAGGATAAAGGAAGTGTATCACTGTGGCTACTCCAGATGGCATGTAGTAGAATCCCCAGAAAAGGAACATAGCTGAGCCAACATACATCATGGCAAGAGCGAATACACTGGGAATTGCTTTCTTCGGCACTTTAAGATTTTTCTTTCTGAAGAAAGACAATAAACCAATGATGAGGGCAGAAAAAAGAAAACGGTAAAAAATAATAGTACCTTTAGAAACACCTATCTCCATAACCGGAAGAGTAAAGAAAGGTATCAATCCAAAAGATGCTGAGGCAAATATACCAATGATCCATCCTCTGACTAATTGCCATACAGAGCTTTTACCATTTTGAATTACTTGTTCCATGACATTTATTGTTGTGAAACAGTTACACATTTACCATAGTTCAGATCAATGTAAATGGGAAAATGATCCGAATATCCGCCGTTATAAAATTCCCCGGATAAGAAGCGGAGAGGTCTGGAAATACTAAATCTTTTATCTTGCAAAAAGAGAGGAGCGTAAACTTGTGCCATCGGGCTCTCTATACAAAGAGTTCCGGACTCTGACTGAACAAGAGAAGGAGAAACAATAATGTGATCCGGAGTCCAACCTTTACCTTGAAAATAGTGTGAGTAGAGACCTCTATCAGAAAACTCTTTACAGAGATGTAGTAAAGAGTCTGATAAAAGAAGTGTCGCCGGATCTTTCGGATCTTCGTTGGCATCTCCCATGATTATTATTTTGGCTTTAGGCTTCCGAGATATTAGATCGCTGAGATGATTACGAATATTCTTTGCTGCTAAAATCCGCTTCTGTTCACTCTCTCTTACACCTCCTCTTCTCGATGGAAGATGGATAGCATAAAGGTGAAGAGAGTCTTTATCAGCCGTCATAGTACCTCTTCTATAGCTAAACAATGTTTCGAGGACGAGGTAAAGCGTATGACGCCCGGGGAAATGTGAAGTATCGGCAACAGAGTAGTTAGGAATATCCTCTCTTCCTATCTTCCTAAACAATCTTCTATCCCACGCAATAGCAACATTGATACCTCTACTATCTTTCCCATTAGTTATATCAAAATTAAAATAGGGGGAACCATCTATATCGTGCTTTGTCCTATATAGTAACTCTTCTACCACTCTACTATTTTCTACTTCACTAAAAGCTATAATACCGGGAAGTTCCCAACCATTGATACTATTGAGCACTGTAGAAATATTAGACAGTTTTCTTTGATACCTTGCTCTATTCCATCTGTATTCTCCATTAGGAGAAAAGGCCAGATCCGCATAGGAACCCGAAGGTATCGTATCAAACAAATTCTCCACATTATAACTCACGACTCTAATCCTTTTGGGAGGAGACCACGAAACAAAAAGAAAAAATAGAAAAAGACCCGATAACAATAATATAAGATAATATTTGCTACCGAGTCTTTTCATATCTCTATTATTATTGCGTTTACAAAAACGCAGCAAAATATTGATCTACTTATTTCTTAGGAGCATGCTTCAATACTTCAAGAAGGTGATCCCACCACATCTTTACAGTTACAATCTCAAGTCTTTCATTAGGAGAGTGAACATCCCTCATAGTAGGTCCAAAAGATACCATATCCAAATGAGGATATTTTTCCTTGAACAAACCACACTCAAGACCTGCATGGATAGCCTTCACTTCCGGAGACTTACCAAAAAGCCTTTCATAAGTTTCCTTTGCAACTTTTAGTATTTCAGAGTCAACATTTGGCTCCCAACCTGGATAACCATCTCTTTCGACAACCTCTGCTCCTGCTAACTCAAACACTGTACGAACTGTCTGACCTGCTGCACGTTTAAGAGACTCGGTACTACTGCGTTGGCTAGTTTCCACAAGGATCTGCTTTTCCTCTTCTTTGATCTTAATAGAAGCAAGATTGTTCGAAGTCTCGACAAGACCTTCAATAGCATGGCTCATACCTAAAACGCCATGAGGACAAGCAATCAATGCCGAAAGAAGGAAATACTTAGTATCCTCATCTATAATGTACTCCGGTTTATCTGTTGTAGATACAGTAAGGGTAACACCCGGGTCTACAGCCTTAAGTTCATTATGAACATCTGCTGCAAATTCATTTGCAAAGATAGCTACTCGCTCTTTTAATTCTGAAGGAATGCCTATAATAGCATGAGCTTCACGAGGAATAGCATTATGAAGATTACCACCTCTAATATCTGCCAAAGTCCAATCTTCTGTAATATCGTTAAGACCTACAAGGTATCTTGCCAAGATCTTATTAGCATTCCCAAGTCCTACATGAATATCTCCACCGGAGTGTCCTCCACGAAGGCCTTTTATATCAACACGCAAATATGTTTTATCTGGACAAGCATAGCCCTTTTGGTAGTCGAAATAAGCAATCTGTCCCATACCTCCTGCGCAACCGATGAACAACTCGCCTTCATCCTCGCTATCCAAGTTGAGAAGAATATGAGAATCTATAAAGCCCTCCTTAAGTTCCATAGCTCCCGTAAGACCTGTCTCTTCGTCCACTGTGAACAGACACTCAATAGGACCATGCTCAATATCATCAGAAGCCAGTATTGCCAACTCTGCTGCGACACCGATACCATTATCAGCTCCGAGAGTCGTACCTTTAGCTTTCAACCAACCATCAACAATCTCTGTCTGGATAGCATCATTCTCAAAGTCAAATACCACATCGCTGTTCTTCTCACAAACCATATCAATATGGCTCTGCATGCAAACAGACTTTCTGTCTTCATAACCGGGAGTAGCTGCTTTTTTAATAACAATATTGCCTACGTGGTCTTTCTTGTACTCCAAGTTGTGTTCCTTGGCAAATGCCTCAAGATATGCGATTATCTTGCCTTCTTTCTTCGATGGACGTGGCACTTTTGTGATTTCTTCAAAGTAGTGCCAAATAATTCTTGGGTTCAGTGTATTCATAAATAAATGATTAATTTTGGTTTGTCGTTGGATGACAACTATTAGTCGGATTATTTTCCATCTCAAAAGTACAAAAAAATATGTCAACTCTCTTACTTATATCGATCGTTATCGTCCTTATTTCAGTTCTTTTACTGGGGATCAATGTCTTTTTCACTAAAACAAGACGATTCCCATCTTCTCATGTCGGGGCACAACCTGCTCTAAGAGAGAAAGGACTCTCTTGCCATAGAGAGCAGCATGCAGATGACTCTGAGAGGAAAAATTTGGAAGAACGCATTAAAGAAGAGGATAATGATGACCAAATAAATTAGATTATATGAGAGATATATTGTATCTTCGCACGCAGATTCCTTTGTTGGTCAATATTATATGTACAACAAGAAGGAATTGGGAGTTAAGATATATAACGTATAAACGCTTACGATGAAAAATTTCAATTACATTTCAACAGCCATATTGGCTATAGCGGTTGTGGTACTATTTGGGCTGCATTTCTCTGGGAACAAAAGTGTTAATAGCTCAACTCAAGAGATTGGCATGGGAGATTCTACTGCTGTTGAAGCGGTAACAATGCCTATTGCTTACATCAATGTGGACACTATTCTTGTTCACTATCATCTCTCTAAAGAGCTTAACGAGCAGATGGTTCGTCGTGCGGAATCTGCACAAGCGACATTGAATCAGCGTCTAAAATCTTTTGAGGCTGAAGCTGCGGAGTTTCAAAGAAAAGCACAAAACCAAGCGTTCTTATCTCCTCAGAGTGCAGAACAACAACGTAATAATCTGATGAAGCGTCAGGCAGAATTGGAGCAGCTTCAACAAAAGCTTTCTGTAGAGTTTCAACAACAACAGTTGGAAACGAACACGGTTTTGAGAGATACCATCATGTCTCAGTTGGCTGCATTCAACAAGACAATGGGGATACAAGTGATCTTCTCCAATACGATGAACGATAATATCTTGCTTTCGGACAAGAAGTACGATATAACGGCTAAGTTCCTGGAGTATCTCAACAGCAATCATACTCCGGCTACGGCTGAAAAGAAATAACAGACAAAATCAAAAGCTTTATAAAAAGGGAACGACCTCTTTATCCGATCGGACAAAGAGGTCGTTCCCTTTTCAACATAGCAGATAAATCGCTATCTCATCGTCTTCTCCTGTCTGATTTTATAGCCTTTCATCTGCACATCCTTCATTACACGCAGGAAGTTGTGTCCCCATACTTTCATGAGCTCTTCGGTGGAGAATCCTCTGCGAAGCATTTCGATGGTCAATCGTTTCATTGCAGAAGCATCTCTGCAGCCGATCACCTCCCCATCGCCATCAAAATCGGAGCCGATACCGACATGGTCTATCCCGACAAGCTCTCTGATATGTTCGACATGATCTATCACATGAAGCAGAGAGGCCTCGTTTGAAGGTTCATATACAAATCCCTTGTACATACAGACCTGCACAACACCGCCGCATTCGGCTATGGCTTTGATCTGATCATCGTACAAATTTCTGGGATGATCGCAGATTGCCCGTGCACCGGAATGCGATGCGATGATGGGAGACGTGCTCACCTCAAGGACATCTTCTATGGTTCTGATACCGGCGTGAGAGACATCCACCATAACGCCCCAAGTGTTCATTTGTCGGACCACTTCTCGTCCGAGGGAGCTGAGTCCGTTATTCGTATGGTTGCTTCGCGATGCACTGTCGCAGATTGCGTTATCTCCATTATGACAGAGCGTGATGTACTTCACTCCCATCTTTGCAAACTCTTCCACCTTGTCCGGATCTCCTCCCAGTGCATAGCCGTTTTCTATTCCGAGTATGATGCTTTTGCGGTTGTTCTCCTTATTGACATACAAGTCTTTTGACGAGAAAGCGAGCCGGGCAGCTCCTCCGCTGTTCTTGACTGCCGTCTTCAGCTTTCGGATCCGTTCCAGAGCATACTCATAAGCCTTCGCGTGCCCTTCCGGTGAGATTTCTCCTTGCGGAAGATAAGCCACCATCACTGCGGCATCCAGATTTCCGGCTCTCATCTTGGGGAGATCCACCAACGCTTTATCACTCAGGGCGGTCAGGTCGTAAGGTTCGTCATTCTTGAAGAGCATCGGTGTGTCCGTATGCGAGTCGAGAGTAAGATGTTTGCCATGAAAAGTACGAGCTTCGGCATACAGTGTAGCCTCTTTGACAAGGAAAGAGAACAGGGCGGCTTGCTCTTCGGACTCTCCTTCGGACACCATTGCCTCCGGATGCCACTGTACTCCCATGGCGTTATGTTCCGGATAGGCGTCTATCGCCTCCACTATTCCGTCCCTTGCCGTGGCGCAGACGCGGATGCTTTTGCCCAACCGTCCCACCGCCTGATGGTGAAAAGAGTTGACATAGATACTCTCCTGTGCTCCGAAAACATCTGAAAGTCGGCTCTTCTTCTCCATACTTACCGAGTGCCAGGGTTCGCTCCGGTGCGATGTCTGTACATGAAGGACTCCCTCCTGCTCGCAGGCGGAAGGAATATCTTGTATCATCGAACCTCCGAGCACGACATTCAGCAGCTGCATTCCGCGACAGATGCCAAGCAGCGGGATACCGCGTTCGAGAGCCGTGATGACCACTGCCATGTCGAAGGCGTCCTTCACCCAGTCCGCCGCTCCGAGCTTCGGATGGGGCTCTTCTCCATACCAAAGCGGATGAGCGTCCGCTCCTCCCGTCACGAGGATTCCATGACATCGCTCCACGGCCTGCACCGTTGCCTCCGTATCGTTGGAGTAGGGTATGATGTAAGGTGCGCCTCCGCTGCGGATCACCGCCTTTATGTAGTTGTCTCTCAACTCCTGATCCACGCCGGCATGATTGGCAGTGATTCCGATCAGCGGCTTTTTATCCTCCGATCCCACCGTGAGTCTTCTCACTTTCTCACGCAAAGCCGCGAGATTTGCAAACTCTATTCCTCTGTTATTTTTCATATCGGACTACTGATTTTTTCATTATCCCATGCTCTTTCTGCAAAGATAGCATTTACATCTCTTAGTTATGACCCGAAGCAGAGATTCGTTCCTCTCCGGCGGCTGATAAACAGGGTTGATGAGGGGGATGATTCACGGCCTCCTGTCCGGTCATGATCAAAACCGAGCCGAATCATTACCCTTCGGGAAAAAGGAGCAAAAATTTTTGTCAATTCTTATTGAGCAATAACCGTATTGTAAACGGTGAATAATCCGGCTGATAATGATCAAAAACTGATTTCTTACTTACCAATTCTATATTTCTCGCCGTGAAACCAATATTTCACGGCGAGAAACCAATATTTCACGGCGAGAAACTAATATTTCACGGCGAGAAATATAGAATTGATAATTAACAATAGAACTTTTGATTGGCAACTTTTTAATTTTTAATCATTGGAAATAGAGCTTTCGAACGGCAGCTTTCGGGGTGCAGATCATTGGAAATAGAGCTTCCGAACGGCAGCTTTCGGGGTGCAGATCATTGGAAATAGAGCTTCCGAACGGCAGCTTTCGGGGTGCAGATCACTGGAAATAGAGCTTCCGAACGGCAGCTTTCGGATTATCACTTTATCGCTTTTCAACCATTGTACGGGCACAAACATCCGTTCGAGAAGAAGATCCGGGCTTGACGAAAAGCTGTTGAGCCAAAGGAGATTCAGTCTCAAGAAGAGAAAAAAGATGATGCAAAGAGAGCTCGGAAAGAAGATCTTCGAGAAAAGGAAAGGTGCCGGAAAGGCTCCGAACAGGAGGATGCGGGCATTTTTTATTAAGTTTGTCCTCATGAAATATTTGGAAGAGATCTCGGAGTTTCGCTCCTCTCCGGAGCTTGTGGAGAAGCTGTACAGGTACGGCATATTGAAAGTTTATGAGGCGGGCAGCGTTATTCTGAATGAGAATGCGCACATCCGCTCTATCCCGATCGTGATGAAAGGCGTGATGAAGGTGTTGCGCACGGAGGAAGACGGCAGGGAGATTCTGCTCTATTATATCCGTGCGGGAGAGAGCTGCATCATGTCTTTCCTCGGAGGTCTGCACCATGAGACGAGCAAAGTACGGGTGGAGATCGAGGAGGACGCGGAGATCCTCTTCCTTCCGGTAGACAAGGTTTCGCTCTTTATGAGGGAACATCCGGAGTGGCTGGATTATATCTTCCGCTCTTATCATAAGCGGTTCGAGGAGCTGTTGGAAACAGTCAATGCCATCGCCTTCAAGAGAATGGACGAACGTCTGCTGGATCTGATCCGGAAGAAGGTAGAGCTGACCGGAAACAACACGATCCAGATCACTCACGAACAGCTTGCCGGCGAGCTGGGGACTGCAAGAGCCGTGGTCTCGCGCCTGCTCAAACAGCTCGAAGAGGCAGGCATCGTGCGGCTGGGGCGCAACAAGATTTCCGTTGTGTGACTAAAGTAGCTGTGAGAACCGGCAAAGATGGCGACCTTTGTTCCATGATAAAACAGAAGAGTTTATGTATGTAATAGGTTATCTGGCATCCGTCTTGATCGGTCTTTCTCTCGGACTCATCGGGGGCGGAGGAAGTATTCTGACCGTCCCGGTCCTTGTCTATCTGTTTGGCGTGAATCCCGTCTTGGGCACAGCTTATTCTCTTTTCATTGTGGGAGCCACGAGCGCCGTGGGGAGCGTCTCGTACTTCCGTCGCTCGCTGGTGGATGTGCGGACGGCTGTGGTGTTCGGCATTCCGTCCATCGTATCGGTCTTTCTGACAAGAGCCTATATCATTCCCGCCATCCCGCAGGAGATCTTGAGAGTGGGAGGCTTCGTGCTTGACAAGAGTATGTTCCTGATGCTTCTGTTTGCGGTACTGATGCTTGCAGCCTCAATCAGCATGATCAGACCGGGAGGCAAAAGGGAGAGCAAGGCAGATAACGGTCGCAAGTTCGGACGCTTTCCTTATCTTCTGATCCTGATCGAAGGCGCCGTGGTAGGCTCGCTCACCGGTCTTGTCGGCGCAGGTGGCGGCTTCCTGATCATTCCCGCCTTGGTGGTGCTCGGGGGGCTTCCCATGAAACAAGCCATCGGTACTTCCCTGGTGATCATATCCGCCAAGTCTCTTCTCGGATTCCTCGGAGAGAGTAATTTCCCGGGACTCGACCGGACTCTCTTGTTGTCGGTTACCGGATTCGCAATAGTCGGAATATTCATCGGGATGAAGCTGTCTCAGTACATTGATGGAGCAAAACTGAAACCGGCTTTCGGCTGGTTCGTCTTCGTGATGGGAATATATATCATCCTGAAAGAGACAATCTTCGCATAAGTAAACGTTGTGTGACTAAAGTAGCTGTACAAGAGAAGAAATAGCTGCATCTTTGTATCGTTAAGCAAATATTCAAGCATTCAACAACCATGAAAGTAGAACAAATTTATACAGGATGCCTTGCTCAGGGCGCATACTACATCACCTCAATGGGGGAAGCTGCCATCATCGACCCTCTCCGTGAAGTGGCTCCATACCTCGAGAGACTAAAGCGTGACGGGGTACAACTGAAGTATATACTGGAAACCCATTTCCATGCCGACTTTGTGAGCGGACACCTCGACCTGAGTCGTGCAACGGGAGCACCGATCATCTACGGACCGACAGCCAAACCGGAGTTTGATGCCATCGTTGCGGAAGATAACCAAGTCTTCCAATTGGGTAAAGCCAAAATCAAAGTGCTCCACACTCCGGGACACACCATGGAAAGCTCCTGCTTCCTTCTTATAGACGAAGAGGGACATGAGACAGCTCTTTTCAGTGGAGACACACTCTTCCTTGGAGATGTCGGCAGACCGGATCTTGCACAAAAGGCGGCGAATCTGACCCAAGAAGAGCTGGCAGGTCTGCTCTATGATAGTCTCTATAACAAGATTCTTCCCCTATCGGACGATATAACGGTCTATCCGGCTCACGGTGCAGGATCGGCATGCGGAAAGAATATGATGAAAGAGACAGTGGACAGCCTTGGAAACCAAAAAAAGGTCAATTATGCCCTTAACCAACCCAGCAAAGAAGCATTCATAGCATCGGTAATAGAAGGCTTACTCCCTCCTCCTGCCTATTTCGGAGGAAATGTTGCCATGAACAAGCAAGGGTACGATAGCATCGAAACCGTACTGGAGAGAGGTTTGTCTGCACTCTCGGCTGAAGATTTTGAGACAATGGCAGAAAGATCCGGAGCACTCATCCTCGATACGAGAGCTCCCGGTACATTTGCGCAGGGCTTCATCCCTCGCTCTATCAACATAGGTATAGATGGCGACTTTGCTCCATGGGTCGGTACAATGATCGTTGACGTCAAACAGCCACTACTCCTCGTAACGGATGTCGGACGAGAAGAAGAGGTGATCACAAGACTGAGCCGCGTGGGCTTTGATAACGTACTTGGCTATCTGGACGGAGGTTTCGATACATGGAGAGCTTCGGGCAAAGAGACAGACCGGGTGGAATGCATCACTGCGGAAGAGTTTGCACAACGATTCGCTTCCGAAAAGACTCTCGTGATAGATGTCCGCAAAGAGAGCGAATACGCATCAGAGCACGTGGAAGAGGCTTACAGCCGTCCGCTCGCCTATATCAACGATTGGATTTCAGACCTTCCTCAAGACCAACACTTCTATATCCACTGTGCAGGCGGCTACCGCAGCATGATCGCATCAAGCATCCTGCAGGCGAGAGGCTATCGCAACTTTACCGACATTGAAGGTGGCTTTGGCAGCATAGCACAAACAGACATCCCTAAAACCGATTTTGTATGTCAAAGCAGAACATCAAAAAGATAATATCATTTTCCTTACTTATAATTATAGCATTTCTCATGTTTGGATTACTAAAGAACCTTTTCTCTCAGCCTGACGATCAGGCTCTCACAGAAGCTATCCGCTCCGGAGCTTTCCTTGTAGACGTACGTACTTCGGGCGAGTTTGCATCCGGCTCTGTTTCCGGAGCTGTGAACATTCCGTTGGATCAGATAGAGTCTCGTCTCAACGAGTTCAAAGACAAGAAGACCATCATAGTATTCTGTCGCAGTGGTAACAGAAGTGGTCAGGCAAAAAGCATTCTTGAACGCAGCGGCTTCACCAATGTCCTCAATGGTGGCACTTGGGAACATGTCGCATCTCTCAAAGGCAACAAATAACACCAACTTCATAAGCTCGGCATTCTTTCGAGGCACACTCTCGAACCGGTTCCTCCGAACCATCCTCCATAACACCGAGTCATAAACCAAGGATCTCTTGCTCTGTCGCTCTCAGATATTCTGAGTTGCACGACATGGGCAAGAGATCCTCTTTGTTATCTATCTTTTCAAAAAGCTTTTATTTGTTTTTAGAGGTTTGATTTGGATTTAACTGCTTTCCTCTATTCCCATGCACCTGAGAATATTGTCTGTTAACTCCATCTGTTCCTTTATTGGCGTTAATTTGATTTGAATGATTTTGTTGAGGGGTGATTTTTTTGCTCATTGTAATAAGTTGTTGATTGAATTATAAATATACTCTTCTTATAAAAGACCTTTTTTCATTATGGGATTAAATATACCTTCTCCTATATCTTCCAACAAAGAAGAGATTTTCTAAGCAATTTTCAAAATATCCGCGCACATCAACAAACAAAATAAAACCTCCCGATTTCATTTTGAAATTGGGAGGTTTACATTGCGCTACTTTTTTACTGTGGTGCCACCAGGAATCGAACCGGGGACACAAGGATTTTCAGTCCTTTGCTCTACCAACTGAGCTATGGCACCATCACTTGATCGTGATTCGCTTGCAAAGGTAGATCTTTTTTTTGAATCTCCAAATGTTTCGCCCATTTTTCTTCATTTTTTTCTGTTGAAATGGCTATTTTCTGCCTTTTCTATATCTTTATGTCCTGCATAACAGAAAGAAGAGAAAGAGAAAGATGGATAAATTGCACCCCATTATGTTTGTCGGAACAGGTTCGGATGTCGGGAAGTCGGTTGTAAATGCCGGTTTCTGTCGTGTATTCTTACAGGATGGCTACTCGCCTGCTCCGTTCAAGGCACAAAACATGTCTCTGAACAGCTATGCTACGCCGGATGGTTTGGAGATAGGGCGTGCGCAGGCAGCACAAGCAGAAGCGTGCGGACTGGCATGCTCGGTGGAGATGAATCCGATACTCCTCAAGCCGAGCGGCAATCTCACTTCGCAGGTGATTGTTAATGGAAAACCATGCGGCAATGCTACGGCAAAGAGCTATTTTCGAGGCAACTTCCGTCAAGATCTTTTCGAGCATGTTCTCACGGCTTATCACAAATTGGAGCAGAAGCATAACCCTATCGTGATAGAGGGAGCAGGGAGCATTTCCGAGCTCAACCTGAAAGATAAAGACATTGTCAATATGCGAGTTGCCGTGGCAACCCGGGCAGCTACTTACCTTGTTACGGACATAGACCGAGGCGGGGTGTTTGCAAGTGTTTATGGCAGTATCATGCTTCTGCCTCCGGAAGAGAGAGCCTGCATAAAGGGCGTTATCATCAACAAGTTCAGAGGCGATATCTCTCTATTCGATGAGGGGAAAAAGATCATCAAAGAGCTTACCGGCGTACCCGTTGTAGGCGTTTTGCCTTACGCCCCGGATATATACATCGAGCAGGAAGACAGCGTTGTGCTGGAACGTTTGCAGACCAAATCGAAGGAGGGAAAAATCAACATCGGGGTGGTTCGGCACAAACTCTTCTCCAACTTTACCGACTTCGATATGCTCTCGCAGATACCCGAAATCAACCTTTACTTCTCCGAAGACCCCATGGAGATAGCCAAAGCGGACATCATCATCATTCCCGGTTCAAAAAATACCATTGCAGACTTGGAACGTATGCACGAAAACGGCATGGCGGAAGTGATATTGAAGCATCACAAAGCAGGCAAATCTCTCTATGGTATATGCGGTGGATACCAGATGATGGGCAGGAGCGTTCAAGATCCTCACCATATTGAGGGCGATCAGGAATACACCAACGGCTTGGGCATTCTTCCCGTAGATACTATTATAAGTACGGAGAAAAGCACCAAGAGCTGTACGTTCTCGTTCATGAACGAATCCATTCACGGAACGGGTTATGAGATACACATGGGTGTAACGAAAACGGACAAACCTCTCCTCCGAACGAGCCACAATGAAGAGGATGGCTATATTCTGAACTCTCGCACATGGGGCACATATCTTCACGGCATCCTGGATAATGCTTCGGTGATCAACCGTATCATACAGGAAATAGATCCCAACTTCCACACCGACATAGACTACAAAGCAAAGAAAGAGAAGGGTTTCAATGCCCTTGCAGACCTCATACGAACCCACGTGGATATGGACTATATCTACCAAACAATGAAGCAGGAATGATCAACGGACACGGAGACGACTCACATCTATTCGGTCGGGAGGGTCTGCTGGACTTTAGTTCAAACATCCCCTACCGCAACCACTCGGACGCGATCATCGCTCACATCCGAGAGGTACTGCCTCGGATAAAAAACTATCCCGATCCCAATGCTTCAAAGCTTACCTCTCTGCTTGCCCGGAGACAACGGCAAAAGGAGAACTCGATAGTCGTAACCAACGGCTCCACAGAGGCATTCTACATCACGGCTCAGGCTTACAAAGGGGCAAAAAGCATGGTTGCCATCCCCTCTTTTGCCGAGTACGAAGATGCCTGCTCTCGTTTCGGACATCGGATCTCCTACCTCACATATCCGGAGATTACAGCCAGAAAGGTGAAGCCATACGATATGCTTTGGATGGCTTATCCGAACAATCCGGACGGCTATATTATTTCCACCGACATCCTTACCGATATATTGGAACAGTGTCCCGATACGCTTGTCGTGGTAGATACCGCCTACTCCGAACTTTCTCACACTCCCATTCGGATAGATAGCCTTCACAGCCGTTATCCCAACCTTATCACCATCCATTCTCTGACCAAGACATTCGCCATTCCGGGGCTTCGCTTGGGCTACATCGTTGCATCCGAAGAGATAGCCGAGCAGGTCTCATCCATGCGTATGCCCTGGTCGGTCAATGCTTTGGCGCAGGAAGCAGGATCTTACATCATGGAACATTACGAGGAGCTGCTCCCTCCATCGGAAGAGCTGATAGCAGAGTGCCGACTCTTCAGAGGTGAACTTCTGAACGAGATAAACCGGCTGACGATCTCCCCCACCTCTTCCAACTTTTTTCTGGCACAGCTTTCCAAAGGGGATGCAAAGAGCTTGAAGTCGTACCTGATAGAGCAGCACGGCATCCTTATCCGCAATGCCGACAACTTCAGAGGGCTCTCCCCTCAACATTTCAGAGTATCGGTGCAAGGTCCGGAAGCCAACCGCAGACTGCTCGAAGCTCTTCAGGACTATCTCTCACAGACTTCCATCTAAAACGGCAACCGCCCTCATTTCATGATCTATTCCGTAGCACCTCTTCTTTTAGGCTGGAGCATAGATGCTCTTATAGGTGATCCTTACTCACTCCCACACCCTATCCGGCTCTTCGGAAACCTTATTGCTTTCGGAGAAAAGATACTGAACAGAGGTTCTCATCGCAGGCTCAAAGGGACACTGTTATCGCTGTTTTTGGTTGGGTTGGTTATCGGAGTCTTTTGGCTGGCAACCTATCTCCTCTCCCCTTATCCCCTGTTCAAAGGCATCTTTGAAGCGATCTTTATTTTCTACGGACTAAGTGCAAGGCAGCTTGTGAAAGAGGCTCTTGCCGTAGAGCACTTTGTCCAAACAGACGATCTTACGGGGGCACGGCACAGAGTGGGCTATATTGTAGGACGAGACACAAGCAACCTCTCGTTCAATCAGATACGCACAGCCACACTGGAGACACTGGCAGAAAATCTCTCGGATGGTGTCGTCGCTCCCCTCTTCTTCTATGCCATTGGGGGCGTTCCGCTTATGATGGGATATAAAATGATAAATACGCTGGACTCCATGATAGGATACAAGAACGAGAGATACGGAGAGTTCGGCTACTTTGCCGCCAAAATCCTGGACGATTGGGCCAACTATCTCCCCGCCCGAATCACTGCAATACTCATCTGGATGCTTCACCCCACCCGGCAGGTATGGCATCACATCCGGAGGTATGCACGTGCGCACTCCAGCCCCAACAGCGGATACCCGGAGTCTGCCATGGCAGGACTTTTAGGTTGCCGTTTCGGGGGTCCCAATGTCTACCATGGGAAGTTGGTGGAGAAACCATACATAGGAGAGATCGAACGGGACATCACTCACGCAGATCTCATCAGAGGCTGTCGGGTAGTCTCTGTCGTTACACTGCTCAGTGTCGGTATCGTTTGCGGAATACTCCTTCTGCTATGATGGTCGCTACTCCGTTTTCGGGACTCTTATCTTGTGAGGCATCTCAAACGGAATGATCATAGAAAGCTCCACAAAGCCCATATAACTCCCCTCTTCGTACCAAGGGATTTGGTAGATGAGCTTCTTCACCCCGTTTTTCTCTATTGTGTAGGCATTCTTAGTCTGCTTTTCCATCATCTCTTTTAGCATGGAACGCGCCGGTTCAGGGTGGCAATCCAGTACATTGCTCCCTATCAGATTCTGTCCCGGTTTCTGATTCACCTTTTTGCTTTGCTCGTTCATCTCTATGATGATGCCGTCTTTATCGCAGACGGTTACGGCAATATCTGCCTCATTGAGATAGTTTATCATAAATAGTCTATGTTTAAGTTTAGAGCCTACCAACGGCTCTTTTTATTTCCCTTATGGCTGACATCAAGGGTTAGACACCGGTTTTGTTTTATAATCCGGTATTTCGTAGAAGTAGATATTCTCTCCTTTTTCTCCGCCATAAGCCTTGTTAAATGCCTCTACACGAAAGATAGAATATTTCCCGGCTTGTTTCTTAGGCAAGTCGATATAGATTAAGTAAGCCATTTGCCTTGGACCTCCTATAAATTCTCTTACTGCCTGTACGGACTGTATAGCCACCGGAACATCATCTGCATACACCTTAAACTCAATTTGATCAGGCTCGACAGAAAGATCGACCTCCTCTGTTTTTTCCGATTTCACCTTACCGCTCCAAACATCCTGCCCGTAAGAAAGCA
The DNA here is from genome assembly GCF_000769115.1 of Porphyromonas canoris. Lineage (GTDB taxonomy): Bacteria > Bacteroidota > Bacteroidia > Bacteroidales > Porphyromonadaceae > Porphyromonas_A > Porphyromonas_A canoris. Next base: position 106,583 of record NZ_JQZV01000003.1, on the reverse strand, counting down.
GTCTGCCCAAGCTCATCGGACGAGTATAAATAATCATACTCGGATAACCTCCATTTACACTGAAAACGGTAGTGCCATACAGTTCGAGACGATGATACCGAGGATTGATTGTCAGATCCTTATCCGCTACAACATTCCAAGCCCAAAACTCCAGCCGCATATCTTTCTCTTCGACTTTCAGTTCCTTCGGATATTCATTGGGTCGGATGGCATAGATTGCCATGTACTTTCCTTTCTCAACATTCGGGATAGAGTAAAAGCCCTCATTATTGGTATACGCAGAATAGGCAACAGAGAAGTTCGGATAAAATAGAGCAACAAAGCAGCTGTCAATCGGATTGCCATTAAAGTCTGTTGCTCTCCCTGAAATTGTAATTGTATCACTGTTTTGCGCATAGGAGATTCCCATCACACAAATAGAGAGAAAAAGGGTAAGTAAGTTGCGTCTCATTTCAATGTTATTTACTGCTTTCCAAACGTATTAACACCCTGCGAATATACATATTTTATTCATGCCGAATATACTATTTTTCACATCTGTAAAGGCAAAAAACGAATATGTTCCCTACTCTCATCTTTAGCTCTACTTCTCACTCCGTTAGTAGAAAAAATTGTCCCTATACACTATAAAAAGATGCTCTAAACGGCAATACAAATTGCCTTAAAGCTATTCAGTATCCTAAATCAAGGCTCGACTTCCCTACTTCAAAGCTTGCTCCGCACTTTTCAAGGTTTGATTTCTACAAATCACACCTCGATTTCAAAACCTTAATCCGTTGAGTGTAAGATATAAATGTATTCAGTGAAACATCCGAACCTGTTAAAGTCTATTTCTATGGCTTCTCTTCGCTTTCGGGGAATGTGGATATAAAACAAAATCACCGCTGTATGAAAAGTTCATACAGCGGTGGTTCTATCTATTCTCTCTTTGGAGAGATTAAGCTAATTCTGCTTGTATTTTAGCGATGCTCTCTTTGGCATCACCGAGAAGCATAAGCACTTTTTCTTTGTTGCTGTAAAGCGGATTCTCTACTCCGGCATAACCCGGTTTGAGGTCGTAGTTACAGAAGATGATACGCTTTGCTTGGTCGGCAAGAAGAATAGGCATACCATAGATTGGAGTGCCTTCTGCTTCACGAGCGGCAGGGTTCACCACGTCGTTTGCTCCCACTACGATAACAAGGTCGGTAGAGGCAAAATCCGGATTGATACGCTCCATTTCGTAGAGTTCATCATAATCCACGTTTGCCTCAGCCAATAGAACATTCATGTGTCCCGGCATACGACCGGCAACCGGATGGATTGCAAAACGGACATCAGCACCTTTCTTGCGAAGAGATTGTGCCAACATTGCCACCTGCTGCTGTGCCTGAGCAAGTGCCATACCATATCCCGGTACGATAATGACACGTTGTAGATCGTTAAGAAGAGCAGACAGAGAAAGCTCTGTTCCGGAATTGCTGCTCATCGGAGCTTCTGCTACTATCTCATTGAGAGCCTTATCTATCTTGGCGATGCTCTCTTTGGCATCACCGAGAAGCATTGTTACCTTTTCTTTATTGCTGTACAACGGATTCTCTACTCCGGCATAGCCCGGCTTGAGGTCGTAGTTACAGAAGATGATATGCTTGGCTTGGTCGGCAAGAAGAACAGGCATACCGTAGATAGGAGTGCCTTCCGCCTCACGAGCAGCAGGGTTCACCACATCGTTTGCGCCGATTACGATTACAAGATCGGTAGCTGCAAACTCAGGGTTGATGCGATCCATTTCGTAAAGTTCTTCGTAGTCCACATTTGCCTCAGCGAGTAGAACATTCATGTGTCCCGGCATACGACCGGCAACCGGATGGATTGCAAACTTCACGTCTGCACCTCTACCTCTCAAAGCATTTGCCAATGCCGCAACCTGCTGCTGTGCTTGCGCGAGTGCCATACCGTAACCCGGTACGATGATGACGCGCTTAGCAGTCTGTAATACAGAAGCAAAAGATGGATCCGCAGCCTTTGGAGCTTCCTCCGGAGCAGACTCAAGCGATTCATTAAGAGCCTTATCTATCTTGGCGATGCTCTCTTTGGCATCACCGAGAAGCATTGTTACCTTTTCTTTATTGCTGTACAATGGGTTCTCTACTCCGGCATAACCCGGCTTGAGATCGTAGTTACAGAAGATGATATGCTTGGCTTGGTCGGCAAGAAGAACAGGCATACCGTAGATAGGAGTGCCTTCCGCTTCACGAGCGGCAGGGTTCACCACATCGTTTGCGCCGATTACGATGACAAGATCAGTAGCGGCAAACTCCGGATTGATACGCTCCATTTCGTAGAGTTCTTCGTAATCCACGTTTGCTTCTGCCAATAGGACGTTCATGTGTCCCGGCATACGACCGGCAACCGGATGGATTGCAAACTTAACATCTGCACCTCTACCTCTCAAAGCATTTGCCAATGCCGCAACCTGCTGCTGTGCTTGTGCAAGAGCCATACCGTAACCCGGTACGATGATAACACGCTTGGCACTCTGAACGATTGTACCCAAAGAAGGAGCAGCAGCTTGTGGCTTTTCTGCTTTTACAGGTTCCGCCTGCTTCTTTTGAGCAACCGGAGCAGGAGTATCTTTCGGGAAGAGGATATTCATAAGGCTTCTATTCATCGCTCTACACATAATCTGTGTGAGGAAGAGACCCGATGCTCCAACGATACCTCCGACTATAACAAGGAGAGGATCGCCCAATGCCATACCGGCTATACCGCCTGCCACTCCGGAAAGAGAGTTAAGCAGTGAGATGGTGATAGGCATATCCGCACCACCTACACGGATGGCGAAGAGGTGCCCAAAGAGTCCGGCACTGAGAATAGCGATGATGATCCAGACTATTGCAGATGAACCTATCAAGACATCAGCACCTACGATGGCACTCCAAACAAGGCAAACAGCCATGATGGTAGCTGCTCCCATAAGAGCGGAACGGTGTCTCGGTATCACAATGGGTCTTCCCGGAAATACGCCATGAAGCTTTGCCGCAGCAACCAAACTGCCTGTAAACGTAAGCGCACCGATAAGAATGGCAAGCATGGATGTGATATTTCCAAAGGTCAGATGCTCCAATGCCGAAAGATCATAAGCAATGGTTGCTCCGCTCATCACCACAGCACCTACAAGCATAGAGGCCAAACCTCCGATACCATTGAGCAAACCCACAAGCTGTGGCATCTGTATCATCTTGACTGTTCTGGATAACCAGATCCCGACAACAGAGCCGATAAGAATACAGATAATAATGGGGACGAGTGCTGCAAAATTGAAACGTACAACGGTAAGCAGTACCGCCAAAAACATGGCTACCGCACTCACTCTGTTTCCAAGCCGTGCCTTGGTTACTTTTGTCATCATGACAAGACCAAGGATAACGAGAAGAGAGATAGCGATAGAAAGGATTACTACAACTGATGGAGAGAGATTCATTCGTCCTTCCCTCCTTTCTTTTTATTGAAGAAACCCAGCATTCTTTCGGTAACACCAAAACCACCCACAATGTTGATAGTGGCAAGAATAAGTGCCGAATATGCAATAATATAGAGCAATGTTACTCCAAAACCGGCAGGCAGTACCCTTAATGCCACAATAACAGATATGGATCCCAAGATGGTTATACCCGATAAAGCATTCATGCCGGACATAAGTGGCGTATGCAGCAAACTCGGAATCTTACTAATGATAAGGTACCCCACTATGGACGAAACTACGAAGAGGAGTACAAGAACAAGCGGACTCATAATAAATGTGATCTGATTATCCTGATTTTATAAAAAGAAAAAGACCACTCGCAAACCCGTCCTTTGAGGATGAACTTTCCGAGTGGTCTCTAAAAAATTTATGATTACGCAATACCCATTGCTTCTTTAGTTCCGACGTGAAGTATCTCTCCGTTATTGGTTACCAATGCACTGGATACCACCTGATCCGTCATATCGAGGTTAAGCTTGCCTCCCGGAACAAAATATTTTACCATCTGATACATGTTCTCAGAGAACATATAAGTGGAGGCTTGAGGGATCATACCCGGAATGTTCTTGATACCATTGAGTATCACTCCGTGTTTAATCTCTTTCTTACCCGGAGGTGTGATCTCACAGTTACCACCTTGGTCTATCGAGATGTCCACTATACAAGAGCCACGCTTCATGCCTTTGACCATATCTTCGGTAATAAGCACAGGAGCAATCTTACCCGGTACAAGAGCACTCAAGAATACTATATCCATGTCCTTGATGGCTTCACGGATCACTTCTCTCTCCTTAAGCAACCATTCGTTAGGCAAATGTTTTGCATATCCGCCTTCTCCAACACCGAGTTCATCCGGAACAGAAGTTTCGATAACCTTGGCTCCAAGACTTGTTGCCTGTTCGCGAGCAGCAGGACGGATATCCATAGCGTAAGTGGTAGCTCCAAGACGGCGAGCAGTTGCAAGAGCTTGAAGACCGGCTACACCTACTCCGATGATCAATGCTTTAGCAGGAGGCATAGAACCAACCGCAGAGAAGATAGGAGGTATAAACTTCACCATATCGTCCGCAGCCATGATAATACCCTTGTAACCCGCACATGTACTCATGGATGTAAGTGCATCGAGCTGTTGTGCTCTGGATATACGAGGAATACCATCAAGAGTAATAGAAATAACACCGCGCTTTGCAAGATTTCTTACCATATCGTGGTTCACCGGAGATGCAGGGTGGATAAAAGTGATAAGCACTTGTCCTTCCTTCATCATGTCCACTTCATGAATGTTGAGAACACTATTGAAAAGAGGCTCTTTCACCTTCAAGATAAGATCTGCATCATTGTAGATGGACTTCACATCCGTACGGATTTCAGCACCTGCAGCCTTGTAGTCTTCATCGTGATAGAGAGCACCCTCTCCGGCTTCCGCTTCAAAAAGGACACGGAAACCATCTTGCACAAATTTGCGCACGGTATCGGGAGTGGCAGAGACGCGATGCTCGCCACTCATTATTTCTTTTGGAATACCTATTATCATTGTTGTTTGTAGTATTTGTGGTTTTATTCTATGATAGTTACCCAGCCATGCTTATCCTCTACATCACCATATTGGATACCGCGTAGGGTTTCGTACATCTTTGTGGATATAGGACCGGCCTTGCCATCTTTAGAGAAGACGTAGCTCTTATTCTCGTCAAGGTCGTCCACTCTCAATATTGGAGAGATCACTGCAGCAGTACCGCAAGCTCCGGCTTCCTCAAATGTTTCGAGCTCTTCTACCGGAATATGGCGACGCTCAACCTTCATACCCAAATCCTCTGCGATTTGGCAAAGACTCTTGTTTGTAATAGAAGGAAGAATGGAAGGAGAATCCGGAGTAATGTATGTATTATTCTTGATTCCAAAGAAGTTAGCCGGACCGCATTCGTCAAGATACTTCTTCTCTTTAGCGTCAAGGAATAGCACCGCAGAGTAGCCTTTTTCGTGGGCAATATGACCCGGTTTAAGGCTGGCAGCATAGTTTCCACCCACTTTGATAGTACCTGTACCAAGAGGAGCTGCACGGTCGTAGCCACGCATGATAGCCATTGGAGTAGGCTTGAATCCATCTTTGAAGTACGGGCCAACAGGTGTAACGAACACCAAGAACATATATTCCGAAGCAGGCTTCACGCCTACCAAAGGACCTACACCGATAAGCAACGGACGGATATAAAGCGATGCCCCACTTTCGTAAGGCGGAACAAAGTGTTCGTTTGCTTTGACTACCATCTTAACGGCTTCGAGAAACTTTTCTACCGGGAACTCCGCCATCATGATACCATGAGCAGAATCTGCCAAACGGCGAGCATTCTCTTCCGGACGGAAAAGACGAATCTTACCATCTTTGCCTCGGAAAGCTTTTAGACCTTCAAATGCTTCCTGACCATAGTGCAAGCACGAAGATGCCATGTGGATGTTGATGTTAGTATCCTGAGAAAGTTGTAGCTCTCCCCATTTACCATCTTTGTACTCGCATCTTACGTTGTAGTCCGTAGGATAATAACCAAATGTAAGTTGGCTCCAATCTGGGTTTTTCATTGAAACTTAATAATATTAATATAAGACATAAGCTATTCAAAGAAGACAAAGACACGGAAACGTCTCTGCCCTATCTCCTCGCAAAGCTACGTATTATTTCCTGAAATAAAAAGAAGAAATAGGGATTTAATTCTTCACTCTCCTCTTCACAAGAAATTCGCAAGATAAAAGCTCTTTTTCCCATTCCTTTTTAACCCCCTTTTCCCTCTCCATTTTTATATATTCCATACCACCTAAAACACCCTATTTTTATCACTCTCTATTTTAATCAGAGATAGTATTTTCAGAGCGCGACCGAATTGTTAAATCAGCCCCGATTTATTAACACAATTTCCGATACCCGTTAAGCAAAAACGGTAAACAAGCATATTGTTTCGGCTTAACGTATTTAATTTTTCAATGAACACGTTTACCGATTTCATTTAATACGTTTACCGGATTCAATTAACGTGTTTAGAATTTTCACATATAGTTCTGGCTATTAACATTTTACCGTTTTTCTCCTCTTTTTTGCCGTTTTCGAGCATAAAATAGGATTAGGATTTATTTACACAACACCCTGTTAAAATTCACCCATATTAACGCGAAAAAGCCCCATCAAACGGACTGAAGAAAAAATTTTTCCGAATTTAAGATTTTCGGCAAAAATCTAAAAATCAAATACTTAACAGATGCCGAAAATTTTCCAAAGAGAAAATCAAGACAGAGAGGGAGGGAAAATCGGGCAAAATCAAGAGTTCGTTTTTATATAAAAGTTCCGCCAAAAGCCCCTTTTGAATCGGGACAAAAAGCCTCTTGAAAAGGGCAAAATTGAAGTATCATTCCTATCCTCCAAAAACCAGATACAGATAATAAAAAATAGCTATCTTTGTGCATTAAGACTCTAAGCTCCTTTTCTTGCTCCGTGCAAGCTGCACAGAGAAGAAAAAGACAAGACTCTAAACCTAATGTTCAGTAGCAAAAAACAACATATCAACTGGAAGGAAGATGGTGGTACAAAGATATGTATGACCATAGGAGAGTTGGCGCAGATGTACGGCATCACCGAAAGCATTTTGCGCTACTGGGAGAAGTGCAAGCTGATATCCCCCCGAAAGTCTAAAAAAGGTACCAGATACTACCATAAAAAAGATGTGGAACAGGTGGACAGAGTCTATTACCTTGTGCAAGAACAAGGCTTTACCGTGGAGGCTGCAAAGAGAAAACTCTCTGAGAAACAGCCTTCGGACGGTAAAAGTGTCGTGGATAAGCTCATGGAGATAAAGGCAGGGATAGATGCCTTGATAGAGCAGTGCGACTACATCATCGAGCGAAGAGAAAAATCAGAACATTCCTAACTGATTTGACGCGTACATCGTAACGAAATGAAGACAAAATTTACAGGACACAGCTACCTGATATTTTTTTACCATCTGCTACTCTCGTGGCTGATGTTTAACATAGGACGTCTGGTATTTTATATCCATAACCTCTCATCTTACGACCATCTCTCGGCAGGTGAAATCTGGACTGCATGGCTCGGTGGACAGCGATTCGACATTGCGGCAATGGGCTACATCAACAGCCTCTATATGTTTGCATTCATCGTTTTAGGCTACTTCCCCGGCAGAGTAAGAGAGAGCAAAATCTCCTATCATCTGGTCAAGTGGCTCTTCCTGATACCGAATATTGCTGCAGTCATCCTCAATGTGGGAGATGCCGGATACTTTCCTTTTGTTCGCAAAAGAATGACGTCCACCGTCTTTCAAGAGTTCGGCGGAGACAATCCGTTCTTTCTCGTCTTGCGCCTTGCGTGGCAAAATCCGCTTCTTACCTCGGTTGCCATAGTCATGATTGCTCTCTTGATATGGGCTTACGGCAGGATAAAATATCGCAGCACCACAAACACCTCTGCACTTTGGAGGTTCATCATCACCACGGGGAAGGCTCTTGCCGTAGCGTTTGTTACGGTCGTCGGAATACGCGGAGGGCTTGTTCACAGCATACGTCCGCTCTCCCCTTTCAATGCACACTCGTATGTGAAAGAGGTTAAAGACCGTGATCTTGTCCTCAACACACCTTTCTGCATGATACGAACAGCAGACAAGAAGGTGCTCAAACTGATAGACTACATCCCACGAGAAGAGGCAGAGGCCCTCTTTTCCGCAACATATAAAGCCGCTCCACTCGGAGAGCAAGACTCTCTTTTTGGTTCATACAAAGATTATAACGTGATGATCCTGATCTTGGAGAGCTTTGCAAAAGAACACATAGGGGCATTACAGCCGGACGGCAAAGGGTTTTCTCCGTTCCTGGATGGTGTCATACGAGACAGCGCAACACTCTCGTTCCCCTACGCTTTCGCCAATGGCGTGAAGTCCATAGATGCTATGCCGTCGATAGTGGCAAGCATCCCGGCATTGGGATTGAACTTTGTTACCAGCAACTATTCCGGCAATGAGATAGACGGTATGGGCAGTTGCCTTATGCGACATGGCTATAAAGAGGCGGTCTTTATGCACGGTGCACCAAACGGCTCTATGGGATTCGATGCCTTCTCTACACACATGGGATACACCGGCTATCACGGCATGAAAGAGTACAACAACGACGCCGACTACGACAATGCTTGGGGAATATGGGATAAGAAATTCTTACCGACACTTCCTCCGGTGGTTACCGGACAATCCTCTCCATGGCTTACAACGATATTCACACTGTCGAGTCATCATCCGTTTAAGCTGCCTAAAGAGGAGAAAGGAAAATATCCGGAGGGAAAGGTGGATCTGCAACGGATGATCGGCTATTCGGATGATGCCCTCCGGTTGTTCTTTGAAAAAGCATCTTCCGAACCATGGTTCGATAAAACGATATTTATCATTACCGCAGACCATACCTCGCAAAGCGCAAATCCTGCATATGCCAATGTTGTAGGACGATTTGCCATACCGCTTCTCTGGTATATACCCGGTAAGCCTTTGCCACAAGATATATACACCAACAAAGTAGTGCAACAGGCAGACATCTATCCGTCTCTACTCTACTTGTTGGGCATAGAAGATGAGATCGTTTCATACGGACACAATCTGTTCGATCCGCATTCCACTTCATACGCCGTGGTATTCGGCGGAGAGTATAATCTGATCTCAAAGGACGGAGTGTTTGCTCTTAACGAACAGACCGGAGAACGTAAAAGATTGGATCTTGACTCGGATCTGCTCCCGAAAAGAGATACGATACAATCTCATGTTATAACAGATAAAATGCTTCCAGCCGTTGTCATGGACTATAACAGACGGCTTGTGGAAAATAGATTGAGTGCAAAAAAGATAAAAGATAATACTACAAAATAAAGAATTAGATATGCTCACATCAGCAGAGATACGGCAAGCGTTTCTCGACTTTTTCGCCTCGAAGGAGCACCATATAGTGCCCTCGGCTCCAATGGTTATTAAAGATGACCCGACGTTGATGTTTACCAACGCAGGGATGAATCAGTTTAAGGATATAATATTGGGCAATGCTCCCATCAAGTACCCTCGTATAGCAGACTCACAAAAGTGTCTCCGCGTAAGTGGTAAGCACAATGACCTTGAGGAGGTAGGGCATGACACCTATCACCATACCATGTTTGAGATGCTTGGTAACTGGTCTTTCGGCAACTATTTCAAGCAAGAAGCCATCTCATGGGCTTGGGAGTTCCTTGTGGATGTTCTCGGTCTGGACAAAGACAGAATATATGTAACGGTCTTTGAAGGCTCGCCGGAAGAAAATCTTGAACGAGACAACGAAGCAGCTTCTTTCTGGAAAGCCTACCTTTCTGAAGACAGAATCATAGACGGTAATAAGAAAGACAACTTCTGGGAAATGGGAGATACAGGTCCTTGTGGTCCTTGTTCCGAAATTCATATAGACCTTCGCCCGGATAACGAACGCCGTGAGGTAGAGGGCAGAAGCCTTGTGAACCATGATCATCCGCAGGTCATAGAGATATGGAACCTGGTGTTCATGCAGTATAACAGGAAAGCGGACGGGACTTTGGAGCCATTACCGAATAAGGTAATAGATACCGGTATGGGCTTTGAGCGTCTCTGCATGGCTCTTCAAGGCAAGACATCCAACTACGATACCGACATCTTCCAGCCGATTATCCAAAAAATTGCATCGGACTGCCGCATACCGTATGGCAGCAATCCCAAGACAGATGTGGCGATGCGCGTTATTGCAGACCATATCCGTACTATTGCATTCTCCATCACGGACGGACAGCTGCCGTCCAATGCGAAAGCAGGCTATGTGATACGCCGTATCCTTCGTCGGGCTGTTCGCTATGGTTATACTTTCCTTGAACGCAAAGAGGCTTATATGTACTCCCTCATCCCTACACTCATAGAGGTTATGGGAGAAGCTTATCCGGAACTGCCGGCACAGCAAAATCTGGTACAGAAAGTGATGAAAGAGGAAGAAGAGTCTTTCCTACGTACTCTTGAGACCGGTATTCACATTCTTGAAGGATATGTAGAGGCTCTTAAAGCAGAAGGGAACAAGGTTCTTCAAGGCAGTAGGGTGTTTGAGTTATACGACCGCTACGGTTTCCCTACGGATTTAACGGAGCTAATCCTTCGCGAACATGGTTTGGAGTCAGACTTGAAAGGCTTTGAGGTGGAAATGAACAAGCAGAAAGAGAGAGCTCGTAACGCTGCCGCCATCGAAGCAAAAGATTGGGTCGAACTGTCCGAAGGGTCTCCCGAATTTACCGGATACGATTTCACTGAGACCACAGATGCTCATATTCTCCGCTATCGTCAGGTTACGAAGAAGAAGCAAACCTATTATCAGATCGTGATGGACAAGTCTCCATTCTATGCCGAAATGGGTGGACAGGTAGGAGATACCGGCGTAATGATCGGCGCGGAAGATGGTGAGAGCATCACCATACAAGATACGGTGAGAGAGAATAACCTGCCCATACATATCGTTGAAGCTCTTCCGAAGAACCCTTCACAGCCATTTACCTTGAAGGTCGATGTGGAAAAACGCATTGCAACAGAGTGTAACCACACCGCAACGCACCTGCTTCACGAAGCTCTCAGAGAGGTATTGGGTACACACGTAGAGCAGAAAGGATCTTATGTATCCTCTGAAGTTTTACGCTTCGACTTCGCTCACTTCTCCAAGATGACACAGGAAGAGATACGTCTTGTAGAGCGTAAGGTTACCGAAAAGATACGTGAAAACCTCACAAGAGAAGAGATGCGCAACATCCCTATTGCTGAAGCAAAGGCAATGGGAGCCATGGCTCTGTTCGGTGAAAAATATGGTGAAGAGGTTCGCGTGATTCGTTACGGCAACAGCGTCGAGCTTTGTGGTGGTACGCACATATCGGCTACGGGACGCATCGGAACATTCAGAATTGTTTCAGAGTCCTCCATTGCAGCAGGTATCAGACGTATAGAAGCAGTTACCGCAAAGCATGCAGAAGATTATCTGTACGGTATGCAGACCACCATTCAGTCCGTACAAGAGCTGTTCCACAATGCTCCGAACGTTGTACAGGCAATACACAAGCTGCTCGAAGAAGATGAAGCTCTCAGAAGAGAGATACGTGAGGCGGCAGAGCTGTCCAAGAGACAAATCATCAAAGAACTGCTTTCACAAGATCATCCGGTCGTGAATGGCGTTAAGGTGATCCAGATCAAGCAAAACCTCAAACCCGAAATCGCCAAAGACGTAGCCTTTACGGTAAAGGCGGAAATCGGCACAGACAGTTTTGTATGCCTTGCAGGCTCTTACTCCGAAGAAGAGAAAAAGTGTACCATAACACTGATGTTGGGAGACGCTGTCGTTAGTCAGGGTGCCAACGCAGGCGCTTTGGTGAGAGCTGCAGGGAAGTTCATCCAAGGTGGTGGAGGTGGTCAGCCTCACTTCGCAACCGCAGGAGGTAAAAATCCTCAAGGACTCGATGAAGCATTGGACTTCATATTGGGCGAACTCCAATTGAGATAAACATAAACTCGATATGCAACCACGCTGTTCGGATACCATCATTCGACTTGACATCGAGGCAGATCTGCTCTCGAATGTCTTGCTTGAAATGGAGCCGGATGGCGTGGTTGTCGTTTGTGATACCCATACCCGGGAGCTTTGTCTTCCGCATCTTCTCTCCCGTCTCGGCTCATATACTCCCGAAGTTATCACCATAGAGCCGGGAGAACAAAACAAGAGTCTTGAGACGATAAGCCTCTTGTGGGACAGGTTTTACCACCTCAACCTCTCTCGCAAAACCGTTGTCATTCTTCTTGGAGGTGGCTCTCTTTTGGACATAGGAGGTTTTGCCGCATCCACTTTCAAGCGTGGGATGCCTTGCATCAATGTACCTACAACCATCTTGGCTGCCGTTGATGCCGCTGTCGGAGGCAAGAGAGGTTTCAACTTCAACGAGACCAAAAACATCATCGGTTCGTTCTACCCCTCTTCTTATGTGGGATTGGACCCCGGATTTTTCCGCACACTTCCCCTGACAGAAAAGCTTAGCGGATGGGCGGAGATACTGAAACATGCCCTTTTGGAGCCGGACAGAAAAGCACTTATAGAGCTGCTGAAAGAAGATCGACAGCCGGAAACTCTCTCTCTTCAAGAGTGGGGCAACCTGATTTCCCGATCCATTCGGACAAAACAGCGCATCGTCGAAGAGGATCCATACGAAAACGGCGTCAGACAGATGCTCAACCTTGGGCATACGTTCGGACACGCTGTGGAAGCCGATATGCTTCATAACAGAAAGAAAGAGCTGCCACACGGATTTGCAGTGGCTGCCGGCATCATCATGGAGCTTTATTTGAGCTTCAAGCTGCTCGGTTTTCCACAAGAGCTTCTCACTAAGGTCTGCTACTACATACGAGATACCTATCCGGTTGTTCCGTTCAACTGCAAAGCCTACAACACTCTCATTGCCTACATGGAGCAGGACAAAAAAAATCGTGGCAAGGTTATCTCCGCCGCACTGCTCAAGGACATCGGTCTGTATGCTTACGGCACACCTCTCTCTCCCACTCTGTGCAAAGAAGCCATGGATTTCTATCGAGACCTGTACAATACCTGACACCTCATCATGATACTCCATAAGACATTTCAGATAGAGCCACTTCCCTCTCTTTACTCGCACAGACACCTCATACAAGTGTGGGGTTCCTGCTTTGCGGACGAGATGTACAAGTATCTCCTCGAAGGGGGCTACCGTGTATTTCCTTCACCGTTCGGTACCATGTACAACCCTCTCAGCATCGCTTCCGGCATCGCTTCCGTTCTTGACGGTACGCAGGCAGATCCCTCTCTGTTTACCGAACGGGACGGGAACTATTACAGCTACATGCACCATAGTCGCATATCAGGCGAGAGCATGGAAGCCTTAGCTTCTGTTATCAACGAGCGTTCTGCTCAAAACGGTATCATTTGGAAGCACACTCGTCTTCTGGTTGCCACGTGGGGTACAGCCTATGTCTATTATAAAGATGACGTAGTGGTGAACAACTGTCATAAGCAACCCGAAAAACTCTTTAAGCGTCGTCTCATCTCCGTAGAGGAGATTGTTGCCGTTTGGGACGCCCTATTGCAAAAACTTTGGGAAAGATTTCCCAATCTTCGAGTAGTGCTTACCGTGAGCCCCATACGCCATTACAGAGACGGCATACACGCCAACACTCTCAGCAAGGCAACGCTTCAACTCGCCATAGAACAGCTACGACTCCGATACCCGGAACGTATCTCTTACTTCCCCTCCTACGAAATTGTTTTGGACGAACTCAGAGACTACCGCTTCTATGCCGAAGATATGGTTCACCCATCGCCTTTAGCCATCTCCTACATCATGGAAAAGGCAAAAGCGTTTATGTTGGACCCCGAAAGTTTCTCCTTTGCAGAAGAGTGGCGCAAAGCGTACAAGCTCGCCAAGCACACACCTTCGGAGAAAGGAAAAGAAGCGCATCAGAGAGAGGTCTATATGCTCTTTGAATCTCTCCGAACCGAACGAGACACCCTCTACCCTCCTCTCACCACACGACCATGAAGCTATCACGACTGGCATCCATACTCGGCATCCAACGGATCGACCACGATAGAGAAATAGAAGTACTCCTTACAGACAGCAGGCAGCTCACATTTCCCTCATCCACTCTATTCTTTGCTCTCATCACCCCAACGGGGGACGGACATCTTTATATAGATGAACTCTACCACGCCGGAGTACGTGCCTTTGTTGTGGAGAAGCTGCAAAAAGAAGAGAGTGAATATCCCGAAGCACAATTTCTGATCGTTCCGGATGTTCTCGATGCACTGCAAAAAATCGGAGCAGAAAGACGCCAAAGCTTCAAAGGGAAAGTGGTGGCGATCACCGGGAGCAATGGCAAAACGACCATAAAAGAGTATCTCTACCAGCTTCTCACTACCGCCGGAGTGAATGCCGACCGCTCTCCTCGAAGCTTCAACTCGCAGATCGGTGTTCCTCTCTCCCTTTGGCAGGCAGACCCCGAAGCGGAAGTGTGTCTTGTGGAAGTGGGAATATCGAAACCGGGAGAAATGGAACGGCTTGCCAAGATTGTGGATCCGGACATCGTCCTCATCACCAATATCGGAGAAGCGCATCAGGAAAACTTCTCATCCTTACAGCAGAAAGCGGAGGAGAAATGCAAGCTTGCGACACACTCCTCGCCGGCTCTGCTGCTCTACAATGGCAGGGATAAGGTGCTGTCGGAAGCTGTTTCCGTCATCAGCCCACCGCCTCTATGCCGTTCATATACAGAGCATCGGAGCAGACTCACCCCTCCCGTATCCGTTGCCGAGCTGCTTCTCCCCGAAAATCTATCGGCTATCATGGCTCTCTTGGATGAGCTTGTGCCCTCGCTCTCTCCCGATACCACCATCTGGAGTCAGCTTGAACCGGTGGAGATGCGCTTGGAAATCTTCAACGGGATATACGATACCACCATCATCGACGATGCTTACAACAACGATGCTTCTGCCTTGCTGCTTGCTTTGGAACAGCTCAAAAGAGTCTCCGAAAAATCTCAAACTCCATCCTGTCTCATTCTTTCGGACATGACAGGTATGTCTGCTCCGCATCTCCGTGAGGCTCTTCTGTCTCAAGTATCGGATATGATACGGAAGATGCCGCCCGACAAACTGATATTTGTAGGGAAACAGCTTGCCGCACTGACTGCAGAACTCTCCGGAATGACTTCGACTCCTCTCTGCTTCGAGAGTACCAATCATTTCCTCGAAACCTTCGATCCTCAGACGCTGAAAGGCTATACCATACTGCTCAAAGGAGCACGAACCTTCAAGTTTGAAAAGATCTCCGCTCTGTTTCATCCCAAACGACATCAGAGCATTTTGGACATCAACCTCACGGCACTGCTGGATAATCTGAAGTATTACCGCTCCCTTGTCCCTTCGGAGACCCGATTTGTCGCCATGGTAAAGGCGTTCGGATACGGTAGCGGAGACGTAGAGATAGCCCGGCTATTGGAAGCACACCACTGCCATTACCTTGCCGTGGCTCTCATAGATGAGGGTGTGAAGCTGCGAGAAGAGGGTATAAGGATGCCCATCATGGTGATGAACCCGGAGTCTTCCGCCCTTTCCCACATGTGCAAACACAGCTTGGAGCCGGAGGTGTACAGCCTTGCTTTGCTGGACAAACTCATAGAGAGCTGCAGACGGCTTGGCATCACACACTATCCCATACACATAAAGCTCGATACCGGAATGCATCGCTTGGGATTCGATACCCATGAGGAGTTTCTGCTGCTTCTGGACAAATTGAAGTCCACCAACCGTGTTCGGGTCAAAAGCATCTTTACACACCTTGCTGCGGCAGACGATATTACGGCAGATGAAAAGACTCTCGGACAGCTCCACACCTTCCAAACATGGGCAGAAGAGCTGGAAAAGACACTCGGCTATACCGTTCTGAAGCATGCGCTCAACTCCGCCGGTATCTCCCGCTTTCCGCAATACAGCATGGATATGGTGCGTCTCGGAATAGGATTGTACGGCTATCCACCCTACGAGGACAAGGGAACTCTCAAGACCTCACTCCGTGCAGTGGCTTCCCTCAAAAGCATCATCTTGCAGATCAAGCAGATTCCGGCAGGAGACTCCGTAGGCTACGGCACTCACGCCACTGCCGACACTCCCCGAAGAATAGGCATAGTGCCGATAGGATATGCCGATGGAATAGACCGGCGGTTAGGCAACGGCAATATGTCCGTCCGCCTGCAAGACGGCTCGTTGGCACCGACAATAGGAAATATCTGCATGGATGCAATGATGATAGACCTCACTCAAGCCTCATCCGTAAGCGAAGGAGAGGAGGTCGTGATCTTCGATGAGCAGCTTCCTCTGCAGCGTCTCTCCTCCACACTTGGCACTATCCCGTATGAGATCATCACCTCCATCTCCTCCCGTATAGCGCGCCATTACTTCAGAGAATAAGGTTTACAAAATCTTCTGAACATATTTACATCTTTTTCCAAACCTGTTCGGAAGTAAAATTCAAGGCTTGATTTGCAACAATCAAGCCTTGATTTTTATGTACCAAAGCACGAATACCACCGACCACGCCTCTATTTCAACTTCTGAAAAGGTTTAAGGGAAACATCAAATGCTTTCGGACAACTTTTTGTCCCTTATAAAATCAAATTTGAAAGAGGTTGTACCCTTTCCGCAACCGAATCTTTAATAATAAGAAATCCCTGCTTCCGATACCGGAAGCAGGGATAAACAAGATGATTTGAGGATAAAAAATAAACTTTACTTACTCAATGCTGCTCCTATGGTCTCGATAATCTTGACGATGTTTGCCATGAAGAATTTCACGGAGATAGCCAAAAGGATAACGCCGAAAAACTTACGCAAAACATACACACCGCCTTTCCCGAAGAAGCGTTCCAGCTGATTCACGAACCTGAGCATCAAGTATATCATCAATGCATTTAGTAGCAACGCAATGGCAATGTTCGTAGCCGCATAGCCATCCGCTTGCAGAGTCAGAATCGTGGTGAATGTTGCGGCACCGGCAAAGAGTGGAAAGACCAAAGGAACGATCGTGGCACTGCCCGATGGCCCGTCATCCTTAAAGATCTGCACGCCAAAGATCATCTCCACAGCCATTACGAACAGGACGATAGCCCCGGCAACGGCAAACGAAGAGATATCCACCCCGAAAAAGTTCAGCATAGGCTCTCCGATAAACAGGAAAGCCAACATCATTATGCCTGAAAAGAGACTCACTTTTACGGTGCTGAAAGTCTGTCCCTTATCCTTCAGACTAAGGACGATAGGTATGGCGCCGATAATATCGACTGCCACAAAGAGGATCACAAAAGCCCCCACGACATCCTTGATGTTGAAGTGGCTCAGGTCCTGCATCATGTTTTCTAATACGTTCATTCTGTTACAGTAGTTTTTTGTTTGTTAGTTGATATGTTGGTTTATCAGTGTGTCGCCATACCGGCGAGAGTATTACAGTTTATTCTTTTCGCTTTTTCGGGGAGCATACAACCTGCTGCCCATAAATATTCGGCACAAAAATAGAAGAAAAAAATGACAATCCGGTCATTAAGGAGAGCCCGAAAAGCCGTATATTTGAGACACTGTTTGAGAAACTTACACGACAAAACCATAAATCGGACCACATGAAACCGGGAAAAACAATCCTTACCCTGCTTCTTCTACTCTGCTGTACCGCATCGGTATATGCACAAAAAGGCTATAACAGACTCATAGAAGAGGCCTCCGACCTGATGTACAACGGGGCGGACTCCGTTAAATATGTCAAAGCGATGCAGATCTTCGACGATGCATTCCGCCTCTATCCCGATAGCATAGATGTCGCAGGGCTGTATCATGCCTCTGTCCTTGCGGCGAGACTGGATCGGAAAGAGCGCGCTTTCTCGTTCCTCCACAGCATGAACGCGCTTGAAAAAGATGAATACGGATTTCCCGGATGGTTTACCATCGCTTCCGAAGAGCAGATCGGGAAGGAGTATCCCAACCTGATCGGCGATCCGAGATGGCAGGAAATGCTCAAAGATGTGGAGAGAAGAAAAGCGCTGTTCGACAAAAGGCTTGCCCTCTCTCAAGAAGAGTTCTTCGCCTCCTCATACACCGCTCCGGACACCACACTCACGCCGGAAGAGCTGTACGGAGAGTTGCAAAAGGAGAGAGGGTATCTGCCCAAGAAAGAGAGAAACTACTCCATCAAGTTCAGGATAAACGACTCTGCCCTCACCTCTTACTACGTTCATCTCCCGGCAGATTACTCCCCCGACAAGAGCTATCCTATGCTTGTGATCCTGCACGGAGCGGTGAGGAACAACTCTCTATTGGAGTTTCTCACACCGGAGATCTGCCTTGAGGGCTTCAACCGATTCTATACCAAGTATGCGGATCAACACGGTGTCGTACTTCTCATTCCGCAAGGAAGCAGAGAGTACAACTGGATGATGCCGGATGACGGATTCTTTATGGTACCTGAGATGATACGCGAAGTGAAAAAGGCTATCAACATAGACGACAACAAAGTATTCCTTTCGGGACACTCCAACGGAGCTACCGGAGCGTTCTCTTACCTCATGAAGCAACCCACGATATTTGCCTCGTTCTATGGCTTCAACGGCTATCCGAAGGTGCGTACCGGCGGCACCTTTATAGAAAATATCCTCAACCGCTCTCTTCTCTCCTTCACCACGGATCAAGACTACTACTATCCGCCCAATGCCAATGACAGCATAAGGCGGCTGATGACCCGGCTTGGAGCCGACTACAAAGAGATCCGGACAAAAGGATTTCCGCACTGGTTCCCAAGGTTTGACGAGTCCGAGCCCTGCTTCCGTCTCCTTTTTGAAGACCTCGTTCGGCGACAACGTCATCCGTTTCCCTCGAAGCTCACATGGGAATATGACGACCAACAATACAACGCAATAGACTGGATCTCCGACATCCGAATGGATACCATAGCTCCGAGAGCGCAGTGGCACAAAGATCTCAACTTCGATATAACAGAGTGGCAACAGTACGATGAACAGGATCGGCTGCAAACCATAAAGGTGAAAAAGAAAGCTTTCGACTTTCCTCGCAAGTCCGCAAAAATCCGTGCAGAGTATCGGGACAACAGCTTCCACATATCGACCTCCTGCGTGAAAGCCTTCCGAATAAAGATCTCGCCCGAAATGGTGAACACAAAAAAAGCAGTAAGCATCTTCGTGAATGGCAAGCGACTCTTCCGAAAAAAAGTACAATACGACAAAGCCTGCCTGCTCCGACAGCTGTCCGATCCCGACAGAAAGCAGATTTGGATAGCAGAGATAGAAATAAAAGTCTGATTCTTCCCTCCCTACCGATCCTCCTCACCTCCCCCTCAAAAGCTCTAAAGGTTTCAGACGAAAGCTCTAAAGGTTTTGGCAAAAAGCTCTAAAGGTTTCAGACAAAAGCTCTAAAGGTTTCAGACAAAAGCTCTAAAGGTTTCAGACGAAAGCTCTAAAGGTTTCAGACGAAAGCTCTAAAGGTTTCAGACGAAAGCTCTAAAGGTTTCAGACAAAAGCTCTAAAGGTTTTGGCAAAAAGCTCTAAAGGTTTCAGACAAAAGCTCTAAAGGTTTTGGCAAAAAGCTCTAAAGGTTTCAGACAAAAGCTCTAAAGGTTTCAGACAAAAGCTCTAAAGGTTTCAGACAAAAGCTCTAAAGGTTTTGGCAAAAAGCCGTATAGGAAAAATTTCCTCCGCAAAGGCAAAAGGGATGAGCGTTAGGTATCTGCGTAGCCAACAACGGATCCTGCCTGCGAAAACTAAACAAAAAATCCGTCTGCAAGCCGAAACTTACAGACGGATGAAATGATTGGTGCGTTCTTTGTCCGAACTTTTTCCGAATCTCTTACTTTGCAGATATTGGTGCCGAGAATCTGATTTCGGAGTTTTTGATATGCTCCATGTAGTTGATGGGAGATGAAACTTTCTCTTTAGAGAGTGCATGGGTAATCACATCCGTTATGTCATCTACGTAAACAAATGAAAGACCTTTCAGGTAGATCTCTTTGATCTCGTCTATGTCTTTTTTGTTCTCTGAGCATAGTATGATGGTCTTGATGCCGGAACGCTTTGCCGCCAATATCTTCTCCTTGATTCCTCCCACCGGAAGCACTTTTCCTCTGAGCGTGATTTCGCCGGTCATTGCTATGGACGACTTCACTTTTCTTTGTGTAAAGGTCGATATAAGAGAGGTTACCAAGGTAATACCGGCACTCGGACCGTCTTTCGGGATAGCTCCTTCCGGTACGTGTATGTGGACATTCCAATACTCGAACAGCTCTTTGGGGATGTCATAAAGATCACTGTGGCTCTTTATGTATTCCAAAGCAAGCAGGGCAGATTCTTTCATGACATCACCCAAGTTTCCGGTTATGGTCATCTTGCCGTTGCGTGAAGGACTCATGGCACTCTCTACCATCAGGATCTCTCCTCCAACGGATGTCCATGCCAAACCGGTTACAACACCGGCATAAGAATTGCCTTCGTACAGATCTGTGGAGTATTTGGCTGCCCCCAGCATATCTTGAAGTTTATCAGGTGTTATGGTGTAAACAAAAGAAGAGTCGGTCTCCTCTCCTGCTTCTGCACGATCTATCTGCGCGGCGACCTCTTTGGCTACTTTGCGCATCAGAGCCGCCAAACGTTTTTCCAACTCCCGAACGCCACTCTCCTTCGTATAGCTTTGAATAAGAGCCGAAAGAGTATTCTTAGGAATCTTGACCTGCTTGGCTTTCAGTCCGTGGGCTTCCAATGCTCTCGGTATGAGGTGTCTCTTGGCAATCTCCAGCTTTTCTTCCAAGATATATCCGCCGACCTCTATCATCTCCATCCGATCTCTTAACGGACCGGGAATGGCTCCGATGTTATTCGCCGTGGCAACAAAGAGAACCTTGCTAAGATCGTAGTCGATATCCAGATAGTTGTCGTGGAAAGTGTTGTTCTGCTCCGGATCGAGCACTTCCAAAAGAGCCGAAGAAGGGTCTCCCTTATAGTCGCTTGCCAGCTTGTCTATCTCATCCAGAACAAATACAGGATTTGCTGCTTCTGCCTTGATGAGCCCTTTGATAATACGACCCGGCATTGCTCCTATGTATGTACGTCTGTGTCCACGAATTTCGGCTTCATCGTGAAGCCCTCCGAGAGAGACACGAACATATTTCCGGTTAAGGGCTTTCGCTATGGACTGTCCCAAGGAAGTCTTCCCGACTCCCGGAGGTCCGTAGAGACAAATGATCGGAGAACGCAAATCTCCTTTCAGCTTGAGCACAGCCAAGTGTTCCAAGATACGCTCTTTGACTTTCTCCAAACCGAAATGATCTTTGTCCAAAACCTTGGCTGCATTGGTGGTATCAAAGTTGTCTTGAGTAACTTTATCCCAAGGAATATCAAGAACAGTCTGAAGATACTGCAGCTGTATGCTGTAATCGGGGCTTTGGATATTGAGCCGCTCCAATTTTTTTATCTCCTTTTTTACTGTGGCATAAACACCCTTGGGCCACTTTATTTTAGAAGCCTTTTTCTTGAGTTCTGCTATATCATCGTCATCTCCGCCATCGTTCAACTCTTCTCGTATGACCCTCATCTGCTGTTGGAGGTAGTACTCTTTCTGCTGCTTATCCAGTTCGGAACGAGTTTTCATGGCGATAGTCGCCTTCATCTCCAGCAATTGAAGCATTGTATTGACTGTCGTCAAAAGAGTAAAAGCCCTTGTCTTTAGGTCATTATGACTCAAAAGAGCATACTTCTCCTCTATATCTATCGGCAGATGTGTACAAGCAAATCCAAGAATGTTTGTAGGATCTTTGAGTTCGGAGAAAGATTTGATCATTGGCTTGGGCATCTCTCCACCCAAGAGCAATACCTTCATCGTAGTCTCTTGTACAAGTGGGATAAGAGCCTTATACTCCATATCCGAAGCTGGAGGTACAATCTCATCTATAAGGGTATAGCTTGCCGTAAGAATAGGGTTGCTGTCAATAATGGTATTGATCTCAACCTTCTTCTTGCCCATCACAAGCAAAGTGGCTCCCTCTTCCGAAATATCCAAAACTCTCATCACCTCTGCTATTACAGCAATAGGCATAAGATCATCCAGCTTGGGATCTTTTGCAGCTCTGTTTTTTTGAGTAACGACAATTACGTGCTTGTCTTTAGACTCTTCCAAATACTTTAGAAACTCCGGATTGGAAGTTGTATCGTTCATTACGGGAACCGTAACATTAGGATACAATACGGTATTTTGAAGAGGCAAAACGGGAAGCACAAGAGGTATATTCTCCGGAAGAGTAGTGAGTTTATCCATCTCTTCATCAGGAAAAACCATGTGCATTGTGGAAAAAGATGGTTCCATCTCTTCCATCATATCATCTATATTATTTGTCATATCTATTCTTCGCTATTGTTATGCTATTGCCCATCAATATATATGCCAAGTTTTATACCTCTCTCGGATCTATACCCCACATCAACTTATCTCTGAGAGTTTGGTAAAAATTGTAGCCGAATATCTGAATAGATCGGATATTCTCCTTTGATTTTTTCAGACAAAGCACCGTGTTACAACTTAAAGAGGAGGTCTTTCCATCGGCGACAAGAAGAAAAGAGAGATTTCGAGCAGAAACTTTCAAGCGAATCTCAGAGTCATCCGCAACGACAAGCGGCCTCATATTCAGCATGTGAGGAGCTACGGGAGTAAGGCAAAATGTCGAGGTATTAGGAGCTATGATAGGACCATTAACGCTAAGAGAGTAAGCGGTAGATCCGGTTGGAGTAGAGATGATAAGTCCATCCGCCAGATAGGTGGCTACTCTCTGATCGTCAATCTGAGCCTCAATGGAAATCATAGAACCTGAATCTTTCTTCGAGACAACTACTTCGTTCAAGACTGTACCCTGTTCGGTAGTATGCCCCTCTTTTTCTGTATAGATATCTATCATGGAACGTTCTATGACACGATACTCTTTCCTAAGAATATGTTCCCATGCCTGCCTGAATACATCTCCGGATATTGCAGCCAAGAAACCGAGTCTGCCAAGATTGACACCCAATACAGGGAGTTTATACTCCATCACTTGCCATGCTGTACGCAGATAAGTACCATCTCCCCCAATGCTAATGGCAATAGTATCCTTATCTTTTAGAATAGCCACTGGCAAAGAGGTCATATCCGTAAAGGAATTGACATCTTTCAAAACCACTTTTTTGCTTTCCAAGAATTTAAGAAACTCCAGATGAATCCAAACTTTCACACCACTCTCATCTATGATTCTAAAGATGTCTAATAGTGTTTCAAGGGGTTTCGATGGATATTTTGATCCAAAGATAATCGCTGTCATGGCTATTGGGTTAGATTTTTAAGTAATCCGGCTTTTATAGCTTTACCTGTCTGCAAATTTAATAAAAATGTTGTGGCAAATAGTAATAAAAAGATCGCAACACTCTTTGAGTGCTGCGATCTAATATCAAGTATTTCTATGTACTTGTACTATGACGATTATGCTTCCTCTATTGCCGCTTGTGCTGCTGCAACACGAGCAATAGGCACACGGAATGGAGAACATGATACATAGTTAAGACCTACTTTGTGACAGAACTTCACTGATGAAGGCTCACCACCGTGCTCGCCGCAGATACCACACTTAAGTTCCGGACGTTTTGCACGACCCTTTTCTGTAGCCATCTTAACAAGCTGACCAACACCGTTTTGGTCCAATACTTGGAATGGGTCTACCTTCAAAATCTTCTTCTCCAAATAGATTGGAAGGAAAGAAGCGATGTCATCACGAGAATACCCAAATGTCATCTGAGTAAGGTCATTGGTACCGAATGAGAAGAACTCTGCCGATGCAGCGATCTTGTCTGCAGTAAGAGCCGCACGAGGAATTTCGATCATGGTACCAACCTTGTAGTCTATACGATCGCCGTACTCTTCAAATACCGCTTCGGCTGTTGCACGAATAACATTCTCTTGCTCCTTGAACTCATATACGATACCTGTTAGAGGAACCATGATTTCCGGTTCAGACATTACACCTTCTCTCTTAAGTTCGAGAGCTGCAGAGATAATGGCACGTGTCTGCATTTCTGTAATTTCCGGATAGGTATTACCCAAACGGCAACCACGATGACCAAGCATTGGGTTATGTTCCATTAAGCTTGATACACGATGACGGATAACTTCTACATCAAGTCCCATATCTTTAGCCATCTCCTCTTGTCCCTTTGCGTCATGAGGAACGAACTCATGCAAAGGCGGGTCAAGAAGACGAACAGTTACAGGATGACCGTGCATTTCACGGAAGATATTCTTAAAGTCTTCTTTTTGGAATGGAAGAATCTTTGCAAGTGCTTCTTTTCTTCCTTCGGTAGAATCTGAAAGAATCATACGGCGCATCGCAACAATCTTTTCACCTTCAAAGAACATATGCTCTGTACGGCAAAGACCGATACCTTCTGCACCGAAAGAATAAGCTACGGCAGCATCATGTCCGGTATCTGCATTTGCACGAACTTTCAGACGAGAATATTTGTTGGCAAGCTCCATAAGAGCAGAGAAGTCTGCATCCATTTCTGCTGCCTTGGTGTCCACCATGCCTTCATATACTTCTCCTGTTGTACCATTAAGAGAAATGAAGTCTCCTTCACGATAAACCTTTCCATCCACAGTAAGCGTACGAGCCTTGTAGTCTATTTGAAGAGCACCTGCTCCGGACACACAACACTTACCCATACCACGAGCAACAACCGCTGCGTGAGATGTCATACCGCCTCTTGCAGTAAGGATACCTTCTGCCACCTGCATACCTGCAAGGTCTTCCGGAGATGTTTCAAGACGAACAAGGATCACACGTTGTCCGCCTTCGTTGTGTAGTCTGTCGGCATCTTCGGCGAAGAATACAATCTGTCCTGTCGCAGCACCCGGAGATGCAGGAAGACCTCTTGTAATTACTGTTGCCTTTGCAAGAGCCTTCTTATCGAATACAGGGTGAAGAAGTTCATCAAGTTTATTTGGTTCGATACGCTTGATAGCTGTCTTCTCGTCAATCTTTCCTTCCTTTAGAAGATCCATGGCAATCTTTACCATTGCCTGTCCTGTACGCTTACCGCTTCTTGTCTGAAGGAACCAAAGCTTACCTTCTTGAACGGTAAACTCCATATCCTGCATATCACGATAGTGCTCTTCGAGTTTTAGTTGGAGTCTGTGAAGTTCCTTATAGATTTCCGGCATAGCTTCTTCCAAAGAAGGCATTTCGCGTACACGTTCTTCTTCAGAAACATTTGCTCTTTCAGCCCAACGTTGAGAACCGATCTTTGTGATCTCACGAGGTGTACGGATACCGGCTACCACGTCTTCTCCTTGAGCATTGATAAGATACTCACCATTGAAAAGGTTTTCACCTGTTGCAGAGTCACGAGAGAAGCATACACCGGTAGCGGATGTCTCACCCATGTTACCGAATACCATTGCCTGTACGTTTACTGCAGTACCCCATTCGGCAGGAATACCTTCCATCTTACGATAGAGGATAGCGCGTTCGTTCATCCATGAACGGAACACGGCCATTACAGCACCCCAAAGTTGCTCATAAGAGTCTGTTGGGAAGTCTTTTCCTGTTTGCTCTTTAACTGCTTTCTTAAAGCGAGCAACAAGAACCTTAAGATCTTCAACAGTAAGATCAGTATCCTGTTCTACTCCTCTTTCTTCTTTCAACTCATCTATAAGAGCTTCAAACGGATCTATTTCTTCCTTGCTGGTTGGTTTCATACCAAGTACCACGTCTCCGTACATCTGAACGAAACGACGGTATGAGTCCCAAGCAAAACGTGCGTTACCTGTCTTACGGATAAGACCTTCTACCACTTCGTCATTAAGACCAAGGTTAAGGATAGTATCCATCATACCCGGCATGGAAGCAGGTGCACCGGATCTGACAGAAAGAAGAAGAGGATTCTCGATGCTGCCAAACTGAGCATTCATAAGACCTTCAATCTTCGCAACTGCTGCTTCTACTTCCGGCTTCAATAGTTCTACTACTTTGTCTTGTCCTACTTCATAGTACTCATTACACACCTCTGTTGTAATAGTAAATCCCGGAGGAACCGGAACACCGATCAAATTCATTTCGGCGAGGTTAGCACCCTTACCTCCCAATAGCAGCTTCATGTCTGCCTTGCCTTCGGCTTCTCCATTACCGAAGGTGTAAACTCTTTTTTTTGACATTTTTGGCTTAATTGTTTATATATAAGTGATTACAAAATTATTTATCCTACTTACATAGAAAAGTCCGAATCTATAACTCCCTCCGAAACAGCCTCTGTCTCAAGATTGAACAGATTTCTACATGGAGAGCGATACATTTCGGGCACGTTAAAGTCCTCGTTCGGATTGAGCTTTAACACTTTGTCGTTGTATATCTTTTGCATAAACAGAGCGACGATAGGCAGTGCCATGGAAGCACCCTGACCGTCTGCAATAGTATCGAAGTGAATATCCGGATCTTCTCCTCCTACCCAACAACCTGTAGATAAAGAAGGAGTAAAGCACATGAACCACCCGTCGGCGTGTCTCTGAGAAGTACCTGTTTTTCCGCCCATAGGTGCTTTCACGTTGTAGCGATATCTTACCCGGCTACCGGTACCGCCATCCATTACGTTTCGCAACATGTAGAGCGTCTTGTATGCAGCTTCTGCCGACAACACCTCATACATCTTAGGCTGGAATGTAGCCAGTACATTTCCATACTGGTCTTCTATCCGTGTGGCGAGCAGAGGTGCAACACGAAGTCCGCCATTGGCAAAAGCAGAGTATCCGCTCACCATTTCCGAAACGGATATATCCGGCGTTCCGAGACAAATACTCGGCACAGGATCCAAATGTCCTGTGATACCGAAAGATCTCAACAGATCCACGAACGCATACGGAGAGAGATGACTCATAAGCCAAGCCGTAACCCAGTTGTCCGACATTTGGAGTCCCCAGTTGATGCTAACCATTTCACCCACTCTCGTACTCCTTGCATTCTTAGGAGTCCATACCGTTCCGGCTTCGGTCGTAATACTTTGAGGCACATGAAGCATTTCGTCACAAGGCGTAAAGCCTTCCCCCATCGCCATGGAGTAGAGAAACGGTTTCATCACGGAGCCGACCTGTCTGCGCCCGAGCGAAACCATGTCATACTGAAATGCCGTATAGTCTATACCTCCGACGTATGCCTTTACCTGTCCGGTAAGATTATCCATCGCCATAAATCCGCTACGCAGAAAACCCTTATAGTAAAGGATACTGTCTCTTGGGGTCATCACGGTATCTTTATACCCTTTCCACGTAAAGACGTTCATTTCGGTAGGGGTATCGAAAGCGATGTCTATCTCTTTTTCGCTTTTGCCATCAGCTTTCATCTTTCTGTATCTGTCGCTCTGCTCCAAAGATTTGCGCAATATCTTGGCACGTTCCTGCGTAGAAAGATTTCTGGAATAGGGGGCATAGCTTCTGCCCTTCTTCTCTCTCTCAAAGCGTTTTTGCAGATCATTTCCGAGATGTTCTCTTACAGCCTCCTCGGCATAGCGTTGCATTATGGCATTTATACCGGTGTATATCTTCAGCCCATCGGTGTAGAGGTTATAATGCTCCCCGTTGCTCTTCTTATTTTTCTTGCACCAGCCGTAGAGAGGATCCGTAGCCCAGGCCACAGAGTCTCTTTCATACTGATCTTTCTGCCACTTTTGATACTTGCTTCTCTCCGGCTTATCTGCCATGAGCACCTGCTTCAGATGCTCTCTGAAATAGGTTGCCAACCCCTCTCTGTGGTTTCTCACGCGGAAACGAAGCTCTACCGGGATGTTCTTTAGCGAGTCGCACTCCACGGCGGTCAAGTGTCCGGCTTTCCTCATCTGGTCCAATACCACGTTGCGACGCTGCATAGCCCTTTCCGGATAACGCACCGGGTTGTACAACGATGGATTTTTACACATTCCTACCAGTAGTGCCGCCTGTTCCGTTTTCAGGTCTCTCGGCTTGACATCGAAGTATGTCTTGCAGGCACTCTCTATACCCACTGCCTGGTAGAGGAAGTCGAACTTATTCAGATAGAGATTGATAATCTCCTCTTTGGTATAATATCTCTCAAGCTCGACAGCTATAACCCATTCTATGGGCTTCTGTAAAAGCCGCTCCACCTTGCTGTCTGCGGAGGGAGAATAGAGTTGCTTTGCGAGCTGTTGAGTTATGGTACTACCCCCACCGGCATTCTTCTGCCGCATCAATCCTGTCTTCACTACCGCACGCAAGAATCCGCGCATATCTATACCCGAATGTTGGGTAAACCGGACATCTTCTGTGGATATAAGGGCATTGACAAGAGCAGGAGAGAGATCCTGATAGGTGATGTATATACGATTATTGTTTTTCAGAGCATAAGATCCCAAGAGCTGTCCATCTTCCGAAATCACCTGAGAAGCATACTTATCTATCGGATTTTGAAGGTCTTCAATGGGTGGCATATAGCCTATCTTACCCTTGGCTATAAGAAAGAACATAAGCAGGGTTCCGCTTCCTATCAAAAGGAATAAGCCCCACATGGCTATGAGTAGATATTTCAACCAGCGATTCATATATTCTTCTTAGTTCGTTTAATACGCTTGCAAAGATACATATAATTAGTGATATTCTGCATCCCCGTATCGGAAGTTAAAAACCACCCAACATCAAACACTTAAGCGGTGTTAATATCACGGGAAAAGCGTACACTTGGAAACGATAAAAAGAGGATGTGGAAAGGGGGAATAAAAGGAGGAGTCATTACCTCATTCCGAAAGCCACACGCATCATTTCGGACACAATACAAATCAATAATTATCAACTACTTTCTTCGTAAAACAGAGCCAGACTTATACAATAAACCGGGAACAACCAAAGAAGGCACAAGACCATCTATCCCGATTAAGCCACTCCTCCAATTTTCTTTTTATATCATCAATTATCAAAATCAAGACATCACAAAAATAAATATCACATTTGCACACCGCCATAATCTCAAACAAAGACCCATTTATAACATTTCTTTTATATAAAAACTCCCCAAAAGGTTCGTGTTTCACCCCTAAAAATTCCTTCCGAAAGAGGATTTTTTGAAGAAAAATAGAGCCAATCACACTAAAACCGACACAAACCACTAATAACCAAAAGGATAAAAAAGAGGGCTGATTCCAAAACTTTTCTCCTCTCGGTCGGTTTCATGGGCTGTTTTCGAGTTAATAAAGATCAATTTATCCTCATTATTGTGTTTAGAAATCTTAATGAAGAAATCACACCAAAGAGCCTCAAAAATGGAGCAAAACGATAAACACCTAATTATCAGCGCACTAATAAAAATTCTAAACACGTTAATTGAATCCGGTAAACGTATTAAATGAAATCAGTAAACGTGTTCACTGAAAAATTAAACACGTTAAGCCGACAAAATATATTGCTTTACCGTTTTGGGTGAACAGGCATCAAAATTTGTGTTAATAAAACGACCCCGATTTAACAACTCGGATGTACTCTGAAAACAACCCGAAAAGAGAAAATAGAGAAAGGAGAAAAACGCATTTTCCAGAGGGGATGAAATATATAAAAACAGAGGCCCACTCGTGAGGCAAACGAATGCAAAAAGGATCTCAAATACCAACCTTTTTGCATCTTACAACGACCGATACTTTTTCAACACCTCTATTTTATAAAGTGAAGCAATTATCCTACCTTTGTGTAATAAGAAATAGAGATTGCGGATATGAAGATAATTCACATCATCAACGGCCCCAACTTGAACCTTTTGGGCGAACGAGAGCCTGAGATATACGGGAGTACGGACTTTGAGGAATACTTGGAGAAGCTGAGAGATATATACCACAACGTGGATATCAGATATTTCCAAAGCAACCATGAAGGCGAGATCATAGACTATCTGCACGATATAAGATCGCTCTCCGGAGGCATTGTTCTCAATCCGGGAGCTTTGACACACTACTCCTATGCCCTTAGAGATGCCATCGCTGCCATAACTATTCCTGTGGTGGAGGTGCACATATCCAATCTCTACAAGCGGGAAGAGTTCAGACAGAAGTCGGTCACGGCTGCAGAAGCAGCAGGAATACTCTCCGGCTTTGGGCTGGATGGCTACAGACTTGCCATAGCCCACTTGTTGTCGAGACGTAACGGATAGTCCGAGAAAGGTTTATCCGAAGCGGATATATTAAAGATTTAGAAAAACAGATATGAAGAAAGCGACCAAAATCGTAGCAACGATATCGGACAGAAAGTGCGACATCCCTTTTCTTAAAGAGCTTATAGAGGAGGGTGTCAATGTTGTCAGGCTCAACTCTGCACACATGGACAGAGAGGGCTTTGACCGGGTAGTGGATAACACTCGCGCCGTAGCCGGGGATGTTGCTATCTTAATGGACACGAAAGGACCGGAGATCCGGACAACGATATGTAGCGAACCCATAGAGTTTAGAAGAGGAAGCACCGTTCTGCTGAAAAGCGATCCGGATACACTTACAACCAAAGAGTGTATCTGCGTAACCTATCGGGATCTTCACAAGGATATAGCTCCCGACTCTCACATCCTTATAGATGACGGACTTTTGGAGCTTTGCGTCATAGAGAAGACTCCGGATAAGATCGTCTGCTCTGTACTTAACGATGGTATCTTGGGTAGCAGAAAGAGCGTAAATGTACCGGGTGTCAGGATCAATCTGCCCTCTCTCACTCCAAGAGACATAGAGACCATCAACTACTGCATAGAGAAAGATGTGGACTTTATAGCACACTCTTTCGTCAGAAACAAGCAGGACGTCTTGGACATCCAAGAGATTTTGGATCGCCACAACAGCCCTATAAAGATCATCGCAAAGATTGAAAACCAAGAGGGTATAGACAATATAGATGAGATATTAGACCATGCCTTCGGTATCATGATCGCACGGGGAGATCTCGGCATAGAGGTGCCGCAAGAGAAAATTCCGGCTATACAGAGTCTGCTCATACGGAAAGCCATTGCGAAGAAAAAGCCTGTGATAGTAGCAACACAGATGTTGCACACCATGATATACTCGCCTCGCCCGACAAGAGCCGAGGTCTCCGATGTTGCCAACGCTATTTTTTACAGGACGGATGCCGTGATGCTCTCCGGAGAGACCGCCAATGGGAAATATCCGGTAGAGGCTGTAAGAACCATGACGAGCATTATAAGAGAGGCAGAGAAAAGCAAGCTCGAAGAGCAGGATATAAGGGTACCGATAGAGCCTCAAGACTTAGACGTTACCTCTTTTCTATCCAAACAAGCCGTGAAGAGCATCAGTAAACTGGGAGTTAAAGCGATTGTTACAGACAGCTTTACCGGACGCACTTGCAGAAATATCGCAGCATACAGAGGGCGTGCCACCGTATTTGCAATATGTTATAAGGAACGGACGGCACGAGAACTTGCTCTCTCTTATGGCGTAAAGGCCGTTGTACAAGAGAAGTGCGGAGGTAAGATAGACTACTACATAGGTGCGCTGAAAGAGCTTTTGCGTAAGGGACAGATAGAGAAAGAGGATATGGTCGCTTACGTCAGCGGTACTTTGGCAGAAGAAGTGGGTACAACGAGATTGGAACTGAATAAAGTGCAGGAGGCTTTGGACTTCTACCATAAAAACAACCCCGATAAGCAGTAATGATATCCGGACAGAACGATAAAACAGAGGCAGAACTACTGGCTTTGGAGGAGTATATACTGGAGCACATATCTCCGGAACCGCCACTCCTCAAGAAGCTGTACAGGGATGCACATACCCATCTGGTGAGACCGAGAATGATGTCCGGGCATCATCAGGGGCGTTTACTGGCTCTTCTGTCCAAGCTCAAATCTCCTCGGAATATTATAGAGATAGGCACTTATACCGGCTATGCCACACTCTGTCTGGCTGAGGGATTATCCGAAAAAGGGATAGTCCACACTATTGAGCTGAATGACGAAATGGAGGATTTTCTCAGACGATATTTCGACCAAAGCGAACAGAA
Organism: Porphyromonas canoris; assembly: GCF_000769115.1. GTDB lineage: Bacteria > Bacteroidota > Bacteroidia > Bacteroidales > Porphyromonadaceae > Porphyromonas_A > Porphyromonas_A canoris. Next base: position 74,395 of record NZ_JQZV01000003.1, on the reverse strand, counting down.
AGAGCAGATCCGTCTCTACTTTGGAGATGCTCTGGAGATTCTTCCTACTCTTCCGCTTGAAGAGACAGACATCGTATATATAGATGCCAATAAGAGGCACTATATCGAGTATGTCAAGCTGGTTTTGAAGCGACTGCCGGCAGGTTCGCTCATCATCTCCGATAATACTCTTTGGGACGGGAAAGTGATAGAACCGGAGGCACAGGACGAGCAAACGGTATCCATCAGAAACTTTAACTACTATCTTTTAGAGCAGCCCGAACTCTCCACCGTCATACTCCCTCTGCGAGACGGACTCACTCTAAGCATTAAACAAACAGACACACGACAATAGTATGGACAATAAAAGAATGAGCATGATCTCTCGTCTGATTCAAAAAGAGCTGGGAGAGCTTTTCCTCCTTGAGACTAAAAAAACTCCGGGAGTACTGATCACCGTGAGCGAAGTACGCGTAACGCCGGATCTTAGTCAGGCAAGAGTGTTCCTCAGTATCTTTCCGGACAGTAAGGCTGACGAGCTGATAAAAGCAATTCAACAGAATTCAGCGACAATCCGATACGACTTTGGGAAGCGAGTACATACACAGCTGCGAATCATTCCGGAGCTTATCTTCCTCAAAGATGATAGTGAAAAGATCATAAGTAGAATAGATGAGCTGTTGAAGCAATGATCTTTAATAAGTGGAAGACAATCCTGTTCATTGCATGGAGATACTTCCATGCTCCGAAATCCACACACGCTGTAAACATTATCGCAACCATTGCCACATCTTCCATTGCCGTGGTCGGTATTGCGATGGTTATTCTCTTTTCCGTCTTTAACGGCTTTGAGAGTTTCACGAAAGGGCTGTACAAAAATTTCACTCCCGACCTGATCGTAGAGCAGAAAGAGGGTAAGCCTTTTTCTTTAAGCACTGTCGCCGAACTGCTGGATAACGATCCGGAGATTGAGAAATACGCTTTCGGGCTGAAAGGTCAAGCCATGCTTGTGTTTGAAGAGAATACCATTCCGGTCATTCTTTATGGTATAGACGATCATTTTTCTCAAGTCATTCCGCTTCATCAAAGCCTCTTCGATGGAGAGTTTCTGCTGGAAAAAGATTCTCTTCCACAGCTCATAACGGGAGTAGGGATAGCTTCCAAGCTCGGCGTCAATGCCGGTATGGATCTGCCGGTACAGATTATCGTGCCTCGGCGGATAGGCTCTCTCTCCATGGTAAGACCGGATAGAAACTTCAGGACATCGGATGTTTTTATCTCCGGGGTATTTCGAGTCGATCAGAGTGAAGACGGTACAATATCTTTTCTTCCCATTGAGCTTCTCCGCACACTCCTTCAGTACGACTCGGATACCATAAGCGAAATATCTCTGAAACTTGCTCAAGAAAGCACCACAAAACGAACAGCGGAAAGACTATCTCGCTTGCTGGGAAGCAATTTTGTGGTCAAAGACCGGGAACAACAGCATCCCGACATCTTCCGAATCAATAAGATCGAAAAATGGATCTCCTTTTCCATCCTGCTATTTGTACTCCTGCTCTCTCTGTTTAGCATTGTAAGCACATTAGGGATGCTTATCATCGAGAAGCGTAAAGACACAGAAACGCTCAGAGCATTGGGTGCAGAAAAGTGGATGACCAGAAGTATCGTCATCACGGAAGGGTTTATACTCTCCTTTATGGGAGGGGTTATAGGAATAGCCACAGGTATCTTCCTGGTAGTCTTACAGGCACAGTTCGGTCTTGTAAAGCTTGCCACCTCGAACAGTGGAGCTTTTCTCATAGACTCGTATCCGGTAGAGTTGAGATTCTTGGATATTGTTGTCTCCATCTTCACAATCTTATTGGTCGGTTTCTTGAGCAGCCTCATCGCTTACAAAATATTCGGAAACAAAAAAAGCTGATCGATACCATTCACTTAAATAACTATATATAGGTATTTTGGGGTATAGACAAAGAAAGTATATTTGAACCATGACAGTAAAACTTTCTGAACTTAAAGAAGGAGAATCCGGTAGTATTGTTGATGTCCGTCTGACCGGGCATTTTAGAAAACGTATTCTCGAAATGGGATTTGTTCCGGGGCAGGATGTTCTGGTCGTTCGTAATGCTCCGCTACAAGACCCGATAGAGTACAAGGTAATGAACTATGAGGTCTCTCTTCGTAGAAAAGAGGCTCAGCATATCTATGTAAACAAGAGTTTAAGCAAGGAGCACAGCACCAACGCATCGGCTCCTGTCGTTAAGCACGACCCCAATATCCATCCCGATATTTTAGGGAATGGGACAAAAAAAGAGATCCCTGCCGATACAAAAATCTCCGTTGCATTTTTAGGCAATCCGAACTGCGGAAAAACCTCTCTGTTTAATGCTTGTTGCGGAACACACGAACACGTGGGCAACTATTCCGGTGTTACGGTCGATGCCAAGCATGGCAAGTATAAAACAGGCGACATAAACTTCGACATCATAGACCTTCCCGGTACTTACTCTCTCTCCTCATACAGCCCGGAAGAGAAGTATATAGAGGACTTCCTTGCGGGAGATAAGCGACCGGATGTTATCGTGAATGTCATCAGTGCCACCAATTTGGAGAGACACCTTTATCTCACAACCCAACTGCTTGAGACGGGTATCCCCATGGTTATCGCTCTGAATATGTTCGATGAGTTTGAAGCCAGTGGCAGCAAGCTCAACATACCCTTGTTGTCCCAGCTATTAGGGACGCCGGTTGTTCCGACCGTAGCGAGAAAAGGAGAAGGAAAAGAGAAGCTGTTCAACTGTGTTCACATGGTCTATGCCGGCTCTTGCACCCTTCAGCGCAAAGTGCCTATGCCTTACTCTTTGGAGATCGTCAAGCATCGGGACGAGTTAGCCGAGTTTATACGACAGGCAACAGCAGATCAGCCACACCTTTCATGGTGTCATGGTGCCGAAGAGTATATTGCCATAAAACTCTTGGAAGGTGATCCTCTCTACACCGGCAAGGTGGAAAAAGAGATCCCGAAAGGAGCTTTTCTGCTCACCAAAGCAAGATACATCTCTAAAACATACTCCGAAAGCTACTCTCGACACCTCTCGGATGTAATCACCGATACCCGCTACGGATTTATCAATGGTGCGTTAAGAGAGACGCTCGACTCGAAAGTGGATCACCTCAAAGGCAGAGATCAAAAGATAGACTACTGGCTCACGCATCGTATTTGGGGCTTCCCTATCTTTCTCCTCTTCATGTACCTGATGTTCCAAACCACATTCACATTGGGAGAATATCCTATGGAATGGATCGAAGCAGGTGTTGCGTGGCTGGGAGAAGCGGTACGAAGCATTCTTCCGGGAGGGGCTCTTCAAGACCTTATCTGCGATGGTATCATCGGAGGAGTAGGGGGCGTCATAGTTTTTCTGCCCAATATCATGATCCTCTATGTCTTTATATCCTTTATGGAAGACACCGGGTATATGGCGCGGGCAGCCTTTATCATGGACAAGCTAATGCACTCCATGGGCATTCATGGGAAGAGTTTCATTCCTCTTATCATGGGCTTCGGATGCAATGTTCCGGCTATCATGGCAACCAGAACGATAGAGAGCAAAAACAGCAGACTCATCACGATGCTGATACTTCCCTTTATGAGTTGCAGCGCAAGGCTTCCGGTCTACATTCTACTCACGGGTGCGTTCTTCAGTGCCTACGCCGGGACTGTGGTTTTCTCCATCTACATTATAGGTATACTGCTTGCACTGCTCACGGCATTCTTCCTCAGAAAATTCTTTATCAAGGAAGAAGATATACCTTTCGTTATGGAGCTGCCTCCTTATCGCCTTCCCACCACTCAGAGTATTCTGTTGCATATGTGGGATAAAGCTAAGCAGTATCTCACCAAAATGGGTACCACCATTCTGCTTGCATCCATTGTGATATGGTGTTTAAGCTACTTCCCAAGAGGAAACGAAGCAGACATTGCAACGGGTATAGAGCAGATGAAAGCAGAGAACAACACGCTCCAAGATCTCTCTGACGATCAGTTGGCATCCATGTATCAGCAGGAAAACTCTTACATAGGCAAGATGGGAAAAGCTCTCCAACCGATATTCTCACCCATGGATTACGATTGGAAGCTGACCATGGCACTGCTTAGCGGACTGCCTGCCAAGGAAGTTGTGGTAAGCACTATGGGAGTGTTGTACACCGGAGACATGGAAAACGAAGCCGGACTACAGGACAAGCTTTCTCAAGCCACGCTTTCCGATGGTTCTCCTGCCTATACTCCTGTAATGATGTTCTCCTTCATGCTGTTTGTGCTGGTCTATTTCCCCTGTATTGCAACGATAGTTGCGATCGGCAGAGAGAGCGGCAGTGCGAAGTGGGCACTCTTTAGCATGATATATTCCTGCTCTTTGGCTTGGTTGGTAGCCTTTACTGCCACACTGGTCGGAAAGCTGTTCACATAGTCCTTATTCCTATAACCATGCTTCAAGACATTATAGTATATATCATCATAGGTGCTGTAACGCTCATTCTGCTACGGAATGCGGCGAAGCTTTTCAAGGCTCCGAAAGAGAACGACAAGTGTCCGGGCTGCAATGCTTGCGACATAGGCAAAAAGAGTCATAAAGGGAAAGAGATTGACAAAAAAGCAGAGTAGCGTTTTGATATATCCTAAAGAATACCTACCTTTGCACCGTCTTTCCTGAAAAGGATAGGGTCGCGTAGCTCAACTGAATAGAGCATCTGACTACGGATCAGAAGGTTACAGGTTTGAATCCTGTCGCGATCACAAATTTTTTGTTGACAATGATTATATCGGTCGCGTAGCTCAACTGAATAGAGCATCTGACTACGGATCAGAAGGTTACAGGTTTGAATCCTGTCGCGATCACGCAAAGATTATTGCAGAAAGGCTGCTGAAGATCTCTCTTCGGCAGTCTTTTTTTTCGTTTAACCCGTTTGCAAAATGAGCTAAACACTATTATAAACCGGTCTAAAAGTACATAGAATCCGGTTTCAAGGCTTGATTTGTAAAAATCAACATTTGATCTGCACAATTCAAAGCCCGGTTTGCAGGAACCGAACTTTGAAAAAGAGTTCCGAACACGATAAACGGAAAATATTAAAGTGGTAAGAGGATATTTCGGAAGCGTTAAAAAGAAAAGTCCGACACCATTGCCGGACTCTCTCTGTCTATCTTCGCAGGGAGCAGACTACTCGTTTCGTCGCTTCTCATCCCGTTCTATCTGTTCGGTAGGGCAAACAAAGGTCTTTGCCAAAGCAAAGTTTTCAAGAGCCACATGGCAATACCCTGCGGGATTGGCGGTGAGATACTCTTGATGATACTCCTCTGCACTGAAATAGTTCTTCAACGGCATGCACTCCACAACGATACTCTTCGTGTACTTTTTCTGCAGTAGAGCCAGGCTGTCTGCAATAATAACGGCATCCTTCGGATCTGTATAGTAAACTCCCGTACGGTACTGCGTTCCGACATCTCCACCTTGCTTGTTGAGAGAAGTGGGGTTGATGATGCGATAAAAAGCAGACAGCAGGTAGCTCAAAGCTATTTTGGAGGGGTCGTAAATCACTCTTACGGTCTCCACTGCCTCTGTCCGTCCGCTGCACACCTCCTTATAAGTGGGGGTGGCAATAAGGCTGTTGGCATATCCTACCTGTGTAGAGCAAACGCCGGCAATCTTCTTGATATAGTGCTCCACTCCCCAAAAGCAACCTCCTGCGAGGTATATTTCTCTTGTCTGTTCCATCTGTTTATCTGTTTATATTGGTTTGCTGTATCCGGCAGGAGCTTTAGGATTGTAGTGAATATCAAAGCACGCTGCAACGTTTCGTACAAAAGCATGTGCGCTTTTCTCCATGACAATCTCTCCGGTATCTTCATCCACCGAGCAGAGTCCGTCCTCCGCCATCTCTTTTAGAGCATCATACTTGAGAAATGATATGGTATGCAGGCTATCCGTATCTATGCCGAAATCGGAAAGTATCCGAACAGGATTGCAGCGATAGTTGCACATCAGTTCGGTAATGATCTCTTTAATAACCTGCTCTTCTTCGGTAAGGCTGTACCCGGTAACTGCGGGAAGCGTATCACGATTCAGGAATGAGTAGTAGGTCGAAATATCTTTACAGTTTTGGGCGTATGAGCCGTAAAGCTGAGAGATGCCTGTAATGCCCAAAGCATAGACCTGTCCGGTGATCTCTTTTGTGCAGTAGCCTTGAAAGTTTCGATGCAGACTCCCCTCTTGAAGAGCCATGGCAAGAGCGTCTGTGGGAAGGACAAAGTGGTCCAGACCAATCTGTACATAACCTCTTTCCAAAGCGACACCCAATGCTTTGGAGTACATCACGGCTTTCTCCTGCGGGGTAGGCAGCCCCACTCTTTCCAATGCTTTCTGTATGGGATGAACCCATGGAACGTGAGCATACGAAAAGGTTACGACTCTGTCCGGTCTCAGATCCAACACCGCTTCGATGGTTTTACCGAACGACTCTGCCGTCTGCAACGGAAGACCGTATATAAGATCTATGTTGATCTCGATACCATTGGAACGCAGGAGAGAGACAATCTCGTGAAGAGGGAGCTTGCTCTCTGTCCGTTTTACCTGCCGTAAGACTTTGCTGTCTATATCCTGAATACCGATGCTCATCCTCGTAAATCCCATATCTATAAGGCTTTTCCAAGCCTGCTCATTCAGGTATCCGGGATGACATTCGATAGCCACCTCTGCTTCGGGTGCGATGACAAACTTCGATCGTATCGCTTCCAAAATTTTCTTTATATGGTTCAATGGGATAGAGGTCGGCGATCCGCCACCGAAATGGATCTGATAAACCTTTCGGAGAGGGTCTATCTTTTGAGACAACAGCTCCAATTCTTTGAGAAGATAGTCCACATAAAGAGCCACCCCATCCCCCTCTTTCGGCATCACTTGCTTATTACAACCGCAATAGAGACACAAGCTGTTGCAGAACGGAATGTGTATGTAGAAGGAGAGTTTGTCCGTACCATTACTATTGGAAAGCAACAGATCTGTCTCGTACCGCACAGAATCGTACAAAGGAGAGAACAGATTTGCCGGCGGATAGCTGGTATATCGTGGAACAGGAATATTATATTTATTTAGAATTTCTGCTTTCATCGACACGAAGGTACATATTTTTAATATATCTACAGCCTTGAGTATAAAGGAGAAAAAGGAGTATTTATCCCCGAAAAAGAGCAAGAATAAAGCTCCTATACTCATTTTTTGCTACATTTGTAGGGAGAAGAGTAGTGCGGTAGAAGCAGAGCAACAAAGCTTTCGGACTCTTTGCCGGAGTTTTGCTCCGCTGATGTGTCGCAAATTCAATCTCATCAACACCTCTTTTTCACTTTCAACCATGATGGTTAAAAGATAAGAGGAGACAAAACAAATGGATATTTATAACATCTAAATAACAGAAAAACAGAGCTATGAAGAGAAAAATGACGCTAATTTCATTTGCTTGGGTCCTTTTGGCATCCATGAGTTTTGGTGTTTATGCCGCAACAGAGGAGACAGTGAATACAGTAGAAGAAACTCAGACACCTCCTTCTCAACCGGCGAAGAAGAGACAATACACCATCATCGTGGGTGATACGGATAAAGAGACCACATACTCTCACCGAGAGAGAAGATTGGTTATGGGAAAAGACATTACCGGAAGAAAAGATATGTATCGCGGACATTCCAAGACAGCACATTTCAGTGGCTTCGGAGTAGGCTTCATCTCTATGAGTCCTATGGATGACAGCGGTAAAGATATGGCGAGAAATGTGGATATGTCTTCGTCTTTGAAGTACGATCTCTCTTTCTTTGATGTCAAATATTCATTGGGAGCGAATAATCTTAGCTTTGTCAGCGGTTTGGGTATCGAGTTCAACTCCATCCACTTTACCAAGAACCACTTCTTGAACTTTGCCAAAAATCAAGCATTCGTTACCGATGACATCCCGGCAGGCAAGAATATGTCCAATGCGAGATTTCATACGACATACCTGAAGATCCCTGCTCTCATAGAGGTAAACAGCGGTAAGCGACACGGGACATCATCACCGATGTTCTTCAACTTCGGTGTTTTGTTCAAGGTAAAGACAGCTTCTAGCTCGAAAGTTTGGTGGGCAGCATCGGAAGAGAATCACTCTGCATCCAAGCAGATCATAGATAAAGGCTTGGGACTAAGACCTGTACACCTCGACTTTATCGTCCAGGCAGGTATAGGCAACTTCGGTCTTTTTGCAACCTACTCCCCCATCTCTCCTTTCCAAAAAGATTTCGGACCGAATGTTTCGACATTCAGCACAGGTCTGAAGCTCTATTTCTCCCAATGGTAAACCGATCATGCAAAGAGTAGTACAACATCTGCAGCGTTGTCTGTTCAAGCATCCGTGTGTGGTGGTACCACAGTTGGGTGCATTCATAAAAGCCGAAGAGCACTCTTCCACAGGAGGCATGCTCGGACCGGGTAAGGTATCACTCTGCTTCAATGCCGAGTTGAAACACGTCTCGGACGGTATTCTGATACACAGCTATGTCGCTCGGTACGGCATAAGTTACAGAAGAGCAGAACAGATGTTGACGAAAGATGTAGAGGCTCTACTGCATCATCTCGGCAGCCGTACCTACGTGGAGCTGGAGGAGATCGGGCGCATTCGCTTGGGACACAGCTCGGAAGGAGCCACTCCCATATTTGAACCGAATCCGCACCATCCGTTTGCAACAAATCTGTACAGCCTTACCGATATTGCGTCTCTGCCCAAGCTGCTTGTTATGGGAGAAGAGACGAAAGAGGTGGCAGATAACACCTATTATCTGCCTATCAATGTGAAAGCATTGAAGTACTTTACTGCCGCCATGGTGATCTTAACGCTGGGTCTGCTGATGCCGTTCCGCGCTGTGGAGACCGAGATGAAAGAGTACCAAGCCGGTTTTGTGCCTCACTTCCTGACAGAGAAAACAGCTGAAACAACAAAAGCGGAAGAACCTGCAATAGCGGTAGAAGCGAAAGCAGTAACCGAAGAAAAGAGCGTGGAAGCTCCTAAGGAGACTCACGTGGAGAGCAACAGATTTCTTGTGGTAATAGCCACACTCTCCACAGAAAAACAGGTGGAAGAGTTTGTCGGCTACCATAAGCTGAACGACTATCCGGAGTTTGGCATAGATCGCAGAGGCAAATCGTACAGACTCTATCTCGGCAACTTTGCCTCCCAAGAGGAGGCTCTGAACAAGATGAGAGAGCTTCATCGGGAGAAGAGATTCAAAGACGCCTGGATATATAAGACGAAATAACTCTATTGAAGTACAAACGAAAAGCTGTGCCGAAGGGATCCCTTCGGCACAGCTTTTCGTTTATAGCCCCGACCAAACGGGATTGTCCTAAAAGTAATACGAGAAATCCAGTCTTACGGAACGTCCTCTCAAAGGATAAGATGCCGAATGAGACTGTAAAGCATCACGAACGGTGTAGGCAAAAACACTCTTGTTCAGAAGGTTTTCCACGACAAAAGAGAGAATATATTTATCATACTTATATCGGGCAATACCACCCAACAAATTTCCATGGGCATAGAAAAAAATTTCCATGGGCATAGAAAAAAATTTCCATGGGCATAGAAAAAAATTTCCATGGGCATAGAAAAAAATTTCCATGGGCATAGAAAAAAAATTTACGTGCGCATAGAAAAAAATTTACGTGCGCACAAAAAAAATTTACGTACGCACAGAAAAATATTTACGTGCGCACAAAAAAATATTTACGTGCGCACAAAAAAATATTTACGTGCGCACAAAAAAATATTTACGTGCGCACAGAAAAAAATTTCTGCATATACAAAAAAAATTTCTGCATATGCGAAAAAAATTTTTTGCATATGCAGAAATTTATCCGCGTGCGCACAGAAAAAAAGTTTCGTGAGCTTGGAAGTATTTTTCCGTACTCACGAAACTTTTCACGCGTTGCGAAAGAAGTGTCAAAACATCCTCTTATTTTTTTGATTTTCAATGGCTTATATCAGCTCCTTCGTGCCTTTCCCACGAAAGCCGGGGAGCCTTTCAGGCAGAGTGCTCTGCGCACCTCTCGGAGCGGGAGGGGCTATCTGTTCGGCTTCAACAGCTCCGGGCGTAGCAGACGGGTGCGCTCTTCGGCTTGTCGGAGACGCCACTCGGCGATTTTTGCCTCATGCCCGGAGAGAAGAATGTCGGGCACTTTCCAGCCGTTGTAGTCCGCAGGGCGGGTATAGACCGGTGCGGAGAGGAGTCCGTCCTGAAAGCTGTCCGAGAGCGCGCTCTGCTCGTCGCCTATGACTCCCGGTATGAGCCGAACCACCGCGTCCGCGATGATGGCTGCCGGCATCTCCCCTCCGGTGAGGACATAGTCGCCCACCGAAATCTCTTTCGTGATGAGATGCTCGCGGATCCGGTGGTCTATCCCTTTGTAGTGTCCGCAGAGAATGATGATGTTCTGCAGCAAAGAGAGTTTGTTTGCCAACGGCTGCGAAAAAAGTTCGCCGTCGGGAGAGGTGAAGATCACTTCGTCGTACGCCCGTTGGCTCTTCAAGTGGGAGATGGCACGATCGACAGGCTCGACCTGAATCACCATGCCGGCTTCTCCTCCGAACGGGTAGTCGTCCACCCGTTTCCACCTGTTCGTGGAGTAGTCCCTGAGGTTGTGGAGGTGTATCTCCGCCAGACCTTTGTCCTGTGCGCGCTTGAGGATGGAGGTGTTGACGCATCCGTCTATCATCTCCGGTATCACTGTGATAATATCTATCCGCATGAGAAACAGTTTTTTTCTGTGGGTCGTCTTATTTCATGTTACAGAGATAGGCATCGAAGGTACGCACGCCCGGCTTTCGCTCGCCGCCTATCATCAGAAGCTCGTCTCCCTTGGCAGCCAAAACGGCTCCCGCGGTGGAGAAGATCGCAGAGTCTTTCAAAATATTCCAGTGATCCTGCCTGTGGTCGTACCGGAGCAGACGCGGCGAGAAGCGGTAGCGGCTCTCCGGCTGCAAGAGGTAAGAGCGGTGCTCCTCCTTCAGCCTCGCCTCCGCCTCGGCATCCCGACGGAATACCGCCTTCTTCAGAAGATAACCGCGAGAGATGGCGTCCTGAAACAGCACGGGATCGACACCGCCGACAGCATAAACCGCCCCGGAAACTTGGTCTTGTGCCACGGCGACACCGATGAAGCTGAGCGGAGAACCGGGCATCGCTTCGGGAGTATTCAGCTTCTCCCAGCTCTTCGGTGCACTCAGGTTCAGCTTCCATGCCGTCCTGTGAACGTAAGGCTCTTGCCCCGGAATCCGCACATCGCCACCGGGGAAAAAGCCTCCGAAAAGAAACAGATAGCCGTCGATGACAAAGAGATTGGGCTGGAGCCTTGCACCATCGGGCAGAGAAATCACTTTCGTTGTCTCTCCTGATCTCAACGAAAAGGCATAAAGATCCGTCACAAGCTCCCCATCTTTCCATCCGCCCGTGAAATAAAGACTTTTTCCATGCTCCGCCGCCGCACCTTCATACCACCCGAAAGGAAGTGCAAACGGATACTTGGAGAGCCTGATCTCCCCGGTGTCTGTCATCTTGGAGAGCATCATGATCTCACCGGAAGCTCCCCGCTCTCCCACACCTCCCACAAGCAAAAGCATATCTCCCCCGCCGAGAGAGACAGATGCCCCATAAGCAAGAGACTTGGGAAGGAACGAAATGAAAGTTGTCTCCCAACTCTCCCCTTTCCCGGAGAGTGCGTAGAGAGATTTGTAGAAGACTTTCTGTCCGCCGTCTGCCACGGGGATGTCCGGAAAGTTGCACCCGCCACCATATATATATGTATCCCCGACAGCTCCTCCGAACGCTCCGGAAACTCCCTGCAAGAAGCCCGGCTCGGCGTATAACACACTGTCTCTGCTGATCTCTACGGATGAGATGTTCACAACATCGCTATATGACGAAGCCGACCCGCCCTCTCCGCAAGAGAAGAGAGCCAAAGCAAAAGATACGAGCAGCGGTAGGAGTGTCGCCTTTGAGTGTAAGTATTTCATGTCCGAATATCTGAGCGGTAATGCTCCAAGAAGATTTGTTTTTCGAGTGTAAGCCGAAGCCGTTACGAGCTAAGCGCTTCCTTTTCCGATCTTTCTCAGATCGAGTTTCTTTTTCGATGCCTGATTGAAATGGTCGTCTGCATGGTACGAAGAACGCACGAGCGGTCCGCTCTCCACGTGAGTGATGCCAAGACTCTCTCCGAGCTGCTTATAGCGTGCAAACCGGTCGGGATGCACATACTCTTTCACTTCGATGTGCCTCGATGTCGGTTGCAGATACTGCCCGATGGTCAGGGTAGATACTCCGATCGCCGCAATATCTTTCATCAGCTCCACAACCTCTTCTTCTGTCTCTCCCAACCCTACCATGATTCCCGTTTTGGCTATGGCGCCTCTGTCGACAATCTGCTTCAAGACCTTCATACTGCAATCGTAGGTAGCGCGATGTCTGACCTGCGGTGTGAGTCTCCGAACAGTCTCAAGATTATGTCCGATCACGTCCGGTGCTGTCTCTATGACCATATCCACACACGCCTCGTCTCCCTGAAAGTCCGGAATCAACACCTCTATCTTAGTCTCCGGAGAGCGTTTGCGTATCTCGTTGATGCAGCTCGCCCAGTGTCCGGCTCCATAATCCGGCAGATCGTCTCTATCCACGGATGTGATGACTGCGTACTTCAACTTCATCTGCGAAACAGAAGCCGCAAGTCTTAAAGGCTCTACCGGATCGGGCGGAGAGTCGGGCTTTCCGCTCTGAGTGGCACAGAAACGACACGCACGAGTACAGACATTGCCACAGATCATAAACGTAGCTGTCCCTCTGCTCCAGCACTCTGCCTGATTCGGGCACTTTCCGCTTGCGCAGATCGTATTGAGTGCTCCCTGAGAAATGGTTCGTCCGGTGTGCGTGTAGCTGTCTATGCTGGCTCTGCTGATTTTGAGCCATTCGGGTTTACGTATATATGTTCTTCCTGTTTTCTTTTCTACCATTTTCGGAATTAAAGAGATCTGTTCAAAAATCTTAGAATACTGTTGTAGAGATGCTTTCTCGTATTCCCTCCGTAGATACTGTGGTTGCGATCCTTATATATCAGCATCTCGAAGTATTTATCCTCCTGCACAAGAGCCTCCACATACTGCATTGTATTTTGGACATGCACGTTGTCATCCGCAGAACCGTGTATGATAAGAAGATTACCGGAATGATTCGCGGCTCTCGTCATGACAGAAGTACGGTCATATCCGGAGTTGTTTTCCTGCGGAGTACGCATGAAACGTTCCGTATAGGTCGTATCATACAGACGCCACGATGTAGGAGGAGCTATCGCTATACCTGCCTTGAACACGGGAGAGGTGTGAGACATCGCCATGAGAGTAGTATATCCGCCGAAACTCCAGCCCCAGATAGCCATTCTCTCTTCATCTATATATGGGAAGAGCTTGGCCGTGGCGGTGGCTCCTTCGCACTGGTCTTGCGACTCAAGGAGACCAAGATTGAGATAGGTACACTTTTGGAACTCTGCTCCTCGTCCTCCCGTTCCTCTTCCATCGAGAGAGACCACAACGTAGCCGTTCTCAGGAAGCACGTATTCCCAGTCGAACTTAAATCTGTTCTGCACCTCTTGAGAGCCCGGACCACTGTATTGTGTAAACAGAGCAGGATATTTCTTTCCCGGCTCCATATTCTTGGGTGTGATGATATAGCCGTTGAGGGTTACTCCGGAAGCGGTGGTTACTTGGAAGAATCTCTTTTGAGCAAACGAATACTCTTTCATCTTGGACAGAAGAGCGGCATTATCTTCGAGCAGCACCATCTCTTTAGCATCCTTTGTTCTGTTGAGCGAGTATCTTGCAGGCGTTTCCATATTGGACGAAGTGAGCAGATAATAGCTCATATCTTTGCTGAATACGGCTCTGCTGTTTCCTTTTTCCGGAGAGAGAGTACGGCTCTTTCCGTTCTTCAGATTTGTTGCCACTATTATCCTGTCCATAGGGGTCGGATAAGCCATGGCATAGATTGCTTCTCCCTGATTCGACACACCGTAAAAAGCAGTAACATCTGCATTGTCTCTGCTGATCTTCTTCTGAACAGCACCTTGTTTGGAATAGAGATAGAGCTGATTATAGCCGCTTTTATCATTGACATAAGTAAATCCGTTCGAAGTATATGCCAGCTGTCTTGCCCATTCCGGGTCTATGTATCTCTCGCTCTTTTCTTCAAGGAGCAGCTTCGAGAGTCCGCTCTTCGGATTCACGGTAAAGAGTCGGAAGTGGGTCTGATTCCTGTTGAACGTAAACACCTGAAGCGCACCGTGAGCATAATCCAAGCGAGGGATATAGTACTCGCCACGAATCGGCAACTCTATCACCTCCGTTTTCTTGGAACGAATATCGAACGAACGCAAAGAGATCTCTGCGTTTCTCTCTCCCGGCTTAGGATATTTGTAGCGATAATCCTCAGGATAAAGCCTGTTTCCAAAGATCTGCATATTGTAGAGAGGTACTTTCGACTCATCCGTTCGCACAAATATGAGCTGCTCCGAAGAGTCTGCCCACTGCATAAGGTTCGTGGCATAGAGTTCCTCCTCATAGACCCAGTCTGTTGTACCGTTCAGGATCGCGTTCGGCTTACCATCTGTTGTTACGGCAGACTCGGTATTGTAGTCAAACTTCGCAACATATATATTATTATCCTCCTTTACGAAAGCGCACATCCGCCCATCTGGAGAGAGCGTCGGGATACGCACCTTTCCCCCGGAAGCAGACAGAGGCTGCACCAAATTCCGCCTCACATCATACCGGTACGCATTAAACTTCCGGCTCCTTCTATATATATACTCCGTATCCTTAAACAGCAGGATCTGCAAACCGTTCGGAGCTATCTCATAATCGTCGAACGTCTCGAACTCGCACTCCCTTGCCGTTTTCGTATAAAAGAGCGTATCCACCACCTTTCCTGTGGAATAGCTGCACTTCAGCACGGCTCTGTTATCCTTGCTTACCACGGAATAATGCGCTCCATCCTCCATGGGACGGAACCCCGCGCCGGCACTCTTTGCCGCGAACGTTCCGTTCGTGATCGAATCTATCGTAAGCTGCTTCCCTCCGTTCTGTCCGTAAGAGAGCTGAATCGCCCCTGCCGCAACCAATGCGAGTACCGCTAACTTTCTTCTCATAACTACTATTTCTCTGATATTATCAATAAAAACCATCCGTCAAATAGACGAAAACAAAGATAACAATAATGCCCCAATCTCAATGGAATGCACCTCCCCACTCCTCCCCCACTTACGGAAGAATACAAAACCTCTCTCCATCTCCCGAAAGAGACCGTCCTGCCCTCTTCCGTACAAGCCGACAATCAAGACAAAGATTGATAATTACCAATCCGAGAAACGGTAATTACCAAAACGAGAAACGGTAATTACTAATCCACAAAACAGTAATTACTAATCTACGAAACAGTAATTACTAATCTACGAAACAGTAATTACCAATCCACGAAACAGTAATTACCAATCCACAAAACAGTAATTACCAATCCACAAAACAGTAATTACCAATCCACAAAACAGTAATTACCAATCCACAAAACAGTAATTACCAATCTACGAAATGATAATTATCAACCTCAAAAACGATAATTACAAATCCGAAAAATGATAAGGACTAATTTTCAAAAAGAGCCTGAGAGTAGCTATTTACTCTCAGGCTCTGTGTATTGGTACGTTATCGACTAACGTTGCCCTATTCGATCAGGCATCTATATTCGCATAGTCCGCATTCGCCGTAATAAAGTCGCGACGAGGAGCAACATCTTCTCCCATCAACATGGAGAACACAACGTCCGCCTCAACCGCATTGTCTATCGTGATCTGCTTGAGAAGACGATTGTCCGGATCCATTGTTGTCTCCCAAAGCTGCTCGGCATCCATCTCTCCAAGACCTTTGTAACGCTGTGTAATGACTTTCGACTCGTTTCCTTCCGCATACTTCTGGATGAACTCCATCCGTTGGCGATCGTCCCAGCAGTACTCCACGACATCTCCCATCTTGCACTGATAAAGCGGTGGTGTGGCAAGGTAAATGCAACCACGCTCCACAAGGACACGCATGTGGCGGAAGAAGAACGTAAGGATAAGCGTGGCAATGTGGCTTCCATCCACATCGGCATCCGTCATGATGATCACCTTGTTGTACCTCAGCTTCGAGATGTTGAGTGCCTTGGGATCTTCTTCCGTGCCGATGGTTACTCCCAACGCAGTGTACATGGCTCGTATCTCATCACTCTCCAAGACACGGTGCGGCATGGCTTTCTCTACGTTCAGAATCTTTCCGCGCAATGGAAGGATCGCTTGAAACATGGAGTCCCGACCTTGCTTCGCCGTACCGCCCGCCGAGTCTCCCTCGACAAGGAACAGCTCACAACGTGCAGGATCTTTGCTTCTGCAATCCGACAGTTTGCCCGGAAGTCCTCCTCCGAACATAGGTGTCTTGCGCTGTACCATCTCTCTCGCCTTGCGAGCAGCGATACGTGCCTTTGCCGCCAATACGACCTTGTCCACTATCATCTTCGCTTGCTTGGGATTCTCTTCCAGGTAGTGTCCCAGAGCTTCTCCCACTGCAGTATCCACTGCACCGGCTACTTCGGAGTTGCCAAGCTTGGTCTTTGTCTGTCCTTCAAACTGAGGCTCCGCAACCTTGATGGATATGACTGCCGTGATACCCTCGCGAAAGTCGTCCCCCGAAACGTCTATCTTCTCTTTCTCAAGGATCTTGGACTCCTCCGCATACTTCTTCAGCGTTCTTGTCAAAGCGCGTCTGAAGCCGGCAAGATGCGTTCCACCCTCTATCGTGTTGATGTTGTTCACATAAGAGTAGACATTCTCGTTATAGGAAGTATTGTAAGTCATCGCCACCTCCACAGGTATATCCTGCTTCTCGGTAACGATATGTATGACATCGTCTATGAGAGTCTCTTTGTTGGAGTCGAGATAGGAAACAAACTCCTTGAGTCCGTTCTCGCTGTGAAAGATCTCTTTCTTGGG
Source organism: Porphyromonas canoris (assembly GCF_000769115.1). Taxonomy (GTDB): domain Bacteria; phylum Bacteroidota; class Bacteroidia; order Bacteroidales; family Porphyromonadaceae; genus Porphyromonas_A; species Porphyromonas_A canoris. Next base: position 57,280 of record NZ_JQZV01000003.1, on the reverse strand, counting down.
ATTTCCGTCCTCGTCTCTGTGACGATAGTCCGTAAGAGTCAGCGTAATACCGGCATTAAGGAAAGCCAACTCGCGAAGACGATCGGAAAGTGTCTTATAGCTGTATTCGGTGGTGATGAAGATAGTGTCGTCCGGTTTGAAGTAGATAGTCGTACCGGTCTCTGTACTCTCTCCTATCACCTTCACATCATCGGCAGGGACACCTCGGTGATACTCTTGCATGTAAACCTTTCCCTCTCTCTTCACTTCCGCTCTAAGGGTTGTCGACAGCGCATTTACGCAAGAAACCCCCACGCCGTGAAGACCTCCGGAAACTTTATAGGAGCCTTTGTCAAACTTTCCTCCCGCATGGAGCACCGTCAGTACAACTTCCAAGGCACTCTTTCCCTCTTTCTCGTGCAGATCCACAGGGATACCTCTGCCATTGTCATGGACTGAGATGGAGTTGTCTTCGTTGATCTCAACATCTACTTTATCGCAATAGCCTGCCAGTGCTTCGTCTATGGAGTTGTCCACCACCTCGTACACCAAGTGATGCAAACCTTTCTCTCCGATGTCTCCAATATACATTGCAGGACGCATACGAACGGCTTCGAGCCCTTCGAGAACCTGAATGTTACTTGCGCCATAGTTGGCAGCTTCTTGCCGCATATCTTCAGTCATATATTATTATTCTAAATGAAGTAGTACTTAGTCCGATTTCTTCTTGAAATCTCAAGATACAAAGATAGCAATTTTTCCCACAATTGCGAATGACTTACGGCTCTAAAAACAAGGCGAACCAACCGAAGAAAATCCGATTGGTTCGCCCTTTTATATAATCAATTATGCAAAAAAAAATCAGAAGGTCCACTTCGCTGCAAGAGTCGGAAGTGCATAGAATTTGTTCGGGTTAAGGAAATTGTAAGAAAGTCTAACCTCTGTACCGAGACTCAAATTGAAATTGTCATGAAATCCGACAAGTTGATTCAGATTGATCCATGCCTGTGGTTCCGAATATACCACCACTCCGTGGCTTTTATCGGAAGCTTTCTTTGTCCAGACATCCACAAATCCGTTCAGGGTAAATACACGATTCCAGCTGTTCCAACCCCATACGGCAGTAAGCTGCATACCATGATTGGCGTCTTGAACACCCTCTATCGCTTGATCGTAACGGTAGCTGGTGCTTATGCTAAAGTTCTTACTGAAGTCCTTACTTGTCCAAAGGTAAGAAGCACCAACGAGGTAAGCGTTGTTGATGGAGAAGTTTCTATCCACGCCGCCATTGTACTCCAAGTGAAGAGCAACGGGTGCTTTCCAGAATTTCAACTCTCTTGCGATCTCAAAATAAGAGTTTGAGATACCTTTTTCCGTATGAACGAAATCGACAAAAAGGAATGTCTGTCCCCATCTGTCTGCCTTAAAATGTTCTACGGTAGTAACAAAAGAGGGAGTTTTTTCCATATCCTTGTAGAGATGACGCCCTGCTTGATAGTGTGTCTGGATGTTCTGCCCAACGGCTGTAAGGGTTCCCAATAGAAGGGCTACGCCCAAAAGAATTTTCTTCATAAGTATGTATTTATAGTTTGTTTATCCAAATAACAATCCGTTGCAAATTTCGTTTCTATCCTTGAATTATCCAAATCTCCTTCTATTTTTCTCTACGCTCGTTTGGGAAAAGCAGTCTCAGCAGATCCAAACGCTTGATATGGGTCAGAGATTTCCGGATAGCGCCTTTCATCTCCGGCTTGTACCAGAAGAAATACTGCCTTTGCCGCTCCTTCTGTTCGGGTGTGGTAGCAGTAAAGACCCTTTCCATCGTGTAAGGATGATACCCTGTGTAGTATATCACAGTGGATACCGTCATGGGTGTAGGCGTAAAATCTTGCACCTGTTCCAGCTTAAACTGAAGATTTTTAGTGGCTACCGCCAGTTCTGCCATATCTTCTTCCCTGCTTCCTGGATGCGATGATATAAAATAAGGAATCAGTTGCTGCTTGAGACCATACGCTTTATTGATCCGGTCAAACTCCTTTTTGAACGTATAGAAAAGAGAGAAAGAGGGCTTGCGCATCTGCTCCAATACTCTATCCGAAGTGTGTTCCGGCGCCACCTTGAGCCGTCCGGATGTGTGATGAGCTATTACCTCCTCCATATAGGTACGTGCTGCCATCTTCAGCTTTTCATCTTTATACGGATGGAGGAGGAGGTCATATCTTATACCACTCCCGATAAAACTCTTCTTGATACCGGGCAAGGCATCCACTTTTTTCAGGATATTATTCAGCGGAGTATGGTCTGCATTTAGATTCGGACAGATACCGGGGAAGATGCAAGAGGGTCTGAGACACTTCTCGCAAGCTTTCAGGTTGCGTCCTTTCATGGCATACATGTTTGCACTGGGTCCTCCAAGATCGGAGATATATCCCTTAAAGTCCGGCATGTGAGTGAGACGCTTTGCCTCTTCCAAAATGGAACGTTCACTTCTGGAAACGATAAACTTCCCCTGATGAGCCGAGATGGTACAGAAAGAGCATCCGCCAAAACAGCCACGGTGCATATTCACGGAAAACTTGATCATCTCGTATGCCGGAATGTGTTTACCCTTATACTTCGGATGAGGAAGCCGTGTATAAGGAAGATCGAAAGACTCATCCAACTCCTCCGAAGTCATAACGGGATAAGGCGGATTGACCACTATGTATCCCTCCCCTACCGGCTCTATCAACCTTTTAGCCTTGACGGCATTGCTCTGCTCCTCTATATGTTTGAAGTTGGCTGCATGTTTCTTTTTCGATGCCAACGCCTCCTCGTAGCTGTGAAGCACTATATCATCACTATCGGGAGCGGGGGCATACGCACCATTTTCCAAGTAAGCAAGCTGCGGAATCTTCTTCATCTCCTCGATGCTTCTCCCTTCGGCATAAGCATCAGCCAGCTCCACGATAGGCTTCTCCCCCATACCGTAAATGAGGAAATCTATCGGAGCCATCACCGGCATACCGGGAAGAAGTTTGTCTTGCCAGTAGTCGTAATGCGCCACACGCCTCAACGATGCCTCTATACCGCCTGCCACGATCGGAACATCGGGGTACAGCTCTCTCAAAATCTTGGAATAGACGATGGTCGGATAGTCCGGACGCATATCCGATCTGCCGTCCGGCGTATAGGCATCATTGCTACGAAGTCTTTTGGCAGCGGTATAATGGTTGATCATAGAGTCCATTGCACCGGGCGATATACCGAAAAACAGGCGAGGCCGTCCGAGCTTCTTGAAGTCTCTGAGGTCGTCTCGCCAGTTGGGTTGCGGTACTATCGCCACCTTGTAGCCGTGCTTTTGGAGGATGCGACCAATGACCGCCATTCCGAACGAAGGGTGGTCGATGTACGCATCACCGGCAAAAAGGATGACATCAAGGGTGTCCCATCCCAGTCTTTCCACCTCCTTCTTGGTTGTCGGAAGCCATAAAGAGGGATCGGTAGGATTCTCTTTCTTCAAATTCTCTACTTCTATATCGGTCTAAAATCAGTAGTGGGTGATGATGCCACCCTTCTTGGTATCTGTTGTTGTCGTGGCACTTCCGCCGTAATGCTTGAGTGCTTCGGGCAGATACTTATTGATGGCATCTATCCTCTTCTTGTCCGAAGGGTGAGTGCTAAGCATATCGGAGGTTTCTTTGGCACCTTTACTCTGCGACATCTTCTCCCAAAATGTTACAGCCATACGAGGGTTATACCCTGCCATTGCCATGAGTGTAAGACCGATTCTGTCGCTTTCGTACTCGTGTGTACGGCTGTAAGGAAGCATGATAGCCACATTACTGCCGATACCATACACAGCTCCTGCTACGGCTCTTACCGCTGCGCTCTGCCTGCCAACGGCTAAGCTAAGAGCTTCGGCACCGAGTTGCTGAACAAGAGCCTGCGACATCCGTTCATTGGAATGCTTTGCCAGTGCATGCGCAACCTCATGAGCCATCACCGTAGCCAGTTCATCGTCGGTGGGAGCAAAGCGAAGAATGCCCTCGTAAACGACAATCTTCCCTCCCGGCATACAGAATGCGTTGGCCTGATTGGAGGCTACAAGGTTGAACTCCCATCTGTACTGCGATACCTCCGAACCCAGTCCGGCATTTCTGAGGTAAGCCTCTGCCGCCCTGGCAATCCTGTTCCCCACCTCCAACACTCGTCTTGTCTGTACGGCATTTTTGGAGATAGGAGCTTGAGCGATAAACTCTCTGTACTGACTGGAGCTGAGAGAGAGGATCTGCTGATCCGAAACCAGGTTGAGCTGCTTCCTTCCCGTGAGCGGAACGGTAGAGCATCCCAGCAGAAGCACTCCCATAAGACAAGCCATGGAGAGCTGTTGCACTCTTTCGATATATCTGTTTCTCTTCATCTTATAATTGCTTTGCTTTATTCAAAATACGACATCACAGAACGATACAAATGTAACTAAAAAAAATAAGTAACCCGCACGGCATCACCGCTCATGCCGATATAGATATTGAGAAGGCACTCTCCGACAGAGTTTTCGCGCTCCTCATCTGTTCCGTCATAAACCCTCCTCCACTCCCCCATCACAGCTGTCTCAAACTCCCAAAGGGTCTGCAAAATCTCTTGAAGCCGTCAACAAAATTCATTAAACAGGGACAAAAATCGCTCTGATGCCTTATAGAGTTGGAAATCAAGAGCCGATGCGTGCAAATCGAGCCTTGACCTCCCAAAATCAAGATTTGATTGCTATAAACCGGAGCACGATTTCAAGATTTTATAAGGTTTAGGAGAAGATCCGAAAGCGTTAAAAAGAAGATCCGAAAGCGTTAAAATAAAACTCCCGACGAGGTCTGAATAAAATAGGACAAAAAAGGCCGGATCTCCTGCAAGCATCCTGCCGGCAGCCATACCATAAGAGTTGCCGGACAGAAAGAGCTCCCTAAAGAGGGCAATACAATGTGGCTTTGCACGATCCTATTTCCGGAATGATGTATGTAAAGCACCGGAAAGCTGTTTTTTCTGTATATTTGCTTGTTGAATACCGAATTGCAAACAAGGAAAGTTGTAAGAGAGAACAGATGCTTGGCTTACTAAAAAAAAAGATAGAAGAAGTAGGACAATACTTCTTGCTGATGAAGCGGGTTTTTGAGAGGCCTGACAAGTTTCGTATGTTCCTTCGGGAGATGCTGAAGGAGATGTACAAGCTGGGATATGATTCTCTTTGGATCGTCATCATTATATCTTTCTTCATCGGAGCTGTAATAACCATTCAGTTGGGACTGAACCTCACATCGCCTCTGATACCCAAGTTTACCATCGGGTTCACAACGAGAGAGATAGTGCTGTTGGAATTTTCTTCCACCGTGATGTGCCTTATCCTCGCAGGCAAGATAGGCAGTAGCGTTGCCAGTGAGATAGGAACAATGCGTGTATCGGAGCAGATAGACGCGATAGAAATAATGGGGATAAACTCTGCCAACTTCTTGATTCTTCCGAAGATTGTAGGTATCATGCTCTTCGTTCCGGTATTGGTCTTGATAAGTATGTTTACCGGTATCATCGGTGGCTATATCGCTTGCAGCATCAATCCGGAAATGCCTATCAGTGCATACATTCAGGGGATCCAGTATCTTTTCGAGCCTTATTACCTCTTCTACTCCATGGTCAAGAGCGAAGTGTATGTATTTCTCATCGCTTCCATAGCCGCGTTTTACGGATACTTTGTAAAGGGAGGAGCATTGGAAGTGGGCAAGGCAAGTACCAAAGCGGTGGTATCGAGCAGCATCATGATCCTTGTGGCAGACTTGCTCCTGACCCAACTCATGCTGGTATAGAAGAGCTAAAACGTTAGAATCCGAATAGAGATGATAGAGATAAAAAACGTACAAAAATCTTTTGGCGGAAAGGATGTGTTGAGAGGCATATCCGCTACTTTCGAGTCCGGCAAAACGTCTCTGATAATAGGCAAAAGCGGTGCCGGAAAGACTGTACTGCTGAAAAGCATCGTAGGGCTTGTGTTCCCGGACAAAGGCGAGGTGCTATACGATGGCAACTCTATCTATAACCTTTCGGAGAACGAAATGAAGAAGCTGAGACAAGAGGTGGGTATGCTCTTTCAGGGGTCGGCTCTGTTCGACAGCATGACGATACTGGAGAATGTGATGTTTCCGCTCGATATGTTCTCCCCACTGCCCAAAGCCCAACGGATAAATGTGGCAAAAGAGTGTCTTGCCAGGGTTAAGATGGTGGATGCAGGCAAGAAATACCCTGCCGAAGTAAGTGGTGGGATGATGAAGCGCGCAGCCATAGCCAGAGCCATAGCCCTTAAACCGAAATACCTTTTCTGCGATGAGCCAAACTCCGGACTGGATCCGCAGACCTCTTCGGTTATAGATGATCTTCTGCTCGAAATCACTCACGAGTCCGGCATGACTACTATCATCAACACTCATGATATGAATTCGCTGGAGAAGTTGGGCGAGAAAGTGATATTCGTTCATCGCGGACGCATCGAGTGGGAAGGGAGAGGAAAGGATATCATGAACTCGAACAACGAAAGACTCAAGCAGTTTGTTTTCGTGAACAAAGAATAATGACATAAAACAATAGAGAAATACCATAAGGAGATATAGTATGAACACACATGACAGCGTAGCAGGAAACACCAAGATGGAAAGCGGAGAAGGAAAATCGCTGAACTTCATCGAAGCCATAGTAGAAAAAGATATAAGGGAAGGACTACACGACGGTCGCATACAGACCCGATTCCCTCCGGAGCCCAATGGTTACCTTCATATCGGTCATGCCAAAGCGATCTGTATAGACTTCGGTATCGCTGAAAAGTATAATGGTATCTGCAATCTCAGATTCGATGACACCAATCCGATAAAGGAAGATGTGGAGTATGTGGATGCCATAAAAGAGGATATAGAGTGGCTTGGATTCAAATGGGGAGAAATCTTCTACGCATCGGACTACTTCCAACAGTTGTACGACTTCGCCGAAGATCTTATCAAAAAGGGGCACGCCTACGTCGAGGAGCAGTCTGCAGAGCAGATAGCCGCTCAAAAAGGCACTCCAACCACTCCGGGTATAAACAGCCCGTTCCGCGACAGACCCGTGGAAGAGAGTTTGGATCTATTTAGAAGAATGAACAAAGGAGAGTTTCCGGAAGGTTCTCTGACACTGAGAGCAAAGATAGATATGGCGCATTCCAACATGCACTTCAGGGATCCGATCATCTATCGCATCATCAATGTTCCTCATCATCGTACGGGTACGGCTTGGAAGGTTTATCCTATGTACGACTTTGCTCATGGACAGTGCGACTATTTTGAAGGTGTTACTCACTCGATATGTACGCTGGAGTTTGTTGTGCACAGACCGCTTTACGACTACTTCATAGACCTGCTCATGAAGAGCGATTATCGCCCTCGTCAGTATGAGTTCAACCGTCTCAACCTCACATATACGATGATGAGTAAGCGCAAACTGCTTCAACTCGTACAGGAGAAAGCCGTTAAGGGATGGGACGATCCTCGTATGCCGACCATCACGGGGCTTAGAAGAAGAGGATATACACCCGAATCCATCCGAAACTTTATAGACAGAATCGGATACACCAAATACGAAGGGGTGGTAGATGTAGGACTGTTGGAGTATGCGGTAAGAGAGGATCTGAACAAGCATGCTACTCGTGTAAGCGTGGTGCTGAACCCCGTTAAGCTGATCATCACCAACTATCCGGAGGATAAGAAAGAGGAGATGGTCGCCATAGACAATCCGGAAGATCCAAACTCCACAACCCATACGGTAACTTTTGCACGCGAGTTGTACATAGAGCAGGAAGACTTTATGGAAAATGCGCCAAAGAAGTATTTCCGTATGACTCCGGGGCAAGATGTGCGTCTTAAAAACGGATACATCGTTACCTGTACCGGCTGCAAGAAGGACGAAACAGGCAAGGTGGTAGAGGTATATGCGGAGTATGATCCAAGCAGCAGGAGTGGATCGGATACTTCAAACCGAAAAGTGAAAGGGACATTGCACTGGGTTGCCGTTGATGATTGTATTGACGTCGAAGTGCGTCTGTATGACAGACTCTTTACGGTAGAGAATCCGTCGGATCCTAAGATTGAAGATTTCAGAGATTATCTCAATCCGGACTCGTTGAAGATCATTACCAATGCCAAAGCGGAAAAGTATTTGGCAGATGCCCAACCCCTGCAACACTTCCAGTTCCAACGCATTGGATACTTCAATGTAGACCCGGATAGCACACCGGATAAAAAGGTCTTTAACCGCACCGTATCGCTAAAAGATACTTGGAGCAAAAAGATAAACTAATAGAAAATCCCATACTAAGAGATAATGAAAACACTGAAATGGATAATGTGGAGCCTCGGTGTCTCTATGCTTTTTTCACTGCAACTCCATGCTCAAAAGAGAACAATAATAGATGAAATAGCTTGGGTGGTGGGAGATGAGACAATCCTGCTATCCGATATAGAGAATCAGCTCATATACCTAAAGCAGAGCGGATCAAAAGTGGATGGCGATCCGATGTGCTTTATTCCCGAACAGATGGCGATACAGAAGCTGTTCTTGAGACAGGCAAAGATAGACAGTATCTCCCCGAACGAGTCTATGGTGATTCAGGCAGCCGAACGCTGGATCAGCCAAAAGATCAACGAAGTGGGAGGAAAAGAAAGACTCGAAGAGCTTTTAGGCAGAACCATCTCCCAGATACGTGAAGAGCGTCGCAAGGCACTACGGGAAGAGTCTGTGGTGCAACAGGTACAACAGACCATCATGGGCAATATAAAGGTATCTCCGTCCGAGGTTAATCGTTTCTATGAAAAGGTAAACAAAGACTCTCTTCCCTTTATGCCGGAAACGGTAGAGGTACAGATCGTAACCATCAAACCCAAAGTGTCCGTAGAGGAGATAGATAAAATCAAAGCAAAACTTCGGTTGTACGCAGCGGAAGTCAATGCCGGCAAGAGAGACTTTTCACTATTGGCCCGACTCTATTCCCAGGATAAAGGCTCGGCTCTAAAGGGCGGAGAGCTTGGGTTCTATGGTAAAGCGGAGTTGGAACCGGAGTTTGCAAATGTTGCTTTCTCCATGGATCCCAAAAAGGTTTCCCGCATAGTACAGACGAGATATGGCTATCACATCATGCAGTTTATCGAGAAGAAAGGCGATCTTGTGAACGTACGCCACATCATGCTTCGCCCTTCACCCTCCGAAGAAGCAGTTACCGCTGCAACAGCCAGACTCGACTCCATCGCTCACAAAATAGCCGTAGACTCCCTCTCTTTCGCAGATGCCGCAAGGTATCTCTCTTATGACGAAGATACGCGAAACAATAGCGGCGTCATGGTAAACAACAAAGCATCCGGCTCCGGACACCTTCAAGGTACAGCCCAATTCCAAATGGAAGATCTTCCACAGGAGATCGGTCCTATCGTCAGCAAAATGAAAGAAGGAGAAGTGTCACAGCCGTTTACTTTGGAAGATAAGGATGGCAATACGGTTGTGGCTATTGTGAAGCTGCGCAAACGCAATCCGGGACACAGAGCAAACGTGTCTCAGGACTTCCAGATCATCAAAGACTTTGTCTTGCGAGAGAAACAACAACAGGCTCTGAACAAATGGATCCAAGAGAAGCAAGCAGAGACATACATTAAGATAAATCCTAAGTGGCGTCATTGTAAATTCATCTACCCGGGATGGATAAAAGAGTAAGACAGATCGTTTTTTGCTGTATAGCCGCTTTCTTTATCATAGGTGTGGGTGGTGCGACATTGCGTTCATCCTCCGCTCTGTTGCCCTATTATCAAAACCCTCCGCCCCAACAAAAAAAGAATCAGGAGGTAGAGAAGATAGAGGCGGAAGCCAGACGATTGTGGTACGATAGGGATATCAATCCGGATGCAAAGATATTCACGGGGGATGTCAACTTCTATCATAAAGGAGCAGTAATGAAGTGCGACAGTGCATTGTTGTACGAACAGCGCAACGCCATAGAGTCTTTCGGGAATGTTCATATCATTCAAGGAGACTCTCTGCACATTACCTGCAACTATCTCGACTACGATGGCATCAACCTGATAGCTCGTTTGCGTGGCAATGTGATCATGCGACACGGAGAGAATACCCTCTTTACCGACAGTTTGGACTACGACAGAAACATCGGTTTGGGCTACTACTTCGAGGGAGGGACCATAGTGGACTCGCTGAACACACTCACTTCCCAGTACGGAGAGTACTATACGGACAACAAGACAGCCATATTCAAATTTGATGTGAAGCTGGAAAACCCCAACTTCACACTCTATTCCGACAAGCTCTTTTACAATACGGAGACTAAGGTTGCAGACATTAAAAGCCCCTCTCGCATCGTAGGAGACAGCGGATATATCCTTACCTCCAAAGGAGTATATGATACTCAAAGAGACATCGCTTACCTTTTGGACAAGAGCAAACTCTATTCAGGCTCTCGCACCGCTACGGGAGACTCCATGGTGTATAGCCGTAGCGAATCTCTGGCAAAGCTCTTCGGGAATGTAGAGCTGAAAGATACAGCCGAAAACGTATCGCTACATGGAGAATATGCGGAGTACCACGAGAAGGAAGGCAAAGGCTTGGCAAGAGACAACGCTTACGTGATGGACTTCTCCTCCAAAGACACGCTTTGGGCGCACGCATTGGAGATGCAGCTGATACGAGACACCATCAACGGAGACATTGTAAAGGGCTTGGAGAATGTTCGGATATATCGAAAGGATGTTCAAGCCGTGTCCGACACTCTCCTTTACCGCTCCAAAGACTCCGTTTTGAACCTTCTGGGCAAGCCCATTATATGGAGCGACAGTTCACAAATATCGGGAGACACCATTCGTCTGTTCATGAAAGACGGCAACCCGTACAAGGCACAGATCTCGAACAATGCGTTGGTCTCCATGGAGCTGACCGAGGATCTCTTCTATAACCAAATGGTTGGAAACGAAATCCTTGCCTATTTTAATGACAACAAGATGGACTCTGTCCGAACCAGTGGAAACGCTGAAACCATCTACTATACCGTAGAAGGAGACTCTGTTGTCTCCTCTCAGGTTCGCGTTCAGAGCGCATCCATACTGATGCTGTTCCAGAAAGAGGAGTTGGAGTCTATCTCTTTCCTTGAAAAGACAAAAGGCATCGTCAATCCTATTTTCCTTGTAGAAAGTAAAAATTACAACTTCCCAAACTTCTTCTGGTTTGCTACCGGACGTCCGCTCTTTCCGAAAGATATTTTCCGGACAACCCCAAACAGAGGCAAGAAAGAAGATAAAGAGAAGAAAGAAGAAAGCTCCGGAACAGAGTCTCTCAATATTACTAACAGAGAAGAAGAATCTTAACCATGAAATCTTTTTTCAATCCTCAAAAGCCGAAGACCTTCAGATACTCCTACATCTATACAGATGTCAGGAAGCAGGAGCTGGAAAAGCGCGTAAGACGCATCCAGAGAGAGCTGAACGGAGACGAGGCTTCTCTTTCTGCGGAAGACTATAAAGATCTCATCGAAGGCTCTATCTCCAAACAGTCCAAGCATCTCCAACGCAGTAAAAACAAGGGACAGAGCAAGGAGAGCCGTGCAAAGTCCAACTGGTGGATGCTTCTTCTTCTTGTGGTGCTTGCTGTGCTCTTTTACGTCCTATATTACAGATAGATCTGCTGTATGAAGAATGTCATCAATCTTCTGCCCGATAATATTGCCAACCAGATAGCTGCGGGAGAGGTCATACAACGACCCGCATCTGTCATAAAGGAGTTGGTCGAAAACAGTATAGATGCAGGAGCCACAGAGATAGAGATAGAAGTCTTGGATGCCGGGCGCACCCTTCTCCGCGTTATAGACAACGGGAAAGGGATGTCTCCCATAGATGCCCGAATGGCTTTCGAGAGACACGCCACCAGCAAGATAAAGACAGCCGATGACCTCTTCCGCCTTTGTACTATGGGCTTTCGGGGAGAGGCATTGCCCTCGATAGCAGCCGTGGCAGAGGTGGAGCTTATCACCCGCCAACACGATGAAGATACCGGTGTGCGCATAGAGCTCAAAGGAGGTCGGGTTATCTCCAACGAGATAGCCACTTGTCCCCCCGGATCCATCTTCTCGGTAAAGAACATCTTTCACGAGATACCGGCTCGCCGCAAGTTTCTAAAGACCAACGACACTGAGTTCAGGCGCATACAGACCGAAATATACCGTATTGCCGCAGTCTGCCCACAGATCAGATTTCGCCTCTTGCATCAGGAAAAGGTTATCTTCGACTACCATCCGGGCGAACTCAAAAAGCGTCTCCTCGACCTCTTCGGGCACAGACTGGAGAGCAAAATACTCAAGATAGAAGCCGAGACTCCTCTTGTCCGCATTTGCGGATTCACAAGCGCACCATCCGAATGCCGTAAAAGAGGAGCGCAGCAATACTTCTTTGTAAATGACCGATTCATGAAGCACTCCTACTTTCATCGGATGCTCATGAATGCTTATGAGGGAATGATTCCATCGGGAGATATGCCAGACTACTTTATCTACCTCTATGTCGATCCCTCCTCAATAGACGTAAATATCCACCCGACTAAGACCGAAATAAAGTTCGAGAACGAAACCTATATCGGGCAGATACTCAATACCGTCCTTCGAGAGACGCTCATGAAAGGAGCAGTGGCGCATGCCATAGACTTCACTCAAGACAAGATAGACATTCCGAACTATAAATCTCTTTCCGATAACGAGTTGGTAGAACCCAACATCGGAGGAGAAAACACGGACTATATCCCTTCATTCGACCCGGACGACTATAAAGATTTCGGAGGTTTCGAGTTGGAAAAGGATGTGGAATGGGAAGCCTTCTACAAAGACTTTGAAAAAGATTCCGGCATAACGACATCACCCCCCGGCGGCATCAGAGTAAAGAGGCGCACCTCCTCCCTCTCCTCTTCCGTATCACAAGAGCCGGAGACAGCTGCTTCCGTATTCACGTCTCGCTCTTCATCCCTAAAGCCGGACGACACAACACATACAGACTCGCTCCTGACCCCTGCTCCCCAAGAGAGAGAAAGCCTGTCGGATGAGCCGGAGAGAGAGTCTCTCATCATCCTTCGCCAGCGATATATCATCACTATGGATGAGGATAGTCTTTCTATTATAGATGCTCATCAGGCGGCAAGAGCTATTTCGCACCACAAATATATGGCACGTCTTCTTGCCTCTAAGCCGGTATCTCAACCGCTGATGTTCCCTGAACTTCTCACGCTCAACACTCAAGAGGCACATCTTTTACACAGATACATGGATGAATTGAGTGAAGTAGGCTACGACCTTACCGATATGGGAGGGAACACATTCAGCTTGGTAGCCATTCCGGAAGGAATGCCGACAGATCCCGATCTTCTTGTCCAGATACTGTATGAAAGTAAGCACTTGGAAAAGAAATCAAAAGAGATTGTCCTCGAACAGATTGTTGCTTCGATGGTAAAAGCTTTACACAAAAGAGTTACACCTATTCTGCGAAAACAGGAAGCACAAAAACTTCTCTACTCCCTACGTAAACTGTCAGAAACCAGAGTTACTTTTGATGGACATACAATCTTTTCTAAAATAACGGCAGAAGAAATACAAAAAAGATTTGGATAAGCAACTCCCTACGAGGATAAATTTATCCGTTCATATCTGCGCCATTAAATCTATTTTTTTGTATCTTTGCAACGTGAAGTCCGTATTTCCATTACAAAACATATAAAATAGTTCTTCTAAATAACAATAAATATTCCAACAAAGGTTCTACACAAAATATCTGTTTTGTTTTTAGTTATTGTTGCGGACAAACTAAATCAAATTTTTGATTTATAAAAAGACATAGCACCTTAGTTGGTTTTTTTGAATATATGACTACAAAAATAGAAACTCTTAAAGATGCCCTTTCGCATCGCCATTCTCATTATGCTATCCGTCCGGAATGGGTAGCTCCACGCGAAGCCGTCGAAGACCTTCTCGGTCATGTTCTACAAAACATACCTTCAGCTTTCAACTCTCAACCTGTTCGTATGGTACTTCTTACGGGAGAAGCGCATACCGCTCACTGGGAACTTATAGAAAAGGCATTGATAGGGTTTATGGGGCAAGAGAAGTACGAAGCTAATACAGCACCTAAAGTACGTCAAGCTTTTGCAAGCGGTGTCGGCACTATTCTTTTCTTTGATGTACCTTCTGTCACAGAAGGCCTTCAAGCATCTTTCCCCGCATACGCTGCAAACTTTCCTCTTTGGGCTCAACAGACTCAGGGCTCTCACCAATACGCCGTATGGATGGGTCTGGATGTACTTGGCTTTGGAGTAAATCTTCAGCACTACATCGGTATGATAGACGATGAAATCAAGACCCTTGCAGGTGTAGACCCTTCATGGGTACTCACAGCACAGATGCCTTTCGGAGCGCCGGTTGAAGAGGTGAGTGCAAAAGAAAAACTCTCTCTTGCAGAGACACTTATAGTGAAGTAAAACAGAAGATAGAAGATTCGTTTTATCTACAATTCTACACTCGGGTAAGATAAAATCACCCGATTCAGATGGCACTATATGTAAAAAGCGAGATAATGCTCACTTTACATATAGTGCTTTCGTTTCACTTGGGAAATTACTTAAGTTACATGGCTTCATAGTATGTTGTTCCCAGAAGAAGAGATATAAAACAATCCTCACACTCTTCAGAACATCTCTACGGATAGATTGTCGATAACCAATTTATAAAAAGCTATACACAATCCACATAAGATTTAATTAACATGAAAAATTTTGTAATTCACAAATCAGAAACACGTGGTAAAGCTAACTTCGGATGGTTAGAATCCTATCACACTTTTAGCTTTGGCAACTACTACAATCCCGAACGCATACACTTCGGTGCACTTAGAGTAATCAATGATGATACCGTTGCAGCAGGAATGGGCTTTGGTAAACATCCGCACGACAATATGGAGATTATCAGCATTCCTTTGGAGGGAGATCTTGAACACAAAGATACTCTTGGCAATATTGCTGTGATCAAGCAGGGAGATATTCAAGTCATGAGTGCCGGGACAGGTATTCAGCACAGTGAATATAATAGGAACAAAGATCGTCTGACCAAATTTTTACAGATTTGGATCTTCCCAAACAAAAAAAATGTTGCTCCTCGCTACGATCAAAAAAGCTTGGATGTAAACAGCATGATCAACCGATTCCACCAAATCCTCTCCCCCGATCCGAATGATGAAGGGGTATGGATACACCAAAATGCATGGTTCCATATGGGAAAGTTTGACCACGGCACAACATCCGAATACAAGATAAAGCACAAAGGCAACGGCGTCTATGCCTTTATCATAAAAGGTAAAGCCACTATTTCGGGCCACTCGCTCTCAACAAGAGACGGTCTCGGTATTTGGGATATAGACACTCTCTCCGTGACGTCCGATGCTTCGGGCACCGAAATACTTCTTATGGAAGTACCTATGACTGCCTGATCAGAGCAATACAGAAAACAGACACAAAATAAGACAACATCAAACACACAATATCATTATGGATAGAAACAAAGATTTAGGCATTTTGATCCTCCGACTCTCGATCGGGGTGATGATGCTGTTGCATGGCATCGCCAAACTACAAGGAGGCATAGGCCCCGTACAAGGGATGCTTGAAGCAAAAAGCCTACCTGCATTTATCGCCTATGGTGTATATATAGGAGAGATTCTGGCACCTCTTCTGCTGATACTTGGAGCAAGGACACGCTTAGCGGCACTCCTGTTCGTATTTAATTGTATTGCCATTATCTGGTTAGGAGGGCACCCCGTTTTTTCTCTCAATCAGTACGGAGGATGGGGGGCAGAACTACCCGGACTCTTCTTATTCGGGGCTCTTGCTCTATTCTTTACAGGCGGAGGGAAATATGCCGTCTCTACAAAAAATAAGTGGGACTGATACTACCATAACACAAGAGCGAAACATTACTGTTTCGCTCTTCTATTTATCTCCAAGTTATCTCCAAGCTCCGATTCTACTCTCTTTTTCTCGGCACGCGTTTGCGCTCTTGCTCTCTCTTCGAATATTCCCATGCTTTCCTTCCGTCATTCCTCTTTTGCAGCTTCCATGCCGCAACAACATCCGAAATCGGACCTCTTCTTATCAATTACTTCACCACCCAAAGTCTCAGCCCACTCAAATCCGATAAACGAACAGACAACAGCATGGCAAAGAAACTAAAGGAGTATTATAATCAGGAGTATTGCCTCTTTCTTGGACATAAAATAGCATCGGTATATCCTCCGTTTGATACCGGCAAGTTTATCAACTTGGTATCGCAACGGCTGGAGTTCTTAGAGTTCAACGACAGACAAATCCTCATTGCCACTGCGCTCAAAGCATGCCTGCCTGAGAGCTACGAACAGACACTAAGTATCTTCATCCGGATTCTCGGACCGGAAGTCGAAGGGAGCTTAGGCATGTTCAGCGAGGGGTGGTGGCTTTGGCCCGTGGGCAAGTTCGTAGAGCTATACGGAGACACTCACTTCGAGCCGAGCACGGCATTCAGCAAAGAGCTGACCAAAAGATTCACAGGCGAATACTGTATGCGTCCGATCCTCATTCGATTTCCCGAAAAGACCATGCGGCTGATGTTGGAGTGGAGCAAAGACGAGCATCAAAGAGTACGTCGATTGGCAAGCGAATGCCTCCGCATATACCTCCCATGGTCAAAGAAAACAGATGTCGCGCTACGGCACTTCGATCTCTACCGGGAAATTCTCTCTAACCTGAGAAACGATCCGGACAAAACCATCCAAAAGAGCGTTGCCAACAATCTGAACGATCTTTACAAAGCCGATCCTCTAAAGTTTGAGCAGATCATTACCGACTGGGAAAGCCCGGACATGACAAAGGCGTGCGCATGGATCATCAAGCATGCCTCTCGCACCAAGAACAAAGATGCCATGTGCTCTTCGTGCGAAGAAAGATGAACAGATAATAGCCGAAAAACCGGAGCCAAGATTAGAAAAGCCTTCAACAGATACCTTTTGCAGACACCCCACGAAGATCAACATGGCAGGAAAGGCTAAGCAAAGTACACATCAATAAGGCTCCGCAAAAAACGTCATACATAAATCGTTTCTCATGCTCTCTTGTTCACAAGAGAATAATCACTGACAGATCCACAAAACACCCCTCTCTTCATCTGAAACAGTGTAAAGAATTTATAGTCTGACCATATTTCAAATTTCCAAAGAACCTGTTCACTTCCTTCGGTGAATACGTTTAACAAGAGAAATCAAAGCTCGGTTGGTAAAAATCAAGTCATAATTTCCAGAATCCAAACTTTGATTTTCAGCAACCAAGACTCACTTCATATTTCTAAACACCTTTCACCTATCTTTCTAACACGTTCAAATGATTTTCTAAACAGCTACAATCCGACTATTCATTTATCTTAAAATTATAGGGAATCAAATATAGAAATAAAAACAGCCAATTATCGGATTCGTATAACTTCCGATAATTGGCTACTGAGATTAGTAGCAACGAGTAGGAATACTACTTATTTAATAATTCCTCCTTGAAGTAAAAACAAAAAAAACATTCTGATTTACAACAGATTGCAATAGCATGGAGTAAATATGACTACTGAAATCAATTATAAACAATCAGAATATTATTACCGGTTGTTTGGGTATTACTTTCTGACAACTTCTATTGATTCCCAAATTGATTCTCCAATGATTTTTTTTGCATTGGTTTCATTGTATTGTCTGCACAGCATTTCTGCACTTTGTTTATATTCGGGGTAATGCTCCAAAACCTCTTGAATTTTTTTCTCAAGAGTTTTGCAGTTCCACTTTCTCATAGGTATCCGAATAGCAGAACCAAACGCCTCTAAATGCTCCAAATTGATTTTCTGTTCAGGTTGCGTAGCGACTCCTATCAAAGGAATTGCACTCGTTATTGCTGTTTGCAGCGTTCCTTGTCCTCCATGGCATATTACTAAATCAACTCTTTTACTAATAGCTTTTGCCGGAACAAATTTATCGGTTACATAAACATTTTTATTGTTAAGCAGTCGTTGAGACTCTTCCAATGGACAAACAGAAGGAGGAGAAAGAATAATACCACCACACTTCATGCCACAAGGAGAGTTGAACATCTTTACTATTTCTAATAACTCCTCCTTGCTTCCTGATGTTCCAAGAGTGCAAAAGAACTTTTTGCGTGTATTTGTATCATCAAGAATTTTGAGAATTTCTTTGTCTTTTATTTCTTCTTGCTTTTCCTGAGCATACACCGGTCCTGTAAAGATTACCGTACTGTCGTATTGCTCTGTATGGTAAAAGACTGCCAAATCATTGACCAATAAAAGATCAGACTTAAGCATCTCAAATATGTTGATTAAAGGAGATCCATCCCATCCGGATTTTTCAGCAGCCTTTCTGATTAAGGAATGCTTTAATGCCGGATTCCTCTTTTTTAATGAATGGGGAATACAGCTCATTATCCACTTCTGAAACTTAGCTGGTAATCGAGAAAAGAATAATTCATCAGGAAAGGTGAGGCTCTCATTTAGAAAAGTTTCCGTTAACGGCAGTGGCAGGAAAGCAATGCTTTTTACGCTTGGAATAGCCAAACGCTTTGCGATGCTCCCTATCGGCCAAAATCCATAAATGAGTAAATCGGGGTTGATTTCTTTATATGCTTTAATCTCCCCCTGCAATATATCATAAGCTAATGATTCGTTTCCGATCAGCTCTCCGAATTTAGTTTCGAAATCATCTTGATAGCGAATACCTTCCAATCGAGGAGTAGCCCGATAGAGCTCAAATCCTGCTTCAATAACTTTATCTTCGTATAGGCTTCCTCTTGTGAGGAATACAATCCTGAGATTACAATTCTCTGGTTTATATTCATCTATAATCTTCGCTATCTCAAGGGCTCTTGTTGCATCCCCTCCGTTTTGAAAGATCGTAGCTATAGCTATGGTTATGTTATTTTTCATATCGATTTTGGTTGAAAATTAAAAGTTAACACTTAACCCTATCCTGAATTCTTCTCGATATAATACTGTCATAAACAGGTTTAAGTCCACAAAAGCATCACCGAACATATTTATCTGTTTCTGGTTTTTCTCCAATTGTCTAATGTGAGTTTCGTGAAATGTTCTGTGCGAAATTCATTCAATAATGGAACTGCTTTGTCGTGCTCTGTGTGGCTGTAAGTAAATCCACATTTCTCTTGTACACGCCTTGATTTTTCATTTCCGTCAAAATAACCGCACCAAACGGCAGTCTGCTTTAAGTCATCAAAAGCATATCGAAGTAACTCATTTATAGCTTCGGGTATCAAACCCTGTCCCCAAAATGGCTCTCCAAGCCAGAAGCCTATTTCGCACTCGGTATCTGCCATTTTTGCAGAGTGAATTTCACTTCTTGCCGTCATTAACCCAACGCTACCGACTGCTTCTCCTGTCGCTTTCAATACAACAGCATAAGTTTCAGGAGTCAAAAGAACGCTCTTAATAATCTCACGACTATTCTCTATGCTCGTATGTGGGGGCCAACCAGCTATTGGACCAACATTAGGGTTTTGCGCATACTTGTAAAGATCTTCGGCATCGCTCTCTTGCCATGGCCTTAAAATTAAATGTTCTGTTTGTAATTCCATATTCTTACTAAATCAAGATTTCACTTTATTATCATCTTGTCATATCATCTCTCGCCTATCACTAATGTAGGATAATGCACTAACACAAAGATATGAAATGGAATAATGTGTTAGATAGAAAAAAGCAAGATAAAAATCAGAGATTTTATCTTCATCACCTATTCTATTCTCGCCTCTTTCCTTTCTTTGGGTTCTCGTCAATGATATAGCCTTATCAGAACTATAAAAGCATAACCGACTAAACGATAAAAATATTATATCCTCCTCTGGTTAGGCATAAAGGATGGGTAGAAAGAAAAATCGCAGCAAGCTAAACACTTGCTGCGATTTTTCTACTTATGTTAGAATGTAATGCTTATTTGACTTCTTCAAAACAAATCTATACTGATTTACAGCAGATTGCAATCACATGGTACAAATATGATTTCTGAAATCGATTACAAACAATCGGTTATGGTTATATTGTAGACAATGTAGTAGTGTTTCTGATTTATCTACTCTCTGAGCTTCTTTACCATTACATAGTCGTCTTGATTCTCTTTGACGACATAAAATCCACTGCGTACATACAGTTTAGTAGCAAAATTTGTTTTTTGTACAGATAGAGAACATTGGTGATAACCAGCCAGAAAGAGATGATCAAGTAATGTCTTCCAAAGTTTTGTACCGATGCCTTGTCCTCTAAAGTTTGGATGTAGTGAGATGGAAAGAGAGGGCGTTTGATCATCAATATGTCCATAGTCCATCATGATACGTGCCCATGCTGCTCCGATTATGATTCCATCCACTTCTGCTACTACTGCTAGATCTGAAGCTTTACTCCCAAAGTCTTCAATGTACATATATAGCTCTGGTAGATAAATAATGTCATACGGAGGAGGCTCTACTCCCTCAGGTATGAAAATGGCTTCATACAAAAAGTCCTCCAACATGCAATACTCATGAGGGAACATTCTTCGAAAAACTGCATTATTTGACATTTGCTATAGTATATATGTTTAAACCTATGATAAGTGTTTAACCACAACAAAGGTATATAAAACACCATTTTGTAGCTGTTCTGATTCTCGGAAGGACTGCTCCTATGAGCACGACAACCAATACAAGCAACAAAAGACTGCTCAATATTATGTACACGTTTTATTTGATTATTATCCACTTTCCAGCCTTTGTAGAGCCTTCGTGCTTGATGACACCTTGCTTGGTCATTTTCTCAATGTAATACTTTATTTTACCCGTTGAACATCCGAGTATCATTTCCATTTCTCTCCGTGTAATCTCTGGATTTTCTTGGATTATGCCTAATAGTTCTTCTTGGATGTTTCTTGGATGTTTCTTGGATGTTTCTTGGGCTTTTCTTGGGCCTTTCTTGGGCTTTTCTTGGGTAGTTTCTCCTCCAAAGCCCTCTTCAAAATACTTTTGAGAAACGTTCTCAACTACTCGAAAAGCTGTAATCAATGAAAAATCAAAAGAGGCTTGCCCGTTACCGTTTTCTTCCAATTCCTTCTGAACTCGATAGACTCCACGGCTGAATCGGTTTACATAGCCCAAGACTTTCATTGCTTCGGCAATAAAGGGATTCCGATAATCGCTAACATTTGGGAAATTATCAGGACAGACCTTGCCGTACAACCCTCCAGGGTTTTGAATCTCGATGCGGTCGTCGTACTCATAAAACTGAATAGGAGCGTTACCCTCGTAATCTCTGTGCATAATGGCATTCATCAACAACTCTCGAGTAGCCCAGTATGGGTACTTAGAAACTGTTTCTTCCCGAAGTACACTCACGGGAATAGGACGCTTTTGAGAGATACTTGTCTCGACAAAAGCATCAATCTTAAGCAATACCTTGCAAAGATTACCGCTAAACTTATGCTCGTTGAGAATATCGCCCGCACGATCCTTACCCTTGAAGCGAACATATTGAATATACGCCCCATGTACGTGTCGCTCAGGATTCTTTCCAAATAGGACAATAGCCCCATTAGTCGGACAGTTATAGCGCAAATCATATAAGCCAAGAGAGGCAAGTTGATCCGTGATATCTCGTTTGTCTTCACCGAGAACATCCTCTGCCACAGCCTTGGGCAAAAACTCCTTACGAATGAGAGATACATCTAAGTCGTCAATGCTCGTTCCCAAACAAGGCATAGCATCAAAAGTATGAACGTTGGAGAGTCGCCTTTCGGTGAGTATCTTTTCTTCTGCCTCTGTTGCAGTGCTCTTCCGAGGACCGACACGTACCCAAACACGACCACGATAACGTACAGGCGGAAATTCTGAGGGCTGGACTTCTGCCACCAATACATCCCCTTCATCAAAATGGAACTTCTCTACTGTCATGGTGGGCTGAGGGAGAATGTTGCCATCTGTCCGAATATTGGCAATCTGCAATAAGAGCTTATCATCAACCTGCAAACCTGACAACTCTCCATTGTCCTTTGCTCCAATAATGAGATAGCCATTCCTGCCACTACCCGAAATATCATTTGAGAAAGCACATATCGCCTGACAAAACTTATCCATATTGCCAGTCGACTCTGTCCTCTCGATATTGTAGCTCTCAGTGTCTGAAAGCATTTGCAGAAGGTCTTTAGAGACAATCATATTAATTATCTAATTTTATAACTTTTGTCATTCTTTTTGTCCATGTAATATTGTTTTTACCCTTACATTTGGGTGGTTACAAAGGACGATAATTCAGATCCCTTTATGCAAATTGATAATATGGATAGTAAATACATTGCAGATTTTCGATCCGCTTATATGCTTTTTTTTCTTTCTCTTTCGCTTTTTCGCTGAGTTTATGTCAATAATCCTTTGAGTCAAAACACAACTTAATTCAGAATGAAGTTTAAGAATTTCGTTCTTAGAGGAATTTGCAAATGATATTGTAGGCTCTTTATAATTCTCGTTAAATTCGTCCATTGAGGTGATTTTGCGCTGAATTTCTGCATGTTTAGAAACTATCAAAAAACTATCAAACTTACAATACTCTTCATAAAGGAACTTATCTAAATTTTGAGTCCTCTCAGACATAACTTTAAACCAATCTTTAATATCTATAGCCGAAATCTCACTCTTATAAAGTCGGTTTATAAATGATTTATATAAATCTCTAATGTCTTTTACCTCATTGATAAAGTATTCTTTTAAATACCTGCTTTTTGTGAGATTATTTTGTACGGTAATAGCAACCCAAATGCCAATCGCGGAACTTACAATGATTTCTACGACCCCAATCCAATCAGAGATTTGCAACCCGCATAACATCAGCTCTTGCCTATCCATTTTTGTCTCTCTGTTGAATTATTTGCAAAGTTAAAACGCCACCATTCTTCGTGCTCAACAGTTTTTTTAGGAGATTGATTACCTTTACGCCGTTTCTCCCATTCTGGAAAAGTTTCTTTCTCAATCATCTCAATCCATTCAGGCTCCTCATTCGAAATGATTTTTACGTGACTCTGCACATTCTTCTGTCCAAAATCAAAAATAAGATTACCAAATGCTTCGTCAAGAAATGATGAGGCATATCCATCAGGACCATCTAAATTCACTTCGAGTTCTAGCTTCTTATCAAAGGCCTCTTTGAATTTTTTATTCAGAATCTTGTGGTAAAAATCTTCACCAGAATCATCTCCCTGATAACAATATCTTGGCCCTGGACTCTTTGAATAATCAGCTAGGGCTATGCAAATTTTCTGTTCTTCCATATTTCTATACATGTTTTATTTAGCTCCCAATAATAGAAAGTTCCATTGAACTTTCGGTTTAAGACTTTTGAATTTGTGCTATCAGAGAAATCCATCAACACGTTGTTTGTTATAACAATCAGGTTGTTAATGTAGTTCGCATCCGAAATATTCTTTATTTTCGGCAACCCCTTATTTCTGTTAACATCCTTGGTCACAGAAGTATACTTTTTCTCAAATGCTCGTTTTAAAATTTCTTTATTATCAATCAAAAGCTGCTCTTTGATTTTTTGAGAAAATTTTCTTTTTAATGTTCCCAAAATGCCCTCACCAATATCAGTCATCGTGAAGCAAACATTATCTTCATCCTTGTACCAAACGGAAAATAGCCAATTCTTATTGTACCGATTGGCATGTTCCACTGAATTGGCACACATTTCTTGAGCTATACTATATAATGGTCTAAAGGTATCTTCAACCCCTGTTAAATACTTAACAGAATCTTTAATGGCCAACCCGATTTCTCGATTGCTCGTTTTATCAAAACCTCGGTTTACCATTAAGTTTTTATTTTTTTTATTGTAGAGTATTCTCCCTCCTTGCAAATCTCTCATATGATCAGAAAAACCTGACTCAAAAAACATTTTCTTACAATTACCGTCTTGTGGCAACTTGCAAATAGCTTGTATATTCCTCTGAGTTAGTTTATTTATTTTAGATAACAAAACACTAATAGCCCCAATATCAATACTTGTAACTTGCCTGAGGTCAAGAGTAAGAATTACTTTTTGATTTTTAGCTGTTGCGTTTTCAATTTTTCTCATAAAATCCAATACATTTTCTGAGTCCTTGAGCAAACTAAGATTCTGTCTTGCAGAAACAGCTATTCGCTTAGCATGCCCATACAAAGAATGTCTTTCGTTAATTTCCCATTCTTTATCCTTTTTCCTACCATTGCTATCAATATTTCTTTGTCGTTTCTTTTTAACAGATTTTCTTCTCAAACGCTCTAATTTATCTTGTCTGATTCTTATCCGTTGAATAGATATGTATTTTCTTGAATTTTTCATCGAAACAAATTCTGTCTTTTTGAAACTATATTTTAAGCGAATAGTACCCTAAATGTCTTGTCGGGATATAAAAACATCTCTAGATAAGCTACCTCTGTTTACTCACCTCTACTCTCATCACAGATTCAATAAATCAATCAAAGAACGAATAAAGAATTAATTCATCAATCTATACTAAAACTATTTATATCTATAGTTTATGATTTGTCAGTAACTAGAATCGATAAAATAATTTTTGAAATTTTCTTGTCGTCGGTTGCAGACATAGGCATTGACAATGCTGAAGCTCTTGCCAAGTTTTTCGGCAAGCCATGTTTGCTTAATTCCTTTTTCCTCAAGCACTTCTTTGATTCGATTCATGGGTTTATCCATCGCGTTCAATGTTCTTTTGATAGTGCAAAGATATGAAATGAAATAGCATAGAAAAAGGGAATGAGGATTTATTTTCTCATTCCCTTAAATCTTTTAATGGGTGTAGAAGAGAAGCATTTATTTCCGTTGTTTTATGAACTCTGCCTGCTTCTGAAGTTCATTTGCTTGGGATGTGTTCAGGCGGGCTCGCTCTGTCTTTTCTGCCTGTTCTTTGACCAATCGTTCGTAAGTTTCCACTTGTTCTCGGATGAGAGCAATCTGCTCTTCGTCTCTCTGATAAGTAAAAACCGTTTCCAAATCCATTAGTTTTTCCTGATTGGCTTCTCCATACATTTTGATGTAGCGATACTTCAAATCATTATCCGATAGTTTACCGTTTTGTCGCATTTGCCAGAAGTTTCCAACCAGAGAAAACAAAAGAACAAGTCCCATACAGCAAAGAGTGATAACCGTTTTACTGTTCTTAAAGTCAAGACTAAAAACATGTTCTTTGCGGATGACAGTGCGACTCTCTTTGCCCATCTCATCAATTTTCGCCTCAATGGCTTGTAGAGTCTCTTTTTTCTCTGAATCCCATCCCTCCAACTTCTCAAAGACGATTTCCATTCCTGCCACTACGCTCTTGGTAAGTATTTCTTCCAAGACACTGATTTGTTCGGGAGAAAACACCTCTTGCTTTGAAAGTGTATTCATCTTCCCGAGAAGCTCTTCGATTTTACTCAAGTCGATCGTTTGTTGTTCAGATCTTCCCTTTAAGGAGGAAGCCATTTCCGTAAGACTTTGCTTCAATTCCTCAAACAGACCATATACGGCCGAAGTATCTATTCTATCTGTGTACATATACTTTTTCTTTTGTGATTAAACATTAGTGCAGTACTCTGCGTATTCTGATTTTGCTTTTAGCCGCCAACTTTCGGGCTTTCAGAGCCTGAATGTATTCGGCAAGTGTCGCATCATAATGAGGGCTATCAAAAAGTGAGAAAATGCTGAGTTGCCCAATAAGAGAATCAAGAGCATCCATCACACCTCCAGTTTCTGATGTTTTGAACTCTTGTTTTTCTGCCACTTGCAGTGCTTGATAGGCATTATCTTTAATCTGCCTGTCAATCTTTGAGAAGCTACATTCTCTATCTACATGGGAGCCTGAAATCCGATTACCATCTTTCTCAAAAATGATGCCCTGAATCTTATACGTATTGCCATTTATCTTGAATTCCAAGCCTATACCTGATTGCTTTAGGGTTGCTTGCAACTGTCCCCACGTCAAACTTTGAGGAATAGCTTTTTTGAGAGCATCGTAAATCTCATATTTGGTTTTGTCGTTCCCTTTCAGCCGTTCACGCTTGACATTCTCTTTTCCAGAAGCAATATATAATCCGTATTTCTTAGTCAGTTCCATGCAGACCTTTGTGCTACGTAGTTTTTCATTTTGATCTGAAATTCTTCGACCATCGTTATCAATACGATTGATTACCATGTGTATGTGTGGATGGTCTGTATCGTGATGACGAGCAATAAGATACTGCGTGTTGGAGTAGCCCATTTTCTGTAAATATTCCTGTGCCACCTTGACCATAAAAGCATCCGTTAAATGCGCCTTATCTTGGGCTGAAAAATCCAAAGAGATGTGGGCTACAGGTTTCGTAATCTTGGGATTAAGTTTACTTTGAGTAATAAAGCTTCGGATTATAGCTTCTCTATCTTTCAGACGAATGCCTTCCGCCTGCAAGAGCTGAGCACGCTCTTTCTCCAAAACATAGTTTATCACCCCTCGAAATCCTCTCCCCTGAACAATCTTAGCAATCATCTTCGATTCGTTTTATGATATTGTCCAATCTCTCAGTCATCACAAGGTTGTCTTGATAGACTCGTGCGTATCCCATAGCATTGGCTTTGTGGGCAATCTGATTGACATTATTGGCCATTCCACTTAGCTGACGAAGGTGATTCATCAATTCGGGAGACAGCCTCTGCCTGACGATACTCGCAGCGATACAACGACGGATGTATTCACTTCGGGTAATCCCAGCAAGACGTGCTTTAGCTTTCAGAGAGTAGAACTCCTCGGTTGCCATTTTCAGTGTAACCTTATATTTCTTCTTTTCTACCGGTCGTTTGGGTGGGCGATCGTTCGTATTACGATTTTCTATTGTCTTCATTACTGCATTTGTTTTTTGATTTATGAATAGACCAACGGGATGAGTCAATCCTCGAAGAGCAAGGTTTTGGTCTGACCAAAACACAAACTTGCTCCTCTAATAAGCAAAGGGCTTGACTCCATACCCATTCATCGTTTGAGTCCCCGACTTTTCATTCTCGGAGGAGAAATGAGTTCTTGATTTTTTCGACAGAGAAAATCATTCAAGTCCTTATGTCCCTCATAAAGGATGGAGCAATCATTAACGCGAAGATTCATTCTCCAAAGCACTTCAAGCGTTTTCTTTCCTGCTGCATCGTTATCGAGATAAGCGTTAACAATGGCATATTTCGAGAGTAAGGAATGAGCCTTTTGGAGATTGTTTACAGAGTTCAGTACAATCGCAGATTCAGTATTTCTGTCAGGATAAAGGGTACAAAAACTCAAGTAATCTATAAATCCTTCAAAGAGATTGATAGTATCCGTATTTCGATCAAAGGAGGAGATACTGGAAGGAGGTAAACAGCCTTTGAAATAGAGATTACGAATGGCATAACCTCCCAAGTCGTTAGGCATTCCGATAGCGTAATAAGTACGCCCTTTTACTTGATAGTGAATCTCACGACAGTATCGTTTCGCCACAGAACAATCAATCTTACGGTCTTGTAGATATCTCAGCAAATTAGGATGATGCAAAGAGGCGGCTTCGATTATTTTCATCTCTTCGCCACTCTCAGCCTGTCGGTCAAAGTCATTCTGCATAAGAGGGCTAATCTCTACACGGTCTTCTAAAAGTCCAATTGCTTGAGACAGTGTGCAGCCATGTAGTTTCATTACCAAATCAATTATGCTGCCACCTTCACCGCTTCCAAAGTCATACCAGAGACTTGCTCTGTAATCGACCTTGAAACTGGGGCTACTCTCTTCCCGAAAAGGACTTCTATACATTCCATAAGTCGTATACTCCTTCACTGGGTAATGGCCTTTATTAGCCAAATAATCCTTCAGAGATAAGGATTTTATATGTTCAATATTCATCATGTTTTTCTAAGTTTTGGAGATTTTCCTTACTACATGAATATGGATGGATAACTCTTTCACAGTGAAAAGAAAAAGAGTCGTAACCTGTTTTCTTGTAGTAGTATCATCGGTGCGAGTAGTAACTCTGTTGTAAGACAGATTATAAAACCATACTACACGCTCAATCTTTTTTCTTTCACTGGATTAGTATCTCTTGTAGTAAGTAGTAACTGTAATTTATCAATAGGTCAAAAGGAACTCACGAACGGATTCGGGAAGACTTTCCTGATATGATAAACATACATAGGGTTACCTCCTATCCGTCGAGACTTTCGTTCAAATCCTGCTTTGCGCAGAGCTTCTCCCATTCGTTTTTCAGAGAGGTTCAGCGTAGTGTATCCACGCAAATAATTCAGGACTTCCGAAGTAGTCATATAAGATTCTTCCGTAGGACTTGGTTTCTCAAAGCCTTTGAGCAACATTTCGTATTCGACTGTCTGCACATGAAAGCCTTCGCTCTCTCGGTGCAACTCTGCAATCTCAGCATCATCAAACCAGTACCGATATCCACTTTCCCAATACCACCAAGCCTCCGAATAAACCTTATTGATATTGACCTGTTTAGCAGCTTCTATGTCAATAGCTTCTACTTCAAAAGGAAGAAACCGACGACTACCCGTCGGATCCGTAAGGAAGTCATTACCATTTACCGAAGCCATAAAACTGGCTAAGTGAGGATACTCTTCGATGTACGTATCGTATGGTCTGCGATACTTAACCCGTGGAGTTGTTATGAGATTCTTCAACTCATTTTCGTCTCTTTTGTTGAGGGCTTTGAGTTGGTCGTCGATATTGATAAACAGGTATTCGGCTATAAGGGTCTGCGTATCCTTGTTTTGAGGGTCAATAGTACCCGTAAACAAATATGCTTTTAGCTCCACGGGACAAAGCAAGTCTAAGAAAGTGGTCTTAAACTTACCCTGCTCTCCAGTCAAAACCAGACAGGTGTGATTGCGACAGAATAAATCATCCATCGCATTCGCCACCACTGCAATAAGCCATTTGGTCAAGTAGGTTTGCCACTTCTCAGGATTCCGAACCGTTACGCACGAAGCCAAGTGAATAATCTCCGAATCCTCTCCCTCGTTCCACTTCGATAGTTTTTGGAAATACTCCTGTACAGGATTGATACGCGGACAGAAATCACTTTCCAATATCGCTCGTATATTCTCTGCCGAAGTACTGATACCTTGTGAAGAATCCAATAGCCGTCGCATGGAGTTGATATCGAATTTACCGAGCGGGTAGAAAAGTGCTTCTTTATTCGAGTATCGAAACTCCGTGCGACTTTTTACGGTGTTGAATCGAAAGTCATAGTGCTCCCTTAGAAAGGACTCTATCCGTTCATTCTTGGATTGCTTCCCTTCTGGTCGTTCATCCATTTCTTCTTTCATCGTTGAATAGATATTAGAAATGAGAGAGCTTGGCCTTCTTTTCAGAGATAAAGAGCTTTGAGTCTTCGGCAAGTTCTCGCACAGTTTTTCTACGACCATTAGCTATCCATTCGAGCAACTCGTCCTCGAAGAAGTAGAGTTGCTTTCCGTTCTTGTAGCAAGGAAGCAAACGCTTACGCACAAGCGTATAAATTGTAGGCTTGGCCTTCCCGATGATTTTACACGCCTCATTTATCCCGATAGGAATACGTTTTGGAGAAATAACCGCATCTTGCCCTTTCTCGACCAAGGCTTTGATCTCAGCTACTTCGTTCACTAAGTGAGCTACCGCCTTAGGTAGATTCTCAAAAGAAATTTCGTTGTTGTCCATGTTTATACTATTTTGAGTTTAACATGGCACAAATGAATAAAGTGTTTTCCCTGTGATTCAAAACACGGAGAAAACACTACAAAAACACTATGATTCGTGCGTTTTCCTATTTACTAAGACAAAGAGAAGTTATAAAAGTTTTTTCCAACCCAAAGTTTGTATCATAGATATTGTAATTTTGTTTATAATTACAATTGAGGGATGAAAAGGTTGAAGTCTGTTGAGATGTAAACCCTATTCAGAAAATAATAAGTAGCAAATAAACGGAGTTTATATGAACGAATTTGATCAACTTGAGATTGAGTATAAGAATCATAAAGTTTTTGAAGAACTCTCTGATTTTTCGGAGTTTTATCGATCTTTATCCTATAGTATAATGATGTTTGTGAGTCAGGGAACTAGAGCTTTTCTGAATCTGGATACTTACGTATTTAGCTCAATAGGTAGCACTCTTGACTCTATAAAGATGGTGTTGGCCAATGGGAGTATTAATGATGGATACTCTTTGCTCAGGAAATACTATGATGCAACCATAATTAATGTTTACACAAATGTTTATTTAAGGGATCATTTTAGCATCAACAACTTCATTGTTGAACGTATTGATAATTGGAGAAAAGGCACAGAGAAATTGCCCTCCTTTCGAATAATGTCTCAATATATCAAAAACTCAGACAAGCTAAAGCCCATAACGGAATTGCTCTCAAAAGACAGATTTTACAAAGAAATTAGGGAACGCTGTAATGATCATACTCATTACAATTACTACAACAATATTCTTCTGAATGACAAAAAGTTATATCTACCCCATCGTGTTAAAGCATTAGATATTTTCTTGAATGATTTAACAGCAGTTTTTGTTCAACACTTTGCCTATCTTTTCTATTTTAACAACCACTATATGATGGCATCTGACTATACAGATAGTCTGGATTTAGGATTGGAGCCCGACGAAGAGTCGCAGTATCGGGTAGCTCCATTTATTCAAGTCGCATTTGATAGGTGGATCAAAACTAATAGATCAGACATCGCTGAAGAGATAAAATCTAGAACGGATATGCATTTAGAATAATGCAGAAAGAATCTGCTATTTGGAAGTTTTTATTATCGTTCTCCTCATTTATTCAAAGAAGCGTAAGACACTTCTGAATCTTGATTAGCCCTTTTTGTTCATCGTCTTTGAGGTGGCTTTTGATGGTCTCTGGTTCAACGTCTCTTAGTGCTTCGGCAAAAACAAGTTTGAGGAAAAGAGCAACCTCGTCTTGTTTGCCGATACTGAAATGCTTCCAAATATTCCAGCCGAAATGATACAGGTCTAAAGAAGTAAGTTTTGTGACCCTGACGGGTTGAGGGTTTTGTAAGACATTTCCTTCTGAATAAGCTGTAATGTGTTGACAAAGTTGTATCAAATCGTCATCAGAGACATAAGGGGCAAATTCATGCTGTGTATAGGAGATGGCTATCTCCAACTTCTCTTTTGATTTATCGCTTTGTTTACGCTGTTGGCTAACTCGTATCTCCTGAATAAATTCAGTCTCTATACTCTTTTTGTCCCAATTCTGCTCAACTTCTCTCTTTTTTCGAAGTGATGATGGAGAATACTTGCGAGGGAAAAACTTCTTCACAATAGCGGTGAGCAAGCCGTCAATCAGAAGCATCAGGGCTGAATAGAGAATGATACCTACACCTGTAACAATCCAGAAAATTACGGTTGCAGTAAATTCGTCAACTCCAGCCGAGACAAAAACAAATCTCACAATTATACCAATTAAGGCACACGCCAGCAAGACGGATAAATAAACAATTATATATTCAAAGTACTTAGACTGCATCTTTATTCATTTTTGTGAGGTTATTCCTGACTCTTTGTCTCTATCGTATCCAATTTTATGGCTTGAGCCGCCTTGTTTTTCTTTTCATCGACCACCTTTGCATAGATTTGCGTTGTCTTCACATTCGTGTGTCCCAGCATCTTGCTTACGGTATAAATGTCTGTACCGCTGGCAAGTTGTAGAGTCGCGTAGGAGTGGCGGAAGCAATGAAAGCTTATGGACTTTTTGATGCCTGCAGCCTCTATCCAACGCTTTAGAGGTTTAGAAATCCATGACGGATTAGGTAAGTCTTCAAAAACCAGTTGTTCTGGCAATCTTGGTTCTCCACATAGTTGTAAGGCTTGTTCCGAAATAGGCATATACTCCACCCCCTTGGTTTTCTTTTGAGTGAAATGTAACCTCGGCTGTTCTCCATCCATGTTGATCTCTTTCCACTTTAGTTTCTGAATATCACAGTGGCGTAATCCTGTCAGAGCAGAGAAAAGAGCTGCCCGTTTCATCACCTCACGATCACAAGGAGTTGAAGCAAGCGTATTTAACTCCTCTACGGTAAGGTATTCACGGCGAGACTCCTGTTCCTGAATACCTTTTATTTTGGCGGATATATCAACGGTCAGATAACCATCTATAAATGCCTGTTTGAGAGCTGCCTTGAAAATAGAAAAATAAGTGGATGCCGTATTGTGAGAAATAGTACCACATTTATTTCCTCCACGAGGTGCTGTTAAAAGGAATCGTTTGTATTCCTCTGCAAAAGCATTGTCGATTTTGAAAAACGGCAAATTGTCCCCAGCATACATTTTAAGAAAATCCAGAGCTCTCTTCCAATTGACAAGAATAGAAGTGGAGCTATTTTTGTGTCGCTTGTACATCGCCTCTCGAAAATAGCCAATGAAGTTTTGTTGCAAACGTTCCTTTTGCTCCGCCTGTGCCGTATCTGTATCACTGTACAAATCGGCATTATCGTATTCTCTTTGACGGAGCTTTCGCACCTCATCGGCATAGATACAAGCTTCTTGATCGACCTCACTTTTGCACTGTATCACTCCATTCAAATCTCGCTTGGGTTTGTACGATTTGCTCGAAGATGTTGTGCGTGCAGTCCGAGTTTTATCCCAGACTACCGTAGTTACTATGCGGTTGAGATACTCACGGACACGTTGTGGTTCGGATTTGCCCGCAGTATAGACTGGATAACTCTCAATGTAGAGATACCACTCATTTCTATATGCACTCTTGCGAAGTCTCACAGTTACTTTCGTGTTGTGTAATTCTTTTCTCATGTGTATCTAAGGTTATTTGTAGAGTTGGTCTATCTCTGACTTTGGGGCATAGACATAATTGCCAATCTGCCTTATGGGGATGGAAAACTTTCTGATATGCTTATATACCGTCCCTTCCGTGACACCAAACTTGGCTGTTATTTCACCAATTGTGTAACAATACTCGGGTTCAAGGTTGTAAAGCTTAGCCTCATTTCTTCTTCTCGCCTTTTGCTCATCAATAGGCCTCAGATTAAAGTTGCGTTCTAAATCTTCTTTACAGATACGAGTCATCCTTTTTCCCAAGTTATAACTTCGGAGAGCCTTACTTCTGACGAGTCGATATAGTGTATCTCTGCAAACGTCATATAAAGCAATAGCATCAGGGATAGAGAGGTAAGGTTGATCCTTGGGAACCTTTGCAGCCTTCTCTCTCCGTAGCTCTTCTAACTTTTCCTCTCGCTTCTTTTGTGAATACGCAGACCTTGAGCATTGTATAGAACAATACCTTGATGTGATTGTCTTGGCTAGAAAGGTCTTCCCACACAATTCGCACTTTCGCTCAATCTGAAATTTTGCAGCTGGCATACGCTTTTCTTATCTATCTGATAATCAATTTATATTTTTATTTAAGTCGCACTTTATACACTAATAAGTCGCGGCACAAATATGGTACAAATATACGACTAAAATCGATAGAAAACGAAGAAATACGAGAAACTCTAGAAAATAAAAATAGCAGTAAGTTATTATCTTACTGCTATTTACTGTTTATTTGATGCTCGTTTGTGAGCGTAATTATTTCACTTCTTCAAAATCCGCATCCGTAACATCTCCTTCCTGATTTGCATCACCACCACCGGCATTAGCAGATGAAGCGTTAGGATTAGGTTGAGGACCTCCGGCTTGTGCACCTTGCTGAGCATACATCTGTTGGCTTGCTTCTTGGAAGATAGCGTTGAGCTTATCCATTGCAGCATCAAGTCCGGCAATGTCTTGAGCTTTGTGCTTCTCCTTAAGGTCGGCAAGAGCTGTCTCTATTTCGCTCTTCTTGTCGGCAGGAAGCTTATCGCCAAGATCCTTGAGGCTCTTCTCTATTTGGAAGATCATGCTGTCTGCTTGGTTCAGCTTGTCTATGCGCTCACGCTCTTTTTGGTCTGCTTCTGCATTTGCCGCAGCTTCGTCCTTCATGCGTTGGATCTCTTCTTCCGAAAGACCGGTAGATGCTTCGATGCGGATAGCTTGCTCTTTGCCGGTAGCCTTATCTTTTGCACTTACGTTCACGATACCATTGGCGTCGATGTCGAATGTTACTTCGATTTGAGGCACACCACGTGGTGCAGGAGGAATACCATCGAGAGAGAAACGACCGAGTGTTTTATTGTCTCTCGCCATAGAACGCTCGCCTTGAAGCACGTGGATGTCTACGGACGGCTGATTGTCCGCAGCAGTAGAGAATACTTGGCTCTTCTTTGCAGGGATAGTGGTGTTGGCATCTATAAGCTTTGTCATCACTCCGCCAAGTGTTTCGATACCGAGAGATAGAGGTGTAACGTCCAATAGAAGCACATCTTTCACATCTCCGCTGAGTACTCCACCTTGTATCGCAGCACCGAGAGCCACCACTTCGTCCGGATTTACGCCCTTGGATGGAGCTTTGCCGAAGATCTTTTGTACAATCTCCTGAATAGCCGGTACACGGGTGGAACCTCCCACCAAGATTACTTCGTCGATGTCCGAAGCCTTGAGTCCTGCATCGGACAATGCTTTCTGACAAGGAGCCACACAGGCTTGGATGTACTTGTCTGCCAGCTGTTCAAACTTTGCTCTGGTCAATGTACGCACCAAGTGTTTGGGGATACCGTTTACGGGCATGATGTATGGAAGGTTGATCTCTGTAGATGCAGAAGAAGATAGCTCTATCTTTGCCTTTTCTGCTGCTTCCTTTAGACGTTGGAGCGCCATAGGATCTTCGCTGAGTGTCAATCCTTCATCTTTGCGGAACTCATCCACAAGCCACTCGATGATAACGTGGTCGAAGTCATCACCACCCAAGTGTGTATCTCCATTTGTGGAGAGTACTTCAAAGACGCCATCGCCCAATTCGAGGATAGAGATATCGAATGTACCACCACCAAGGTCGAATACAGCGATCTTCTTATCTGTTGTACTCTTATCCAAGCCATAAGCAAGAGCTGCGGCAGTAGGTTCGTTCACGATACGCTCTACTTTAAGACCTGCAATCTCGCCTGCTTCTTTTGTTGCTTGACGTTGAGCATCCGAGAAGTATGCCGGAACAGTTACCACCGCAGATGTTACCTCTTCTCCAAGATAATCTTCCGCCGTCTTCTTCATCTTCTGAAGAATCATCGCAGAAATCTCTTGAGGAGAGTAAAGACGACCGTTAATATCTACGCGGCAAGAGTCGTTATCTCCCTTAACAACCTTATAAGGAAGCTTGCTTGCTTCGTTTGCCATGTGTCCGAATGTCTCTCCCATAAGTCTCTTAATAGAGAATATGGTATTTTGAGGATTCGTGATAGCTTGACGCTTAGCAGGATCTCCCACCTTACGTTCTCCGTTTTCCACGAATGCCACTACTGAAGGTGTTGTTCTTTTACCTTCGCTATTTGCAATTACTACCGGCTCGTTACCTTCCATTACAGATACGCAGCTGTTGGTAGTACCTAAGTCAATTCCGATTATTTTTCCCATTATATATAATTGTTTTTAGTTTGTTCGTTCATTTCGGAAAGCTCTCTTTCGAGCATTCCACACAATAAAATTCAAACGGTGTGCCAACAGATTAAAGCTGGCAGAGTACACTGACAAGAGCTTAACTCTGGCAGAATGTATGACAGACATCTATGACACCTCTTGGATAGCATAGCAGATAACGTGCCAAATATGACTAAAAAAAAGACTCCCACCTCTAAAAGAGGCAGGAGTCCTTGAGTATTTTGGTAGATGAAAGTGTTTCTTACTTCACCTTATCTACGATAGCCTTGAATGCTTCCGGATGATTCATTGCAAGATCTGCAAGAACCTTACGGTTGATTTCTATACCGTTTGCATGAAGAGCACCCATAAACTTAGAGTAGCTCATACCTTCTTGACGAACAGCTGCATTGATACGTTGGATCCAAAGAGCACGGAAGTTACGTTTTTTGTTCTTACGGTCTCTGTAAGCGTATGTAAGACCCTTTTCCCAAGTGTTCTTAGCAACGGTCCAAACATTCTTACGGGCTCCGTAATAGCCACGAGTGAGCTTCAAAATTCTTTTTCTCTTCGCTCTTGAAGCAACATGATTGACTGATCTAGCCATAGTTTAAAATTGTTTTGTGAGACTTAGCGGATTATGGAATCTCTTACTCCTTTGCGGGGCTAAGTGCTCTGTTAAAAAAATCTGTACAAATACTACTTTCAGGAGCCTCTGTTATCTGAGGTTAAGCATTCTCTTCACACTGGCTTCGTCCACTTTATGAACAAGACCGGTAGCGGTAAGATGACGTTTTTGCTTAGTTGTCTTCTTAGTCAGGATATGACTCTTAAAAGCGTGTTTGCGCTTGATTTTACCTGTTCCGGTAAGGGTAAACCTTTTCTTCGCACCGGAGTTAGTCTTCAATTTAGGCATTTTCGTACGTTTGTATTGTTTGTTAAACATAATGTTGTTGCGCAGCCATAAGCGCAATCAACACTTAAAATATATGAATTATCGAGTCAAGAGCTTTGCAGCTGCTTTACTTTTTAGTCTTCTTAGGAGAGAACATCATGATCATTCTCTTACCTTCCAACTTGGGTAGCTGGTCTACTTTAGCGTATTCCTCCAAGTCGTTTGCAAACTTAAGCAGAAGCATCTCTCCCTGATCCTGGAAAAGGATGGATCGTCCACGGAAAAAGACGTAAGCCTTAACCTTTGCACCATCTTCGAGGAATCCTATCGCATGCTTGAGCTTGAAGTTATAATCATGCTCGTCTGTCTGAGGTCCGAAGCGAATCTCCTTCACCACGACCTTTACAGATTTTGCTTTCTGCTCCTTCAGTTTCTTTCTTTGCTGATAAAGAAACTTCTGGTAATCCATTATTCTACACACCGGAGGCTCACCATTAGGAGAAATCTCCACGAGATCCAAGCCCTGTTCCTCTGCCATTGCAAGAGCTTTCTGAGTAGGATAGATACCTTGCTCTACATTATCTCCTACGAGACGAACCTCTTTTACACGGATCTTCTCATTTAATCTATGCTGATCCTTATCGTCTTTCTTGTTGTTTATCGCCATTCAGTACTTTTTTCTGTTGCCGGTGAATATGGGTGTGTATGTTATAATGTATATGTATAATCAAAATAGGGATTAAGCCTGCCATGCATTAAGCATAGACTCAACCTCTTCGTTCAAATTCTTCGCAAAGGTAGTAAATTCTTCCGAACCTTTATCACCTTCACCTTGCTTTCTTACAGATACCGTGTTGGTTTCCATCTCTTTTTCTCCTACGATAAGCAGGTAAGGGATGCGTTTAAGCTCGTTATCCCGGATCTTTTTGCCGATTTTCTCATTTCTGTCATCCACCGAAGAGCGAATATCTTGAGAAGCAAAGTAGCGAGAAACATTATAAGCATAGTCGTTATACTTTTCGCTGATAGGCAGGATAACCACCTGATCCGGTGTAAGCCATAGAGGGAACTTTCCGGCAGTGTGTTCGATAAGCACTGCCACAAAACGCTCCATAGATCCGAATGGTGCTCTGTGAATCATCACAGGGCGGTGTTTCTTGTTATCCTCTCCGGTATATTCGAGGTCGAAGCGTTCCGGGAGGTTATAATCCACCTGAATGGTACCGAGCTGCCAACGGCGACCAAGGGCATCCTTCACCATGAAGTCAAGCTTAGGTCCATAGAATGCCGCTTCTCCATATTCTATTACGGCACTCAAACCTTTCTCCTGACAAGCTTCTATGATCGCTGTTTCTGCTTTTTCCCAGTTTTCCTCGCTTCCGATATATTTACTTCTGTCCTCTTTGCTTCTGAGCGATATTTGCGCTTCAAAGTTTTCAAAGTTGAGAGCTTTGAAGATGATGAAGATGATATCCACAACCTTCAAGAACTCTTCTTTCAGCTGATCGGGACGGCAGAAGATGTGCGCATCATCTTGGGTAAACCCTCTTACACGGGTAAGACCGTGAAGCTCTCCGCTCTGTTCATAACGATAAACCGTACCGAACTCTGCCAGACGCACCGGAAGATCTCTATACGAACGAGGCTTCACCTTGTACATCTCGCAGTGGTGAGGGCAGTTCATCGGCTTAAGCATGAACTCTTCTCCCTCTTGAGGTGTAAGAATAGGGCGGAAAGCATCTTCCTTGTACTTCTCATAGTGTCCGGAAGTAACGTATAGAGCCTTGTTACCGATATGCGGAGTCATCACCTGATCATAACCATAACGCTTTTGGATCTTCTTCAAGAAGTCTTCGAGCGAAAGGCGAAGCTGTGTACCTCTCGGCAGCCACAAGGGAAGCCCTGCGCCCACATTTTGTGAGAAAGCAAAGAGCTCCAACTCTTTACCGATGCGCCTGTGGTCTCTCTTTTTGGCTTCTTCCAGAAGAACGAGATACTCATCGAGCATCTTCTTCTTAGGGAAAGTGATACCATATATACGTGTGAGCTGCTTGCGCTTTTCGTCTCCACGCCAGTATGCACCCGCAATGGAGAGCAGCTTTATAGCCTTTATGGGCGATGTGTCTCTCAGGTGAGGACCGCGACAGAGATCGGTAAATCCTCCCTGTGTATATGTTGTGATGGTACCGTCTTCAAGGTCTGTTATAAGCTCTATCTTATATTCGTCTCCTTTTTGGTTCCAGTACTCCAAAGCGTCCGACTTGCTTATGGCACGTCTTTGCAGCGGGCATCCTTGAGATGCCAACTCTTTCATCTTGTTCTCTATTGCAGCCAGATCGGAGTCTTTTATCACTCTGTCGCCAAGATCCACATCGTAATAGAAACCGTTCTCGATAGCCGGACCGATACCGAACTTCACTCCTGGATAAAGCTCTTGCAATGCTTCCGCCATGAGGTGAGCACTGGTGTGCCAAAACGCATGCTTGCCTTCTTTGTCGTCCCACTTGTGAAGAATGATGGAAGCATCCTCCGTAATGGGCGTGGCAAGGTCGGAATTTTTACCATTTATAGACGCCGAAAGGACATCTCCGGCCAATCTGGAGCTGATAGACTCCGCTATTTGAAGAGGAGTGATACCGGACTCGAACTCTCTCTGAGAGCCATCGGGGAAAGTTATCGTTATTTGAGACATAAGTTCCTATTGAATCTATTTTTTGATCTAAATATTGTGCAAAGATACTTCTTTTAGTGTATAAATAAAAGAATGAACCTGTTATATTCTTTGAAGCAAACTTTGACTGTCGCAAAGCAAGCCGTGAGTTTTTGCGGAGCAAGCCGTGAGTTCTGCAAAGCAGGTCATGAGTTTTGCAAATCGAGCCGTGAATCAGGGAAAACAAGGCTCAGTTTTGACCTTTTATACCGTTTAGAGCAACCTCTTTCAAGGTTTGGAGAATGTTCTGAACAGCTTCGGAGAAAAAAATCTTTCGGGAGAAGACATCCGGACAGACACCTGAAAAAGAAAGAGGATGCGCCTTGATGAAAGACGCACCCTCTCTTATTCTTCGGGTCTAAACGGATGTTTAGAACGATAGCTGCTCTATGTACTTGTCTATATCTTGAGCATCTTGAGAAGCGTAGTACTTTTCCTTGATGGTTTTGTAGCATTCCAAAGCCTTGTCATTCTGACCAAGATGCTTGTAAACGGTTGCCGCTTTCTTCAAATATATCGGAGAGATCAGCTCGTTATCGGCACTCTTTGCTGCTTTTTCAAAGTAGCCGATGGCTTCCTGATACTTGTCTTGCTCTACATAGCAGTCTCCGATAAGACCGATCAAAGCAGGTGCGACCATGGTATCCGAAGAGTCGAACTTCTTCAAATGCTCTTCAGCCTTTGCATAGTCTCCGAGCTTGTAGTAGCAGATACCTGCATAAGCATGAGCCACATTGCCTGTAGGTGTATCGTCATACTTTTTGATTACGTCCAAGAAACCCATGATGTCTGCACCGTTACCGTTGAGAGCAAGCTGGAAAGAGTCTTTGGCGAAATAGTTTTCCGCAACGAAGATGCTCTTTTCTGCATTCTTCTCATGGGGTTGTTTGTACAGATACTTGTATCCCAAAATGAGACCCACCAAAGCTACTGCTGCTATGATGACAAAGACAATAGCTTTCTTGTTTTCGTCTAAAAATTTCTCCGAACGGGTTATAGCTTCCGCTGTAGTCTCTCCTAACGAAGAGTGTTGTTTCTGATCCTTCATTTTTAGTCTCGTAATCTAAATGTGACTTTTAAGTTTATGCTCAAAAAATTAGAGAATAATTCATTCCGCCCACAAAAGTACAAAATAAAGTTGAATACCCTGATACTACCATCTTAATTTTGTAGCGGATAGAGAGCGGAAAGAAAGCCGGGCAAACGGACAGGTTTACTTTTGAGACAGTTTTTTCTGCCAGTCCCAAGCGCTCAGAAGAGTCTCAGCCAACTCTTTTTCTGCCCGCCATCCCAACACTTCGTTGGCATGTTTGGGATCTGCCCAGACCTTTTCTATGTCTCCCTCTCTTCGTCCTACAATCTTGTACGGAAGAGCCACGCCGGTAGCTTCTTGAAAGGTATGCACCAGCTCCAGAACGCTGACGCCTCGTCCCGTTCCGATGTTAAAGACCTCCATCTGTTCGCCTTTATCGCTCTTGAGCATACGATCCATGGCGATGACGTGCGCTTTGGCAAGGTCTACCACATTGATATAGTCTCTGATGCAAGAGCCGTCCGGTGTGTCGTAATCATCCCCGAAGACACTCAGTTCGGCACGGATGCCGGCTGCGGTTTGCGTGATGTAAGGGACAAGATTTTGGGGTACGCCGATGGGAAGCTCGCCTATCTTGGCAGAGGGATGCGCGCCTATCGGGTTGAAGTAGCGCAGCAGAATAGCTTTGTAAGGCGCACCGGAGTAGATGGTGTCGCGTATGATCTCTTCGTTGATCTGCTTCGTGTTGCCATACGGAGAGAGTGCAGGTTTTGTGGGAGCCGCTTCCGTGACGGGAAGTATATCCGGCTGCCCGTAAACGGTGCAGGATGAGGAGAAGACGATACCCTTGACATAATGCTCGGACATCAGCTCCAGCAGGTTCAGTAGTGTTACTATATTGTTACGGTAATAGAGCAGTGGTTTCTGCACAGACTCCCCTACCGCCTTGCTTGCAGCGAAATGAATAATACCCTCTATACCCGGATGAGAAGAGAAGATGCGGCTTAGCCCCTCTTTATCGTTGCAGTCCAACTCATAAAACAACGGACGCACACCCGATATGGACTCTATCCCGTCTATCACTTCTTTATTGGAATTGGAAAGGTTATCCACGATAATGACATCATATCCGGCTGCTTGAAGCTCCACGGTGGTATGAGAACCGATATAACCGGTACCGCCGGTTACCAAAATTGTTTTCTTATTCATATCTAATTCTTTGGGTTTTTGCTCTCGCAAATTTAAGAAACTTTCTGCAATATAACGGCTCCGATTTTACCCTTAATGCACAGACAAAAAGAGAGGAACAAAATACCGATTTATAGCTATTGTGTAGAAAGAAAGGTATGTATAGTTTTGCACAAAAATTCAGAAGTAGAATATTCTATGCTCTGTTCTGTATAAAGCAATGACTCGCATCATCTTTACCCTCTTGGGTATATTCATATACTCTGCCTCCTTTGCACAGCAAGGGAAGAAGCGCAACGCCGATGACTACCGGGAGATCGAGGAAGTAGTGGTAACGGCAACCCGTACTCCGAAAAAGATATCTAACTCCTCTGTGATGACGCAGGTGATCACCGCCAAACAGATAGAGTCCAGAGGACTTACGGACATTAAATCTCTTCTGTCGCAAGAGGTACCGGGGCTTACGTTCAATGAGGTCGGTTTCGGAACAAGCATCAATATGCAAGGGCTTAGTGGCAAACACATCCTTTTCCTTATAGATGGAGAGCGTATGGCAGGAGAGAGTGGCAATAATATAGACTACCAGCGGATCAATCTGAACAATATAGAAAGGATAGAGATTGTCCAAGGTGCCGGGTCTGCCATCTATGGTACGCAGGCAATGGGAGGCGTCATCAATATCATCACGAAAAAGCCCAAAGATCGTTTTCGACTCTCACTGGACACGAAGTGGAGCCCGGCTTATCAGACGAACTATCCCTCGATAGAAGCAGGCGATAAATACGCTCTCTTCAAACGAAATGCCGATGCACCCAACCTGAACGGCTCGTTGACCGCATCCTACCGCCATAGCAAGTGGAGTACACAGACCACACTGACGCATCGGAGTGCGGACGCTTACGCTCTCTATGACAGCGAAGGGCTCAAAAAACATTTCAAGAAACAGGATCTTACCATCACGCTGCCGGTAAGCACTTCCCCGACCAATGTCTCAGGCTTCCGTACCAACAGCGTACGTGAAGTGTTGACATTCACTCCGAACAAAAGGCTCTCCCTCTCCGCTACGGGCACTCTGTACGAGATGAGCAAGTATGATCTCAATCCGGACAACCTTTACGAATACAACACGGATATCGCCGGAAGCATCTCCGGAACATATACATTTGATAATAAGGGAATGCTCAAGCTCACGCTTTCGGGTGATCAGTACAACAAGTACAAGAAGTTCGAACTGATAAAAGGACGCAAAGACCTCATCTACAAACACCGTTTGGTGCAGCCGCGCCTCTCGTACGTCCGGAAGATCGGAGAGCATCACGAGCTGAGCCTTGGCGCAGAATACTTCGACGAGATGCTTTACACGGATAAGTTTA
The DNA here is from genome assembly GCF_000769115.1 of Porphyromonas canoris. Lineage (GTDB taxonomy): Bacteria > Bacteroidota > Bacteroidia > Bacteroidales > Porphyromonadaceae > Porphyromonas_A > Porphyromonas_A canoris. Next base: position 14,441 of record NZ_JQZV01000003.1, on the reverse strand, counting down.
CCAATGTTGGCTACTCCGCCCGAAGCCAGCACAGCGCATCTCTTTACGTTCAAGAGGACTGGCAGATCACTCCCCGCTTTGGCATTATAGCCGGGCTGAGAGGAGATTATCACAACGCTTACGGCTTCAATCTTGCACCCAAAGCGGCAGCCATATATAAGCTGATGCCGGTAACGCTCCGCTTCAATTACGGCGCAGGATACCGATCGCCGAGTATCAAAGAGCTGCACATGAACTGGGATCATCTCGGTATGTTCATGATCTATGGCAACTCCGCACTTCGACCGGAGCGCAACCACTACTTCTCTCTCTCTTCCGAGTATGTCTCCGGACGCTTCTATGCGCTGATCTCCGGCTACTACAACAGCTTCTCCAACAAGATCGAGGGCATTTGGCGGAACAATCAAAAAGAACTTCATTACAACAACATCGAGTCTTCTCTCCTTGCCGGACTGCAGGCACAGATACGATTCAATCCGTTTGTGAACGGGCTTCATCTCCACGCTTCTGCCAGCTACCTCCACCCCACAAAGAACAAAAGTCTCCAGCTCAACACACAAAGCACTCTGTCCGGAACGCTTCGTGCCGAGTACGATCGCTCATGGGAAAAGAGCGGCATCAACATCAACCTTTCCGGTTCGTATATCGGCAAAAAGGAGTTTGACGTCCAAGAAGATCTCGAACAAAACGGTACCACGACAACGGAATACTACACGACAATCATTCCGGCGTACTCCCTCTGGCACGTTTCCCTCTCCTATCGCCACGACAAAGTAGGTCAGATAACGCTCGGAGTGGACAACATATTCGACTACCACGCAGGTATCGTCAGCTTCAATTCATACACGGGGATCGGGCGAAACGCTTTTGTATCTCTGCATCTCAAGATATAGTCTGCCCCCGTTTTACTTCAAACACAACTTATATACTTATCACTTATGAACAGAACAATCTTTATCTCGCTTGTCATACTGGCAGCGCTATCACTGACATCGTGCGGAAAAAAGCCCGGAGAAGCTCCATCTCCCGATGCTTCTGCAAAAGAGTACACACAGAGCAAACCTACCGAGTTTCAAGGAGAATGGATCTACTTCTCTTTTGCTACGGGCAAAGAAGTGGGAGGCGTTACAGAGTCCAACTATCAAGAGCGTTCAGACTGGGATATAGCGTTCAACTCCTTCTTCTTCCGTACGAACAGCGGTAAGTCCGGCGAAGGGAAAGGTGGCGCACTCAAGACAGACAAGCAGAATCTTGCCGATGTCAAAGAAGCACCGATCACAGGATACGGCATAGACGAAGACTACGTTGCTCTCGGCTACAATGGTAAAGTGATCGAACACCAAACCACGGCAAACGTTGTGCTGAGCGGCATCTCCAAGATCCAGCTCCAACCAAGAGTAGACATCCGACTCGGTGAGGCAATCAGGTTCCAAGGACCTCCTCCCACTTATACACCCAACGAAAACATCTTCATCATCCGCACGGCGGACGGCAAGTATGCCAAAGTAAAGTTCGTCAGCTACTCCAATGCAGAAGGCAGACCGGGATACATCAGCTTCAAATATGTCTACCAAGCCGATGGCAGTACGAAACTGAACTAACTTCCATTATCTGGAATACAGACTATCCGCATCGCTACGGATAGACAAGCAGAAGAAGCCGTAAATCTATCTTTACGGCTTCTTATTTTTTGACGACAGACAAAACTCACTTATAGTCTACAGAAAAAAACTTTGGATTAGTAAGAAAATAAATTTCCGTGGCCAAGAAAAAATTTTTCATGGGCATGGAAAAAAATTTTCATGCGGACAGAAATATTTTTTCGTATATGCAGAAAAATATTTTTGCATATGCAGAAATTTATTTTCGTATATGCAAAAATTTATTGGTGTGCGGACGGAAATAAATTGGCGTGCGGACGAGAGTGTGCGATGACGGGATAGGGGGATTATTCTTCTTGCAACTCTTCTATTCCGGCAAAGTAGAGTGATGAGATTTCATCAAAAAAAGAACCGGCAAGCTCCTCTTTCACGGAGAAAGTCCATTGGTATCCGGAGAGAGAGCTTTCGGTATCTGCCGTCTCGGCAGAATAGGTCTTCGCCACACGCATGATGGTGTTGATGTCATCGAATCCGAAAGAGACTTTGTAGCGTCTGGCGAGGTCTATGGTGATGATTTCGGATGCCGCTATCGCCAGAGCGGCTGCTTCTTTGTAGGCCACGATGAGTCCGCCCGTCCCCAGCTTTATCCCCCCGAAGTAGCGAACAACGGCAACGAGGATATTGGTCAGTTCGGCGGAGTGTATCTGTCCCAAGATGGGCTTTCCGGCTGTGGAGGATGGTTCTCCGTCGTCGTTGGCTCTCTCTTGTCGCGTTCGCGTCCCCACGACATAAGCCCAGCAGACATGGCGAGCATCGAAATACTCTTTTCGCAACTTTGCTACCTCCTCCAGTGCTTCTTCCGGAGAGGCTACGGGGATGGCGAAGGAGATGAATTTGCTTCGCTTCTCGGTCAGGGCGCTTTGGGAGCGTTGAAGGATGGTCTTATATGCGGTCATTGCCGGTGAAGTATGGATAAGAGTTCGTTTCGCCAGTCGGCTCCGTTGTGGGGCATGATCGTTCGGAAGCCAAACTTTTTCCCCATCTCCACGTTTGCCTCTCCGTCGTCCACAAAGAGGGTTTTCTCCGGATCCATTCCGGAAATATCTATGGCTGCCTGAAAGATTTCGGCTTCCGGCTTGCACAGATTCATGTGATAGGAGCAAAAGGTCTTGTGGAAAAATCCTTCGAGCTTCCTTCTGTCGGGCAGGAAGGAGTTGCTATTACACCAATTGTAGATGAAAGGATTATTATTGCTGAGGAGATAAAGGTTGTAGTGAGGCAGAAGATGCTGCTCTATAAACTCAAACTTATAGGCTTGCGCTTCGCGGACAAAGCCGAGCAGGCAGTGCTCTATATCGTTATAGGTGTAGCTGCGTCCGTATCTCTGCGAGAGCGCCCGGACAAACTCGTAGGCGGAGAGCGTCCCTCGTTCAAGGTCGAGGAAAAGTCCGCTCTGCTTGTAGGGGTTAAGAAATTGGCGTGCATCATACACGCCAATCTCTTGAAATCTTTTTATGCTCTCCTCAATATCAAGATGGAGCAGGACGCCACCGAGATCAAGGACAATGTTTTCTATTTTCATCCGCAATGAGATTACTTCTTAAGCCATCTGTCGAACCAAGACCGGAAGCTTCTGTAGAACAACATTCCGTTTTGAGGCTTCAATATCCAGTGTGTTTCGTCCGGATACAACAACATCTCGGTTGGTATTCCTCTCATGCGTGCGGCATCGAAAGCCTGCATGCCCTGGGAGGCAAGGATGCGGAAGTCGTACTCCCCGTGACAGATGAAGATGGGAGTGTCCCACTCGCCCACAAAGCGGTGAGGAGAGGTGGCAAATGTTTTCTGCGCGGTGGCATTGCTCTTATCCCAGTATGGACCGCCCATATCCCAGTTGGCAAAGAACTTCTCTTCCGTTTCGAGATACTGCGCCTCAAGATTGAAGATACCGGCATGCGCGAAGAACGCTTTGAAGCGTTTGTTGTGATGTCCGGCAAGCCAATAAGTGGAGAATCCGCCGTAACTTGCGCCCGTACATCCCAAACGATCTTTATCTATATAAGGAAGGGTGGCGGCATGGTCAATGGCAGCAAGGTAGTCTTTCATGTTCTGACCACCATAATCTCCGCTGATCTGTTCGAGCCACTCCTTGCCAAAAGATGGTAAGCCTCTGCGGTTCGGTGCCACAATGACATATCCGAAAGAAGAGAATGTATTGAGGTTCCAACGATAACTCCAGAACTGGCTCACCGTACTCTGAGGACCTCCCTGACAGTAAAGAATAGCAGGATACTTCTTATTAGGATCGAAGAACGGAGGCTTCACGAACCATGTGAGCATCTTCTTACCATCCGTAGTGTCTATCCATACTTTCTCCACTTGAGCCATCTCTATACCGGCAAGCACGGCATCATTTTCTGTGGTGAGCTTTGTGAGCTTGCCCAATCCTCTATTCTTCTTGGTTTTCTTTGCAGGAAGCTCCACGCGGAAGAGATCCGTAGGGTGAGTGAAAGACTGAATACCGGTAACGAAGGTACGACCATTGCCTGAGAATGCCGTTACATCGTGTACGCCTTCGGTTATGGCCTCTATCTTGTCTGTGGCAAGATCTATCTCGTAGATATTGGTAAGAGCTTCTATGGTAGCGACAAAGCGAATCTTCTTTCCATCGGGTAGCCAAACGAACTGATCTACATGGTGTTCAAAGTAGGGAGCATGGTGCTTCTTCATCTGTGTCTTAAAATCCATCACAAACAGACGCTTAATATCCGCCTCATAACCATCGCGCTCCATACTGACCCAAGCAATGGACTGACCATCCGGAGAAAACATAGGATTGGTATCGTAGCCCATCATTCCTTCCGAAAGATTTACCGTAGTGGCTGTCTCTGTATCGAAAAGATAGATGTCTGTATTTGTGCTTACAGCATACTCCAATCCGACTTTCTTGCGGCAAGAGTAAGCCAAGTATTTGCCTTCATTAGACCAAGCGAACTGCTCGATTCCGGCATGAGGTTTGGTAGGAGCCTCGAACCACTCATCCGCTCTAAGTACAGGCAGGAGATCGCCGGCGATCTTATTGGAGCCGGTTTCTGCCTTCGCAACGAATGGTTTCGGTATGGAGACCTTCCACTCGTCCCAATGCTTATACATAAGATCGGTGTAGATCTTTCCGGAAATCTTGTCAAGGTCTTTGTTTCTATCCGTTGCGATATTGGGCAACTCCACATCTCTTACCACCACAACCTTTTCACGGTTTGGAGAAAAGAGGAATCCGGTAACATCAAAATCGAAACTTGAGAGCTGTACAGATGTCTTACTTACTGTATTATAAAGCCATATCTGAGAGAAGTCTCCCGCTTTTGCAACATAAGCAATCTCCGTATCCGATAAGAATGTAGCCTGAGAAGCTTTCTTGTCCGTACCTAAAATTACCTCCGGAGCACCTTTGCCATCAAGACGCGCCAATACCACTTCGGAAAGAATCTTATTGTCCTTGATATTGGGCATGGATCGGCTATAAAGATACATCTGACCATTGGGAGAGAGTGTAGGTGCCGAAATACGAGTAAGTGAAAGTAAAACTTCCGGAGTCATTGCTTTCTTCTCCGTAGAAGCACCGGGAGTAGCTGCTGTTGCGGATCCGCTCCCGAATCCGATAGCAGCACAGAGGCATGCCATAAAGAATGTTTTTTTCATGTAGAATGTCTGTTGCTTATTTATACTTATTCTTAAATCCTCAATTAAAAGGAGCCATAAAATAGAGATCTCGTAAAGAAATGAAACAAAACCTCTTTTTTATTCCTCCGCTAAAGTACTAATAATATATCAGCCCTACAAAAGAACCTCTGCCATACCAAACAAGCAGTTATGGCAGAGCACAAAAAAAAATGAAAGCCACACATCTGTTGTGTAGCTTTCACTCTATATCGTAGCCCTAATAGACAAAATATAAATACTCCGATCGCTATCCTATTAAGGGGCTATACGCTCCAATGTCCACTCTCCTCTTTCATCTTGTACGTAAAGAAAACGATCATGCAGACGACTCTCACGCCCTTGCCAAAACTCTATCCTATGCGGAATAACTTGGTAGCCTCCCCATGAGTCCGGTCTCGGAACTTCTCGTCCGGTATATTTGAGAGACTCTTTCATAAACTCCGTCATGATAAATGTACGAGATGGTATAGGTCTGCTCTGAGGAGAGATACGAGCTCCGACTCTGCTCTTATATGGACGAGTACGGAAGTAAGCATCCGAAACTTCCGAAGGAACCTTGGTGCAGACGCCCTCTATGTGTATCTGACGTTCGAACTGATGCCATAAAAATGTAAGCGACACATAGGGATTTGCAGCTATTTGCTCCCCTTTTCGGCTCTCGTAATTGGTGTAAAAAATAAACTTCCCATTCAAGATTTCTTTCAAAAGTACTGTCCGAGAAGAAGGATGACCATCCGGAGTTGCCGTCGTTACGATTACTGCCGTAGGTTCTATTGCTTGCTTTTCAACGGCCTCCTTTATCCACTCATCCACTTTTACAAGCGGATCTTTCGGCATATCCTTTCTATCAAGACTTCCGGCCTTAAAGTCTCGACGGATATCCTGTAGTTCTAAGCTCATAATGTATTATTAGTTAAAAATAGAAAGGTTCTAACAAGTGATACTTTGTATGCTCTGCTCATGAAGTGCAAGTCCTCCTTCGGATGTTTCACGATAAATACTGGGAAGATCTTTACCTGTCTGCTTCATGACGGAGACGACCTGATCAAAAGAAACCCGGTGAGTACCATCGGAAAAGTTGGCATAAGTATTAGCATCCAAAGCACGAGCAGCTGCAAAGGCATTACGTTCAATACAAGGTATCTGTACAAGTCCGCAAACGGGATCACATGTCAACCCCAGATGGTGTTCGAGTCCCATCTCTGCGGCATACTCTATCTGTTTGAGTGTTCCTCCAAAAAGCTGATTCGCTGCTGCCGCCGCCATACTGCAAGCAACCCCGACCTCTCCCTGACATCCGACCTCTGCTCCGGAGATAGAAGCATTTGTACGTGCAACGTTACCAAATAACCCTGCAGTAGCCAATGCTCTATGAATACGCTTTGGAGTGAAAGAACGAGAAGTAGATAGGTGATAAAGCACTGCCGGCAATACACCACAAGAACCACAAGTAGGGGCTGTAACTATACGGCCTCCCGCTGCATTCTCTTCCGAAACAGCAAGGGCATAAGAGTAAACCAATCCTCTACTCTGCACATTACTGCCATATCCTTTGGCTCGAATCATATAATCCCCTGCTTTTCGACGCAGATTCAATCCGCCGGGAAGAATACCCACTTCATCAAGCCCTCTTTCCACTGCCTCCTTCATTACCTTCCACACTTCGTCCAAATGCTCCCAGATCTCAGGACCTTCGTACTTCTCCACATACTCCCAATAATGAAGGCTGTTGGCCTTACAATAGTCCATAATCTCCGTAATAGTATTGTGCGGATAAACTTCCTGGGATGTCCGTTCGTCAAACTCTTCATTGGCAAGAGAACCACCGCCTACACTAAAAACCAACCACTCCTTGATAAGGATGTTTTCTGCATCAAAAGCTTCAAACCGAATCCCATTGGGATGGAAGTCCAACTCTGTCTTAGGTTCCCATACAATGATCGTAGGAGCTATAGGACGCAGTACATCGAGAACCGCAACATCTGTCATGTGACCAACACCCGTGGCAGCAAGACTTCCATACAACGTTGTACGGAAAGATGCCACTGTATCAGGCAGATCCTGTATGAAGATCTCTGCGGCCCTTTTAGGTCCCATGGTATGACTTGAAGATGGGCCATTGCCTATCTTATATATCTGTTTGATAGATTCCATAAATACTTTTTCTACTCCGGAAAGAAATTTTATCTACACACGACTTTTTTAACCGAACAAAGATACCAATAAAGTATTATTGATAATCATATCAGATACTATTTAAGGTCGTCTCCGGAGAACGTAAAAGGGAGAAGCATTCTGTTATCTTCCAAGACAACACTTTTATCTTTTCCTGCAAGAATAACCTTGTACGATTTATTGTAGCGATAAGATACCTCTACCATGACCTGCCTGCATGCTCCACATGGAGATATGGATGGTACTACCTCTCCACCGTGAATGGCTATGATAGCCAAGGCCTCTACGGAAGCATCCGGATATTGTGCATTTGCATAGAAGAGAGTTGTCCGCTCGGCACATATCCCGGATGGATAAGCCGCATTCTCCTGATTGGATCCAGAAACAATCTCCCCATTGGAAAGAAGAACGGCAGCCCCGACATGAAATCCGGAGTAAGGGGCATAGGCTTTTTCCGCAGCCTCTCGTGCTTTAGCCACAAGAGTCTGCTCTGTATCCGACAACTTGTCATTAGAACGCAGATGGTATGGTATAGTAATTTGTTTCTGATTCATAACTTAAGTTTTTGTAACCTCTAAGATACGAAAAAGCTACTTTACAACGGAAAAATTCACGTTGTAAAGTAGCTTTTGGGATTGCTCTAAAAATATATACTATAAGCTGATCTGACGTAGTAGGATCCGAAGATTGCCCATACTCGTACTGCAAAACGCACGAAGAAGAGAGCCTCTCTTACTCTTCTACGCTTCTAAGCTTCTGAACATATCTGGCCTTTTCCATCTGTTTTCTCTTAGTTACAGAAGGTTTAGTAAAAGCCTGACGTGCTCTAAGCTCGCGAACGGCACCAGTACGTTCAAATTTTCTCTTGAACTTCTTTAGGGCTTTTTCTATGTTCTCGCCCTCTTTCAATTGTACTACAATCATGATTTGTGTATATAGCTATTATTTTATTATTGTATCCAAACTTGATTTAATGGAAAGGAGAGCAAGCTCTACTTTGGTGTGCAAAGATACTAAGAACTTTGCATATAAGCAAGATAGGGAATAAAGAGCTACTTTTATGTTACTTCACTTTGCTCGCTATCCATTCATTAATCGCTGCTACAAGCAGGCTATTTTCTTCAGAGGAGCGTGTACTTACCCCTATAAACTGATTGCTCAAGCCACAAACATCATCCGTTGTCCGAATATTGATATTGCGATGCTCTGCAAGGAAACGTGCCAGTTCTCTTCCGTCTCCGACATTCAGCTTGATCAAGAAGTAAGGAGTATTTGATGGTAAAACCTCTATCTCCGGTATTGTTGCAAGAGTAGAGCGAAACTCTTCCGCACTGCGCAGCCACTTTCTTAAAGGAATGACAAACTGAGCCGGATGCACAAAAATATACTTCCCTGCCTCTTGTGCAATAGTGCTTATACTATAAGAAGCCACTTGCTTCTGCAACACCTTTCCAATGCCTTCCGGAGCAACAATATAAGCTAAGCGAAGTCCGGGTAGATTGTAACTTTTGGATACAGAAGAGAACATGATCATATTGCTCCTCTTGCCCATATCCGATGGCTTTAATGGATCGTCCAAGACGTAATTTCCATAGGTAATATTAAAGATAAAAGTTACATTGGGGTGGCTATCCACCATATCCAAAATATCTTTTCTCCTGTACTGTTTGCCGGAAACCGTATTCGGGTTTGCCATCCAGCAGAGGTCTATTCCCGTAAAGTCCAACTCGGACAGACTATTGACATCTCCGGAAAGAACTATCTCGTGATTACTTGCCTCACATCCCTCTATAAGTTTGCCTCCGCAAGGCGTAACAAAAAGAGATTTCTTTCGATCGAATATGCGAGCTATCACATTGACAGCAGTGAAAGTTCCTGCCGTAATGATCAGATTTCCATCCTTGAGTTCATAGCGACGAGCCAACAGACGACGAAGCGACTTGGCATCCCTTTCCGGATAAGAAGATATTATATCTATCTGTTCTATCAGATGGCTTTTAAGCTTATCCAACGTGGCTCCATACCATACATTGGTACCGAAATCCATCGGTTGCTTTTGTTCAAGTCTTGCAGCTGTTGTTCTCATATCTTTACTGGTGTTGTGAGGTATATTTATATCCGTTTCCAAGTACAAAGTTACCAAAGAATTTACAGAAAGAAAGTCCAAATGGCTTTTGCCCTCTTTACAATTTGCAAAGGTTATGTCCCATACGCTCTTTCTTTGTGATCATATACTGATAGTTGTACTTGTTGGGTGTTACCTCTATGGGCACATTCTCTACTACTTCGAGCCCGTAGGCTTCAAGTCCGATGCGCTTTACAGGATTGTTGGACATGAGTCTCATCTTCTGTACACCCAACAGATGTAGCATACTTGCTCCCACTCCATAGTCTCTCTCATCGGCATTGAAGCCCAGATGTAAATTTGCATCTACTGTATCCAAGCCCTCTTCTTGCAATTTATAGGCTTCTATCTTAGCCATCAGACCTATTCCACGTCCTTCCTGATTCAAGTAGATTACCACACCTCGTCCTTCTTCTTCTATCTTTCTTAATGCGGAGTGAAGCTGTTCTCCACACTCACAGCGCATAGATCCGAAGATATCCCCTGTTGCACAAGAAGAGTGAACACGAACCAGCACCGGCTCTCCATCTGCAATATCTCCCTTGATGATGGCTATATGCTCCAATCCGTTTGATTTCTGTTTGAATGGGACTATTGTAAAGTCTCCATACAGCGTCGGAAGATGGGCGGAGGCTCCTTTCTCCACTATCGAGTCGTAGCGGAGACGATATTGAATGAGATCTTTGATGGTAATGATATTAAGGTCAAACTGCTTGGCGATCTCTACCAACTGTGGCAAGCGAGCCATAGTACCATCATCATTGATCACTTCTATAAGACACGCCACTGGTTCAAGACCTGCAAGTTTACAGAGATCTACCGAAGCCTCTGTGTGTCCGGCACGACGAAGTACCCCTTTTTCCTTTGCCCTCAGAGGACTTATATGTCCGGGTCTTGCAAGCATATTGGGTGTAGTCGCAGGATCGGCAAGAGCCAGTATCGTCATTGCTCTATCATACATGGATACACCCGTGGTACACCCCTTACCTATCAAGTCCACCGTCACAGTAAATGGGGTTTCGTGCAGAGAAGTATTATCCTGCACCTGCATAGGGAGCTGAAGTTGCGCAGCCCTGGTTTCGGATATTGGAGCACACAATACACCGCGACCATATCGCATCATAAAGTTGATGATTTCAGGAGTAACCTTCTCTGCCGCTATCACAAAGTCGCCTTCATTTTCGCGGTCTTCATCATCCACAACGATAACAATTTTACCCTGTTTTATATCTTCAATAGCCTGTTCTACGCTGGCAAGTTGGAATTCCATAGCTTTCCTTTCCGAGTTATTTATATGTTTAATATGTTATATGTCCGTTTTTACGCTTCTCTACCGGCATATTCCCGAAGCGATGTCAGTGTTACCTGCATCTGCTTGAGCGATTTACGAAGTTGTCGAGTACGTATATAGTAATATCCGAAAACCATTAGCCCCAAAGGAAGAAGTATCATCAATAATTTATTGAGCCATCCAAACCTTGACTGAGGCAAGAACGCTATTGTCGAGAGCAAGGGTACTTCTGCCAGTTTGGATACCAACAGCAGATCCCGGCTATTAGCCAAATACTCCACAAGCTGCTCTGTACGCATCACAAGATTTCGTCTGGACTTCTGCGCATCTTTGTCCAAGAAGAGAGCCCGATAGCTAAGAAGCGGAGCTTCCTGCTCTTGCTTTACCAAGCGATCGAGATCATCTATTTCAGCCATAGCTCTGCTCTTCTCCACATCGACCATGGTAACTTCTTTGAACTCTACCTTACGAGCCGTAGCCGATCCGAATAGCTTCTTAACAAAGAGTATATACGCATCCACATTCAGTTTGGAAGAGTCTTTGGTCGCAATGTAGCTCAGCCAAATGCCTATCGGTATCAACACCATTGTCGGAAGCCAAATACCGAACCACACCATCCACTTTCCGTCACGTCCCATTCTGTATCCGATGGAATCCATGATAAAGTAAAAGATAAAAAAGAGCACTGCTATGATGGATGGAGTACCGAGTCCGCCCTTACGAATGATCGCACCAAGCGGGGCCCCGATAAAGAAGAAGACGATACAGGCAATAGGTATGGTCAGTTTCTTATGCCACTCTATTAGATTTCGTCTGTACACACGGCTCTGATCCTCCACTATCGTCTGATCGAATGCAATGGACTCTCTGTTCGAGCTGAGCGACTCACGAGCTTGAGATATTATGAAAAGACGTTTCTCAAGATCTGCCTTCTCTAATTTCTTATATACATTGAACGTTTCTTTCTCCTCATCCGAAAGTTTGGCATATCTGTTTTCGGGATTTGCCAAGACGATCTCCGAGGTATTTTCAGAGGCATTCGAGACCTCTTTTTTCTGCTGGTCCGTACCGCTGAGATCAGGCATTTCGGGATAGACAACCCCTTGCTCCATTTGCGAAGCAGCCGTATCCGTAGCTGTATCCGAACCTGCAGCGATGCTGTCCTCGTTGAAGCCCTCGGCATAAGAAGCGGCAAGAAACTCTTCTTCCGTTTGGATGATATCCGACCCCTCTTCCGGATTTTCAAAGACCCGGCTCGGCGTACGCACGGTGCGTTCCGAAGCAAATGTCTTGAGGTAAGATTTGTTGAGCATCAGCGTTGCCACCTCTGCCTGAAGAGAGTCCACCACAAACCTCATGGAGTCCGTATAGTGTCCGAGCTGTTGAATATTCTTTCCGACAAACTGGGATGAAATCACGTCTTGATCCATCAGGCTGAAAGAGGCATCGTATGCAGAGACAAGATCTTTCTGTTCAAAAATTTCCCGACGATACGGAACAAGCTCTCCATAAGGGTCGGAAGCATGTCCTCGAAGATTCTCAAAAGACTCACCACTATAAAGTCGCATGACCAGCTTGTTGCTCTCCGCATAGGAGAAGAGACGTGCAGAGTCCGCCAGAATAATGCGTGCATCCGAATGTCCTTGCGAAAAATCGTAGATGATCACATCCCTTAGCATCTTTTTCTGGACATCTTTCTTCTTGACGTAGATGCTCATGTGCGGAATGCGACTATAGAATGAACCCTCCGGAATCTCCAGTTCCGGAGCTTTATTACTCGCCGAAAAGTAAAGGGTATAAAACTTAACTTGACTCTTGATCAGCCAGTCGTTCTGAAACGTATAGCTTCCTATTGCCAGCAGAACCACCACCACAAAGACCGGCTGCATTACCTTATAGAGCGGAATCCCGGCTGTCTTTATTGCCAAAAGTTCCAGTTTCTCGCCCAGACTGCCGAAGGTCATCAGCGAAGCGAGCAGCACCGCTAGAAAGAGTGCTTGCGGAACCACCGATACGGCAGCATAGAAGATCAGCTCAAAGAGCAAGAATCCGTCTATTCCCTTGCCCACAACATCCTCCACGATACTCCAAAGAGCCCGCATCACCACTACGAACCATGCGATGAGAAAGTTCATAGCCAAGAGCGGGAAAAACTTTTGAAGCGTATATACGTAAAGCCTTTTTGTTCCTAACATCTATGTTGTAAGCCGTCTGTGTATGAGTGTTTCATTCTTTGCCCAAAGCCTTATCCCGGCTTTAGACATCTGCAAAGATAGGGATATTTACCGATAATGAACCCCATCCTTCTCCGGCAGTTACGAGACACTCTCTGTATGGCGATCTATCGCAGGCTTACAGGGATTTTGAAGTAGGATCGCGAGGCATCATGGTCCGTAAAGCGTAACCCCAAGGCGGTGTGAGGGAAAGAGTGGCAACGGCAGACGGAGAAGATAAGCCTTCCGGAGGAAACGATAGAAGAGCAGAAAGCAGATGCAGGAGCATTGCTTTCTGCTCTTTTTTGTGTGGAGACTTTTGTGCCTGAATCTGCTTAGAAAATAGAACAAACAGGTTTAGAACTTTCGTTGAACCCTTTCGGAGGTCTGAAGCAAGGTGCGATTGTTGGGAATTGAGGTTTGAGTTGTGAAGATCAAGGCGTGAATTGTATCAGTCAAGCCACGAATTGTGGCGGTCAAGGCATGATTTCAGACGGCAAAACTATTCAGAGGAAGTTTTATAAGCGTTTATCTCAAGTTGTTTCAGTATTCGATATATGATTTTGAACAGAGATATTTTTATAATACCTTTGTAAGTATTAAGGAACGATCATGCTTTGGAATACGGCTCACTGTCTGCCGTCTTCTCTCTGTTATGCGTTTTGTTCAATCAGATCATTGAAAGAGAAAATAACAAAATTTATGATTATGAAAAGAGTACTATTTTTATTACTGGCTGTATCCCTGTCTGTTATGGGATGCAAGAAAGATCCCAAAGAGCCTGCAAAAGCTCCCACGGTAGCAACCGGCTCTGTTTCCAACATCACCACAACAAGTTTCGAGTGCGAGGGGAATGTCTCTGCAGATGGAGGAGCGGCGGTTACGGATCGTGGCGTCTGCTATGCCATGAGTTCGTCTCCCACTATTTCCAATGACAAAGTCTCCGGAGGCTCCGGGACCGGCAGCTTCAAGGTAAGCATCGGCAACCTTACTCCGGGCAAGGTCTACCATGCACGTGCGTACGCAACCAATTCCGCCGGTACGGCTTACGGGCAGGAGGTGAAAGTAACCCTGGTGAAGGTGGTGGAAGGCATCGCTGTATCTCCCACGGAAAAGAGCGTAGTTGCAGGGGAGAAGTTCAAGATTCAGGTAACGTTCTCACCTGCGGATGTTCCGAACAAGGCGGTTACATGGAGCAGCTCGGCATCGGACATCGCTTCCGTTGACAGCAACGGAGAGGTAACCACGCATAAGGAAGGCAGTGCCACCATTACTGCTACATCCGTGGATGGCGGTAAGACAGCCACCTGCCGGGT
>NZ_JQZV01000002.1 GCF_000769115.1 Porphyromonas canoris | reverse complement strand
CAGGGAGGTTATCTTCTGACCATAGCAGTTCAAGTAGCTTACCTTTCCATACACCGTAACGGTCTGTGCAGCGAGTGTGTACCCTTTATTGATGCCAAATACGGTTACGCTCTCGCCTGCATCTTTGACCTTGTTGTTGTTCAGGTCTATCCAGACATCCGCTTGGTCTTCCGGTTCGGCATTCATGCGCAACTCTATCTTTTCGCCTACCTTTTTCTCTGTCGTCATCGTCATGCTGTTGCCGGCAGGCGGAGTATCTTCGACATCCNAACTCTATCTTTTCGCCTACCTTTTTCTCTGTCGTCATCGTCATGCTGTTGCCGGCAGGCGGAGTATCTTCGACATCCAATGTCCAGCCTTTGTCTGTTGCGATCTTCTTGTTGCACGTATCCGTACCCGGATTGTTTGCGATCCCGATCTTCTTCTCGCCTTCGGTCAGCCCTTTTACATCGGGAAGCGTGGTGAATATCTCGTTCAGTGTCTTCGCGCTCAGCTTGCAGTCGTTGACCCACAACCTATCATTTATGCTGCTCGAGATCTTCAAGGAGCTTAGATTCGGGTTAATCGAGCAGTAGAATATTGTCAAAGCCGTGTTCTTGCTCACATCCAGCGAGGTGAGGGAGTTATGGGTGCAGGACAACGTTGTCAAAG
>NZ_JQZV01000014.1 GCF_000769115.1 Porphyromonas canoris | reverse complement strand
ACAATAGACACCCTCCGCAGGAACGGCTTTGCAGGCGAGTGCCACGACATCGCCCCTAATATACTTATCCCTGCCCTCCTCACAGACAGCCGTGCCGAAACACTGATGAAGGCAGGACGCACCGAGCATCTGCGGTATTTCCTCAGCCGAGCAAGGCGAATAGATGCGTATTGGCAAGCCTACAAAATCACGCTCCGCAGGGGCTACGACATCACAGACATTGCCCTTTGGTGCGACTATGTGGATATGCTTGGGAGGTTAGGTAAGGACACGCACAACGCCCACTTCGTTTGCCCCAAGGACTTACAAGAAGGACACGCACAACGCCCACTTCGTTTGCCCCAAGGACTTACAAGAAGCCCACGACACAGCACAGCGGAAGTTGCAGGCACAGCGAAATAAGGAAGCCGAAGCCCAAAGGCGACAGAAAGCCATAGAAAACGAGGAGCGTTTTCAAGCCCTCAAAGCCCCATTCTTTGGCATCGCCTTTACAGACGGCACGATTGAGGTGCGAGTTTTGGAGAGTGTAGCAGAGTATATGGAGGAAGGCAAAGCCTTACACCATTGTGTGTTTACCAACGAGTACTACCTCAAGGAGCAGAGCCTTATCCTATCGGCTCGCATTGAGGGCAAGCGAATAGAAACCATTGAGGTATCGCTTGAAACAATGAAGGTCATTCAGTGCCGTGGCTTGCAGAACAAGAACACCGAATACCACGACCGCATCATTGACCTTGTACACCGAAACATCAAGCAGATACAGAGCCGTGTAGCCTAGTGGATACCAAGAGTTTAACCCAAATTTGTCATCAGGTTTTGCTTTTCTAATGACGGCCATTAGAAATATTCTTATGTAATCTTCTCAATATATGATGATTACACCCTTATAAAAACCATGTCAGAACTCTAATTTTATCTAACCAATTGGGTGATGTCAAATATATGCTCATTTCAGGCATAACTATTTCCTCTTAAAAATTTATAAGTCACGACTCGACTTCAGAGGCTAATCTCTGATGATAAATCTGGGATAAAGACAAGCTATCCTTACGGAAGAGGTTATTCAAGGCTGCTCAGAATATAGACTACCTCAAAAAAATACTAAAGATGTGATGCGGTTGCTCTAGCTCAAATGGTTGTATTTTTTCATAATTCAACGCAAATATAATCTTTGGCGTCCATCCCCAGAGAGGCTAGCCCCGCTGGGGATATTCTTTCTATCTGTGTTACACCTTCCGGAGGAAGACACATAAGGGGAACCACTTCTTACAATTGATAAATAAGTGCATTTTTGCTACTTTTGGGAGATAAGATAGTTTATAAAGAGAACATATATGACTCGCAATAATACGAAAAGAAAGAAAAGAAGAAAGATTGGTATAATGATAAGTGTCATTAACATCTTCTTGTTAATCTTCAATATAACTGTGGGGATTTATAACTTAGCTAAAATCAGAAAAGAAATAAGGCTGCTCAATTATGATGCAACAAAATCAAGTATTGCTATTGCAAAAGAATTTCCCATGTTTGAAATACAATATTTTGACATAGACTTATCGGCTTTTGAAGAGTTTAAAACATACAAAAAAACAACAGACTCTTTATCAACTGAAGCATTACGCAATTATTTATTTGTAGAGAATGATATAAACAATTTAGAAGAGATTGGATTTGATGTTGATAGTATACCAATAAATAGAGAAAGTATTGTTGCATTAGCTATAAAGCAAATTGGAGGAAGTATTGCCAAAGATGTAACGATAGAGTATGACTATCTTCAATCTTCTTCAGGACTTCATTACTTTACAACTACCGCTGAGGATGTTATTTCATTAGATAAAATCAAGAAAGACATCTCTGGTAAAACATTTTCTAAACAAAAACATACTATTAGATATGGAGATATACCTATCGGAAGAGGTCTTGTTATCCCTTTATTTTGTATATATGATGTCTACAATCCAGATAATGTTGAGAGTCTCGATGGGAATGAACTATGGTCTATAACAAGTCCAAGAGTTTTAGTTCCTATTAAAATATCATTCAAGAATATATATAATGATAAAACAGATAGTATAGAAATACGGAAGATGAATAAATCTACAATAACTTACTCGCTATATATTGAAGGTCGAGGATAAATAGTAATTCAGCACGAAAGCGCAAATAAATAGGACTGCATAATGCTCCTTGAGAGCTGATAAAACTTCCAAGGGGTATTTTGCAAAACTATAGACGTGTTTTTCCCATTTTCTTGAAGAGTAGGCTCTTAATATTTACGGCTGTAGCCAGTTTTTCGGATAGCTACTTGATTAGGATTTTCCTCCTCCTTTTTGTGATTAAAACTGAAAGTCAATTGTTGTACTTTGCCGAGGTTGTCTTCGATATACACATCTATCGTCTGGCGGTCTGCCGACTGCGAAGTGTAGTACAAGCGAAATTCCTCTTTCGTCAAGGGATAGCGGTCGTTCGGCTTAAAGACTAAGCCATCGTCCATTTTTAGGATACCCTTGCCCTCGGGTTGGAAGTAGCGGAGGGTGTATTTTGTGTCGGCAAAGTTGCCCCCTCGTCTGAGAGAGCAACGGATTTCGACTGTTTCGCCTTTCTTGATGTCCTTTTGAACGGGCATCGTTTGCAAAGCGAAGTCGTAAGACTGCTGCACATCCAGCTCCCGATGACAAGCAGGTAGACAAAACCCCGCAAAAGTGAGTACCCCCAAGACCCACAGTGTATTAAAGATTTTCCTCTTCATTCTTTTCTTGTTGCTTAAAGATTAAACTTAATGCCTGCCGAGAGTGCAGGACGAAAACGATGTACATCCGAGCCGAGGAGCAGTCGTCCCTGAGCCTTGAGGACGAGGAGCAGCCTATCCGAGAGGAAACACTCCACCGAACTATGCACCGCACCGCCATAAACAAAGCGAGAGCGGTCGAGAAGCGTTGCCCCATCGGGTAATAGCTCTTTGCCCTTATTCAGCTCTTCATAGCCACCCAAAGCCGATATACCGCAATAGGTAAAGATATTTTTCTCCCTATCGGAGAGCATGGGATGCATATATCCTACTTGCAGTAGGGCATCCTGCATCAAGACATCGTAGGTTCGGTAAGGCAGTGCCTGCTGTTCATATTCGGTTGAAAGGAATAGATAGTTCGCTTGCTTGAGATAGCGAGTGAAGGCGACTCACAATCCGAACCTCTCAGGTTGAAAGAGTTTCTCTCCTCGAATAAGGAGAATACTCCCCACTATTTCCACTCCTTGCTGTTTAGGGATGAGACGCTGAGCGTATGAAGGAAATATCATAGCTCCTGCTATGAGTAGTAAAAACAGTATTCTTTTCATCACCACTTCAGTTTAAGGTTATCGATACGTCGAGCTAACAGAAGATCCTCATTCTGCACATAGAAAGAGAGTGTGCGCCCTCCATTTCTCTCATAGAGCGTAACTTCGAGTTGTTTATCTTCCGATAGCGCAAACTGTTCTAAGGCAAAGATGCTTCGGTCGCTACTCTGTCCTTTCACCCACATTATCTGATGATAGGCACGCAAGGGTTGCAGAACCTGCTCTTGAATAGCAGTACGCTTGGCGACCTTCTTGTCTACGACCTTAAAGGTGATGAAATCCACTGAGTAGGGCATATTGGTATCATTGTCTATGCGTGTGTGAAAATAGAGCAGCCCATTGTGCGCATAGAGTCCCCGAAGCCGAAACCTCATTCCGAACTGTCGTACCCCGATATGCTTAATGGTACGCTTGTTACTCTTGTAGATACTCTCCATCATCAGTTTTACGAGTATGGGAGATTCGTTGCCCAACTCTTTGAAATAGATGTCTGCGCGATTAGAGGGCAGGCGTCGGTCTGTCGAAGAGAGGAAGTCTTTCATCTCTACGTTGAGCTTCTCGGGCTCTTCGGCATATTTTACGTTGTATGAGTAAAAAGAACCATCCTCACAGATGACACTCATATTGGTCTCTGTCTCGAAGTCTCGAACGGCAGCCTTGACACGTAGCACATTCTCGGCATCCTCCGCCTTGCCTGCAATCAGGTTATTGCTTCCCAAGTCCACATATCGAATGGCCGATGGAAAGATAAGGTGCACCGTTTTGTCGAAGGTAACTTCCAAGCCATAAGGTAGTACGACTCTCCCGTCAGGAATCGCCCTGCTCATTCCTTGAAAGAGTTCTCTTGAAGAGGGTAAAAAGAAACCGCCCGAGCGAGTTTCTATTGGGAGAAATGTTCGCTCGGGTGGCTACTATGTGATTAAAGGGGCTTTAGATCCCTGCGTGGTCATCGTCGTCGATGGGAGCGGGCGAAGATCCACCACCCGATGGCGAATCTTTCTTCTTCGTCTTGGGCTTGGCAATCATGCGTTCGTAGCTAACCTCTTCGGGACGAAGACGGAAGTAGGTTGAGTTCGGACGCAAATTCACTCGAGGTTCGGTAATGTGAATGTTGGCATTAAACTCCGTGCCAACGGGGACAACCTTGCTCTTGAACGAGGGAGAAAGCGTGCCCAAGCGTCCAAAGTCCACGATATCTCCATTAGCCACAATGTCGCGCGCCATATCGGCAGCAAGATTCAGAACGCTCTGCACTTCCATGTAATTGAGCGTTGTGTCTTTGGCAACCAGTTCGCAAAAGCGTTCAAAGCTCACACGATGTCTACCCGATGGGGTAGCCTGAATAACCATTTGGCCTTTGAGGGTTCCAACTCCCACCTTGCGTTCTCCTAAGGTGTAACCTAAAGGTTTGTTTTTCTTACTCATAATCTATTAAAGCGTCTCCAGATTGTTGTCTCTATCCCTGTCGGAGACCTAATACAAGGACGAGATGTGATGTGTTTTCGTCAGCCGAACCCCCTCTTATAGAGAAGCCTAAATCTCCCTGCCTCAAAACGTATACCTTTTATGCACAAGACGTATACGTTTTACGCTTGAAACGTATACGTTTTAATCAAAAAATGTATACCTTTTTCTGATAAGGCGTATACCTTGCATTCAGATAGACTATATATTTGGTCTTGACTCCCTCAAAGTTAGTGCTTTATGAGCAATGAAAAAAAGTGTTATTTCGGAACTTTTTATATGAAATTATTCGATAACTTTGCGGAGAACAAATTTCAATACAATCAGAAAATATCTAAAATCTATGGCAAAAGATAATAGCCTTACTCGAATTGGGGTCTTCTACGATGGGAATTACTTCCTACATGTAAGCAATTACTATTCTTTTTCTCATGAAAGAAAAAGTAGATTGAGTATAGAGGGATTACATCATTTTATAAGAAAGCAGGTTTCTAAGGAAGAAGGAGTAGATGAGAGATTGTGTCAAATTGTAGATGCTCATTATTTTCGTGGACGATTAACCGCTTTTGAGGCTAAAGAGAAAGGACAAACCCTGTATTATGATAGATTGTTTGACGATATTCTCAGTTCAGAGGGTGTTACAACACACTATTTACCTCTTAAAAGTAAGCAAGGAGGAGGGAAGCAGGAAAAGGGTATTGATGTATGGCTTGCACTTGAGGCTTTTGAACAAGCATTCTACAAGAGATTCAGTGTATTAGTTTTAGTAGCAGGTGATGGCGATTACGTTCCTCTAATAAGGAAGTTAAATGCTTAGGGAAAGTTGGCTTCATTTGAAATGGGTAACGCTTTGCTATACGAAGCGACTCCAAGTAGAACCATTCTGTTTCTCCCTCTCCTATAATTGCAACACTTTTCTTTTCCATAGCTTAGTCACCATTTATGTCGATATAATGAGAACCTAGAAAAGGTAATGATGCTAACTTGTTTTGTCTATAAGCATTGTAAGGTGATGCCGTCTTGTGCAAACCGTATGCCGATAAGCGAGTAAGCATACTTCCCCCATCAGCACCCTTTTCTGCAAACCAAATCGTATCTCTTCGAACGAATTCCTCATTGAGAAGATTGAGATCATGAGTAGTAAAGAGTAACTGAGATGGCATCTCACAGCTAGCAATGAATGTCCTAACAAAATAAGACAAGAGTTCATAATGCAAACTAGCCTCTATCTCATCAATGATGATAATGCTAGCTTGGTGGAGTACCTTATATAGAAGAACTGAAAGCATTAATATCTGAAAGGTTCCTGCAGACTCCATAGTTTCTGGTAGTCGATATTTACCTTGGGAAGTTTGATGTGTAAAGACAAATTGCTCTTTGCGAATGATTCCATCTTTTAGCCAGTCAAACTTAGCATTCTCCGGAACAGGTAGTGAGGACAAAAGCGTGCGTACCTCTTCATTAAGTTGCACTTCCTCATCTTCTATATCAATATCAGAGATATTAAAATCTGAGGTCTGAAGAAACTTCTTAGCAAAATCTTTCACAGTCCCTTTGACATCATTCCTAAGAGTTTCTCTTACATATGCGGCTAATGATAATGTAGCTGTTACAGGTAAAAACATTTGTTCAGAGAAGAAAAGATATACATCATTCAGACGTGAAGTTTCTACATTACTCTTACTCCAAGCTGCTATAACAGACATATTGGCGATGGTGTTACCCTCAATTGCCATATAGCTTTTTTTGCTGAGTTTTAGATAGCTACCCCAATTGATTTCTACTAAATCCAACTCTGGATTGTAATTCCTTTCGTATAAAACAGCAGCCCGACTTGATGGATAGAAAAATAACTTCTCTTGGTAGATTCGCTTACTATCAGCCGTCAGTTGTAACAGGTATTTCTCCTTATTTATATAAAAGGATAACTCAAACTCTGTTTTCCCCTGTCGGGATTCCTCGTCCAGCAAGAAGGGAACAACCCCAACATCCTTAGTTTTATCCTCTATGGGTAGGCACATTATGGCCCTCAAGGTATCCAATGCTGAGATTAAATTTGTTTTACCAGAAGCATTTGCCCCATATATAATCCCGATTTTGAGTAGGCGTACCCCCTCCTTAATTTCAATCAGATATTCATCCGACATAAAACTGTCGCTCGTAGGCTCAAAACTAAATGTTACAGGCTGCCGGAAGGAGAGGTAGTTTCGAACTGTAAATGATGCGATCATATTTTACTACACTTTTGTTACTATGCAAAGGTAGTAAGTTAGTGTCCTGTGTCAAGACACCCTGCTCACGCATATAGGCGATGTACTTCTTAGCCGTGCGGTCTTTGATCTCCATTTCCCGCATCAACACCTCACAGAGTTCTTGATACGAGAGCCTAGTGTTTAGCCCGAAGGCTTCTCGGATAACCGCTACCAACTCTTCGGTCTTGCGTTTATCCTTATCTTCCCTGGATTTCTCTCCTCGATAAACGTGCATATTCAACTCTTTACTCCAGCCCAAAAGCATCATTGGCACATCCAATGGGCTTCTATCTCGTACTCTTAACGCCTTTACTACTGAATATTCGGGATTTTCGTTCCTCTCGATAGACAGAATTCCGGCTGCTTTACGTTGCAATTCTGAACCGATATGTACACGAAGCTTAATCCCATTAGGTACAAAGTGAAGTACACAGATAATGCAGGTGTTATAAATCCCCGCTAAACCGTAGAGTTCATCGATAATAGCAATACTTTCGCTTTCATCATTGGCTGAGCGTATCAGATCGGCAATTCCATCAATTACGACAAGATAAATCCCTGCATGTTTATGATGGAATGGATCCATACTCTCACGGATTAATTTAAGACGGTCTTTACGAGAGAGCGAGGCTAGATACAATGAATGATAAAATTCGGGGACAGTAGCTAAAGAGGCTCGACGTAGGGTCTTGCCTAAATTCTTATGCAGTTGAGCTTCTGATTGCTCTGTGTCATAATGTAACACAGCTAATCTCTTAGGATTGGGAGTAACCTCCAGCCCCGAGTTTTTTTTCAGTTTCTAAACGTTCTACCCCAAGTGTTCCCGATAGAATTGCTGAGATATAATTACTTTTACCAGTGCCCTCTCCTCCTGTAATACAAAAAAGATTGTCTTGAGATCCAAGAGGTACTCCATTAACAGAAACTACAGATTTAGAAACGTCTGGAGGGTTCTCATAATCTATTTCACAGGAACGTAGCATCATTATTGTTTGGCTATATACATCCAAAAACATTTTGGATAGTAGCCCTCGAAACTCATCACGTCCGTTCCCCAAAGCAAAGTAGTCAGATATATCTTTCTCTGTTTTTGTTCCACTAAGCGGAAGACGGAGTTGAAGTACTTTATATTTGGATAGTTGTTCTACTTGACGGTCTGCTTCACGATTCCCCGTCTCATCGTCATCATATAACAGTATGATATGACGAAATCTCAGGCTCAAACCCTCTATCACATTTTCGGGAATTTGAGCCGTCTCACTGTTAAAACAGATGGCATGAAATCCATGGGCAGACAATGCAAGTACATCCTTCTCCCCTCCCGTGATAAAGAGCATATCTCCTTTTCATGGGAGTTGTTCCATACCAAAACAATAAATGTTTGGCATTCGTCCTCCATACAAAAATCTGATTTTTGGACTATGAGGTCGATAGATTTTCACATAGCCATTCCCGATATAGGCAAATATCGGCTCTGTCGGAAAACTATGAAGTTCAAATCTTTTCCCTTCGGACGAGACACTTTCATAACGCTTGAGGCTTCTGACCCGAAAACGTTGAAGCGTATCTTCATAGATACCATAATGTGCCCAAAAGTTTAGCAAGGTATCATCGAAAACTTGTATCTCAAAGTCATAAGGGCGTGTGTTCAAAAGGGAAACTTTTTTACCGTTTTGAGGTTCTGGTGTCATCTTTCCATGAGCAGAAAAAGTATTACTAAGCTTACCATTGTACAGGGAATGCAACCCTAGTCCTTGTATGATGGTATCAATCACTCCTGGGAAATCGCTTTTAAGGTTCAATCCCAGTAAAGTTGCAACAAACCAGAAACAATCCCCCGAATAAGTTGGATCTCCATGGTCGTAAAACTTGTAGGAGTAACTCTTTTTATCATAGTAAATATGACAGGAGGCTCGCTTATCCTCATAAAAAGGGCTACGAAAGTTACGATGCAGATTTATCTCGAAGCCCAGATAATGAGCAAACACATTTAGACCTCCCTGTGTTAGGGCGAGAATCTCGTTTTTATCAATCGTCATTCTTACGGTTTAAGCATGAGTTTCTAATAAGATTGTCTTTGAAGCGATTTAGACGCCCTATCAGGTCTTCATTACGCATCCCCGAGACACGTAATCGATTACTCTTTACAGCAATAAGAATAGACTTAAAAAAATATCTAACATCTCCGCTCTCAGTATATCGGTAGCGTATGAGTTGCTTCTTGCGCCACCGATATAAGGTCGACTCGGAAATCATTAATGTTTCGACAAGATCCTTGGTTGACATCTCCAACTCATCATCAATATCTTGTAATAAATGACTTGTTCTTTCAACATACTGCTCAATTCTATTGAGTTTATCTACCAAGTCCTGAAAGGCTTGACTTTCTATGGCAATCAGATCCATTTGTTCAAATGTTTACTTTACTTGTAATAGAGACATCCGTTCTCAGTTCGCTTATAGCTCGCATAATAGCTTCATAGGATTCATTCGTGAAAACTATGAGATGAACTTCTGCAATGGGGGCTTTGTTCCCTTCATTTGCAAGGAATGCAAACAGGTCTTTGATCTTAATGTTCAAAACTTGAGCATAGTCTGATACTTGCTGTAGTGTTAACTCTGTTTCACCACTCTCCCAACGAGAAATAGTACTACCTGTAACACCCAACTTTCCAGCTACATAGTCCTGTTTGTAGTTCTTTTCTAGTCTTGCTTCTCGAAGAAAATCTACTAACTTTTTCATATCCTTAAAGTTATTCTGACATCTTGGCAAGAACAACTCGCTACATACAAGTTCTTGCACCCAATGCAAATCGTCTTGCATCAGATGCAAATTGATATTAGTAGCGTATGCACCGGGGCATATCCAAAATACCGTATTATATTGTGTGTTGATTGGATTGTAAAGTGGTTATCTGCAACTCTGTTCTAATCCTTTCTCCTTGGGTTTGATGTAAACAGAATACATAAAAGACCTTCACCAAGGATAAAGTTATAGTTTTATCAGGATTAAAATCAGAAATATGAGGTTTTGCCAAGAACTCCAGTGCACGGTGCAAGTCCCCTTATATAGAGGGACTTGCACCGTGCACTGGGCAATGTAGCAATAAAAAATCTAACTGTTTAAGGAACAACGATTTGGAAGTGTGTACGTTTTTCTATAACTTCGCACCCAGAAAAATGATGCTCAAAAAAGGTCATTAGGTTGTCAGAGCGCTAGTCAACCAGCAGTCAAATAACTGCTACAAAAATGCTATAATGTCTTGGTAGATAATTGATATACAACGATTTGAGAGGTGTTTGTTCACAAACCTCTCTCTCCGCAATAAGGGTGTAAATCAGCAAGAGTATGCGGTTTACACCCTTTTTCACATCCAAAAACTTAGAGGTAAAAAATCTCCACCCAAGACTGTAAATCTTGGGTAGAGATTTTGTTTAGTGTTATGCGATATGCACCTGTAAAAGCAACTTACAAGAAATACTGGTAAGTTGTCATTCCTTATGCTGAGATCATTTGTTATTTCAGCTCAAGGAACCGACTCATCTTCTCAATGCAATATTTCTTTTGTTGCAGGTTGGGGTGTACATACAGATTAAGTGTCGTTGATACATTGGAGTGTCCGAGAATAGTACTGACAGTTTTATAGTTGCACAGACTTTCTATGCAGCGTGTTGCAAATGTATGTCTGAGCCCATGAAAAACAATCGGTGGAATCTGTAGGTGCTTGAGTACTCGGGCAAAATAATCTCGATAGGTGCGAGGGTCTATTGCTTTGATAGACGAACCAACAACAAAGGGCGAAACGGATGATTTCTTCACGATACACAAAGCCTCAAACAGATGTCTGCTCATAGGGATCTCTCGAAACGAATGCTTTGTTTTCGGAGTGTAAAAACTTGCTCGATAGCCCCTTTTTCGCAATCGTATACGCGTGCCACTGTTTGCCGTATACGGAGGATTCGATGAGACAAATCTACACAAGACCACTCTAATGCGCGCACCTCCCCGATACGCATACCCGTACAAATCGAGAGCAGTATCCCTATATTCTTGGAGTCTGGCTGCTCAATGAGATAAGTCATAAGCCTGCGTTGATGCTTAACTGACATCACAGGCAACTTACTACCTTTCTCTATTGTTGGGTAGCTTAGTTGCCAATTCTCCGACTCAAATAGTTTCTGTCTTGCTCCATACTTAATAATAGCCCTAAGTACGGCAATGATATCTCGAACGGTTTTCTTGGAGAGGCCTTTATTTATCTTATCAATAATAAAATCTTGGACATCGGCCTCTGCAATCTGAGTCATAGCCCCAAATCGGGGCAACAAATGCGAACGAAGGGTAAGGCGATAGGCGCACATAGTAGAATACTTCACGATGGGCTGCTTCGCCTGACTCCATAGTTGTGCCACTCTTGCAAATGTTGTTTTCATCTTGTACATTTTTTATTGTTGATAGGTTTATATAATCTACCAGATATGTACGAGATGAGAAACTGTTTATTTATTTCCTTTGGATCTGTTGTGCGTCCTGCAGAGCATTTCGCAATTGGCAAGAGTTGTGCTGCCGCCTTTGCTCCATGCTCTCACATGGTCGGCATCCATCTCTGTGAGTTTGTAAATACGTGTTTTATTGGCATTCCCCCCAATGGCACACAGAGGACAATTCGATTTTTCCTCTTTCTCAGCTCGTTCCGTCTGTCGCTTATAGGCCACTTTCTTGTCCTTTTCGTCAAAGATGCGTACATCCAAGAAATGGGTATGCTGCTCTCTGCCCAGTACATATTCATAGATATTGCGAGGACATCTAATAGATTCGTCTTGGCGGAGTGCGATGACGCGTGCAGTGATATGGTCTATACTATAGGGCTTCGTGTGGTATGTTTCGTAGAGGCGTCCCCACTCTATCTCACACATCTCTTTGTCTGTCATCGTGAAGGTAGTAGCAACCCAATCGATTACTGAGCGGAAGTAATGCTCCAACTCTGTAATCTCTACATCGTGCCGGTGCATACTCATATAAGCATCGATAGTTTTATGCAGGCTTGTGCTCACCCATTCGAGGGCTATCCTGAGATAATCTTGTCGCTTGACATTGCCCTTGTATAGTGGCTCCACTTGTGTACCTCAGCATTCTGCGAGTTGCTAAAAACTCGTTTCGCTGCGTTGACAAATGCCCCTGAGTAGATAGCATTGAGTAGCTCCTGTTCGTTGAGCGGTACACCTGTGATATTGATGGTTCTGAACCATTCTTTAACCTCTCGTTCTTCACCCTGACAGACATACACCAAAAGCTTTGAGTTTAATATGAGCTGTTGCTGCTCCGCAGGTAAGCCAGAGAGGTATTGAACATTACCATTGGAATCCTGAATAGCAAACTTCCCCGTAACAAAACGCCCGATAGAGGTAATCCGTTGCTGTCCGTCTAACACCTCATACTGACCCTCGGGCGTAAGATTGAAGTAAATCAAACCCAAGGGGTAGCTACTTAGAATAGACTTAATGACTGCAACATCTTTTTTGCCATCGTTGTAGATGTAGTGCCGTTGATACTCTGGCTGTATCGTAAGCTTGCCGTCTAAGCCGAAAAGACCTTTGCCCTCAAGTTCATTGTAAACAAAGCCTTTGCAAATGTCGGCTACAGTCCATTCGGTATGTAGTTCTGTTTTCATTTATTGTATTTGCATTTATGCTACTTAGTTGAAATCTTAGGGTGTAGTGAAAGCGAAGGTAAAGGGCTTTCTAACGGACTTTGGTATAGCAATAGCGGTATAACACAGCCTCTTATTCAAGCTCAGAGAGTATACAAACGTATTTTTATTAGAGCAAGAACTTAATGAGTATTCGCGCATAGACTTCTTTATTATTGATACTAAATCGTTTACCTGGAATAGGATTGTCCTCTATATATCGGTCTATACCTAAGATTTCAAATTGCTCCGGGCAGTACTTATCAAGAAAAGATATTGGAACACCCATAACGCCTTCATAATCCGAAGGGATTGTATCGGTAAAAGGCACCTCAATAGCATCATAGTTGTCGTATCGATCGTAAGCCTCCTTATTCTTCATTTTCTTGTTGTATCGCAGATTATCCTCTATTGTCATAAGAGCCAAAGGTTGGTGACGACGACCATGCTCAAGGTTGGCATACCAACAAGAATTACCTAATCTTGTATAGTCTCCAATATATCCTAAGCGAGCTGCCTTTTGCTTATCCTTTTCATCAACTTTAGCACCTTTAGGAACTCCAAATACCATATCTTTCCCATTCCCTGTCGCCCCCAGCCAGATTTTATTCTCTTTAATTAGAGGGAATACTTCCTTGTAGGTAATCGCATTCATATTACCAATGACAGCAAACTGTTTACCTCCCTCCATAATCCAAGCTAAGAACTCACGAAAGAACGAAAATGGTGGATTCGTCACAATGATGTCGGCTTCATCTCGCAGAGCTGTTACTTCTGTACTACGGAAATCCCCTGTACCCTCGAGATACTCCCATTCCAAGTCATCTATATCAATCTTACCGTTATGATTAGTGTCATGAGTGAGGGTGAAAATTTTCCCACAAATAGCCGACTTCTCCGCATTGTATCGAGGATCTTCTGTCTCGAATAGGGAGGGTTGCCAATCAGATTTATAGTTCTTGCTCTCTTGTGCTAAGCTCGTACTAATCAGTTTCTTTAGTCCCAATTCGTCAAACTTAGCCACGAAGAAACGTGTGAAGTTGCTCCATTCGGGATCATCACAGGGGAGCAATACCGTCCTGCCTCGGAATACTTCCGCACTATATTCTATGTAGGCATTCATTTCAGCCTCTATATCGTGATACTGCGTATAGAATTCATCATTCTTAGCAGCTTTAGCCTCTTTGAGGTTTTTGTTTGCCATATACTTTATTTGAATAACAAAACTTATTTTACAAGGATATGAATAACCGAGCAGAGGAGCGAGGGGATTTCCCTATTTAACACTGAAAAAACCAAAGTAGGGCTAGGGGGGGCGATATAGAGCGAGAGGCTCGGGGTAGTGATACTCTGCGAGCCTCTTTTCGTGTGAAAATGAGTGTTGTGGGTGAGGCTATGAGAGATTTTGACTTTCCACTTTTTCCTTGCATTTACCGAGAATCACTTACCCTTTCACAAACAGTAAATTAGCCCATACTTTTGCAGTGTCAGAGCTGACTGATATCCCGATGCGCAAGGGCAAAAGTATTCACAACTTAACTGCAATGAAGTATGATTTTAGAAGAACTTTTGGACAAGCCCGTATGGCAGATGACAGGCGAGGAATTGCTCTTCCTTGCTCGCCACGGCTCACAGCCCAGCAATACGAATACGGAGGCAAAACCTTCCAAAGAACAAAACACCATGTGTATGATCATGATCTCTCTGGCATCGCTCATTTTTCAGCTGTAATTCCTATCACTATCCACATCAAGCAAGGTAGATGATTATCTTTAGGTGCAGATCTTGCGCTTAAATAGCTAATTGCAAAACGGAAGGTTAGTTCATTTGTTCCATGCAAGGAAGATAATTTTGTCCCAAGTATTTTTGAGTTCGGCTTTTAGGTGTCGTAAGTATCATTTTGACAATTCACGACTCATGCGATATACTCCCTTTTTATGCACAAAAATAAGATCACGGCTCTCTTTGTCTAAGATATACGTACCTCTGCTTGTATCTGTCGAGACGCAGATAGTCCTTTTCGGATGGGTTTGGCAGTCTTCTAATATCCATTATCTCAACAAACCTTTTTGGACAGATCAAATAACAGCATCAGAACCTTTGGAGAAGTAGTACATTTCTACTCCGATGTCCGAATTTTCAATACGATCCTCTGCTTGATATTTAGGGGTAAAATTGCCCCATCAATAAGCAATATGTCTAATTCCGGAAGTTAATTTTTCATTTACTTCTAAACAAAAAAAGGGGAAGAGACTCGCCATGATCGGTGAGCCTCTTCTCCTTTTTTCCAAACAGCCGGAGGCTTTAGGGATTGCGTTCTTTCTGAAGGATTGCTTGCATCCGACGGACGATGTCGGGGTGCTTGTCGGCAACGTTGTGTCGTTCTTCCGGATCGGATGGGAGGTGATAGAGCTGCGGACGGGGGAGGTAACCGGTCTCGATCTTCGGTCCCCACGTGATCATGGGTGCTCCGTTGGACAGCTCTATGTATTTCCACTCCGGTGTGCGGACGGATAGGGTCTTGTTGGCAGCCTGCCCGATCACATGAGAGCGGTGCGGAGCATCGTGCCGACCAAGCCATGCGGAGAGCGCCGGGCGACTATCGGAAGCGGCACCGGACGAGAGCGTGATGTCGAGGAGGTGGGCAAAGCTCGCCAGCCAGTCCGCCTGACTCACGACACGGTCGGAGGTGCCTTTGCCCTGCTGCCCTCTGCGCCAGGAGAGAATCGCCGGGACGCGAGTGCCGCCCTCGAATGCACTGTACTTGAATCCGCGCAGACCTCCCGACGGGCGGTGTTCTCCAAGAAGTTCTTCGGCTCTGTCCTCGTAGCCGTCATCGACGACAGCCCCATTGTCGCTGGAGATGAGGATGATGGTGTTGTCTCTGATGCCGAGCTCGTCAAGGGTGCGAAGGAGTTCGCCCACAGCCCAGTCGAACTGTACGATGGCGTCTCCCCTCAGTCCCATGCTGCTCTTTCCCCGGAAGCGAGGATGTGGAAAGCGGGGGACGTGGACATCGTTCGTGGCATAGTACATGAAGAAGGGTTGGTCCTTGTGTTCGCGGATGAACTGCACGGCTTTCGCAGTGATGCTGTCCGCGATGTTCTCATCTTTCCACAACGCACGACCTCCTCCCCGACTGTAACCGATGCGGCCAATGCCGTTCACGATCGCCATGTCGTGCCCGTGAGAAGAGCGCAGCTGAAGGAGCTCCGGATGTGTCCGTCCCAGAGGTTCTCCCGCGAATGGTCGCAGGTAGCTCACTTCGATGGGAGCAGACGGATCGTAGTTGGCAACGGTATCTTGTTCGATGAAGACGCAAGGAGTGCGGTCTGCAGTGGCAGCCATGATGTAGTGGTAGTCGAATCCCAAGTCTTTCAGTCCCATCGTAAGAGGCTTGTTCCAGTCCTGCTTGCCTGTCTCCGGCCCAAGACCAAGGTGCCACTTCCCGATGGCTGCCGTGGCATAGCCCGCCTGCTTGAAAAGATCGGAGAGGGTAAACTGCTCCGGCTTGATGATCATTCCTGCATCACCCGCCGCAACATCCGTCCCGGGCTTCCGCCACGCATACTCTCCCGTGAGCATACCATATCGGCTCGGCGTACTCGTCGCAGCCATGGCATAGGCGTTGGTGAACCGGACTCCTTCCTCTGCCAGCTTGTCGATATTGGGCGTCTCCACGCCTTTAGCTCCATAACAGCCCAGGTCTCCGTAGCCAAGGTCATCGGCATATATGATCAGCACATTGGGACGATCTTTGCTCTGTCCCCACATCGCTAAGGGAAAGCTTAGAAAAAGCGAACCAACGAGATATTTCTTGTTCATAAGTCTTTCGTTTTTATCTTCTTCGCAAAAATAAACTTTATTCTCTATAAGGAGGAGATTAAAGACTTCATTGCGCATCCTGTGTTTGGTGTCTGGTGGCTGATGGGCAACTTGGAGGGCTGGGGAGGTCCCGTAAGCGATACTCTGATAGAGCAGCAGAAGGAGTTGCAACAGAAGATTCTCGAACGGATGAGAGAGTTGGGTATCGAGCCGGTCATGCAAGGCTTCTATGGCATGGTGCCTACGACGCTCAAGGATAAACTCTCTGCCGGCATCATCCCTCAAGGCAGATGGGCAGGAGGATTTCAACGCCCCGACTTTTTACTTCCCACGGATCCGAACTTCAAAAGAGTGGCGCAGATCTATTACCAGGAGATGAAGCGGCTGTATGGTGATGATCTCAGACACTTTGGAGGAGATCCATTCCATGAGGGAGGGAATAGCTCCGGAGTAGATGTTGCCCTTGCTTCGTCCGCCATCCAAAAGGAGATGATGCAAGCCTTTCCGCAGAGCTGTTGGGTGCTGCAAGGGTGGGGAGAGAATCCCGGCACAAAGCTCTTGCAGGGTCTTGACAAACGGCATGCGCTTGTGGTCGAGCTGTTCGGGGAAAACACCGACAATTGGGAGAAAAGAAAGGGCTACGAAGACACTCCGTTTCTCTGGTGCAATGTCAGCAACTTTGGGGAGAAGAATGGTCTGTATGGCAAACTGCAAGGCATCCGAACCGAAGCACCGGATTACTTCGAGATAGAAAAAAGATGGATCGACGCCCCGACAATCCCCTCCACTCCCCGTATATCTTCCGATAGATACCGGGAAATCTTGGAGCAGCTATCCATTGGGAATTAAGCCGGATTAAAGTCCATCTTCTCCTCCTCCATCCTCAGCTTTTTCTCTCCTTATTTTCATCTCTCCTAAGGGTTATCTGCAACTCCTTTCGTAAGGGGGCGAATTTCTTTCCGCAAGGAAATATTTCCCCTTTGGCCACGTAATATTTCCCCCTTGGCCACAAAAAATTCCCCCCTTGCCCACAAAAATTTTTCCTCTTAGCCACAAAAAATTTCCCCCTTAGCCACAAAAAATTTCCCCCTTGGCCACAAAAAAATTTTCCTCTTAGCCACAAAAAATTTCCCCCTTGGCCACAAAAATTTTTCCCCTTGGCCACAAAAAATTTCCCCCTTGGCCACAAAAAATTTACCCCTTGGCCACAAAAATTTTTCCCCTTGGCCACGCAATTTTTTTCCTTGGCCACAAAAATATTTTTTCTTGGCCACAAAAAATTATTTTCTTGGCCAAGAAAATAATTTTTCTTGGCCAAGAAATTTTGACGCTTTCCGCAAAGAATTCTTTCCGCCTCCGAAAACACTTATTATGAAGCACTTACAGCCCCGGAGAAAGTGTCCCGCTCCGCTTGCTCTTCTACCCTGCTGTTCCTCTTCCGTTTCGACATAAAAAAGCAGCGCCGGCACTTATCATCGTACCGGCACTGCCTGCGTCTGTCTGTTTCCTCAGGAGCAGAGATTATGGAACGGGGTCAAGAGATACCGTCCAGCCCTTGTCCGTGGCTATCTTCTTGTCGCACTCATCCGTGCCCGGATTGCCGTGGATGTAGATGGTCTTCTTGCCTCCCGCCACCCCGGTTACATCGGGAAGTATGGTGAATATCTCGTTCAGTGTCTCGGCACTCAGCTTACAGTTGCGGCAATACAACATATTCTTTATGCTGCCGGAGATCTTCAAAGAGCTCAGATCCTTGTTGTTGTCGCAGCCGAAGACGGTCAGATTCTTGTTGTTGCTCAAATCCAGGGAGGTGAGGTTGTTTACGTAGCAGTCCAGATGTTCCAAAGCCGTGTTCTTGCTCACATCCAGCGCGACGAGCTGATTCTTGAAGCAGTTCAACACCTTCAACAAGATGTTCTTGCTCACATCCAGGGTGGTGAGCTTGTTCTTGTCGCAGTAAAGCACCATCAAATCCGTGTTCTTGCTCACATCCAAGGCGGAGAGCTTATTGTTCTCGCACTTCAAGCTTTCCAAAGCCGGATTGCCGCTCACATCCAAGTCGGAAAGCTCATTGTGGTTGCAACGGAGCCCTTTCAATGCCGGATTCTTACTCATGTCCAGTGTAGTGAGGAGGTTATCGAAGCAGTTCAGGTATTCCAAAAGGGTGTTCTTGCTCAGATCCAATGTTTCTATCCGGTTGCCGTCGCAGTACAACACCTTCAATGCCGTGTTGTCGCTCACATCCAAGTCCGTGAGCTTATTATTGTAGCAGCCCAACCATGCCAAAGCCGGGTTGTCGCTCACATCCAAGCCGAAGAGCTCTTGATTATGGCAGTCGAGCTTGGTTACCTTTCCATATATGGTGAAGACCTCGCTACCGCGAGTGTACTCCTGGTAACTGCCAAATGTGGTTACTGCCTCGCCTGCGTCTTTAACATCGTTATCATTCAGGTCTATCCAGACATCCGGACGATCCGGCGCATCCGCATCCAACAGAAGTGTGATCTTGGCGCCGACCGGTTTCTCTGTCGTCAGAACCATCTCCCAAGGAGAAGGAAGCCCCGCGACATCCACTTTCCATCCCTTATATGTTGCAATATCGGGATGACAAGCAGCCGCTCCGGGATTGCCTGCAATAAGGATCTTCTGGTTGTCGGTGAGTCCTCTCACATCGGGAAGTGTCCGGAAGATCTCGTCCAATACGCTTTCACTCAGCTTACAATTGGAAAGAACCAAGCCATAGTTTAGGGTGCCGGGAACTTCCAGATGTGTCAACTCTTTGTTATCACGGCTCTCCAGATAGGTCAGATTCTTATTGTTGCTCAAGTCTAAACGGGAGATCTTATTGTTACCGCAATACAGATACTTCAAAGCAACGTTCTCGCTCACATCCAGTTCATCGAGAAGATTCTTATAGCAAGAGAGCCGGACGAGAGCCGGGTTCTTACTTACATCCAATGTGGAGAGTTTATTCTCCCTACAGTTCAAGTCTTTCAAAGCAATGTTCTTACTCGCATCCAGTGCCGTGAGGCCATTTTTCTCGCACCGCAGCGTGGTTACCTTTCCATATATGGTAATGGTCTTGGCTCCAAGCGTGTACTCTTGGCTTTTGCCAAACTTGGTTACGCTCTCACCCGCATCTTTTTTCTTGTTGTTGTTCAGGTCTATCCAGACTTCCGGGCGGTCCGCGTCATCTGCATCTATGCTAAGATTGATCTTTTCTCCGACCGCTTTCTCTGTCGTCAGCACCATGCTATTGATAAGAGGAAGCCCCACGACATCCACTTTCCATCCTTTTTGGGTGGCTATTTCGGGATGACAGGCGTCCGCTCCGGGATTTCCTGCAACAAAGACCTTCTTATCGCCAATGCTTTGCCCTGTTACATCGGGAAGAGTTTTGAATATTTCGTCCAGTGTCTCTGCGTCCAGCTTACAATTGAGGCTGAACAGTGCATTATTTATACTGTTGGGAATCTTCAGAGAGCTCAACTCTTTGTTGTCCCTGCAATCCAAATAAGTCATCTTCTTATTACCACTCACATCTAAAGAAGGGAGGAAATTTTCGCTGCAAGACAAGACAATCAATGCTGGGTTCTTACTCACATCCAACGAAGTGAGGCTGTTGCCGTTGCAATACAACTCTTGCAAGTCTGCGTTACTGCTCACATCTAAAGATTTCAGCCCGATCTTGTTACATAAAAGTTCGGACAAAGCCGTGTTTTTACTCACATCCAACGAATTGAGAGGATTAGAGTGGCAGACCAGCTTGGTCAGCCGTATATTTTCACTCACGTCCAAAGAGCTGATCGAAGAGCCAGAGCAGTCCAAATAAGTCAGCTTTGTGTTTTTGCTGACATCCAAAGCAGTAAGTTCATCTATATCGCAGCATTCCAGCTTTTCCAGTTCCGTGTTCTTACTCACATCCAACGAAGCGAGAGGATTCTCGAAACAGAGCAATTCTTTCAAAGCCGGACTTTTACTAAGATCTAACGTTTTGATTCCTGCCGCGGAGCAGTTAAAAACAGTTATCTTTCCGTACACGGTAATGGTCTGAGAGCCGAGCGTGTATACTTGTTTTTCGTCAAACGTGGTTACACTCTCTCCTGCATCTTTGGTATTGTTGTTGTTCAGGTCTATCCAGACATCCGGACGGTCTGCGTCATCTGCATCTACCAAAAGCCAAATCTTCCCGCCAACTGCCCTCTCCGTGGTCAAAGAGATCGAAGGCAGATCCTCTTCCACGCCATCGCCCAGGATTCTCAGGCTGTTCTCTTTCCACTCCGCCTGCACACGATAAGCCTTGCCGGCAGTCATCGAGAACGCTTTGGCTCTCTTTTTGTTGGCCGAGAGTTTGGTGCCATGCTCCGTCTGCATGGATATGCCGAACTCCGGAATGTTCTTTCCCGTAGGGCGATGCCAAACGGCAAACGTGTGAGTCGCTCCCGGTGCAATGCCGATGCCGGATCCCGCTGCTTCCAAAGGGTTCGGCTTGTCTCCGTCTGCTGACACCACCTCGTCAGTCATCGGTTTGTAGAGATAGTGCTTCCCGTTGCCGGGCAGATAGCGCCACTCGCCCGCTCCCGGATCGGTGCCGTAGAGATGACAGTTGAACACTTTCAGCTCCGCATCCGAGCTGTTCTTAAGATCGACATACTCCACACTTCCGAGATGTGCGAACGGAAGAAGCATTTCGCCCGAAGCCGCCATATCTTCGGGCTCCACTTTGAGCTTGGAAAGGACGGGAACGGCAATATCCGACAGACGATCGCCTCGCAAGGGCAGAATGTCCAAAAAAATCTCTTTGTTACGAATACTCACTCCCTCTCCCGGCACTCCGCAGAATGCGTGAATGGTGTACTCTTCCGCCGTGTCTATGATCTCGGGCACTTCGATGTCCAGCTTCGCACTTTTGCCTTCCTGACCGATGCTGCCTACGACCACCTCCACCGGTTCCGTAAGCCGTGCTCCTTGCTCGAAGACGAACGTTACTTTATCTCCCGACTCCCAGCGGGCCGAAAGGATGTTCTTGACAGCATCATTTTCCAATGCCACTCGTGTTGAAATGCCGTCCTGAGGCATGGATGCCGTAAAGGTAAGCTGCCGCTCTTTCTGTCCCGGCAATAGTGATTCGCGTTCGTTTTGACAGCCTGCCAACAGAAGGGCAGACAGCAGAAAAAACGATAGTAAAAATTTAATAGAGATACGTTCCATCTGATTTTTTGTTTTTATTAGTTTCTCATTCGGTACTTACAACGCATAAAGTCTCAAGGATCGCCACCCGCGGCAGGTTATATGTTCGGGCGTGGCTTCTCCCGTATATCGTGGTGTCCTAAAGGTACAAAGATTCAAAAACAGAACCAAAACTTTAGTCATAAATACCGACACGAACCAACTTTTCTCCCCCAAAAGCACCTCTTCTCAGCCAAAAAACTCAAAAAAACAAGCCAAAAAGTTTTTCCAAAAACGGGAAAAAGTTTCGGAGAGAGAGGAGATCGTTCATTTCCCGTCATCATGAAAATTCATTTCCGCACGCAGACAAAAATATGTCCGCAAGCATAAAAAATACCTCCCATTCGTATAAAAATATATTTTCCTGCCTATGAAAATATATTTTTATGCCCGGATCGCCACAACTCTTATGCTAAAGAAAATACTTTTTCTGCGCACGCNCCTGCCTATGAAAATATATTTTTATGCCCGGATCGCCACAACTCTTATGCTAAAGAAAATACTTTTTCTGCGCACGCAGATATTTTTTCGTCCGCATGAAAATTTTTTTTCTTGGCCACAAAAATTTTTTTTCTATGCCCACGAAAATTTTTTTCTATGCCCATGAAAATTTTTTTCTATGCCCATGAAAATTTTTTTTCTTGGCCACAAAAATTTATTTTCTTACCTACGGAAATATTTTTTCTTACCTACGAAAATATTTTTTCTTACCTACGGAAATTTATTTTCTTACCTACGAAAATATTTTTTCTTACCTACGAAAATATTTTTTCTTACCNAAAAAAGCAGTGCCGGCACTTATCGCACCGGCACTGCCCGAATTTGTCTACAATATTTTACGCCCCGCCACTTCGGGGTGAGGGAAATTCCCCTCAATCATAATCAATATTAACCGTCCACCCTTTGTCTTCGGCTATCTTCTTGTTGCACGCATCCGTACCCGGATTGTCTACTATCCAGATCTTCTTCTCGCCTTCGGTCTGCCCTTTTACATCGGGAAGCGTGCGGAATATCTCGTTCAGTGTCTCCGCACTCAGCTTACAGTAGCGGACCCACAACTTATCATTTATGCTGCTTGAGATCTTCAAGGAGCTTAGACTCCGGTTACCCTCACAGGAGAATCGTCTCAAAGCGGTGTTCTTGCTCACATCCAGCGAGGTGAGCCTGTTAGAGTAGCACTCCAACTGTTCCAACTTGGTGTTCTTGCTCACATCCAGCGAGGTGAACTTGTTATGGGAGCAGGACAACTCTTTCAAAGCCGTGTTCTTGCTCACATCCAGCGAGGTGAGGGGGTTAGAGTGGCAGTCCAAATAAGTCAAGGCAGTGTTCTTGCTCACATCCAGCGAGGTGAGAGAGTTCCTGTAACAGTACAACCCTGTCAAAGCCTTGTTCTTGCTCACATCCAGCGAGGTGAGGGAGTTCTTGGAGCACTCCAAATAAGTCAAGGCAGTGTTCTTGCTCACATCCAGCGAGGTGAGGGAGTTAGAGGCGCAGTCCAACGTTTTCAAAGCCGTGTTCTTGCTCACATCCAGCGAGGTGAGACTGTTAAAGTAGCAGCCCAACGATCTCAAAGCGGTGTTCTTGCTCACATCCAGCGAGGTGAGAGAGGCAGAGCTGCAGGTCAACACGGTTACCTTTCCATACACCGTAATGGTCTGAGAGCCGAGCTTGTACTCTTGATAGGAGTTAAATTTGGTTACGCTCTCGCCTGCATCTTTGACCTTGTTGTTGTTCAGGTCTATCCAGATGTCCGGACGGTCTGCCGGCTCGGCGTTGATCCAAAGCATTATCTTCTCGCCGACGGCTTTCTTTGTCGTCATCGTCATGCTGTTGCCGGCAGGCGGAGGAGTATCTTCTACATCCAATTCCCAGCCTTTGTCTGTGGCTATCTTCTTGTTGCACGCCGCCGTGCCCGGATTACCTTTGATAGCGGCTATCTTTCTCTCGCCTTCGGTCAGCCCTTTTACATC
Organism: Porphyromonas canoris; assembly: GCF_000769115.1. Classification (GTDB taxonomy): domain Bacteria; phylum Bacteroidota; class Bacteroidia; order Bacteroidales; family Porphyromonadaceae; genus Porphyromonas_A; species Porphyromonas_A canoris. The sequence continues at coordinate 3,622 of NZ_JQZV01000014.1, read as the reverse complement.
GGGAAGTGTTCGGAATATCTCGTTCAGCGTCTCCGCACTCAGCTTGCAGTGGTTGATCCACAACTCATCATTTATGCTGCTCGAGATCTTCAGGGAGCTTAGATTCGGGTTCTTCGAGCAAAAGAATTGTGTCAAAGCAGTGTTCTTGCTCACATCCAGCGAGGTGAGGGAGTTAGAGCCGCAGGACAACACTTTCAAAGCTATATTCTTGCTCACATCCAGCGAGGTGAGGGAGTTAGAGGCGCAGCCCAACACTACCAAAGCGGTGTTCTTGCTCACATCCAGCGAGGTGAGAGAGTTATCGGTGCAGAACATCCGTACCAAAGCCTTGTTCTTGCTCACATCCAGCGAGGTGAGAGAGTTCTCTTCGCAGTCGAACCCGGTTACCTTTCCATACACCGTAACGGTCTGTGCACCGAGTGTGTACTCTTGATAGGAGCCAAATACGGTTACGCTCTCGCCTGCATCTTTGACCTTGTTGTTGTTCAGGTCTATCCAGACATTCGGACGGTCTGCCGGGTTGGCATAGATCCAAAGCTTTATCTTCTCGCCGACGGCTTTCGTTGTCGTCATCGTCATGCTGTTGCCGGCAGGCGGAGGAGGAGTATCTTCGACATCCAATTTCCAGCCTTTGTCCTTGGCTATCTTCTTGTTGCACGCTGCCGTACCCGGATTACCTGCGATATAGATCTCCTTCCAACCGGTGCTCTGCCCTTTCACATCGGGAAGCGTGCGGAATATCTCGTTCAGTGTCTCCGCGCTCAGCTTACAGCGGTTGACCCACAACCTATCATTTATGCTGCTCGAGATCTTCAAGGAGCTAAGATTCAGGTTATTTTCGCAGGAGAATATTGTCAAAGCAGTGTTCTTGCTCACATCCAGCGAGGTGAGCTTGTTAGAGTCGCAAATCAACACTGTCAAAGCCTTGTTCTTGCTCACATCCAGCGAGGTGAGGGAGTTAGAGGAGCAGTCCAACTCTGTTAAAGCGGTGTTCTTGCTCACATCCAGAGAGGTGAGGGAGTTAGAGGAGCAGTACAACTCTTTCAAAGCGGTGTTCTTGCTCACATCCAGCGAGGTGAGGGAGTTAGAGTAGCAGTGCAACTCTGTCAAAGCCGTGTTCTTGCTCACATCCAGCGAGGTGAGGGAGTTATTTTTGCAGTGCAACACTCTCAAAGCCGTGTTCTTGCTCACATTCAGCGAGGTGAGGGAGTTATAGGAGCAGCCCAACTCTGTCAAAGCCGTGTTCTTGCTCACATCCAGAGAGGTGAGGAAGTTAGCGATGCAGGACAACCCGGTTACCTTTCCGTACACCGTAACGGTCTGTGCACCGAGTGTGTACTTTTGGTCGGTGTCAAATACGGTTACGCTCTCGCCTGCATCTTTGACCTTGTTGTTGTTCAGGTCTATCCAGACATTCGGACGGTCTGCCGGTTCGGCATAGATCCAAAGCTCTATCTTCTCGCCGACGGCTCTCGTTGTCGTCATCGTCATTTGGTTAGGAACAGACGGAGGCGTATCATCCACATCCAATCTCCAGCCTTTGTCTTCGGCTATCTTCTTGTTGCACGCTGCCGTGCCCGGATTACCTTTGATATATAGCTCTTTCTTCCCTTCGGTCTGCTCTTTTACATCGGGAAGCGTGGTGAATATCTCGTTCAGTGTCTCCGCGCTCAGCTTGCAGTCGTTGCAGTCCAAATAGTTGTTTATACTGTTACTGATCTTCACGGAGCTTAGGTTTTTATTCTTCTCGCAGTCCAGAGATGTCAGAGCCTTGTTCTTGCTCACATCCAGCGAGGTGAGACTGTTAGAGTAGCAGACCAANACGGAGCTTAGGTTTTTATTCTTCTCGCAGTCCAGAGATGTCAGAGCCTTGTTCTTGCTCACATCCAGCGAGGTGAGACTGTTAGAGTAGCAGACCAATCCTGTCAAAGCCGTGTTCTTGCTCACATCCAGGGAGGTTATCTTCTGACCATAGCAGTTCAAGTAGCTTACCTTTCCATACACCGTAACGGTCTGTGCAGCGAGTGTGTANCAGGGAGGTTATCTTCTGACCATAGCAGTTCAAGTAGCTTACCTTTCCATACACCGTAACGGTCTGTGCAGCGAGTGTGTACCCTTTATTGATGCCAAATTCGGTTACGCTCTCGCCTGCATCTTTGACCTTGTTGTTGTTCAGGTCTATCCAGATGTCCGGACGGTCTGCCGGTTCGGCATTCATGCGCAACTCTATCTTTTCGCCTACCTTTTTCTCTGTCGTCATCGTCATGCTGTTGCCGGCAGGCGGAGTATCTTCGACATCCNGGTTCGGCATTCATGCGCAACTCTATCTTTTCGCCTACCTTTTTCTCTGTCGTCATCGTCATGCTGTTGCCGGCAGGCGGAGTATCTTCGACATCCAATTTCCAGCCTTTGTCTGTTGCGATCTTCTTGTTGCACGCTGCCGTACCCGGATTGCCTGAGATATAGAGCTCTTTATCTCCGGTGCTCTGCCCTTTCACATCAGGAAGCGTGGTAAATATCTCGTTTAGTGTCTTCGCGCTCAGCTTGCAGTCGTTGACCCACAACGCATCATTTATGCTGCTCGAGATTTTCAAGGAGCTTAGATTCGGGTTATTATAGCAGGCGAATATTGTCAAAGCTGTGTTCTTGCTCACATCCAGCGAGGTGAGGGAGTTATGGGTGCAGGACAACGTTGTCAAAGCCTTGTTCTTGCTCACATCCAGCGAGGTGAGGGAGTTAGAGGAGCAGGACAACTGTTCCAAAGCTGTGTTCTTGCTCACATCCAGGGAGGNTTGTCAAAGCCTTGTTCTTGCTCACATCCAGCGAGGTGAGGGAGTTAGAGGAGCAGGACAACTGTTCCAAAGCTGTGTTCTTGCTCACATCCAGGGAGGTGAGGGAGTTAGAGTCGCACTCCAACTCTTTCAAAGCGGTGTTCTTGCTCACATCCAGTGAGGTAAGTCTGTTAGCGTAACAAGTCAATGCTGTCAAAGCGGNGGAGTTAGAGTCGCACTCCAACTCTTTCAAAGCGGTGTTCTTGCTCACATCCAGTGAGGTAAGTCTGTTAGCGTAACAAGTCAATGCTGTCAAAGCGGGGTTTTTGATCACATCCAAGGAAGTGAGATACTGAAACGAGCAGACCAAGGCAGTTACCTTTCCATACACCGTAACGGTCTGTGCAGCGAGTGTGTACTTTTGGTCGGAGCCAAATACGGTTACGCTCTCGCCTGCATCTTTGACCTTGTTGTTGTTCAGGTCTATCCAGACATCCGCTTGGTCTTCCGGCTCGGCATTGATCTCAAGCTCTATCTTCTCGCCTACCTTTTTCTCTGTCGTCAAGGTGATGGAAGGAAGATCCTCTTCCACGTCATCGCCCAAGATCGTCAGGCGGTTATCTTTCCACTCNTTTCTCTGTCGTCAAGGTGATGGAAGGAAGATCCTCTTCCACGTCATCGCCCAAGATCGTCAGGCGGTTATCTTTCCACTCTGCCCGTACACGATACGCCTTGCCCGGAGTCATGGAGAATGCTTTGGCTATCTTCTTGTTCTTGGAGAGCTGAGTCCCGTTGTCTGTCTGCACCGATATGCCGAACTCCGGAATGCTGTTGCCTGTCGGACGATGCCA